>NZ_JBUEGE010000014.1:0-231625 GCF_054963755.1 Streptomyces sp. EDA2-14
CCCGCGACCGCAACGCCGGCTAACCGCCGGGGCTCCGCCCCGGACCCCGCTCCTCAAACGCCGGAGGGGCTGGGTTGTCCGTCGAAAAGCATCCGCTGAAGCTCACGCGCAGCGCGGGGCGGGGCCACATCCGACCGATGCGCGAGCGCGATCGTGCGGCTCAGCCCCGGCTTCGCCAACGGAGTGACCCGCAGATCCGCCCCGGCCCGGTGCGCCACCATCCACGGCACCACCGCCACCCCGAGCCCGGCCCGCACGAACCCGAGCACCGCGTCCATCTCGCCGCCCTCCACCGCGAAGTCCGGCTCGAACCCCTCGCCCCGGCACGCGGCGACGGTCAGCTCCCGCAGGTCGTACCCGTGCCGGAACATGACGAGCCGCTCGCCCTCCAGGTCGGGGATGCGCACGGATCCCCGGCCCCGCCCCGGCGCGGGCGCGTCCTTGGACGACACCACCACCAGCTCCTCGCGCAGCAGCTCCACCGTCGTCAGGGCGGGCGCGGGCGCAGGGAGCGGGAGGACGACGAGCGCGAGGTCGAGGGCGCCGCGCGCGAGGCCCCGTACGAGGTCGTGGGAGCCGCCCTCCTCGATCATCAGCTGGATGCCGGGGTAGCGGTCGTGGAAGGCGCGCAGCACGTCCGGCAGCAGGCCAGTGCAGAGCGAGGGGGTCGCGCCGAGCCGCACCCGGCCGCGCTTGAGCTGCGCCAGCTCCTGCACCTCGTGCCGTGCCGTGTCCGCGTCGGCGAGGATCCGGCGGGCGAGCGGCAGGAGCGCCTCCCCGGCGTCGGTCAGCGTGATGTTTCCGCGGGCCCGCTGGAACAGGTCCACGCCCAGTTCCCGCTCGAGCGTCCGGATCTGCTGGGACAGCGACGGCTGGGCGACGTGCACCAGCTCGGCGGCGCGGGTGAAGTGCCGGGTCTCCGCGACCGCGACGAAGTACTGGAGCTGCTGGAACTGCATGGGGACCACCATAGCTCCCTCGATAGCGAATGCCTATCGAAATGAGGCGCACCATGTCTTGGACCGATCGGGCCCTTGGGCTCTAGCGTCTTGACCCATGGCTCTGGCAACGCGGACGGACCGACGGCCGTCCATGGCACGCACTGTCTGGGACAGCTCCGTCGGCAAGAAGACTGTGATGGCGGTGAGCGGCCTCGTCATGCTGCTCTACCTGGTCGCGCACATGATCGGGAACCTGAAGATCTTCTTCGGCCCCGAGGAGATCAACCACTACGCCGCCTGGCTGCGCACCATGGGCGGGCCCGTCCTGCACTACGAGTGGGGCCTGTGGATCGCCCGCGTGGTCCTCATCGTCGCCGTCGTCGCGCACGCCACGTCCGCGTACCAGCTGAGCCGCCGGGGCAACAAGGCACGCCCCAGCAAGTACGTGCACAAGAAGCCGCGCGCCGACTACGCCACCCGCACCATGCGCTGGGGCGGCATCATCCTCGGCCTGTTCATCGTCTGGCACATCCTCGACCTGACGACCGGCACGGTGCACCCGGGCGGCTACGAGCACCTGCACCCGTACCAGAACATCATCGACACGTTCTCGACCTGGTACGGCAACGTCATCTACATCGTCGCGATGCTCGCCCTCGGCTTCCACATCCAGCACGGGTTCTGGAGCGCCGCGCAGACCCTCGGTGTCGGCAGCCGCACCCGCGACCGCGTCCTGAAGACCGTCGGCAACGTACTCGCCGTGGTGCTCACGCTCGGCTTCATCGCCGTGCCCGTGGGCGTCATGACCGGATTGGTGAGCTGAACAACCATGACCTCATACGCGGACTACTCCACCGGCGAGCCGGTCGTCGACACCAAGGCGCCGCAGGGCCCCGTGAACGAGCGCTGGGACACCCGCCGCTTCGAGGCCAAGCTGGTCAACCCGGCCAACCGCCGCAAGCACACCGTCATCGTCGTCGGCACCGGCCTGGCCGGCGGATCCGCCGGAGCCACCCTCGCCGAACAGGGCTACCACGTCGTCCAGTTCTGCTACCAGGACTCGCCGCGCCGCGCCCACTCGATCGCCGCGCAGGGCGGCATCAACGCCGCGAAGAACTACCGCAACGACGGCGACTCGGTGCACCGCCTCTTCTACGACACCGTCAAGGGCGGCGACTTCCGCGCCCGCGAGTCGAACGTGCACCGCCTCGCGCAGATCTCCGTCGAGATCATCGACCAGTGTGTCGCGCAGGGTGTGCCCTTCGCCCGCGAGTACGGCGGCCTCCTCGACACCCGCTCCTTCGGCGGCGTGCAGGTGTCCCGCACCTTCTACGCCCGCGGCCAGACGGGCCAGCAGCTCCTCCTCGGCGCGTACCAGGCGCTCAGCCGCCAGGTCGCCGCCGGGAACATCGAGCTGCACCCGCGCACCGAGATGCTCGACCTCGTCATCGTCGACGGCAAGGCGCGCGGCATCGTCGCCCGCGACCTCATCACCGGCAAGATCGACACATACTTCGCGGACGCCGTCGTGCTCGCCTCCGGCGGTTACGGCAACGTCTTCTACCTGTCGACGAACGCCATGAACTCCAACGCGACGGCGATCTGGCGCGCCCACCGGCGCGGCGCCTACTTCGCCAACCCGTGCTTCACGCAGATCCACCCCACGTGCATCCCGCGCACCGGCGACCACCAGTCCAAGCTGACGCTGATGTCGGAGTCGCTGCGCAACGACGGGCGTATCTGGGTGCCGAAGGCGAAGGGCGACACACGTCCCGCCAACGAGATCCCCGAGGACGAGCGCGACTACTACCTGGAGCGCATCTACCCGGCGTTCGGCAACCTCGTGCCCCGTGACATCGCCTCCCGCGCCGCGAAGAACGTGTGCGACGAGGGCAGGGGAGTGGGCCCCGGCGGCCAGGGTGTGTACCTCGACTTCGCCGATGCCATCAAGCGGATGGGCAAGAAGGCCGTCGAGGCCAAGTACGGCAACCTCTTCGACATGTACGCGCGGATCACCGACGAGGACCCGTACAGGACGCCCATGCGGATCTACCCCGCCGTGCACTACACGATGGGCGGACTCTGGGTCGACTACGACCTGTCCACCACCGTCCCCGGCCTCTTCGCCGTCGGCGAGGCCAACTTCTCCGACCACGGCGCCAACCGGCTCGGCGCGAGCGCGCTGATGCAGGGCCTCGCGGACGGCTACTTCGTCCTCCCGGCCACCATCAACGACTACCTCGCCAAGCACCCGCACACCGACGAGGTGAACGCCGAACACCCGGCCACCGTCGAGGTCGTGCGCGAGACCGAGGAGCGGCTCGCGAAGCTGCTCGCCGTGGACGGGGACCGCACGCCGGACTCCTTCCACCGTGAACTCGGCGAGCTGATGTGGGAGTTCTGCGGCATGGCCCGCACGGAGGAGGGTCTGCGCAAGGCCCTCGACCGGATCCCGCAGATCCGCGAGGAGTTCTGGCGCCGCATCAAGGTGCCCGGCACCGGCGAGGAGTTCAACCAGTCGCTGGAGAAGGCCAACCGCATCATCGACTACATCGAGCTCGCCGAGCTGATGTGTCTCGACGCGTTGCACCGCGCCGAGTCCTGCGGCGGCCACTTCCGTGAGGAGTCGCAGACCCCCGACGGCGAGGCGGCGCGTGTCGACGAGGAGTTCTCGTACGCCGCCGCCTGGGAGTTCACCGGTACCGGCGCCGCTCCGGTACTGCACAAGGAAGACCTGGTCTTCGAGTACGTCCACCCCACTCAGCGGAGCTACGCATGAAGCTCACCCTGCGCGTCTGGCGCCAGAAGAACGCCGACGCCGAAGGCGCCATGTCCACGTACGAGGTGGACGGGATCAGCCAGGACATGTCGTTCCTGGAGATGCTCGACACCCTCAACGAGGAACTCATCCTCAAGGGCGAGGACCCGGTCGCCTTCGACCACGACTGCCGCGAGGGCATCTGCGGCGCCTGCTCGCTCGTCATCAACGGCGACGCGCACGGCCCGGAGCGCACCACCACCTGCCAGCTGCACATGCGGTCCTTCAAGGACGGCGACACCATCGACATCGAGCCGTGGCGCGCCTCCGCCTTCCCGGTCGTGAAGGACCTGGTGGTGGACCGCTCGGCCTTCGACCGGATCATCCAGGCCGGCGGCTACATCACGGCCCCGACGGGCGCGGCCCCCGAGGCGCACTCCACACCCGTCCCCAAGCCCGACGCGGACTTCTCCTTCGAGCACGCCGAGTGCATCGGCTGCGGCGCCTGCGTCGCGGCCTGCCCCAACGGCGCGGCGATGCTGTTCACCTCGGCGAAGATCAACCACCTCAACGTGCTGCCGCAGGGCGCGCCCGAGCGCGAGACCCGCGTCCTCGACATGGTGGGTCAGATGGACGAGGAGGGCTTCGGCGGCTGCACGCTCGCCGGCGAGTGCGCGACGGCCTGCCCCAAGGGCATCCCGCTGTTCTCCATCACCAGCATGAACAAGGAGTGGCTGCGCGCGAACCGCAAGGTGAGCCGCTGAACGGACAAGCGCTGAACGGCTGGCGCGATGGGCGTCCCGCGAAGAGCGCGGGGTGGGCGGGACCGGCGTGGTGCTCAACCTCCGGTCCCGTCATCGCGTTCGCGTCACCTTCCGCAGGTACGGAGCGGTCCGGCTCCCCGGATCGGCGGCCACCGTCGCCGGCGGCCCCGCGGCCACCACGCGCCCACCCGCGGCCCCGCCGCCGGGACCCATGTCGACGACCCAGTCCGCCCCCGCGACCACCGCCATGTCGTGCTCGACCACGACCACGGAGTGCCCGGCGTCGACGAGCCCGTTCAGCTGCCGCATCAGCACCTCCACGTCGGCCGGGTGCAGTCCGGTCGTCGGCTCGTCGAGGAGGTACAGGGTGTGCCCGCGCCGCACCCGCTGCAACTCGCTGGCCAGCTTGATGCGTTGGGCCTCGCCGCCCGACAGTTCGGTGGCCGGCTGCCCGAGCCGCAGATAGCCGAGTCCGACGTCGAGCAGCGTGCGCAGGCTGCGCAGCACGGGCCGCGCCGCGGCAGCCGTCTTGGTGTCTGCCGCCTCGAAGAACTCCGCCGCCGACTCCACTGTCAGATCGAGCACCTCGGCGATGTTCCGACCCCGGTAGGTCACCTGGAGCGTCTCCGGGTTGTAGCGGGCGCCCGCGCAGTCCGGGCACGGTGTGTACGTGCTCGGCAGGAACAGCAGCTCCACGCTGACGAAGCCCTCGCCCTGGCAGGTCTCGCAGCGCCCGCCGGTGACATTGAACGAGAAGCGGCCGACGCCGTAGCCGCGCGCCTTCGCCTCGTCGGTGGCCGCGAACACCTTGCGCACGACGTCGAACAGGCCCGTGTAGGTGGCCAGGTTCGAGCGTGGTGTGCGGCCGATCGGCTTCTGGTCGACGACCACGAGCCGGCCGACGCCCTCGACCTCCTCGGTGATCTCGCCGATCAGCGTCGACTTCCCGGACCCGGAGACACCGGTGACGGCGGTGAAGGCGCCCAGCGGGAACTCGGCGGTGACCTCGCGCAGGTTGTGCCGGGTGACCGGACCGACCTTCAGCCAGCCGGTGGGGGTGCGGACCTGGCGTTCCTCCACGGGGTCCTCGGCGAACAGGAAGCGGGCCGTCGCCGACTCCGCGACCTCGCGCAGCCCGTCCACCGGACCGCTGTGCAGCACCCGCCCGCCGTGCTCACCGGCCTGCGGCCCCACGTCGACCAGCCAGTCGGCGTGCCGCATCACATCGAGGTGGTGCTCGACCACGAACACGGAGTTGCCGGACGCCTTCAGCCGGTCGAGCACGGTGAGCAGGGACTCGGTGTCGGCCGGGTGGAGTCCGGCGGACGGCTCGTCGAGGACGTACACGACGCCGAACAGTCCGGACCTCAACTGCGTGGCCAGACGCAGCCGTTGCAACTCACCCGCAGACAGGGTGGGGGTCGACCGGTCGAGGCTCAGATAGCCGAGACCCAGCTCGGTGACCGTCGCGATGCGGGCCCGCAGATCGTCGGTCAGCACGCGCGCCGTCTCGGACGTGTCACCCTCGGTCGCGAGCAGCCCGGCGAGATCGGCGAGCGGGACACCCGCGAGATCCGCGATCGTCCGGCCCGCGAAGGTCACGGCCAGGGCCTCCGCCCGCAGCCGCGCACCCCCGCAGACCGGACACGGCGTGCTCTCCAGGAACCGCTCCGCCTTGGCGCGCAGCGACTGGCTCTTGGAGTCCGAGAAGGTCTTGAGCACATAGCGGTTCGCGCTCATGTACGTGCCCTGGTACGGGCGGTGGATGCGGCCCGCGTCCCGCACCGGGTGCACGGTCACCACCGGCTGCTCGTCCGTGAACAGGATCCAGTCCCGGTCCGCCTGCGCAAGCTCCCGCCAGGGCCGGTCGACGTCGTACCCGAGCGCGTCGAGGACGTCGCGCAGGTTCTTCCCCTGCCAGGCGCCCGGCCAGGCGGCGATGGCGCCCTCGCGGATCGACAGCGCGGGATCGGGCACCAGCAGCGCCTCGGTGGTGCGGTGCACCTTCCCGAGGCCGTGGCACGAGGGGCACGCCCCGGCCGCCGTGTTCGAGGAGAACGCGTCCGAATCGAGGCGTTCGGCGCCCTCCGGATACGTACCGGCCCGCGAGAACAGCATCCGCAGCGAGTTCGACAGCGTCGTGACCGTGCCGACCGAGGAGCGGGAGGTCGGCGCCGAGCGGCTCTGCTGCAGCGACACCGCGGGCGGCAGCCCGCTGATCTCGCCGACCTTCGGCGCGCCGACCTGGTGGATCAGCCGCCGGGCGTACGGGGCGACCGACTCGAAGTAGCGGCGCTGCGCCTCCGCGTAGATCGTCCCGAAGGCAAGCGACGATTTTCCCGAGCCCGACACCCCCGTGAAGACCGCGAGCACGTCCCGCGGGATGTCCACGTCGACACCCTTGAGGTTGTGCTCACGGGCGCCGCGCACCCGCACGAGTCCGTCGTGGCGGGGGTCGGGCGAGGTGGGGTGGTGCATGGCGCGTGCTCCCGGTCGGCTGCGTCGGCTGTCGTACTCCATGATCCACCCACGTCGCGGCAGCGGCGGCCCGGAGAACGCCCGATGAATGATGCGCACACGCCTTGACTGGTGGTCATGGGCTCACGCACCGTTACGGAGGTCGTCATTCGAGCAGTGGGGGGTTCGTGAACGGCAGACTGTTCGGCGCGGGCGCGGCGGTGTGCGCTCTCGCCCTCGTGGGTGCGGCTCCCGCACAGGCCTCGCCGTCACCGGCCCCGTCCGCGCCCCGGCACGGCAGCCTGCCGCTCGGCGCCGCCGACCTGTCGGAGACGCGGACGACGCGCACGCTGCAGCCGGGCGTGACGCTCACCCGGATCGTGCGCGGCGCGGACGCCCCGGCCATGGCGTGGACCGTCGAGGTCTCCATCCCGGGCGGCGCCGGATCGCCCGACCCGGACGCGCCGCCGACCGCACTGAAGGACGAGGCCAGCGCCGCGGAACTCGCCTCCGGCCTGCGGGCGGACGGCTTCGAGGCCCGTTCGGAGAAGGTCACCACCGCGGCGACCGCCGACTACGCGGGCGGCACCCTCGGCTGGCGGGTCCGCGTCGGCACCTTCCCCACCGAGGCCGCCGCCACCGCCGAACGCACCCGCCTGCGCGCCGCCGGGTACACCGGATCCGCCTGGTACACCGGCTGGGACGGGAACGCGGGGGACCGCGGCCCCTGGCGCGTCGACGTCCTCACCATCGACCCGAAGAAGTTCGACGGCGACCTCAAGGCGTCGTACGGCCCGGACCTGGAGAACCGGGAGACCACCAGCGCGCTCGCCTCCGCCGCGGGCGCGACGGCCGGGGTCAACGCGGGCTTCTTCGTCCTCGACCCCAAGGCGGGCGCCCCCGGCGACCTGGCCGGCGTCGGCGTCTACAACGGCCGTCTGCTGAGCGAGGCGGTGAACGGGCGGCCCGGTCTCGTCGTCCACGACTCCGCGCGCGGCACCGCCGTCACTCGTCTCACCTGGCAGGGCAAGGTCACGGCCGACGGCACCACGCTGCCGCTCGACGGCATCGACCGCGTCCCCGGCCTGATCCGCAACTGCGGCGGCACCGCCGACGACACCCCGACCGCCCGGCCGCTGCACGACACCACCTGCACCGACCCGGACGAACTCGTCGCGTTCACCCCGGAGTTCGGTGCGCAGACGCCGAAGGGCGACGGCGCCGAAGCCGTTGCCGACCGCACCGGCCGGGTCGTCGAGGTGCGCTCTCCGCGCGGCGGCACTCTGCCCGCCGGAGGCCGCAGCATCCAGGCCACGGGTGCGTACGCGGAGCGACTGACAGCCCTCGCGAGGACCGGTCACCCCCTGCGGATCCAGAGCGGGTTGAAGGACGCCAAGGGCCGCGCCGTCACCGCCTCCCGCTCGACCAGCATCCTCAACGGCGGTCCCGAACTCGTCCGTGACGGCCGCCGCCACGTCACCCCCGCCACCGACGGCATGGTGCAGCCGGGCAACCCGAGCTTCTACTACGGCTGGGTGCACAAGCGGAACCCGCGCACCCTCGCAGGAACGGACGCCTCGGGCCGCACCGTGCTCGTCACCGCCGACGGACGCGGCACCGGAGCCCTGGGCCTGAGCATCAACGAGAGCGCCGACGTCGCCGCGTCCCTCGGTCTGCGGGACGCCGTCAACCTCGACGGCGGCGGCTCGACCACGATGGTCGTCGACGACCAGGTGATCAACGACCCGTCGGACGCGACCGGTGAACGCCCGGTCGGGGACGCCCTGTTGGTGCTCCCCGGCACCCGCTGACGCAAGCGCCGGACGATTCGAGGGAGCCGCCATGACCGCCGCCCTGAACCCGCACACCAGACGCCTGCTGCTCGTCCTGGCGGCCCTGCTGCTCACCCTCTGCGGGGCCCCGCCGGCCGTCGCCGCCACGAAGGCACCGCCCGCCACCGAGGTCGTCGACGTCCAGCAGGTCGCCGACCGGCAGGTGGACCTCTCCGTCCGCGCCTCGGCGCTCGGCGGCCGCACGGTCAAGGTCCGGCTGCTCACGCCCGACGGCTGGAACCCGGCCGACCGCGACCGGCACTGGCCCACCCTGTGGCTGCTGCACGGCTGCTGCGGCGACTACACGTCCTGGACCAACATGACGGACGTCGCCGCGCTCCAAGACCTGCGCAACGTCCTCGTCGTGATGCCGGAGGCGGGCTGGAACGGCTGGTACAGCGACTGGTGGAACTACGGCCAGGGCGGCGATCCGGCCTGGGACACCTTCCACACCCGCGATCTGCGCCGCCTCCTGGAACGCGACTGGGGCGCGGGCTCCCGGCGCGTCGTCGCGGGCCTGTCCATGGGCGGCCAGGGCGCGCTCCTGTACGCGGCCCGGCACCCGGGCATGTTCAGGGCGGCCGCGGCCTACTCCGGTTCCGCGCACCCGCTCCTGAACGACGAGTCGACGAACCGGATCATGGGCTTCCTCGCCGGGCAGGGCAACGACCCCCTGCGCGTCTGGGGCGACCCGGTGGCCCAGCGCGACATCTGGGCCGCCCACGACCCGTACTACCTGGCGAAGCGCCTGAAGTCGCTGCCCGTCTATCTCTCCTGCGGCGACGGCACCGCGGGCCCGCTGGACCCACCGGGCGCCACCAACGCCCTGGAGGCCGACTTCAACCGGCAGAACCACGCCCTCGCCGACCGGTTGAGGAAGGCGGGCGCCAAGCACCTCACCACCAATTTCTACGGCCCCGGCACCCACACCTGGCCGTACTGGCAGCGCGAACTGCACTCCTCGCTGCCGATGCTGCTGCGCGGCCTGGGGCTCACCTAGCGAACCGTGTGGCTAGCGCGGCGTCAGGCGGGCGATCCGGGCCAGGCGGCGGTACGACTCCAGCAGGGCCTCGCGGTCGTACGTACTGGTCGTCACCAGCACCTCCTGCGCCCCGCTCTCCTTGATCACCGTCTCCAGCTCCTCCGCGACCTGCTGCTCCGTGCCGACGATGTGGCCGCGAAGCCCGGACTCGTACAGCTCGCGCTCCTTCGCCGTCATCTCCAGGCCCGCGACGCGCTCGGCGGGCGGGAGCGGCGGGAACGTGCCGTGCGTGCGCGAGTGCGCCATCGACCAGGCCTCGGGGGCGAGGATCCGGCGGGCCTCCGGCTCGCTGCCCGCCACGGCGACCGTCCCCGAGATGACGACGTACGGATCGGCGGACCAGGCCGAGGGGCGGAACTCGGCGCGGTAGCGGTCGATGCCGCGCAGCATCTTCTCGCGGGAACGGAAGTCGCCGATCACCATCGGCAGCCCGGCGCGGGCCGCGATCGCGGCGCCCTCGCCCATCGCCAGCACGAACGGCGGGACCCGCAGGCCCTCGGAGGGGCGGGCGTGCACGCGCGTGGACGACGTGCCGGTGAAGAACGCCAGCAGTTCGTCGAGCTGCCCGGCGAAGTCCTCGGCGTCGTCCTTGTCCCGGCCCAGCGCCTTGCGGACCCCGTCCGTGAACCCGACCGAGCGGCCGAGCCCCATGTCGATCCGGCCGGGGAACAGCGCCTCCAGGACCCCGAACTGCTCCGCCACGACCAGGGGTTGATGGTTGGGCAGCATCACGCCGCCGGTGCCGACCCGGATGTGCCGGGTCGCCGCGGCCACGGCCGCCGCGAGCACGGTCGGCGCGGACCCGGCGACGCCCGGCACACCGTGGTGCTCGGAGACCCAGACGCGCTCGTAGCCGAGCCGCTCCAGGTCCCGGGCCAGGGAGACGGTGTCGCGCAGCGCGTCCCCGTCCGAGTGGCCCTCGCGGGTGCGGGAGCGGTCGAGGACGGAGAAGCGGGTCGATTCGATCACGGTGCTCACACCTTGCTTCAACGCTGCCCGGCCCCGGAGATTCCCCGACCGGCCCGCCGTCCGCCTAGGGTGAACGCCATGGCCAGCGACGAACGCCCCCTCGCCGTGTTCGACCTCGACGGAACCCTCGCCGACACCGCGCACCGGCAGCGGTTCCTGGAGCGCGGTCCGCGCGACTGGAACGCGTTCTTCGCCGCCGCGCCGCACGATCCGCCGCTCGCCGAAGGGGTCGCGCTCGCCCTCTCGTACGCCGAGGAGTGCGACATCGTCTACCTGACCGGGCGCCCGGAGCGGTGCCGCGCCGACACGGTCGCCTGGCTCTGCGCGCACGGACTGCCGAAGGGGCCGGTGCACATGCGGCGCAACGACGACCGCAGGCCGGCCCGCCGCACCAAGCTGGACGTCCTGCGCCGCATCGCGCGCGGCCGCGAGCTGCGGGCGCTCGTGGACGACGACGAGCTGGTCTGCGACGACGCGCAGTGCGCCGGGTTCACCGTCGTACGGGCCCGCTGGGCGAGCACGTCGGCGGCGCTGAAGGACGCCCAGGAGCGCGAGGGGCGGACCTGAGGCGGGGAGGGGTCAGGAGCCGTCGTCCTCCAGCCGGAAGCCGACCTTCAGGCCGACCTGCCAGTGCTCGACCTGGCCGTCGACGATCTGCCCCCGGACCTGCGTGACCTCGAACCAGTCGAGGTTGCGCACGGTCTGCGAGGCGCGAGCGATCCCATTGCGGACCGCCTCGTCCACGCCTTCGTGGGAGGTGCCGACGATCTCGGTGACGCGATACGTGTGGTTCGACATGCCTCCACCGTGCCCCGGGGCGGCGGGGCCCGCCATCCGTATGACGCCGCCCCTCACCCCGCGTAGCGGACACGGCCGGGCGGTCATGAATGACCTCGGCCGAAGCAACTGTCCGCGCGGGGCCCGCCCGCGCGCACGTCCGTGGAAAGAGGCTCATCTTGACGCAGCGCCGACTCACCCGTGCCGCCGTCCTGACCACCCTGACCCTGATGGCCTTCGGGGCCACGGGGGCGGCCCAGGCCGTCGCGGCGACGGCCGCACCCGCGCCGTGCCACCGCTACCAGGCGACCGTCAACCGGCACCAGGACACGGTGGACGCGCTCGACGCCCGGATCGCCCCGGTGGAAGCGCGGATCGAGAGTCTGGAGCACGACTACGACATGGCCCACGGCGCGGTCGAGTACCAGTCCACGGTCTACACCGAGGCGCGCGACTGGGTGCGGGAGCTGGAGCGGGAGGACGGCTTCGACCCGGCCGACGCCGACTACATGAAGGCAGTCAAGGAGCGCGACCAGGCCGAGCGGGACCTCGCGCAGGCCCGCGAGGAGGCCCGCGCTGCCTCCGCGGCGCTGAACGGCGTCGAGGTCGACCCGCAGCTGCTCGCCGACCGCGCCCGCGCCAAGAAGCTGCTCGGCACCGCCGAGAAGCGCCTCGCGACCTGCCTGGCCAGGCCGACCGCCTGACCTGACGGGGCGTCGACGGGAGGGTAGGGGTGGGCCACACCCCTTGACCCTCCCGTTGGTCTATACCAAAATCCCCAGACACCCGTACGAGCCGAGTGCTCTTCCCCCACGTCGGGCTTCATTTCCCTGTCCGCAGGAAGAAAGTGACCCACGTGAACTCCCGCCGCCTCGCCCTGACTTTCGCCTCCCTCCTCGCCACCGGCACGCTCGTCACCGCGTGCGGAGTCCTGCCGGGCGGCGACGGCGACCAGGACACCGTCACCGTGTGGCTGATGCGCGGCAGCGCCTCGGAGGACTTCCTCAAGCGCTTCACGGAGGACTTCGAGTCCCGGCACGACGGCATGACGCTCGACATCCGCATCCAGGACTGGACCGGCATCGGCGCCAAGGTCACCAAGGCGCTCAACGGCCGCCGCGGCGAAGAGCCGGGCGCCCCCGACGTCATCGAGGTCGGCAACACCCAGGTCCCGCAGTACGTCGAGGAGGACGGGCTGCTCGACCTCTCCCTGGAGTCCGCGCGCGACCTCGGCATGCACGACTGGCTGCCCGGCCTCGCCGAACCCGGCGTCGACACCTCCCGGCAGTACGGCATCCCCTGGTACGCCGCGAACCGCGTCGTCATCTACAACAAGGACCTCTTCCGGCAGGCGGGGATCGACGAGCCGCCCACCACGCGCGCCGCATGGCTCGACATGACACGGAAGCTGAACTCCGGCGGCACGGAGGGCATCTACCTCGCCGGACAGGACTGGTACACGCTGTCCGGGTTCGTCTGGGACGAGGGCGGTGACCTCGCCGAGGAGAACTCGGGCGTCTGGACCGGCACCCTGGACACGCCCGCCGCGCTGCGCGGCATGGCCTTCTACCGGCAGCTCCAGGCGCTCGGCGGTGGCCCCAAGGACGCCGACGAGGAACACCCGCCGCAGGCCGAGCAGTTCGCCCGCGGCGACATCGCGCAGATCATCTCCGTGCCCGGCGCCACCCAGCGCATCCTCCAGAAGAACCCCGAACTCAAGGGAAAGCTGGGCTACTTCCCGATACCGGGCAAGACGTCGCGCAGGGCGGGCACCGTGTTCACCGGCGGTTCGGACCTCGTCGTCCCCGCCAACACCGACAACCGGGACGGCGCCGTCGAGGTGGTCAAGGCGCTGGCCGGCGAGAAGTGGAACACCGAACTGGCCCGCACCATGAACTACGTGCCGAACAAGACCACGCTCGCCGACGCGGTCGCCGGTGAGCCGGGCGTGGCCGCGATGGCCGTCGGCGCCGCCCACGGAAAGGCGACGCCCGGCTCACCGCTGTGGCCGAACGTGGAGGCCGGCGACAACCCCATCAAGCAGTACATGTCCAAGGTCCTCGCCGGCGGCGACCCGTCGGCCGAGGCGAAGCGGGCGTCCCGCGAGATCACCCGCCGCCTCGACGAGCGGAACTGAAGTCGAGCGAAACCGACGACGCGCGGAACCCGACGCGCCGCTAGGCCGCCCTGCTCAGCGACAGCGCGAACCGCCCCTCCACGTCCGTCCACCAGTGCGTCAGGTCGAGATCCGCCTCGTGCAGTTCGGCCTTGACGCCCTCCTGGCGGAACTTCGCGGAGACCTCCGTGCGCACCTCCTCGCCCGCCGCGAACTCGACCGCGAGGCCGAGCGCCGGGATCTTCACGGTCTGCGCCGTGGTGGAGCGCAGCCGCATCTCGATCCACTCGCACTCGGCGTTCCACCGGGCGACGTGCTCGAACGTCTCGGGACGGAAGTCGGCGCCCAGCTCCCGGTCCATCACGCTCAGCACGTTCTTGTTGAACGCGGCCGTGACGCCCGCCGCGTCGTCGTACGCCGCGACCAGCGTCCGCTCGTCCTTCACCAGGTCCGTGCCGAGAAGGAAGAAGTCGCCGGGGGAGAGGAGCCCGCGCACCGCCGTCAGGAACGCGGCCCGCTCGTCCGGCAGCAGGTTGCCGATCGTGCCGCCGAGGAAGGCGACCAGGCGCGGCCCCGGCGTCCCGGGCAGATCGAACGCGGTCGTGAAGTCCGTGACCATGGCGTGGATGTCGAGCCCGGGCCGCCCGGCGAGGAGCGTGTCCGCCGCGCCGCGCAGCGCGCTCTCGCTGACGTCCACGGGGACGTACGTCGTGAGGTCCGTGAGCGCGTCCAGGAGGTGGCGCGTCTTGTCGGACGAGCCGGAGCCCAGCTCTACGAGGGTGCGCGCGCCCGTGGCCGAGGCGATCTCCCCGGCGCGCGCGAGCAGGATCTCGCGCTCGGCGCGCGTCGGGTAGTACTCGGGCAGTTGAGTGATCTCGTCGAAGAGTTCGCTGCCGCGTGCGTCGTAGAACCACTTGGGCGGGAGCGTCTTGGGCGTGCGGGTCAGGCCGTGCAGGACGTCGGCCCGAAGGGCCGCGCCGGTCGCGTCCTCGGGCAGGGTGCGGGTGATACGGAACGGGCTCACGCAGAGGGCTCCTTGAGCGGGGTCAACAGAACGTCGGTGCGGCTCGCCGCGAGCAGCGTGCGGTCGGGGACCTCGATCCAGTGCGGATCGTCGTCGAAGGGCTCGGAGGCGACGACGGTGGAGTGGCCGGGGTCCGTGCGGTACCAGAGGGTGTCGCCCCAGGCCGTCGCGGTGATCGTCTCGCCGTCGGTGAGCAGGAAGTTGAGCCGGGCGGTGGGGGCCGCCTCAGCGACCTCCAGGGCCGTGTCGGCGAGCGCCTGCCCCGCGGCGTCCTCGGCGGGGCCCACCCGCAGGCGGCGCAGGACGAGCGCCCACAGGAACGCCGCGTCGCAGCGGGCCTCCATGGCGAGGAGGTCCGCCGGGGGCAGCGTCGGCACCAGGGAGGACAGAGAGCGGGGCCAGCCCGGCACCGCGCCGTTGTGGCTGAACAGCCAGCGGCCCGCCGCGTACGGGGCCGCTGCCGCCTCCCCGTCGGAACCGGAGAGCGTGGCGTCACGGACCGCGGCGAGCAGCGCCCCGGAGCGCACGACGCGGGCCAGGTCCTGGTAGGCCGCGTCGCCCCAGATGGGTCCCGCGCGGCGGTAGCGGGCGGGCACCGGGTCGCCGTCCGCGTACCAACCCACCCCGAAACCGTCGGCGTTGACCGTGCCGTGGCGCTGTCGGCGCGGCTCCCACGACTGGCGGAACAGACTGTGCGGCGGCCCGTCGACGATCTCGCCGAGCGGTACCTCGGGCCCCAGATAGGCCAGGTGACGGCACATCAGGCGCGCCCCCGTGCCTCGGCGTCGCGCGCGGTGCGGAACCCGGAGAAGATCTGCCGCCGGATCGGATGGTCCCAGTTGCGGAACGTGCCCCGGCAGGCCACCGCGTCCACGCCGAACGAACCGCCGCGCAGCACCTTGTAGTCCGGCCCGAAGAACACCTCCGAGTACTCGCGGTAGGGGTACGCCACGAATCCCGGATAGGGCAGGAAGTCGCTCGACGTCCACTCCCACACGTCGCCCATCAACTGCCGCACGCCGAGCGGCGACTCGCCCAGTGCATAGCTGCCGGCGGGGGCCGGGCGCAGATGGCGCTGGCCGAGGTTCGCCCGCTCCGGCGTCGGGTCCGTGTCGCCCCACGGATAGCGCATCGAGCGCCCGGAGGCCGGGTCGTGCCGGGCCGCCTTCTCCCACTCCTCCTCCGTCGGCAGGCGGCGGCCCGCCCACCGGGCGTAGGCGTCGGCCTCGTACCAGCTCACGTGCAGCACCGGCTCGTCCGGCGGCACGGGCTCGGTCGCCCCGAACCGACGGCGCAGCCACTGCCCGCCCTCGCGCCGCCAGAACAGCGGCGCCTCAAGGCCGTGCTCGCGCACCATTGCCCAGCCCGCCGGGTCCCACCAGCGCTCCTCCCGGTAGCCGCCCTCCTCGACGAACTCCATGTACGCGGCGTTCGTCACCGGGGTCGTGTCGATGTGGAACGGCGGTACGAGGCGGGTGTGCGCGGGACGTTCGTTGTCCAGCGCCCACGGCTCGGCCGTCGTGCCCATCGTGAACGGACCACCGGGGACGAGGACTTCGGCGGGACCGTCGAACGGCCGGGCCAGGGGCTCGGGGTCGGGCGCGGTGAGCGCCGCGCCGCCCTGGCGGAGCTGATGAGTGATCAGCATCGTCTCGTCGTGCTGCTGCTCGTGCTGGGCGATCATCCCGAAGGCGAAGCCCGAACGGGTCAGACGCGATGTCCCCTCCGCCTCGAACGAGGTCTTCTCCAGCACGTCGAAGGCCCGCCCGCGCACGTCCGCCGCATAGCCGCGGGCCTCCGTGGGGGCGAGCAACGGCAGGCTCGGGCGCTCCGAGCGCGGATGCTCGAACGCGTCGTACAGCGGGTCGATCTCGGGGCGGATCGCCTCCTGCCCCGCGACCGCGCGCAGCAGCCACTGCTCCTCCTGGTTCCCGATGTGCGCGAGGTCCCAGACGAGCGGCGACATCAACGGCGAGTGCTGAGCGGTCAGTTCGGCCTCGTCGACACAGCTCGTCAGCAGCGTCGTGCGGCGCCGCGCGGCCTCGAGGGCGGCCGCGGCGCGGTCCCGGAGCGCCTCCGGGTCCGTGGTGACGTTCTCCCGGGCGGTCATGATCGGACGGTCCTCCCCTGTGCGGGTTGTCGCGTGAGCTGATCGAGCACGTCGTCGGCGGGGCAGCGGCCGCGCAGCACGTAGCGGTGCGTGAAGTCCGCGACCGCCTGCCGCACGTCCGGGCCCGCGCCGATTCGCGGCAGCGCCTCCAGCGCCGTCGTGAAGCAGGCCGCTGCGGCCTCGCGCAGCTCGGGGTCGGCGAGGCCGAGCCGGGCCGCGTCGCGCCACAGCGGATTGTGCGGGGCGGGCATCGGCCCCGAGCGCTCGGCGAGCGGCTTGACCGCGCGGTACGCGGTCTCGGCGGCCTGCGGATCGTCGAACAGGGCGGTGGTCACGGCGAGCGGCACCAGCCACCCGTCGTCGCCCGACTGCGCGTCGATCATGCGGAGTTCCAGGTGCCCGCGCGGACGCACGGGCGGGAACAGGGTGGTCAGGTGGTAGTCGAGATCGGAGCGGGTCGGCGGCCGCGGCGCGCCCGTGCGGGCCCACTCGCGGAACGTCAGCCCGTCCGGCACCTGCCACGGCCCCTCGTCGCTGCGCACGCACATCACGGGCGCGTCGAGCACGTGCCGCGTCCACGCCTCGCGCGGATCGAAGTCGAGGGGCACGCCGCCGGAGCGGCCCACGTCGATCCGCTCCCACAGCAGCTGCCGCGTGGACCGCCACCCGGTCGGGCGGCCGGACAGCATGGGCGAGTTGGCGAACGCGGCCACCAGGACCGCGCCCAGCAGGTGGGCGAGCCGCCAGCGCCGGCCGAGCCCCTGCGGACCCGGCTCCTCGTGCCCCGCGTCCAGGCACACCTGCACGGACGCGGACGAGCACATCATGGAGCGCCCGGCGGGCCCGGCACGGTCGAGTGACGCCTCCAGGGCGTCGTAACGGGGTTGGTGGAGAACGCGTCGGGGCGGCAGCCACGGGTCGGTGCCGTGGCCGGAGAGGACGAGTCCGTGGCCGCGGAGCGCGGTGCGCACGGCGGCCAGATCGGCCCGCATGGCCGAGACGCATTCGGTGAGGGTGGTGGCGGGGAGCGAACTCAGCTCAAGCTGCCCGCCGGGTTCCACGGTGAGCGCCGAGCGCAGGGGCAGGGCGCGCAGTGCGACGTATGCCGCGTCGAGTCGTTCGGGTGGTAAGGGGAGCCACGGCTTCAGCGGTGGGCGCGGCTCGTGGACGATCCATTCCAGCTCGACCCCGACCCTGCGGGGTGGTCCGGTCTTGAAGCAGATGCCCCGGACCAGGGCCTCCGCGCCGGCCTCGGTGATCAGCTCACCGAGCGCCGTACAGTCTCCCTCGCTCATTGGGGGTTCCTCCTGGTTCGCACGCTCTCCATGGTCCCTGGTGGGGGCCATGCCGTCGATTCGGCCGGGTGCCGACAAACGGGCCCCTTCCGGGCGACGCAGACCCTCCACCCAAGACGGTTCCACCGAATCGCACAAGAGTGCCTCTGGACAGACCCCGGACTTCTCCGGGCCCGGCGAAAACCTGTTGCCCGCTCGGTCACTGTGCGTACACGATGGATTCATGAACACGACGGGGGAGACCACGGGGGACGCGGCGTGAGCGCACGACTGCGCGAGATCGCGCGGAGCACGGAGAAGATCGTCGACTCGGGGGAGTACGCGGACGACGGGGGCCGCGTGGTGACGATCGGCGCCGCGGTGGCGCGGGCGCGGGCGGGCACCAGGATGTACGGGCCCGACCCGGTGCCCGTGCCGTCGGCACCGCCCGTGGACCGGACGCGTGTCGAGGTCACGGGCGAGAGCAGCCTGGAGGCCGCGCGGCGCATGACGGGGGAGCGGCCGCAGCCGGTGGCCGTCCTGAACTTCGCCTCGGCCCGCAACCCCGGAGGCGGATACCTGAACGGCGCGCAGGCCCAGGAGGAGGCCCTCTGCCGCTGCTCCGCGCTGTACACCTGCCTCATCGAGGTCCCGGAGTTCTACGCCCACCACAGGGAGCACCGCGACGCCTTCTACACCGACCGCGTGATCCACGCGCCGGGCGTCCCGGTGATCCGTGACGACCAGGGCCGGCTGCTCGACGAGCCGTACGAGGTGGGCTTCCTGACGTCACCCGCGCCCAACGCGGGAGTGATCGCGCAGCGTACCCCCGAGCGAGTGCACGAGATACCCGCGGCCCTGGCCGCGCGCGCCGAGCGCGTCCTGGAGGTCGCCGCGGCCGAGGGATACCGACGGCTCGTCCTCGGTGCCTGGGGCTGCGGAGTGTTCCGCAACGACCCGGGGCAGGTGGCCGAGGCCTTCCACGGCCTGCTCGAAGGGCGTTTCGCCCACCGCTTCGAGCAGAGCGTGTTCGCCGTCCTCGACCGCACGAAGGGCGCGGCCACCCGCTCCGCGTTCGAGCGCGTCCTCGGCCCGGTGGGTCAGCGCCAGCCGTAGCGCTCCCGCAGCCGCAGCACCACGGTGTTGAACCGGCCGCGGTCCAGGGCGCACGCCTCGCGGCGCATCCCCTGCTCGTGCACGCGCAGCACCCGGTCCAGGTCCACCCACGAGTCCCGGCCGTCCTTGTCCCAGGGGCCCGAGCCGAGCGCCACCCACTCGCGGTCGCCGTCGTGCCGCTTGCTGGACAACTGCACCGCGAGCAGGGTTCCGGCCGCCTCGCGGGCGACCACGAGCACCGGTCGGTCCTTGCCGCGCCCGTCGTTCTCCTCGTACGGCACCCAGGTCCACACGATCTCGCCGGGGTCCGGGTCGCCGTCGTGGGCCGGGGTGTACTCGGTGCGCACCGAGCCGACCCGGGTCGGCTCGGCCTCCACCGTGGCCGTCGCGCCGCTGCGGCCAGGGTGTTCGTACGCGTGGTCGTCAGTAAAGGCAGTCACGCGGGTCACGTTAGACGCCGACCGGCCCAATCCCTGCGGCGGGTACACCGGATGGACCGCAGGCTCGCCCCATGAACCGACGACACCGCACCGTCCTCTGCGCCCTCGCGGGGACCCTCGCCCTCACCGCCGCGGCGCCCACAGGACCCGCCGCGTCCGAAGCGGCGCCCCCGCGCACCGTCTCCGCCTGGCTCCCGTACTGGGACCAGGAGGCCGCGTACAGAACCGCCCTCGACCACTCCGCACAGATCCGCACCATCAGCCCCTTCTGGTACGAGACGAAGGCCGCCGACCGCGTCACGGGCCACCCCGGCGCGGGCGAACGCCGCATCATCAACGGACTGCACGCCCGCGGCATCCAGGTCGTCCCCACCGTCATGGAGCAGATGAAGTCGGCAGCCCTCGCCAAGGTCCTCAACAACAAGAAGTCCCGCACCCGGCACGTCGACGCGCTGCTCGACGTCGTCCGCAGCCGCGCCTACGACGGGCTCGACATCGACTACGAGTCGATCGCCACCGCACCCGACGACAAGTACCGGGCGGTGCGCGCCGGTTACACCGCCTTCGCCACCGAACTCTGCGCCCGCCTGCACGCGGCCGACAAGAAGTGCTTCCTGACGGTGATGCCCAAGACCCGTTCGACGGGCCGCATCTGGGACTACGAGAAGCTGGGCGCCGCCGCCGACCGGGTACGGATCATGGCGTACAACCTGCACTCCGCCGAGGGGAAGCCGGGGCCGCTGGCCTCGCCGCAGTGGTACGACGAGATCCTGACCCGCGCCACCGCCGAAGTCCCGCGCGCCAAGCTGGAGATGGGGCTGCCGGCCTACGGCTGGAACTGGACGGCGGACGGCCCCCGCGGCGGCGGCAAGCACCGGGCCCGCCACGTCACGTCGAAGTCCGCCGAGGAGCTGCGCCGAAAGGTCCACGCCCCCTACGCACTCGACCGCACCTCCCGCACCCCCCATTTCACGTACACGGAGCGGAAGAAGGGAAAGAAGATCCGCCGCACCGTCTGGTACCAGGACGCGAACGGCACCGCGGAGCACCTCCCCGTACTGCGGAAACACGGGGTACGGAACACGGTCCTGTGGGCGCTCAACTTCGAGGACCCGAAGCTCTGGAAAACCCTGGCGCAGGGGTAGGCACCCGGGTCGGCAGGGGTCGGCACACGGGCCGTGCGGCGTCTGCAAGGATGCCGTACGTCATGGTGCAGATACCGAAGCAGCAGTCCGTCCAGCCGCCCGCGCCGACCCGCCCCGCGTCCGGCGCCCTGCCCACGAGCGCCGACGTCGCACGCCTCGCCGGTGTCTCACGGGCCACCGTCAGCTACGTCCTCAACAACACGAGCGCCGTCCGCATCAGCGAGCCGACCCGCCGCCGCGTCCACGACGCCGCCAAGGAACTCGGCTACGTTCCGCACGCCGCCGCCCGCAGCCTGCGCGCCGGACACACCCGGATCGTCCTCGTGCCCACCCCGGAAGTCCCGGTGGGACCGCTCTACAGCGCGTTCCTCAACGAACTCCAGTGGGCGCTGAGCCGGCTCGACTACACCGTCGTCCAGTACGGCGGCGTCGGCCTCAGCGGCGACGCCGCCGCGCGCGCCTGGGCCGAGCTGCGCCCGGTCGCCGTCCTCGGCCCGGTCGGCATGGGGCCCGACGGCATCGCCGTGCTCCGCCGCTCCGGCGCCCGCGCGGTCATCACCCTCGGCCCGGAGCCGGTCGAGGGCGCGCACGCCCTGCTCACGGACCACCGGCAGGTCGGCCGCGTCGCCGCGGGCCACCTCCTGGACCGCGGCCACCGCCGGATCGGCGTGGTCATGCCGAAGGAAGCGGGCCTCGACATGTTCGCGCTGCCGCGCCTGGAGGGCGTACGAGAGGCGGGCGCGGAGGCGGTCCGGCTGCCGCTGGCCTACGACGAGCGGAACGCGGCCGAAGTGGCCCAGCAGGTGGGCGAGTTGGGGCTCGGCGCGGTGTTCGCGTACAACGACGAGTACGCCATGCTGCTGATGCGCGCGCTCCAGGACGCGGGCGTCGACATCCCCGGCGAGGTCGCCGTGATGGGCGCCGACGACCTGATGCTGGGCCGCCTCCTGCGCCCCCGCTTGAGCACGGTGCGGCTCGACCTGCCGTCGGGCCGGGAGCTGGCGGAGCTCGTGGACCGGCTGGTCAGGGGCGAGGACTTGGACAGGGACGCGGAGCCCGAGCCGGTGCCGGAGCCGGGCGAGGCGCTGACGGTGACGCTGGTGGCACGCGAGTCCGCCTGACGGGCACGGGGCCGGTCGTCGGTCATCCGTGATGGGGGAGCCGGACATGCCGCGAGGCGGCCGCCACAAGGGGCGACCGCCTCGGGGGACACCGAAGTGTCCGGGACAGCCGAGTGTCCGGGGAGACCGAGTGTCCGGGGGAGCGGAGGGGACTCAGCCCTCCTGGCCCTCACCCTCCTGCTGCGCCTTCGCCTGCTGCTCGGCGACCGACTTGCGGACCTCGTCCATGTCCAGCTTGCGGGCCTGGCCGATGACGTCCTCGAGCGCCTCCTTCGGCAGCGCGCCCGGCTGGGCGAACACGGCCACCTGGTCACGCACGATCATCAGTGTCGGGATCGACTGGATCCCGAAGGCGGCGGCCAGCTCCGGCTGTGCCTCGGTGTCGACCTTGCCGAACACGAGGTCCGGGTTGGCCTCCGCGGCCTGCTCGTAGACCGGGGCGAACTGCTTGCAAGGCCCACACCAGTCAGCCCAGAAGTCGATCAGAACGAACTCGTTCTCCGTAACTGTCTGATCGAAGTTTTCCTTGGTCAGCTCCGTCGTGGTGCTGCTCATGGTGTTTTTCCCTCTTCCTGCTTCCGGGGTTCGGGGCGAAGCCGTCGGGGGCAAAGCCGCTGTGCACAACCGTCCGGATGTCGGACGTATTCCGCGCCCTTACCCATGTGCTCGGCACGCACACATACGACCACGCTGAGACACTGGAACGCATGACGGATGCCATCGATTACGACGTTGTAGTGCTGGGAGCGGGACCCGTCGGCGAGAACGTCGCCGACCGCGCGCGGGCCGGCGGGCTGAGCGCCGCCATTGTGGAGAGCGAGCTCGTCGGCGGGGAGTGTTCCTACTGGGCGTGCATGCCCAGCAAGGCCCTGCTGCGCCCGGTGATCGCCCGCGCCGACGCGCGCCGGGTCCCCGGCCTGCGCCAGGCGGTCCAGGGCCCGCTCGACGCCCCGGCCGTCCTCGCGCACCGCGACGACTTCACCTCTCACTGGAAGGACGACGGCCAGGTGGGCTGGCTGGAGTCCATCGGCATCGACCTGTACCGCGGCCACGGGCGGCTCGACGGACCGCGCCGGGTCACGGTCACCGCCGAGGACGGCACCGTGACCACGCTGACGGCGCGGCACGCGGTCGCGGTCTGCACGGGCACCCGCGCGGCGCTGCCGCCGCTGCCGGGCCTCGACGCGGTCAAGCCGTGGACCAGCCGGGAAGCCACGAGCGCGGACCGGGTGCCGGGCCGCCTCATCGTGGTCGGCGGCGGCGTGGTCGCCACGGAGATGGCGACGGCCTGGCAGGCGCTCGGCTCGCAGGTCACGGTGCTCGTACGCGGCGGTGGCCTGCTGGAGCGCATGGAGCCCTTCGCGGGAGAGCTCGTGGCGGACGCGCTGCGGGAGGCGGGCGCGGAAATTCGTACGGGGGTCTCCGCCAAATCGGTGGAACGAGCGGCCGACGGCACGGTCACCGCGGCCCTCGACGACGGCACGACACTCGAAGCCGACGAGATCCTCTTCGCGACGGGCCGCGCACCGCGCACGGACGACATCGGCCTCGACACGGTGGGCCTTGAACCGGGTTCCTGGCTCGACGTCGACGACAGCCTCCGCGTCACGAACAGCACCTGGCTCTACGCGGTCGGCGACGCCAACCACCGCGCGCTCCTCACCCACCAGGGCAAGTACCAGGCCCGCATCGCGGGCGCCGCGATCGCCGCCCGCGCGCAGGGCGTCCCGCTCCTGGAGACCGACCGCTGGGGCGCCCACGCCGCCACCGCCGACACCGACGCCGTCCCCCAGGTCGTCTTCACCGACCCCGAGGCCGCGAGCGCGGGCCTCACCCTCGCCGAGGCGGAGGCAGCGGGCCGCCGGGTCCGCGCGGTCGACTACGACATGGCCAACGTGGCGGGCTCCAGCCTCTACGCCGACGGCTACACGGGCCGCGCCCGCATGATCGTCGACCTCGACCGCGAAACCCTCCTGGGCGTCACCTTCGTCGGCCCCGGCGTCGGCGAACTCATCCACTCGGCCACGATCGCCATCGCGGGCGAGGTCCCCATCGACCGACTGTGGCACGCGGTCCCGGCGTATCCGACAGTGAGCGAGGTGTGGCTGCGGCTGCTGGAGACGTACCGCGGCTAGACAACCTTCCGGCGCGGCAGTCGTCGATTAAGGCCCTCGCCACCCCGGCCGGCACGGGGTGACGAGGGCGCGCTGGTTTCAGCAGGCGACGACTACCGCTTCTCGTCGCACACGCCTTCCTCCAACTCGCCGATGTCGCGGTCGCCAGCGGGTTCTTCGCCGACCCTCTTTCATCACCTCCTGAACTAAGTTCCGCAGTAACTCTTGACGCATGCTTCACAACCCTGAAGCATGCGTCGCCAAGAGAGCGCTCCCACCACCCCCACTCGTTCATTTCATGAACAAGGAGAGCCGCTGTGACTCGCTTCCCCCTGCCCTTGTCGCGCCGCAGAGTTCTCGGCGCGGCCGCCGTCGGCGCGGCGTTGCCCGTCCTCGGGACGGCGCCGGCGCCGGCCGCGCCCGCCCCTTCGCCCGCCCGCAGCAAGCCCCTCGCCGCAGGCGGTGACCTCGGGCCCAACGTGATCGTGTTCGACCCGTCCACGCCCGGCATCCAGGCCAAGCTGGACGAGATCTTCAAGCAGCAGGAGTCCGCCCAGTTCGGCGACGGCCGCTACCAACTGCTGTTCAAGCCGGGCACCTACAACGGGCTCAACGCCCAACTCGGCTTCTACACCTCGATATCAGGCCTCGGACTGTCCCCCGACGACACCGTCATCAACGGCGATGTCACCGTCGACGCCGGCTGGTTCGACGGCAACGCCACGCAGAACTTCTGGCGCTCGGCCGAGAACCTCGCGCTGGTGCCGGTGAACGGGACGAACCGGTGGGCGGTCGCGCAGGCCGCTCCGTTCCGCCGCATGCACGTGCGCGGCGGCCTCAATCTCTCGCCCGACGGCTACGGCTGGGCCAGCGGCGGCTACATCGCGGACAGCCGCATCGACGGCACCGTCGGCCCGTACTCGCAGCAGCAGTGGTACACCCGTGACTCCTCGGTGGGTGGATGGCAGAACGCCGTGTGGAACATGGTGTTCTCCGGCGTCGAGGGCGCGCCCGCGCAGAGCTTCCCCGACCCGCCGTACACCACTCTCGACACCACCCCGGTCTCCCGCGAGAAGCCGTTCCTGTACCTGGACGGCGAGGACTACAAGGTGTTCCTGCCGGAGAAGCGGACCAACGCACGCGGCACGACCTGGGGCAGCGGCACACCGCGCGGCACCTCGCTTCCCCTGAGCCAGTTCTACGTCGCCCAGCCCGGCGTCAGCGCGAGCGACCTGAACGCCGCCCTCGCCCAGGGCCTCAACCTCCTTCTCACGCCCGGCGTTTACCACCTCGACGCCCCCGTGGAGGTGAAGCGCGAGGGCACCGTCGTCCTCGGCCTGGGCTACGCCACCCTCGTCCCGGACGGCGGTGTGACGGCGCTGAAGGTGGCGGACGTGAACGGGGTGCGGCTCGCCGGGTTCCTGGTGGACGCGGGAACCGTCAACTCGCCCACCCTGATCGAGATCGGCCCGGAGGGCGCTTCCGCGGACCACTCCGCCGACCCGATCACCGTGCAGGACGTGTTCGTCCGCATCGGTGGCGCCGGCGCCGGCAAGGCCACCACCAGCCTGGTCGTCAACGCCCGGCACACCATCGTCGACCACACATGGGTGTGGCGCGCCGACCACGGCGACGGCGTGGGCTGGGACACCAACCGGGCCGACTACGGCGTCGTCGTCAACGGCGACGACGTGCTGATGACCGGCCTGTTCGTCGAGCACTTCAACAAGTACGACGTCCAGTGGTCCGGCGAGCGCGGCCGCACCATCTTCTTCCAGAACGAGAAGGCGTACGACGCCCCGAACCAGGCGGCCATCCAGAACGGCGACATGAAGGGCTTCGCCGCCTACAAGGTCGCCGACTCCGTGACGAGCCACGAGGGCTGGGGCCTGGGCTCGTACTGCTTCTACAACGTCGACCCGACGATCGTGCAGCACCACGGCTTCGCCGCCCCGAACACACCGGGCGTGAAGTTCCACGACCTGCTCGTGGTGTCACTGGGCGGCAAGGGTCAGTACGAACACGTCATCAACGACATCGGCGCCGCCACCTCGGGCAGCGACACCGTCCCGTCGACCGTGGTGTCCTACCCCTGACGGACGACAACGGCCTCGGAGGGCCGGTCGCCGCGGCACCGGCCGTCCGGGGTCTTCCGCACGCGCGTAGACCCTGGCACGATCTGGGCCGATCCACCTGCATCACAGCTGTCACACCCCACTCAGGCACTGGCAGGAAGGCCGCGATCCCCATGCGTATCCGCTCCGCGCCCACCGCGCTCGCCCTCACCACGGCCGCTCTCGTCGCCCCCGGCTTCGGCGCGCTGACGACCTCCACCGACGCGTTCGCCGCCACGAAGATCTCGCATGCGACGGCGACGTCGATGTTCCGCTCGGCCGGGATCACCTGGTCCTCGTCCGGTGGCTGTTCCGACCGCAACGTCTCCACGTGCACGTCGTTCGACCAGCTCAATCTCGCCACCGCCCAGGGCGCCCAGACGCTGAAGTCGGCCAGCGCGTGCGCGCTGAACATCACGGGCGGCACGGAGACCGGCCACGCGAGCGGCACCTACTCGCACTGGAACGGCTACAAGCTCGACTTCGGCAAGAACACCTGCGTGACGAGCTACATCAAGAACCACTTCACCTACATCGGTCTGCGCGGCGACGGCGCCCCGCAGTACAAGGCCGCGTCCGGCAACGTGTACGCGGACGAGGGCAACCACTGGGACGTGACGTTCTACAACTGCGGGGGCTGCTGACCGCACCTGCCCCCATGCCCCAACCCCGTCTGTCCGTCGTCCCGTTGAAGAAGGTGCAGTCATGAGCCGCGAGTCCGCGAGCCCCTCGTTCCCGCCCGCCAGACGTGCCGTCCTCGGCGGGACGCTGGCCCTCGCCGCCGCGGCCCTGGCGCCCGGCGCCGCCGTCGCCTCCCCGCGGCGGCCCGACCGCGGCGCACGTGAGTCCACCGCCACCGACGCCACGTACGTCAACGACGCGGCGACGTCCGGCGGCGACCCCTACGTCCTGTTCGACGAGCCCAGCGGCTACTACTACGCGTACTGCACGGGAGGTTCGGACGACGGTTACTACTTCGGCGTGCACCGCTCGCCCGACCTGTCGACGTGGGAGCGCCTGCCGGGTGGCGCGCTGCGCGCCGACGACCCGAAGCGGTGGGGCAAGGACTGGTTCTGGGCGCCGGAGGTCTACCGCAATCCCGACACCGGCCTGTACTTCCTGTTCTACGCGGCCCGCATGGGTCCCGCCCTCGGCGAACAGTACTTCGGCCACGCGGACTTCGAGGAGCCGTGCTCGATCGGGGTCGCGGTGTCCCGCGCGCCCGAGGGTCCGTTCCGCAACATCGACGACCGGCCGCTGGACTACCACCCGTACAAACCGGACTACCACGACGTCAACCTCATCATGGCCGATCAGCTCACTCCGCCGGCCACCGAGGAGGAGGGGCGCACCGCGCCGCTGGGCTCCTACATCCCGATGATCGACCCGAACCTGCTCTTCGACGAAGGGCGGATCTACCTCTACTTCTCCAGCAACGCCTACCGCAACTGGGTGTGGGACACCGGCCTCGGCAAGTACGTCGAGGAGTCCAACATCGCCGCCGTCGAGCTCACCACGCACTGGTGGAGGGACCCCGAGGGCGCCACCATGCCCACCATCCACCCCCGTTACGTCGACGCCAACGCGCGTCCCGGCGCCGACGACGCGCGGCGCCGGGACGGTTTCGTGCCCGTCCTCACCTACGCGGCCGACCCGCAGCCCTGGGAGGACGCACACGTCAACGACCATGCGACGTCGGGCGGTTCGAAGAAGGACCGCCGCTGGGAAGAGGGCTCCACGGCCTGGCGGCACGACTACGTCCACGCCGGTGAGCGGCGCACCGTGTACTACCTGACCTACTCGGCCAACAACTTCGAGAACCAGTACTACGGCGTGGGGTACGCCGTCGCCGAGCACCCGCTGGGCCCGTGGCGCAAGCACCCGAACAACCCGGTGCTCTCGCAGAACCCCGACGTCGGGATGTACTCCACCGGCCACGGCAGCCTGACCGCCTCACCGGACGGCAGCGAGCTGTACTACGTGCACCACGGCCGGACGTCGCCCACGTCGCCCGACCGCGTCGTCTACACCGAACGGCTGCGTATCGACGATCACCACGTTGACGGCGCAGGCGCCGCGGGCCGCCCGCTGCTCACCATCGACCAGTCCACCGGCGACGAGCCCGTGCCCGCCGGGACCGCGCCCTTCACGCTCACCGCCCGACCGGCCGCGGTGTCCGTGGGCGGGACGGCGGACGTCGGCTGCGCGGTGCGCAGCGCCGCGGGCGCCGCGTTCGACCTGTCGGCCCCGGAGAACCGGCTGCGGGCCGAACTCCGCCCGGCCGGCCCGGCGTCGGTACGCGTCGAGGACGGCACGGTCACACTTCGCGGGCTGCGCAGGGGCACGGCACGGCTGACGCTGGTGTACCAGCGGCGCCGGGCCGACGGCTCGTACCGCGACGTGCACCAGGCACGCCACGGGTCACGAGCGGAGGCGGTGACGGTGACCGTGCCGGTCGTGGTGCGGTGAGGCTGCCACGCTGCGCGTGCGCGAGGCGGTGGTGCGTCAGTCGCGATCGGCCACGTACTCGTGGATCCAGGCGAGGTGACGCTCCCATGCGTCGGGCGCGCCGAGGCGTTCGTCGCGCGCCTCGGCGCGGGCCCCGTCGGGGAGATGAAGGACGTCGGCGGTCGTGATCGAGGCGACCTGCACCTTGCGGGTGCGCTCCAGACGCCGCGCCTGGTAGCGCAGCCGCGCAGGCTCCCAGTCCTCGCCACGGGCGAGTGCGTCGGTCAGACAGTCGGCGAGGACGATCGCGTCCTCGATCGACTGGTTCGCGCCCTGCCCGTGGTGGGGTACGAGCGCGTGCGCGGCGTCCCCGAGCAGGGTGATGCGTCCCTTGCTCCACTGGTGCAGAGGGGGCCGGTGGAAGAGGCCCCAACGGTCGCCGGCCGGTACCGCATCGATCATCTGGAGGACTGCGGGGTGCCAGCCCTCGAAGGCGGCCACGTGTTCTCCGGGCGCGCCGGGGGCGAGCCAGGCCCGTTCGGGCCACGGCCCGTCAAGCCGCTTGACCAGCAGGAAGTTCTGCTCGCCGCTGCCAATCGGGTAGTGGAGCAGGTGACCGCCCGGCCCCATCCAGAACTGGATCGCCCCGGGGTCCGGCAGAAGATCCAGGTGCTGCGGCCCCACGATGCCGCGCCAGCCGTAGCAGCCCGAGAAGCGGGCGTCGTCGTAGCCGACGACTTCACGGCGCAGCAAGGACTTCGCGCCGTCGGCGCCGATGACCAGGTCGGCCTCCGCACGGTCCCCGTCGGCGAAGTGCAGGACCGCCGCCGCGGCGCCGCTGTCGTCGATGCGTACCAAACGCTTCCCCAGGTGGAGGCCGACGCCCCCGAGGGCACCGGCAAGCAGCTGCTGGATGTCGGCGCGGTGGATGCCGTAGTACGGCGCCCCGCACCGCGCCCGGTAGGCCTCGCGGGAGAGCACCCTGCCGATCACGCGGCCGTCCCGGCCGTCGCGGAAGACCAACCCGTCGACATCGGCGGCCTTCTGGGCCAACCCCTCGCCGATGCCGGTCCGGTCGCGGAGGAAGCGGGTCGCGTTGGCCGACAGCGCGACCGCCGCACCCACCTCGCGCAACTCCTCGGCCTGTTCGTACACCTGAGGTTCCAGGCCCTGCCTGCGCAGTTCGACGGCGAGGGTCAGTCCTCCGATCCCCGCGCCCACGATGGCGATCCTGCGCCCTGAGTTCACACCCGTCATGCTCGGCTCCTCCCGCTCGGTCGGTCCGACGCTAGGCCGGGTGCGCGGTGCCCGGCATCGGCCCGCAGCGGCAAGCTCCACCACCGCGGTCCGACAGTCTGTCGGAGCGTGTCTACGATGCGTCCATGCAGCGGACACCCGACCTGGACGACGCGGTCCAGGACCTCTCCGAGGCCGTCGGGCACCGGCTCGTCCTCATCGACGAGGCGATGCGCGTGGTCGGCTACTCCATGCACGAGAGCGAAACCGACCGCCGACGTCTGTCGCACGTCCTGGCACACAGCGACGCGTGGGAACCGCCACGAACCACCAGTCATGCGTACTGTGTCGAGCCGGTCCCGGGGCTCGGCGAGTGTCTCTTCGTGCGACTCGCCGACCGGAACCACCGGATCACGGGCCACTTGGTTCTCGTGCTCGGCACGGAGCGCGTTCCGGCCGATGTCCTCGACACACTGGTGGCGGCGGGCCCCTCGCTCGGTGACCTTCTGGCGCTCCGCGGCCTCCGCGCCGAGCGGGAGCTCGCGCGCTCGCGGAGTCTGACCGTCGACCTGGTCACCGGTGGCCCGGAGCGGCGGGCGGCCGCCGCCGAGGCGCTCGTGTCCGAACGGATCCTCAGCGCATCGGGGCGGTACTGCCCGGTCGTCCTCGGCACCGATCCGCGTACCGCCTCACCCCGCGACGGTGAAAGGGCGGCCCTGGCCGTCACGGTGACGCTCGGTTTCGTGGCCCGTGCCTCGACCGCTTCCGCAGCCGGTGCGACGCTGCCCGACGGGCTGGGAGTCCTGCTCTTCCCGCGGCCGGTCGTCCCACCCCGGCTGACCCGCATTCTCGAACAGCCGCAGGTCGCGGGCGTACGGGCCGGCATCGGCCCCCTGGTCGGGCTGGCCGACGTCCATCGCTCCTTCGAGCGCGCACGGCTGGCCTGGCGTGCCTCCTGCTTCGCACCGCGGGACCACTCGACAGTCACCGACTGGGAGCACGTGGGCCTCGACGGCACGCTCGCGCGGCTGCCGCTGGAGACACTCGGCGTCGACGAGCTTCCACCGCCGGTCCACCGCCTGATCACCGCGGGTCTCGGCCGTGAGCTCCTGACGACGCTGGACTGCTACCTCGACCAGGGCGGCGACGCCCAGCAGACCGCCCGGGTGCTCAGCATCCACCGCTCGACGCTGTACTACCGGCTCGGCAAGATCCGTGCCGCCGTCGGCGGCGACCTCGGCGACGGCCGGCTGCGTCGCGAGCTCCACACGGGCCTGAGGATGGCCCAGCTCGCCGGTCTCGGGCCGTGGGGCGACCCGTAGGTGGCCGCCGGTGCCTTGGTCTCGAACCGTGCGGAAATGGGCCTAGCATGAGCGCATGTTGGTCTACGCTCCGGCGGTCCTCTTTTTCCTCATGTTCTGCGTCGGAGTACTGCGGGAGCGTCGCCGTTTCAGCAACGCCGTCCTCCTCGGCCTGGCCATCGTCTTCGCGCAAGCCCCCTGGTTGCTCGAACTCGCCCGTGAAAGATCGCAGTTGAGCAGCACGCTGCTCGTCCTCCTGTTCGGGCTCGCGATCGTCGCCATCGTCGTCCTGGCGGTGTTCCTCATCTCCAACGGCGTGACCATGCTCCGCAAGGAGGGGGCGAGCCCGGCGAACCTGATGTCGCTGCTGGCCGGGACGGCGCTCACGGCGCTGCTCGCGCTGCTGGTCGTCGCCCGGATCCAGCACACCCGCACCCTGCTGGCCGTGGCGGGGACGGCCTTGGCCCTCGCCGGGTACGTCGCCTTCCTGTTCCTCTGCTTCATCGTCTACGCCTTCCTCTACGAAAGGCTCCAGCTGCGCCGACGGACCGACTACGTGGTGGTCCTCGGGTCGGGCCTGGTGAACGGCTCGACGGTGCCACCGCTGCTCGCGAGCCGCCTGGAGCGGGCCCGGCGCCTGCATGACTCGCTCTCGAAGCGGGGCCGGGTGCCGGTCCTGCTCACCTCGGGCGGCCAAGGACCGGACGAGGAACTGCCAGAGTCGCACGCCATGGCGCAGTACCTCGTGGAGCACGGATTCCCGGCCGAGTTGATCGAACGTGAGGACCGCTCGACGACCACCGACGAGAACCTCCGGTTCAGCAAGGCGCTGATGGAGAAAGCCGTTCCCGACTACCGGTGTGTGATGGTCACGAACAACTACCACGTGTTCCGCGCCGCGGTGACCGCGCGCAGGGTCGGGGTGCGCGGTCACGTCGTGGGCTCTCCGACCGCCGCGTACTTCTGGCCCAGCGCGATGATCCGTGAGTTCGTGGCGATCTTCCTCGCGTACCGCCGCACCAACCTGGGCATCTGCCTCGCCCTCCTGCTCGGCGGCGTCCTTCTCTGGTGGAGCTGACCACACGCGACGACAGTGGGATGCGGTCAGAAGGCCACAGAAACAGTCACGGGGCGTGAGTATGCTCGCCGCCGAACGGCATCGGAGGATCGTCTCCGAACTCGCCCGACTTACCTTTTTCACGACCGACGGCCTGACGACCCTGCTGGGCGTTTCGCGCGAGACCGTACGTCGTGATCTCGCGCTGTTGGAGGAACGTGGCGAGCTCTCCCGCGTGCACGGAGGAGCCACCACCCGCGACGCGGGTGTGGGGGAGGAGGCGCCGTTCACCGAGCGGAGCGGTGCCCGGGCGGCGCAGAAGACCGCCATCGGGCGTGCGGCGGCGGCTCTGGTCAAGCCGCAGCAGACCGTCGTGATCGACGTACTGGTCAGTGGCGGCAGGCTGCGCGCGGGTGATCTTGCCCTCTCGAACGCGCGGGCGACCGAGTTCTTCCGGGAGTTGCGCGCGGACGTGGCCTTCATCGGCTTCGACACCCTCATCATCGAACGGACGGCCGACGCCGAACTCCGCAAGGCGTTGGCACGGGCCGGAGTGTCCGTCGTCACCCCCTGACCCCTGCTGAACCGTGCGCGCGTGAGCGAGCGGGATCGCCCGGCCGGTCAAGATCCCTCGCGCCCGGTCACTTGGCAGGCCGCATGTCCGCTTACGCAGCAGCGCGCCCCCGCGGGCCGTGGTGGCGTGATCCGTGGGGGCGCGATGGAGGCGGTGGTCAGCGGGAGGAGGACTGTTCCTTGGCGTAGGCGTACAGGTCCTGGGAGGTGTCGATCAGTTCCTTCTGTTCCTCCGCCGAGCCGACCATCGGCTGGGAGCCGTTGAGCGGCAGCTGTGCGCTCTCCGGCAGGAACTTGACGGTGATCAGGCCGATGACTCCGGCCGCCATCAGGTAGTAGGCGGGGATCATCTTGTTGCCGGTCGCGTTCACCAAGGCCTCGGTCACCAGCGGGGTGGTGCCACCGAATGCCGCCACGGCGAAGTTGAAGCCGATGCCCATCGCCGCGTACCGCACCGCGGTCGGGAACAGCGCGGGAAGCGTGGCCGCGCTCGGCGCGGCGAAACACGCGAGGAGCGTGGAGAGGATCAGTACCCCGAAGATGGGCGGCCAGGTGCCCTCCGCCTTGATGAGCAGGAAGGCGGGGATGGCGAGGACGATCATCGCGACGGCCGCGCCCGCGTACAGGGGGCGCCTGCCGATGCGGTCGCTGAGGCGCCCGAGGAAGGTGATGAGGATGACGATCCACACCATGCCGGTGAGGACGAGGACGTCCGCCGAGCCGCTGGATCGGCCGAGTGTCTCCGTCTGATAGGTCGGCAGATAGCCCGTGACCATGTAGTTCGTGACGTTGTAGAGCAGGACCAGGCCCATGCACACCAGCAGGGGACGCCAGTGCTTGCGGACGATGGTCTTGAACTCACTGCCGACCGAGTCCTGGGCGAGGTTCTTCTCGTGTTCGTCGAGCTGCTGCTGGAAGGCGGGAGACTCCTCCAGCTTCAACCGCATGTACAGGCCGATGACACCCAGCGGCCCCGCGATCAGGAACGGCAGACGCCAGCCCCAGGACAGCATCTGGTCGTCCGTGAGCGACGCGTTCAACACGGTGACCAGCGCGGAGCCGAGGGCGTAGCCGACGAAGGTGCCGAAGTCGAGCCAGCTGGACAGGAAGCCACGCCGTCGGTCGGGCGAGTACTCGGCGACGAAGGTGGTGGCACCGCCGTATTCACCACCGGTCGAGAAGCCCTGCACCATTCGGGCGACCAGCAGCAGAATCGGAGCGGCGATACCGATCGTCTCGTAGCTCGGGATGAGGCCGATCGAGAACGTGCCGGCCGCCATCAGGATCATGGTGGTGGCGAGGACCTTCTGCCGCCCGATCCGGTCACCGAGCGGGCCGAACACCAGGCCGCCGAGCGGTCGCACCACGAACGCGGCGGCGAAGGTCGCGAACGACGAGATCAGCTGGGCGCCGGGGGAGGCGCCGGGGAAGAACACCTTGCCGATGGTCGCGGCGAGATAGCTGTAGACGCCGAAGTCGAACCACTCCATGCAGTTGCCGAGCGCGGAGGCGCCGACAGCCCGCTTGAGCAGTGGTTTCTCGACGACCTGGACGTCCTGCTTGCGATAGGCGCGCTTGGTGCGCCGCAGCCGACGGGCCAGTTCTTCCCGCACGTGCCGGGGCATGTCCGCGACCGTCTGAGGCATGCGCTTGCGGCCTCTGGTGGTCGGGCCGTCAGAAGGTGTGTCAGCCACGTGCCGATGCCGCCTCTCTCCGTTGTCCTCATCTCTGCGCGTCAGGGCCGAGTGTCCGTCACATTGATCACCCGGCGCACCTCGGGGACGGCTGCCCGACTGGTGCTTCGGCACACCATGTCTCGGGGCACTTCGTCAGCGGGGTCACTCGAATGCCGCAGTCGGGAGGCGGGGTGGCAGCGGTCGTGTCGTGCGGCTGCCGGTGGGAGAGGAGAGGGCGCCGACCCGGCCGACCCCCGTCGGGGCACGCCGGGTCGGCGCCATCGTTTTCGGATCAGCAGCTCAGGTTCGCGCCCGGGTCGACGCCCAGGATCTGGCTGAACTTCTTGTAGTTGTCGATACGGCTCTGGACCTGGCCGGGGTTGGCCCCGTTGCACTCCAGGGTGCCGTTGATGCTGCGGATGGTCTCGCCGAATCCGGATCCGTTGACCATGGCGTTGTGCGGGGTCATGGTGCCGGGTCCTGTCTGGGTGTTCCAGTACCAGAGGCCGGTCTTCCAGGCGACGGCCGCGTCGTTCTGGACGAGGTCGGGGTTGTTGAGCAGATCGATGCCGAGGGCGTCGCCCGCCGCCTTGTAGTTGAAGTTCCAGCTGAGCTGGATCGGGCCGCGTCCGTAGTACTTGTCGGTGCCCGCCGGACAGCCGTACGGCTGCGAGGAGTCGCAGTAGTGCGGATAGTTGGAGGTGTTCTGCTCGACGACGTAGACCAGACCACCGGTTTCGTGGCCGACGTTGGCGAGGAAGGCGGCGGCCTCCTGCTTGCGGACGGTGTCGCTGCCCGTCCCGGAGAACTCCGGGTAGGCGCTGAGCGCGGCGGTCAGGCCTTCGTACGTGTAGAAGGAGTTCCGGCCCGGAAACATCTGGTCGAACTGGCTCTGGCTGACGACGAAGTCGGCCTGCGCGTCGACCTTTTGGGCGGACGCGGGACCCGCCAGGGCCAGGGACCCGAGGACGGCGGCGGAGGCGGTGGCGGTCAGGAGGCTGAAGGTGCGGCGGCGCATGGCGAAGCACTCCGATCGAGGGAGTAGTGGTGGGGGGTACGGCGCCGCGGGCCGTGACGGGCCGGGGGCCCGCCGTGGGGGAAGACCCGCGGCGCCGCCGTACCGGGGTGCTTGGCTCAGCCGCCGACGTTCACGTCGATGCAGGCGTAGAAGGCGTTCGAGGTGTCGGCGATGTTCCAGACGGCCAGTACCTTCTGCTTGCCGGTGAGGGAGCCGAAGTCCACGTTGTGGGTGACCGTGGCGCCAGGCTTCGCGCCGTTGTCGTTGAACTCGGCGATCTCCTGGTCACCGACGTAGTACTGCCAGGTGCTGGTGGCGTGCTGCGCCGTCAGCTTCCACTCGAAGGTGGCGTTGCGGGAGACCGGGGTGGCGGTCCAGCCCTTGGAGTCGTCGTCGAGTTCGGCGAACCGGCTGTTGCCGCCGCTGCAACTCTTCAGCCCCTTGGGGCCCTCGACGCTCTGCGGCTCGTAGGTGATGTCACCGCAGGAGACGGTGCCCGCCGCGCACTGGGCCTGCCGGCTGGGCGGGGTGGAGATGTAGCCGTGGGCGCTCGCCGAACCGGCGGGAAGGCTGACGGCGATGACGGGGGCCAGGGCCGCGCCGATGAGTGCGGCGGTCTTCCTTCTGGCGTTCATGCGTACTCCTTCACTTCAGGTCTTCCCGTGGCGTGCGTGAAGTGGGGGCGCACGCCCGGGTCGGCCTCTCGAGGGTGGGGCCAAGAGGCGCGAAGGGGGCAGGCGGGAGCCCACCCGACGTACGGCGCGGGTGAACTCCCTTAAGGTGAACGGCCGTTGCTTGGACTAGACCATACAAGTGGTCGTGGGCGTGTCAAGGCCCTCGCGAGGAACCCGCGTCCGCCGTGGACCGATCGATTCCGGCCGCACAGGGGGCCGTTGCCTGGTCGGCGGGTGGTGGGGCCTCCCGGGTTCGCCCGGGCGCCGCCCGTTCTGACTCAGGGCGTGTGCGGAGCCAACTCCGTGGTAATAGGCGCCACATGGAAACCGAATCCCGTACGCGACGGCACTCGTGGACACGGCAGTTGTTACGCGCCTTCGGCATGGCGGTCGGTTTCGTGTGCATGGTGGCGTTCGCCGTCGGCCTGGCGAAGGTCACCCTGGTCCCGTCGGCCGCGTCCGTGCCGCTGACGCACACCAACCTGCACCCCGGCAGTTCGATCCGCCTGTACTTCGACCAGCCCGACTGGCGCGACACGGTCAAGCAGGTCGGCGGCAACGTCGTGCTCGGCGTGCCGTTCGGAGTGCTGCTTCCGGTGCTCTTCCCGCGCACCCGCGGCTTTGTCCGGGTGGTGCTCATGACGGCGTTCGTGATGCTGACCGTCGAGGTCGCCCAGGGGCTGCTGGTCACCGGCCGGGCGTTCGACATCGATGACGTGATCCTCAACGCGACGGGCGCCTTCTTCGGATATCTCCTCCTCGGCCGCAGGTTCGGCAGGGCGCTGCACCCGCGCCGCGAGCACTGGTGGCGGCCACGCGCCGACGCGACTGATCCGGCCGACACGGCTGCCAAGCCGGCTCCGCCCAAGAAGAGGGCTCCGGCCAGGAAGGGGACTCCGGCGAAGAAGAAGCCTCCGGCCAAGAAGAAGGCTGCCGCCACGAAGAAGGCCGCAGCGAACACGAAGACTGGAGCGAAGACGAAGACCGCGGCCAAGACGAAGACCGGAGCGAACACGAAGACTGGAGCGAAGAAGAAGGAGGCGGCGAAGCCTCCGCGACGGGGGCTGCCCGACCTGTTGCGGGTCAAGCGCCCCTGAGTACGGCAGCACGCGACGTCGCCCGTGCCTCCGGGACGGACGGTGACGGCTCGAGGGGGCACCGGATGGGTTCCGGGATCACGCCATACCGTGTGGACATTCAGCAGTCCGACCTGGACGGCCTCAGGGCCCGCCTCGAGCGGACCCGCTGGCCCAATCAAGTGCCCGACGTGGGCTGGAGCCGCGGGGTGCCGACCGCCCACGCCAGGAACCTGGTCGACCGCTGGCTCACCAGCTCATGGCCAGGCTCGGTGATGAGCGATACGGCGCCCGGGGCGGCGACGGCCGGATTCATCCCGGGCTTCGGCCTGGCGGGCTCACCGGTCGACCAACTCGCGCGGATCGGCCAGAAGTTACACGACTGGGCACACCCGACCCCCTCGAAGGCCCCGACCGGGGTGGCCGACTTCGCCGAGGACATGGCGATCCAACAGTTCGCCGAACCGCTACACCCGGGCCCCGCCTCAATGCGGCAAGTAGCTCGTTGTCGTCGGGTCGAAGCGGACCGCCACCTCGTCGCCGGGGCGGCAGGTCAGGCTGGCGCGAGTGGAGGCCGTCAGGGAGATGTCCGAGGCGCGGATGACGAGTTCCAGTCGGTCGCCGAGGAATTCGGAGGATTCCACGGTGCCGGGGAACTCGTCCTCGCGGAGGTCGGAGGCGTCGGGGCGGACCTCGACGTTCTCCGGGCGTACGCAGACGAAGCCGCCGGTGCCGGACGTGGGGGACCGGTCGTCGGACGAGCGCAGGCATGTCACCGGGCCCACGTCGGTCTTCGCGAGTACGCCGGCGCCGTCGCGGCGGGGTGAGACGTCCTGGACGGGGACCAGGTTGGCGCTGCCGATGAAGTCGGCGACGAAGGACGACCGCGGGTGGTCGTAGAGGCGTTCCGGGCGGTCGATCTGCTCGACGTGCCCCTGGTTCATCACGATCACCGTGTCGGAGAGCGCGAGCGCCTCGGCCTGGTCATGGGTGACGTAGAGCGCGGTGACGCCGAACTGGGCCTGGAACGAGCGGAGTTCCTGGCGGAGCTTGGCGCGCAGCTTCGCGTCGAGGTTGGACAGCGGCTCGTCGAGGAGGAGTACTTCGGGATCACCGAGCAGGGCGCGGGCGAAGGCGAGCCGCTGTTGCTGGCCGCCGCTGAGCTGGGTGGCCCACCGGTCCGCCATGGCGTCGAGGCCGACCTGTTCGAGCATGCCCATGGCGCGCTCCCGGATGTCCTGGCCCTTGCGCCGGTTGCGGCCGTGCCGCATCGGGAAGGCCGCGTTGTCGATGACGGTCATGTGCGGCCAGATCCCGTACGACTGGGGCACCATCGCGATCGGCCGGTCCTCGGGCCGGACGTGGATGTTCCGCGGCCCGTCGAACACGGTCCGGCCGCCCATGTCGATCCGGCCGCCCGAGGCCCGCTCCAGCCCCGCGACGCACCGCAGCGTCGTCGTCTTGCCGCAGCCGCTCGGCCCGAGCAGCGTGACGAAGCGGCCCTTGGGGACGTCGAAGGAGACTCCGTCGATCGCGTACGTCGCCCCGGCGCCGGTCGTCCGCTCGTAGGACTTGCGCAGCTCCGTGATGACGATCGAGTTCACGGGGTTGTTGCTCATCGCTTCCACCATCTCTCTCATACCTCTTTCACGGTGCTGCGGCGGTTGACCAGCCACACGGCGGCGGTGGAGATCACCACGAGGACCACGGACAGGGCGCTGGCCGTCGGGTTGTCGACGCTGGAGGTGAAGGTGTCCCAGAGGACGACCACCAGCGTCCGGTTGTCGGAGCTGGTCAGCAGCAGGGCGATGGGCAGTTCGCCCAGGGCGTGCGCGAAGACCCAGAGCCAGCACTTCCACAGGGCCGGCCGCAGCAACGGCAGCAGCACCGTCCGTGTCACGGTGGCGGGGCGTGCGCCGGTGACCCTGGCCGCCTCGATCAGCCCGTCGTCCAGCTGCATCAGCGCCGTCTGCACCATGCGCGAGCCACGCGGCAGGAACCGTGTCACCAGGGCCACGATGATGATCCATACGGTGCCGTAGATCGGGATCGGCACGAACAGGTACAGGAACAGCACGGCGGCGCCGAGGACGACACTCGGGATGCCGAACACCGACGACGTGGTCTCGAACAGGAGCGTGCTGCCGGGGAACTGGCGGCGCGCGGCGGCGACCGCGATCCACACCGACATCGCGGTGGTGACCGTGGCGGTGACCAGCGAGACCTCCGCCGTGTTCAGCAGGATCGTGCCGATGTCCGGGATGTCGAGGAGGTGGGTGTAGTTGGCGAACGTCATCGACCGGAGCCCGGACCAGGTGATGGGCCGGGTGTACGGGGAGAAGCTCGTCCACAGCAGCGCCAGCACGGGCAGCACGATGCCGATGAACATGTAGACGCAGACCACGACGACGACGGGGATCCGCCAGCGGCCCAGGCTCACCCTGGTCTGCCGGTAGCTCTTGCCGACCACGACGCGGAAGCGGTTGGTGTCACGGACGCGGCGCCGGTACACGGCGAGCATGACGAGTGACACGGCGAGGATGAGCACACCGTAGGTGCTGGCCTGTCCGTAGTTGGGGACACCGCCCGGTGGCTGCAGCGAGTACTGGATGAGGCTGCTGAAGACGAAGATCTTGTCGGGCAGCCCGAGGATCGCGGGGATCGCGAACCCTTCGAGGGCCACGACGACCAGCAGGATCCCGGCCGCAGACACCGCGGGCGCGACGAGGGGGAGGACGATGAGGCGCAGGCGGCGCCACATCGAGGCACCCACCGTGGCCGCGGCCTCCTCCAGTTCGGGATTGAGCCGGGCGAAGGCCGGGGCGATCATCAAGTACATGCTGGGCACCCCGAAGATGCCCATGACCAGGATCATTCCGGGGATCGAATAGATGTCGACGTGGACGCCGAACAGCTTGCGGACGAGGATGGCCAGCGGGCCGTTGGCCGGGTTGGCCACCAGCGCCCAGGCGATCGCCATCACGGTGACCGGCACCGCCATCGGGGCCAGCGCCAGCGGACTGAGGACCCGGCGCCCAGGTATGTCGGTCCGCTCGAAGAGGTAGGCGAGACTCAGGCTCAGGACGAGGGCGACCACGAGCGAACCGACCACGTAGAGGACGGTGTTCAGGGTCACCGAGCCCAGCCGGTCGGACGCGAACACGGACTGGAAGTTGTCGAGGGAGAAGCCGGGAACCTCGAAGGGGAGGTCGGTGGTCGACGGCTTCAGACTGCTGTAGACGAGGATCGCGAGGGGGACCAGGACCAGGTATCCCACCAGGACGACCATGGCCAGGTTCAACAGCCCGCGCGCGAGCGGGGCGACCCTGGCTCGTGGGTGTGCGGGGTGCGCGCCGGGTGGTGTCTCCAATTCCTCGCTCTGTGTCGGTGGGGCTTCTTCGGTGTTCAGGGCCATTGCGGACTCCCCATGACGGACCGGGTGCCGGTCGCGGTCGGCTCTTCGTTCTCTCCTGTGTCGCTAGCCCACATCGGTCCCGAATCTGTTCTCCACCTTCGGATAGAAGCGGGAGAGCTCGGTGTACTTGGCGAGGGTCTTGGTGCCGTACCACTTCAGGTGTGCGTCGCACATCGCCCGCAGCACCGGGGTGTCGTCCGGGTCCGAGCAGTCGGTGTCCACGGGGATCCTGGAGTTGTACGTCTTCGCGAGCACCCGCTGGGCCTCGTCGGACGACAGGAACGAGGTCAGGAGCGCCGCGGCCGCCGGGTGCGGTGCGCCCTTCGGGACGTAGAGGTAGGACTCGCTGGCGCTGGTCGGCGACACGGGCGCGATGGCGACCGGTGCGCCCTTGTCCTTCGCGGCGAGGACCAGGCTGGCGAGGCTGGTGCCGATGCTCACCTCGCCCGACTCGATGGGCGCCTCGGCCTGGGTGACGTTCGGCGAGTAGTGCGGTTTCAGTGCGGCGAACTTCGTGGCCCAGGCGAGTGCCTTCGGTTCGCCCAGCGACGTGTCCAGGTCCCACACGGACATGAACGACGCGCGTGACTCGGCGGACATCCTGCCGTTGGACCAGCGGGGATCCAGGAGCTCGCTCCAACTCTTCGGTACGTCCGCCGGTTTCACCTTGTCGGTGTTGTAGGCCCAGACCTTGGGTGTGGCCCAGACGTACACGAAGTTCTTGGCGAAGATGTCCTTGTCGGCGATCCCGTACTTCGCCCAGTCGACGTCTCCGGCCAGCTTGACGGCGGGGCTCATGGTGAGTCCGCCGGCGTTGGCCACGTCGATCGACACCTTCTTGGCGGCCTGCTCCACCTTGAGCTGACTCACCTGGTCCGGCGCCTTGATGTTGGTGTACTTGACCTTGATGTGCGGGTACTTCTTCTCGAACAGGTCGATGGCGGGCTGCATCTGGGCTTCCGGGTTCCAGGACGCCCAGTCGACCACACCGTCCTGTGTGGCCTGCTTGATCAAGGCCGCTTTGGACGAGGGGAGTTCGGCCTGCTCCGTGCCCGCTCCGCAGCCGGTCGCGGCGGTCGTGGCGAGCAGTGCGAGCGCGACCACCATGATGGCTCTGCGGTGCGTGTGTCGTGCGGCCCTGCTGTCGGCTCTTACGAGGCCGACCCTTGCGAGATGGTGACTCATCGCCGTCCCTCTTCGGAGGTGCGCACCCGAGGACTCGCCGGGTACTGGTTGTCGTCGCCGGTTGTCCGACACACCGCCGCGCACGGCAAGAAGGCATGTGTGATGCGTGCGCCGAGGACGGGGTCGGGTCGGCGACGGGCGGTGATCGATACCGATGTGCACCGGCGGCGGCAGCGCCGGTGCGGCTGGGGCGGTCCTGTCGTCCTGTGGAGGCCCCGCGGCTCAGGCTTTTTGTCGAACAAACGGGACCGTAGCACCGGGTCGGGCTGCCGTGAACCCCTTGGAAGCGACCGAAGGCCGTCTTGATTGTTGGACAATCGGCGGACGTTCGTTCGACAGGTGTCGTGCGGCCCCCGCTCGTCCCCTGCGGGCCATCAACTGGCCCCGATTGTTTGACGATTCTGACTACGGAGGCTTGTCGGGGCCGCGAAATCGCTGTTAGCTTCCCCGCATTGTCTAACAAAATCTCCGATGAAGGAGGGACAGACATGCGCCTCTCGGTGGCACTGCGCCGCTATCCGCACACCGAGCCACTCCTCGACCGCGCCCTCGACGTCCCCGGCTGCGAGCTGGACTTCCCCGAAGTGGAGCCGATCCACCGGGCCTTCGCCCCGATGGTGCGCGAGCTGCGCTACGACGTCTCCGAACTGGCCGTCGCCACCCTGCTGCAGGCCGTCGAGGCGGGCGTCCCCGTCGCGGCGCTGCCCGTGGTGCTGCACGGCAACTTCCACCACCGGTCGATCTCCGTATGGGGCGGTGAGGGGCAGCTCCGCCCCGAGGACCTGCGCGGACAGCGCGTCGGTGTGCGCGCCTACAGCCAGACCACCGGTCTGTGGGTGCGCGGTGTCCTCAGTGACACCTACGGCGTGCGCGCCCGGGACGTGATATGGGTGACCAGAGAAGGCGCACACGTCGACGGCGTGCGCGAACCGTCCAACGTCGAGCGGACCGGACGGCCCCTGGTGGACGCACTGCGGGACAAGGAGCTCGCCGCCGTCGTGATGGGCGCCCGCTCCGCCGACCACGTCGAGGGCCTCGTCCCCGTCATCACGGACTGGAAGGCCCGGCAGCAGCAGTTCCTCGACGACCACGGCTGGGTGCCCGTCAACCACCTCGCCGTGGTCCGCAAGGACCTGCTCACGTCGCGCCCCGACCTGGTCCGCGCGATCCACCGCGGGCTCTGCGCCGGCATCGACGCGGCCCGCCCCGCGGAACCCACCGGCACCACCCGCGAACTCGTGGTCCGGCACGGCATCGACGAGACCCTCCTGGCCACCCTCAGGACGGCGATCCGCTACGCCCGCGAGCAGGAACTCATCACGTCCGACCTGGCCGCCGAGGACCTCTTCGCCGACTTCGACCGGTACGTGGGGGAGGCCTGAGCGGCCTGCATCCCCGACGTACGGCACGCACCCCACCGCACCCGCAGGAGAGTTGATGCAGTACTTCGACACGCACACCCATGCCATCTCCGGCGACCCCGACGCCTACCCGGTCTCGCCGCTCGGCGGAACCCGCTCGGAGTGGTCCCGCACCCGGCCCGTCGACATCACCGGCCTGATCCGGGCGCTGGACGCGGCGGGCGTCGACCGGGCGGCCCTCGTGCACGCCTCGACGGTGTACGGATTCGACAACCGGTACGCGGCCGACGCCCTGGCCAAGTTCCCCGACCGGCTCGTCGGGGTCTGCGCCGTGGACTTCCTCTCCGACTCGGCCGTCCCGGACCTGCGGCACTGGATCGAGGAGCGCGGATTCAGCGGTGTCCGCATCCGGGTGTCCGACGGAACCACCAAGGTGCCCACGCCGGGCAGCGGCCTTTCGGACGAGCGGATGGCCGCCGTGTGGCACTACGTGGAGAGCCGTGGTGTGCCGGTGTGCGTCCAGATGCACTCCAAGGACACCGGCAAGCTCCTCCACGTCCTCGAAGCGCACCCGACGCTGACCGTGCTGCTCGACCACGCCGGACGCCCCGACGCCACCGGCGGGCCTGCCTACCCGAACCTCGGCGAACTCGGGCATCTGGCTCGCTTCCCCGGCGTCCACCTGAAGATCACGCCTCCCGCGCTGAACCGCCTTGGCAAGGAAGAGGGGGTCGACGTCGACGAGGTGCTGCGCCGGCTCGCGGGCACCTTCGGCGCCGATCACCTGATGTGGGGATCCAACTTCCCCGCCTCCGAAGGCACCCTCGCGGAGCTGCGCGACTCGATCGTGAACCGGCTGTCCTGGCTGGCGCCGGACGAGCTGGCCGGAGTGCTGGGCGGCAACGCGGCCCGTGTCTACAACACCCCCGCCGCCATTCGCTGAGCCGCCCGTCCGCACCGTTGGACACGAACCGAGGACACACAGGCCATGAGGCAGGAAAACAAGCACCCGGCACGGTGGCGGCTCGCTCTCAGCGGGGTCACCGTGCTCGCCACCGCCGCCGCCCTCACCGGATGCGGCGCCAGAGTCGAGAGCGCCGTACTCCCGGCGTCGACGAACTCGTTGGTGAAGCAGGCCGAGAAGGAGGGCGAGGTCGAGTGGTCGGTGCCCAAGCCGCAAGCGCAGATGCAGCCGGCGATCGACCTGTTCGAGAAGAAGTACCCGGGCGTCAAGGTCAAGTACAGCAACACCAAGGCTCCCGACCAGGTGAGCCAGCTCAGAATGGAACAGGCAGCCGGGAAGGTCTCGGTGGACGTGGCGGCGGCCGGCGGACTCACCGTCGTCCCGTCCGAGGACATGGCGGCCGACGTCGACTGGACGAAGTACGGCATCGGCCGCAAGAACCTCTTCGCCAAGAAGCTCGTGTACATCTGGGCGGTCCCCAAGGTCTGGGCGTACAACACCGAGAAGGTGAAACCGGCCGACGTACCGAAGAGCTGGAACGACCTGCTGGACCCCAAATGGTCCGGCGGCAAGGTGTCCGCGGAGTCGCGCGCCTCGTTCCTCACGCCCTGGGCGCTGGACTCGTCGCTCGGGCAGAAGAAGGCGCTGGCGTGGGCGAAGAAGTTCGCCGAGCAGAAGCCGCACTACGCGCCCAACACCACCCAGACCGAGGCGCCGATCGAGTCCGGCGAGGTGAGCGTCGGCACCAGCCTCGTCAACCTGGTCCTTGAGGCCAAGAAGCACGGCTCGCCCGTCGAGGTGGCACCGCTCTCCCCGACCAACGCCAACGAGTCCTACCTGTACGTCCCGAAGGGCGCCCCGCACCCCGCCGCCGCGGCGCTGCTCACCTCGTTCCTGTCCTCCGACGCCGCGCAGCGGGCCCTCGCGAAGACGTACAACTCGCGCATCCCCGTCGGCACCGACTGCTCGCACCCGGACGACACCCCGGTGCTCCGGGCGATCTGCGAGGCGCACCTGAAGTGGTACCCGACGGCGACGCTGGACGAGTACAACCGCCTCACCACCTTCTTCCCCGAGGGAGAGAAGGCACTTGGCACCAACGTCGTGTGACGTGCACCGGGGAGGCGGACGACAGAGCAGCTTCGCCTCGCTCAGGAACCGGAACTACCGCCGGTTCTCCCTCGGTCAGGCCACCTCCGTCGTCGGCAACTGGATGCAGAACATCGCCATCGGCTGGCTGACCCTCCAACTCACCCACAGCGGAACCGTGCTGGGCGTCGTGACCGGCGCCAGATACCTGCCGATCCTGTTGCTGGGAGTCTGGGGCGGCCTCGTGGTGGACCGCCACGACACCCGCCGGCTGCTGCTGCTCACGCAGGTCTGCTTCGCCGTCCAGGCCGCCCTGCTCACCGTGCTGACCCGGGCGCACCTCGTGACACTGCCGCTGCTCATCGTGTTCATGCTGGCGCTCGGCTGCACCAACATCTTCGACAACCCCGCGCGCCAGAAGCTGATCGGTGAACTCGTCGACGCGGAGCACCTGTCCAACGCCATCGCGATCAACTCCACGTTCATCAACACCGCCAAGCTCGCGGGCCCCGGCATCGCCGGAGCCGTCATCGCGGGCCTCGGCGTGGCGCCGTGCTTCGCCCTGGACACCGTCTCGTTCCTGGCCGTCATCGCCAGTCTGCTCACGCTGCGGACGGCGGAGATGTATCCGGCCGAGCGCGAGGAGCACGCGAAGGGGCAGATCCGTGCCGGGCTCCGCTACATCCGGCGCACACCGGAACTGCTGTACCCGATGGTCATGGTGTACGTGACGGGGGTGCTCACCTGGGAGTTCCCTGTGAGCCTGCCGTTGCTGACCACGTCGGTGTTCCGCGCGGGCCCTGCCGGTTACGGCACGGCGATGGCCGTCATGAGTGTGGGCGGGGTGCTCGGCGGGCTCGCCGCCATGCGCCGAAGACGGTTCACCAACCGCTCCCTCTCGGTGTCCGCGGTGATCTGGGGAGCGCTGATCTGCGGCGCGGCCCTGGCGCCGACCCTGCCCGTGGCCCTGGGGGTGCTGGTGTTCGTCGGCGCCGCCTCGATCACGTTCAACTCCTCGGCCAAGACCCTGATGCAGCTCGCGGCCGTGCCACAGATGCGTGGCCGGGTGCTGTCGGTGTGGTCGATCGGCTGGCTCGGCGGCACCGTCGTCGGTGGCCCCGCCGTGGGTGCCATCGCCGCGTCCCTGGGGGCGCGCGCCGGGCTGTTCGTCGGCGGGCTCGCGGCCGCCGGGGTCGGCCTCGCCGTGTCGGCCCTGTCGCTCGCCGGCCGCGCGAAACGACACCGCTGACCTGCCCTGTTCACGTACCCAACCGGCCTTGTCCGACAATGACTTGCGTGGTTCCAGTGCGTGACCACGGTAAATCCAGGTTCTTCCAGCAGACTTCTTGTGTCCCGCGAGATGGCGGTGCTACGTTCACCTCACTGGTTGTCCGACAATCTCGGTTACGAGAAGAGTCACTGAGACGGCATCAGGACGTAGCACTGTCGCGCAGCCCACCACCTGGCTGCCCCGCTATCCACGACCGCCGTTACGGCGCGAGCGCACGGCCCCGCCTCCCGACTTCACGAGGAGGGAAGGCCGAGGAGACAGACATGTCGACCACACAGCGCACCACCCACCCGGAGGCACTCCGCCTCGAAGGCGTCACCCTGCAGTTCCCCGGCACCCACCGGCCGGCGATCGAGGACGTGTCGTTCCAGGTCGATCGCGGCAAGGTCGTCGCCGTGATCGGGCCCAGCGGGTGCGGCAAGAGCACCATCCTCAACCTGGCCGCCGGACTGCTCACCCCCACCGAGGGGCAGGTCCACTACGCCGGCGAACGCGTCACCGCCGTCAACTCCGACGCGGCGTACGTGACGCAGCAGTCCCACCTCCTGCCCTGGCTGAGCGTCCGGGCCAACATCGGACTGGCGCTCAAGTTCCGCAAGGTCCCCAAGGGCGAGCGCGAGGAGCGCATCGCCCACTGGATCGAGCTCGTCGGCCTGACCGGTTTCGAGGACCACTTTCCCCGCGAGCTGTCCGGCGGCATGCAGAAGCGCTGCGCCATCGCGCGGGCACTGATCTACGACCCGTCCATCGTGCTGATGGACGAGCCGTTCGGCCCGCTCGACGCCATCACCCGCCTCCGCCTCCAGCAGGAACTGCTCAACATCTGGCAGGAGCAGAACGGGACCCTCATCTTCGTCACCCACGACCTGAACGAGGCCCTCTACCTCGCCGACGAGGTCGTCGTGATGTCTCGCGGCCCCGGCACCATCCGCCGTGTCATCCAGGTCCCGTTCGAGCGGCCCCGCAGCATCGGATCCCTCGTCGAGACACGCGAGTTCTCCGAGCTCTACAACGACCTGTGGGGACTGTTCGCCTCCGAGCAGCAGGACGCCGCCTGAGGCGACGTCACCAGCCGCTCGCGCAACGGGCCTTTCCCCGCATCGGCCTCCCCCCGCACCACCCCTGTAGCCCAGTGAGGTTCACGGCTTTGCTATCGATCAAGGAAGAGATCGCCGTACCCAGCCCGCCCCGACGGGTGTGGGAAGTCATCTCCAACCCCAAGGACGTCGTCTCCTGCATCGGCGGCGCCGAGCTCGGCCCGTCGCACGACGACGGTTCCTTCGACGGAACCCTGGTCGTCCGGTTCGGCGGCATCCGCGTCAAGTTCGGCGCCCGCGTCTCCCTCGACCTGGACGAGTCCGCGCAAGAAGGCCGCCTGTCGGCCCGCGGCAAGGACGGACAGGGCGCCACCCGCTTCAGCGCCACGGCCACCTTCCGCGTCGTCGCGGGCGACACCCCCGACAGCGCGCGGGTCGCGGTCGACGGCGAGATCCAGCTCAACGGCAAGCTCGCCAAGGTGATCGAGTCCGGCGCCGGGGCGGTGATCTCCAGGATGACGAAGGAGTTCTCCGACCAGCTGGTCCTCAAGTGCGCCGGCCCCGAGGAAGTCCCCGCCGCACCCGGCACGACCGCGACCCCCGAGCCCCGGGTCCGCCCGACCGGACTGCTCGCACGGCTGCGCGCCTGGTGGACGGCGCGCCGCGCCGGGCGCCGGGGAGAGCCGCCGGCGCAGCAGACGCAGGCCCACCGTCCCGCGGCCCAGTCCGCCGAAGCACTTGAGCGAGGAGCGCGACGATGACAACCCCCCGTACGGCAACCGGCCGACTCAACAAGGTGATCGCCGCCCTCGACGCCGGCGAGCACGTCTTCGCGACGTTCTCCGCCGCCGACCCGACGGCCGCCGTCGAACTCACCGGCACCGACTACGACACCGTCGTGTTCGAGATGGAGCACAAGCCCTGGGACATCAACGCCCTGCGGGACAGCTTCCAGTACCTGCTCAGCCGGCGCCAGATATTCGGCGCCGACAGCCTCGCCCCCGCCGTCACCCCGATGGTGCGGATCCCCGCCAACGGCGCGGAGAAGGCGCAGTGGCACGCCAAACAGGCCCTCGACCTCGGCGCGTTCGGCGTCGTCTGGCCGCACATCTCCACGGTGGAGGAGGCCCGCAACGCCGTCGCCGCCTGCCGGTACCCGCGCCTTCCCGACGCCCCGCTGCACGAGCCCGCCGGCCTGCGCGGCGACGGCCCGCACGCCGCGACCCGCTATTGGGGCATCTCGAACATCGAGTACTACGCCAGGGCCGACGTGTGGCCGCTCGCCCCCGACGGGGAGATCCTCGTCGGCCTCATGATCGAGGACCAGCTCGGCATCGAGAACCTGCCGGACATCCTCGACCAGGTGCCCGGCATCGGTCTGATCCTCATCGGCGAGGGCGACATGAGCCAGGAACTGGGCGTCCCGCGGCAGTACGAGCACCCGCGGGTCCTGGAGTGCAAGCGGCGGATCCTCGACATCTGCGGTGAGCGCGGCGTCGCCGTCGGCCACCCCCACGTCACGGCCGACAACGTCAAGCAGGTGCTCGACGACGGCTACCGGTTCCTGATGTCCGCGCCGGTGCGCACCTACCCCGGCCTGGAGAAGGGCCGCGAACTGACCGGCCGCGACCTTCGGAGCAAGGCATGATCATCGACAGTCACGGCCACTTCACCACGGCGCCCCCGGCGCTCGGCGAGTGGCGGCAGCGGCAGATCCAGGCGTTCGAGGAGTCGGGCGCGCGTGTCTCGCCCGACGAACTGGGCATCACCGACGACGAGATACGCACCGCCGTCGAGCAGGGCCAGCTGAAGCTGCAAGTGGAGCGCGGCACCGACCTGACCCTGTTCTCGCCGGGTGCGGGCAAGATGGCCCACCACTACGGCGACGAGCGGACCAGCCTCGACTGGTCGCTGGTCAGCAACGACCTCATCGCCCGCGTGTGCGGACTGTTCCCCGAGCGGTTCGTCGGCGTGTGCCAGCTCCCGCAGTCACCGGGCGACGCCCTCGCCGCCTCCGTGGCCAACTCGGTCACCGAACTGGAGCGCTGCGTCAAGGAGTTGGGCTTCGTCGGCTGTCTGCTCAACCCGGACCCGTCCGACGGGTACTACCAGGGGCCGCCGCTCACCGACCGGGTCTACTACCCGCTCTACGAGAAGATGGTCGAGCTCGACGTCCCCGCCATGGTCCACGTGGCGATGTCCCGGAACCCCGCCCTGCAGGGCACCTGCGCCCACTATCTGGCCGGTGACACCGTGGCGTTCATGCAGCTGTGCGAGTCGGACCTGTTCAAGGACTTCCCGACGCTGAAGCTGATCCTGCCGCACGGCGGCGGCGCCGTCCCGTACCACTGGGGCCGCTACCGCGGCATGATGCAGGACCGCGGCCGACCGCCGCTGGAGGAGTCGATCCTCGGCAATGTCTTCTTCGACACCTGCGTGTACCACAAGCGCGGCATGGAGCTCCTCCTCGACATCATCCCCGCGCGCAACGTCCTGTTCGCCTCGGAGATGATCGGCGCCGTCCGCAGCGTGGACCCCGAGACCGGGCGCCGCTTCGACGACACCAAGTACACCCTCGACTCCATCGACACCCTGACCGACGCCGACCGGCAGGCGGTCTACGGAGGCAACGCGCTGCGCGTCTTCTCCCGGCTCGACGGCGTCCTGAAAGCGCGGGCGACGGCCGCGGCGAACGTGAAGGAGTCCCGCAAGTGAAGGTCTACGAGGCACTGGCCGAGGCGTTCGTCAAGGAAGGCACCAGCGATGTCTTCGGGATGATGGGCGACGCCAACATGCACTGGATGGCGGCGCTCGCCGACCGGGGTGTGCGCCTGTACGAGGTGCGGCACGAGGGCTCCGGGCTCGGCATGGCCGACGGCTGGGCGCGCGGTGCGGGACAGCCCGGCGTCGTCACCACCACCAGCGGACCCGGTGTCTCGCAGCTCGCCACCTCGATGATCGTGGCGAGCCGGGCACGCACCCCGCTGGTCGCGTTCTGCGGCGAGACACCGCTGGGCGACGAGGGCGCCACCCAGTACCTCGACCAGCGGCGCTTCGCCGCCGCGATCGAGTGCGAGTTCATCCACGTCACCCGGCCCGAGAACGCGCAGGACGCCGTGCGGAAGGCCTTCTACCTGGCCCGCACCGAGTCCAGGCCGGTCATGATCAGCGCGCCGTTCGACGTCCAGGTCGCCGAACTCGACGACTACGACGACGAGTACGTGCCGTCGACGGCGCTGATCGAGCGGCCCCGGCTGCTGCCGGACCCGGCAGGACTGGGCGCCGCCTGCGACCTCGTCCAGAACGCCAAGCGCGTGGTGATCATCGCGGGCCGCGGTGCACGCGGGGCCGACGCGGGGGAGGAGATCCTCGCGCTCCAGGAGCGGACCGGCGCCCTGCTGGCCACCACGCTCCAGGCGAAGAACTGGCTGTGCGACCGCACCGACTTCCACGTCGGCCTGTCCGGCCTCTTCGGCGACAAGGCGTCGATGGAACTGCTCCAGGAGGCCGACTGCGTGATCGCGGTGGGTGCCAGCCTGAACCACTACACGATCGAGAGCGGCTACCTCTACCCGGAAGCCGAGTACATCCAGATCGACACCGCGCCGCACGTGGTGATGGGCAACGGCAGGGTGGCCGACTGCTACCTCCAGGCCGACGCCGTCACCGCGCTCACCGAACTCACCCGCGAACTCGACGCACGATCGGTCCGGTTGGAGGGCTTCCACACCGACGCGGTCAAGGACCACCTGACCGCCCGGCTCCAGCAGCCCGAGTACGTGAGCGAACCCGGCCGGCTCGACCCGCGCGAGGCGATCTGGATCCTGGACCACGAACTGCCGGGCGAGATGGGCCTGGTGCTCGGCAGCGGTCACCAGACCGACTTCGGCACCATGCTCTTCCAGCGCTCCCGCGACGTGCTCTCCAACTACGGCATGTTCGGTGCCATCGGGCAGGCCCCGCTGATCGCGCTCGGCCAGCTCATCGCGCAGGGCAACAAGCCCGGATTCGTCGTCGAGGGCGACGCCAGCTTCCTGATGCACCTCTCCGAGTTCGAGACGGCGTGCCGCTACGACGTCCCGCTCCTGGTCGTCGTGATGAACGACCAGGGGCTCGGCGCCGAGTACCACAAGGCGAAGGCCAAGGGCCTCGACCCGGACCTCGCGACGATCTCCACGCCCGAGCTCGGTGCCGTGGCACAGACCCTGGGCGGCGGCGGAGCCACCGTCCGCACCGCACAGGAGCTGCGCGACGCGCTCGCCGCGTACGTGCGCGAGCCCCGGCCCACGGTCATCGACGTCCGCATCACCCGAGAGGTGCTGAGCACCCCCTACCGGCGCATCCAGTACGGCGAGGACGTGTGAGCGACATGAACGAGACACGGACGGACACACCCCTGAGCGTGGTCGTCGGCAACCACCCGCACACCCGGCCGCTGAAGGACGGCACCGTCCCCGTGGCCGGCGTCGAGTGCCACTACCCGGAGTTCGCCCCGCTGCCCCCGGCCTTCGCCCGGATGGTCCGCGACCTGGCCTACGACATCTGCGAGATGCCGATGGCCACCTACCTCCAGGCCCGCGACGCCGGAGTCCCGGTCACCCTGCTGCCGGTGGTCCTCGTCGGCAGCACCCACCACCGCTCCCTGACCCGGCTGCCGGAAGGCGAGGCACTCGACCCCCGCGCGCTCAAGGGCCGCCGCGTCGGCGTCCGATCCTACGGCCAGACCACCGGCCTGTGGGTGCGCGGCTGGCTCCAGGAGGAGTACGGCGTCGCGTCCTCCGACGTCACCTGGGTGACCACCGAGGACGTCCATGTCGCCCAGTACCGCAACCCCGCCCACGTAGAGCGGTCCGACGCCACGCGCGTCGCCGACCTGCTGCACGCGGGCGACGTCTCGGCGGCGGTGCTCGGGCCCAAGGCGATCGGCGGACAGGGCGCAGGACTCGTCCCGCTCGTCAAGGACGCCGAGGACGCGGGCCTGGCCTGGATCGAGCGGCACGGAACGGTCCCGGCCAACCACCTGCTGGTGGTGCGCGACGACGTGCTGCGAGCCCGCGAAGACGACGTACGCGCCGTGTACCGCGCACTGGAGGAGGCGATCACGTTGACCGCAGGGGAGCGCGACGACTCACCGGCCGGGCGCGCGGTCGCCGCCGGCTGGAGCGACCGGCTCACGGCCTGCCTGGAGATCGCCGGACAGTACGCCCTGGAGCAGGGCCTCATCGGCGAACCGGTGGACGTCGCGGCCATCGAGGAGAAGGCGGCCTTCCTCGCCTCGTGAGGAGCGCCCCGGCAATCGACACCGAAAGGAGAAGCGGCGATGGTGGCCCTGCGCAACCGGGGGAACGCGCCCACGCGCGAACCCGACGTCTGGACACCCGATCTGCTCGAAAAGGTCGCCTGGCGGGTCAAGGCGGCGAACGAACCCCTCCGCGGCGTGGCCACGTCGGACGGCATCCGGCCCGGACTCTTCCCGCTGCGCGACACCGGCGCGGACGTCCGCCCCGTGTACCGGGCCGCGGAGGAGTACCTCGCGGCCCTGACGGAGAAGCAGCTCGCCGATGGCCGCTTCCCCGTGGACGACGTGACCTGGCGGCACTGGAACAACGGCGCCCGGTACTTCCTGCGGCACGGCATCTGCCTGGAGGAACTCGACGACGCACAGCGCGCCCTGGCCCTCGCCGTCGTCCGGGAGAGCCTCAGCGCCGACGGGTACGGCCAGGTGCTCGACCTCATGCACCTCAACCTCACCATCGGTGAGCTGAGCGGCAACGAGGACGGGCTCAACGAGTGGCTGTACTGGTTCTCCGTCTACGGCGAGCCCGAGAACGGCGGTCCGTGGGGCTGGCAGCTCGACGGCCACCACGTCAACGTCAACTGCGTCTTCGTCGGCGACCGGGTGGTCCTCACCCCGACCTTCCTCGGCGCCGAGCCGGTCGTCGCCGGATCCGGGAAGTACGCCGGGACCGTCGCCTTCCGCCGCGAGGAGGCACTGGGCCACGAACTGTTCACCGACCTCGGCTCCCGGCAGCGCGAGCGGGCCGTCATCGCCGACACACTCCCGAAGGACCTGTTCGCCGGAGCCTTCCGGGACAACCTCGAACTCGACCACCGCGGCCTGCCGCTGAGCGAACTCACCCCCGGCCAGCGGGACACCGCGCGCCGGCTCCTCGGCCTGTACGTGAACCGGGCCGGCGACCAGCACGCGAAGGCCCGCATGGCGGAGGTACTCGACCACGAGGGCGACACCCACTTCGCCTGGGCCGGGGACCCCGACGGCACCTTCTACTACCGGTTCCACAGCCCGGTGATCCTCGTCGAGTTCGAGCACATGCCCGGTGTCATCTTCGGCAACGACTACCCCTCGCGCCGCCACATCCACACCATCGTCCGCACACCGAACGGCGGAGACTACGGCGCCGACCTGCTGCGACAGCACCACGAGCGGCACCATGCGCCGCACGCCTGACACCCCCCACGCAGAACCACGCAGAAGGAGACAGACATGAAGTTGGTGCTGGGCCGTGACGACCTCGCCGAAGCGGCACTCGCCGCGGCGCGCGAGACGGGCACGGAGCCGGAGCGGCTCGACATCAGCCCGGTGCACAAGGCGTCGCGCGGCTTCGTCAACCAGTCGAACGCGGACCTGTGCGAGGTGGCCATCGCGACCGTCCTCCAGGCCGTCGCCCACGACAAGCCGGTACTGCTGCTCCCCGTCACCACCCTCGGACGCCACCAGCACCAGACCCTGGTCACCCTCGGCGGGCTGTCCGTCGCCGACGTCGAGGGGCACAGCGTCGGTGTGCGCTCCTGGAGCCAGACCACCGGCGTGTGGGTGCGCGGATTCCTCGGCGAGCAGTACGGCGTGGACCTGCGCAAGGCGGACTGGACGACGTACGAGGGCAGCCACGTCGACGGGGCCGACGACCCGTCCTGGGTGCGGCGGGCGCCCGAGGGGGCCAAGCTCCAGGCGGACTTCCTGGAGGGCCGGCTCGACTTCGGGATCATGGGCAACGGGCTGCCCGCGGACGACCGGATCCGTACGGCCGTCGACCATGCCCACGACACCGCCGAACAGTGGGCCAAGGAGCAGGGGTTCGTCCCGGTCAACCATGTGGTCGGCATCTCCGAGCGCGCCGCCGCCGAGCACCCCGCCGCCGTCCTCGCCGCGTACGACGCGATGCGCTCGGTGCTCACCGCGACCGCCGAGCCGGGGCCCGTGCCGCTGCACCCCGTGGGCTTCGAGGCGCTGCGCGGCGCGTTCACCAAAGCCGCCGGCTACGCGCTCGACCAGGGCGTCGTCCCGCGCGCCGTGGACTACGACGAGCTCGTCGAGCGCACCTGCTCCGCGCTCGGGGTGCCACCGGCCCGGCTCGGCGGCTGAGACCGCGCCACGCACCGCCGCAGACATACGAGAAGCACGGAAAGATGGGGAAGCAGAGCATGGACAAGCTCACGACGGTCATCGGTGAATTCCCGCACGGACAGCCGCTGTTGGACGGCGAGGTCACGCTGGACGGTTACCACGTCGACCCGGTCGACGTGAAGCCCGTCATCGGCGCCTACCGGCGGATGATCCGGGACCTGGAGTTCGACGTGTGCGAACTGGCACCCGTCTCCTACCTGATGGCACGCCAGGAAGGCATCCCGCTGACCGCGGTGCCGGTCTTCCTCAACCGGCGCTTCCACCACGGCGACGTCCAGTGCGCCGCCCACTCCGGGATCCGCGTGCCGAAGGACCTGGAGGGACGCCGGATCGGCGTACGGGCCTACACAGTGAGCACCGGGGTGTGGGTGCGCGGCGTGCTGCGCGACGAGTACGGCGTCGACATCGACACCATCACCTGGGTGGTCGACGACGACGACCACGTCGAGGGGCGGGCCCCGGCCAACGTCGAGCGGGTCACCGACGGCCGCTCGCTCGGCGAACTGCTGCGCGCCGGGGAGATCGACGCCGCGCTCACCGGCAACGCCGGGACCGGCCGCGCCGGTTCCCCGCGGGCGGGCTGGACGGCGGCCACCGAGACCGCACCCACGGGCGACGAGGGGCCCTACCCGCTCTTCCCCGAGGCGGACACCCTCGCCGTGGACCACTACCTGCGCACCGGCGTCTACCCGCTGCACTCGCTGATCGCGGTCCGCTCCGAGCTGGTGGAGCGCGACCCCGGCCTGCCGACCGCGCTGTACGCGGCGTTCGCCGGGAGCAAGAGCCGGCACCTGGACGCCCACCCCGAGTGGTCGGCCGTGCCCCGCCTCGCCCGCCAGGGCGCCCGCATCGGCGGCGACCCCGTCCCGTACGGCATCACGGCCAACGAGCCCAGCCTGCACGCGATGATCCGGTTCGCCGCGGACCAGGGGCTGCTCGACGCGGACTTCCCGGCCGAGCCGCGCGCCCTGTTCGCCGAGGGCGACTACCCGGACGCCTGAGCCGCCCCGTACCGAAGCCCACACCACACCGAAGACCAGGGAGCACGCGACGTGGACGTCGTCGACGCACACTGCCACATCATCTCCGAGGACCCGACCCGCTACCCGAAGGCGCCGATCGGAGGCAAGCAGTCCGCCTGGGCCGCCACCCGTCCGGTGACCGCCGAGGGCATGGTCGACCGCATGGACGCCACGGGCATCGACCAGGCCGTCCTGGTGCAGGCCACCACGAACTACGGCTACGACAACTCCTACGTCCTCGACAGCAGCCGCCGGTGGCCCGAGCGCTTCGTCGCCGTCGGCACCGTCGACCCGCTGCGGCCCGACGCCGCCGCCTCGCTCAAGGCCGCGGTCGGCGAGGGCGGGCTCGCCGGGGTGCGGCTGTTCACGAGCGGCAGCACGGTGCCCACCCAGGGCGAGTGGTTCGCCGCGCCGGAGACGTACCCCTTCTGGGAGCAGGCCGGGGAGCTGGGGCTTCCGGTCTGCCTCCAGATGCGCCTCGGGGCGGCCACCGGTCAGCTCGTGGAACTCCTCGACCGGTTCCCGGGCGTGACCGTGCTCCTCGACCACATCGGCTACCCCGACATAGCCGCTTCGCCCGAGCGCGCGGGCGCCGAGGTCGCCGCGCTCGGCCGCCACCCCGGACTGCACCTCAAGCTCACCCACCGCAACCTCGAACGGCTGCGGGACGCGGGGGAGCGGGCCGCGGACTTCCTCGACCCGGTCGTCGAGGCGTTCGGCGCGCGCCGCATCGCCTGGGGCTCCAACTGCCCTGCCGCCGAACAGTCGTTGCCCGAACTCCTCGCCCTCGCCCGGGGCGTCCTCGAAGCACTGCCGGAGCAGGACCGGCAGGAGATCTTCGCGGGCACGTCCCGGCGCCTGTACCCGGCGCTGCGGGGATGAGGAGCTGACCTGGCATGCGGTCGGCTACTGTGCCCGCCTCGGCTCTCATCCTCACGGAAGACAAAGGCGGTCAAGGTGAACAGCGAAGGCATCGATGCCGAAATCGGGGCGAAGGCGTCTGGTACCCGCTACAGCCATGCCTACGAGGGGCTGCGTTCCCTGCTGCTGTCGGGCAGCATCCCGCCCGACACCCGGCTGACCGAGGCGGACCTCACCCGGATGTTCGACGTGTCGCGGAGCACCATGCGCACGGCCCTCGCCCGGCTGACGCAGGAGGGCTACGTCGTCGGCGAGGTCAACCGGGGCGTGCGCACCCGCAGCTTCTCCATCGAGGAGGCGGCGGACATCCTGGAGGCCCGCGAGATCCTGGAGGCCGCGCTCGCCGGCAAGGCGGCGGAGCGGGCCACGCAGGAGGAGATCGAAGACCTGCGCCGCACCCTCCACGACATGGAGGAAGCGCAGTCCCGCGGGGACCAGGACGCCTACTCGCGGGGCAACCGGCAGTTCCACCAGCAGGTCAAGCAGGCCGCGCACCAGCACACCCTGGCCCATGCCTACGACACACTGCTCTACCCCCTGGTGATGCGGCAGTACCGCAACCTCTCCGCACAGCATCCGCGCGCCGGGTCGCTGGAGGAGCACCAGACCATCTTCCTGGCCGTCGTCACCCGCAACCCCGATGCGGCGAGCGCGGCCATGCGCCATCACGTCGGCTCCGCCCGCAGGGCGCTGCTGCTGGACAAGTCCCCGGAGCCGCCCATCAGTTGACGGGCGGCTGGGGCGGAAAGGACTCCATGCGCCCCACCGTGGACACCGAGGCGGGACCCGTCGAGGGAATACCGTGCCGCGACCGCTCCGTCACGGTCTTCCGAGGCATCCCCTACGCCGCCGCGCCGGTCGGCGACCTGCGCTGGCGGCCCCCCGTGGCACCGCCGCGCCGGGAGGGGGTGAGACGCGCCGACCGGTTCGGCCCCCTGTGCCCGCAGGCGCCGACCGAGGCCGCCGCGACCGGCGTCGACGTCCCGATGAGCGAGGACTGCCTCAACCTGAACATCTGGACGGGCGCCCCCTCGCGCGAGGAGCGGCGACCGGTCCTCGTCTGGATCTACGGCGGCGGCTTCCGCGAGGGCACCGGCGCACACCCCCGCTACGACGGCGAGAACCTGGCCCGCCAGGGCCTCGTCGTCGTCACCTTCAACTACCGCCTCGGCGCCTTCGGTTTCCTCGCCGCACCCGAACTGAGCGAGGAGTCGGGGCACGACTCCTCGGGCAACTACGGGCTGCTCGACTGCGTCGCCGCCCTGCGCTGGGTGCGCGACAACATCGAGCGCTTCGGCGGCGACCCCGGCCGTGTCACCATCGCAGGGCAGTCCGCGGGCGCCGGCATGGTCAACTTCCTGGCCATGTCCCCGCACGCCAAGGGCCTGTTCCAGCGGGCGATCGCGCAGAGCCACGCCCGCTACTCCCGCGACCCCGAACTGCGCTACCTGTCCACCTCCTACCGGCGGCCGGCCGACGCCGAACGCGCGGGGGAGCGGTACATCCGCGAGCACGGCGCACGTGACATCCACGAACTGCGCACCCTGCACTGGCACAAGCTGGTCGACGGCAACCACCCGGTCGACACCGACGTCGAGACCGGGACCACGTCCGCGCCCCCACTGTTCCGCCCCGTCGTCGACGGCTGGGTGATCCCCGCCGGCTACGACACCACGTACGCCAAGGGGCTGCAGAACGACGTCGACTACCTCACCGGGAACAACCTCGACGAGGGCGGCGCCGTACCCGAATCGCTGGTCGCCGCGCTGCGCGCCGGGCGGCGCACACCCCGGCCCGGATCGCCGCCCGTCCACGTGACACTGGAGCAGCACCGCGCGGCGGCCACCCGGAAGTTCGGCCCGCTCGCCGACGAGTTCCTGCGGCTCTACCCGGCCACCACGGACGACGAGGCGGCGCGTGCGAGCAGCGACGCGGCCCGCGACAACTCCCGCCTGTCCACGTACCTGTGGGGTCAGGACTGGACGCGGCACACCACCGGCAGGCTGCACACCTACTTCTGGACCCACCGCACACCCGCGCGAGGCACCTCGCCCGGAGGTGCCTTCCACGGCTCGGAGATCGACTACGTCTTCGGCAACCCCGCGGGAGGTACCGCCGCGTGGACCGAGCAGGACCACGAGATCGCCCGGACCCTCTCCTCGTACTGGATCAACTTCGCCGCCTGCGGCGACCCCAACGGGTCCGGTCTCGCCCACTGGCCCGCTTTCTCGCCGGCCGCCGCGACCGTGATGGAGGTCGGCGCGCGGTTCGGCCCGGTCCCGGTGGCGGACCCGGCACACCTCGACTTCTGGACCCGCTTCTTTCGTACGCAACAAGCCTGGTGAACAAGGGAGTTCCCATGAACCAACGTATGAAGCACTCCTCGCTCGCACTGTCCGCCGTCACGATGTGCGGCGCCGCGCTGCTCACGGGCTGCGGCGGCGACGGCTCCTCGTCGGTCGGCTCGGACGGCAAGACGACCGTCTCGGTGGGGGTGAGCAGCAATGTCTTCGACCTGTCGATACGCCTGGCGGAGGAGAAGGGCTACTTCGACCGGCAGAACATCAAGATCAAATATGTGACGCTGACCGCCGCCACCGGCACCTCGGCCCTCCAGTCGGGCTCGGTGCAGTTCCTCAACTCCAGCCCGACGAGCTACATCGCGGGCCTTTCCAAAGGGCTGCCCGAGCTGTCCGTCGCCCACAACGGCGGCGGCAACCCGCTCGGCATCGTCGTCAGCACCACGTTCGCGAAGGAGCACGGACTGACCGCCAAGACGCCCGCGGCCAAGGTGGCCAAGGCCCTGGCCGACTCGACGGCCGGCGCGAGCTCCGCCAACACCAAGGCGGAGGCGGGCATCTTCCTCAAGGCCCACGGCGTCGACCCCGGCAAGCTGAAGTGGGTGTCGCTGCCGAGCCCGGCCGCAGACAAGGCCGCGCTCGCCAAGGGCGAGGTCGACTGGTTCATCACCTCCGAACCCATCCCGCTCCAGGTCCAGCACGAGGGCGACGGCGTCGTGGTGGCCGACCCGACCAAGGTGCCCGAGTGGTCGTACGAGCAGGCCGGCTACGGGCAGGCCGTGGTGGTCAAGAAGAGCTACGCGAAGACCGACGCGAAGACCGTGAAGGGCTTCGCCACCGCCGTCCAGCAGGCGACCGCGTACCTCGACTCGCACCCCTCCGACGACAAGAGCGTCCTGGCCGCCTCCCGCAAGACCCTGCCGGGTGTGCCCGACGACGTGCTGAGCGCGGCCGTCGAACAGGTCGAGTGGCCCAAGAGCGCCAAGCAGGACGAGGCCGGATGGCAGAAGACCGTCGCCTTCGTGAAGGACGGCATCGGCGCGGTGCCCGACGCGAAGGTCACATCCGACAACTGGACCAACACCTACCTGCCGTGAAACGGCCGACCCCAAGCGGAACGGAGCAGACCATGGCAACCGTCACCCAGAACGCCGTGACCGAGCCCGACACCCCGAGCCCGGTCAGGACCGCCAAGAAGCGGCGCACCGGCGGGCAGAAGAGCCCCACCGTCATCGCGCTGCGCGTGCTGGTGATCGTGGTCGCCCTCGTCCTGTGGCAGGTGATGAGCGGGCCCATAGTCCCCGAGTACGCGGTGAGCAAACCCACGGAGGTGTACGACGCGCTCGTCGACATGCTCGGCTCGGCGACCGGGTGGACCGACATCCGGGTGACCGCCGTCGAGGTACTCGCCGGATTCGGCCTCGGCGTCGCCCTGGGCACCGTGATGGGCCTCGTCCTCGGCTCGTTCCCGCTCCTCGGACGCGTCCTCGAACCGCTCGTCGCGGCCCTCAACGGCATCCCGAAGATCGCGCTCGCCCCGCTCTTCCTGCTGTTCTTCGGCATCGGCCCCTGGTCGAAGATCACCATCGCGATGACCGGTGTCGCCTTCGTGGTCTTCTACAACGTGTACCTGGGCCTGCGGCTGCGCGAACGCGAACTCGTCGAGGTCGTCCAGGTGATGGGCGGACGCAGGCACCACGTCCTGGGCTACGTCACCATCCCCACGCTCGCGGCCCCGTTCTTCGCCGCGCTCAAGACCGGCGGCCCGCTCGCCATCCTCGGTGTCATCGGCGGCGAGTTCATCGCCTCCTCCGAGGGAGTCGGCCACGAGCTGTTCACCGCGGCCCAGAACCTCGACGCGGCAGCCGAGTTCGCCGGCCTCATCGTCCTGGTCGCCCTGACCCTCGCCCTGAACGGAGTGCTGACCGCGCTCGACACGTACGCCCTGAAGCGCCTCGGCCTTGCCCCGCGCCGCCGTCCGAACGCGAAGGGCTGAGCGCTTCACCGGGGCCGTCGGGCCCGCTCACCACGACTTCTTGAAAGGCCTTCCCACGATGAAAGAGCCGCCGCACGTCCCACCGCACACGCGCAGAAGCGTCCTCGCCGCCGTCGCGGCCTCGGCCGCGGGCGCGCTGCCCCTTGTCTCCGCCACGTCCGCGTCCGCCGCCACCGGGGAGCAGCCGGACGACCTGCTCTACGTCGGCACCTGGGGCGGGAATCAGGTGCACGCCATCCGCTTCGATCCCCGCCGGGGCACCATGACACCGCTCGGCACGGTGGCCGAGGTCAGCTCCAACTGGGTCGCCGTGCATCCGAAGCATCCGGTGCTCTACGTCGCCGGTGGCGAGCAGGGCGGAATCATCCGTACCTTCCGCATCGACGGCGTCTCCGGTGCCCTTCGCCGGACCGGCGAGCTGCAGACCGAGGCGGTGCCCGGCGGCAGCGGTGGGCTGTCCTACATAGGCCCCGACGCGGACGCGGAGACGCTGCTGGTCGCCGACTTCGCCGCCGGGTCCGCGTCGACCGTGCCGATCCACCGCGACGGCCGCCTCGGCGCGGTGGCCTCCACCGTCCAGGACACCGGTTGGGGGCCCAACCCGCGCCAGGCCGGCCCACACGCGCACCACGTGGTCGTCGACCCGAGCCGCAGGTTCGCACTCGTCGCCGACTTCGGCGCGGACCGTGTGTTCGTGCACCACTACGACCCGGCCACCCGCACCCTCTCCGACCGCTCGCCCGGCCACTACGCGACCGCACCGGGATCCGGGCCGCGACGCCTCGCCTTCCACCCCGACGGCCGGACGGTCTACCTGCTGCACGAACTGACCGCGGACATCGAGGTACTGGCGTGGGAGCCGCGTACGGGCACGCTCACGCCCCGCCGACGCCTCACGACGAACGCCCCCGGCCACACCGGCGCCACCAGCGCCGCCGAACTGGCCCTCGGCCGCGACGGCCGCCACGTCTACGTCTCCAACCGGGGCGACAACGCGCTGGTCGTGTTCGCGGTCGACCGCGGGACCGGTCTGCTCACCGAGGCGCAGCGCCTGCCCTGCGCGGGCACCACCCCGTGGAGCTTCACCCTGCACCCCGGGGGCCGGTGGCTGTTCGTCGCGAACAAGGCGAGCGGCACCGTCGACCTCTTCGCCGTGGACCGCGCCTCCGGACGCCTCACCGACACCGGTACGTCCGTGGCCGTCCCCGCCGCCGACTGCGTCGGCGTCCACCGTCAACGAAAGGACAACGGACCGCGATGACTCCTGACACCCCGCGCAGAGACATGAAGCGCCGAGCCTTCCTCGCGGCCGGAGCGGCCGTCACCGGTGCCGCGTTCCTGCCCGCCCCCTTCGCCGTGGCGGCCGCCGCAGACGGCAAGAAGGGCGTGATGCTGATGAACCGCATCGGCCCGTCCGGCGCCACGCTGTACATCTGCGACGCCGACGGTTCCAACGAACGCAAACTGCTTCAGGACGGGGCCTTCGACCACCACGCGGCCTTCTCGGCCGACGGCCGGTCCGTGTTCTTCACGTCGGAGCGGACGGGCGACGGACACTCCTGCCTGTACCGGGCGAAGGCCGACGGCTCCGGAGTGCAGCGTCTGGTGGCCGACGCGGCCATGAACGACTGGGCCGTTCCGTCGCCCGACGGCAAGAAGGTGGCGTACGTGTCCACCAGCGGGGACCACAAGACGCACATCTGGGTGCTCGACCTCGCCACGAACCGACGCACCAACCTGACGGGCACCGCGGCCCTCGCCGGCAACCCCGCGAGCCCCGACGGCCACTTCCGGCCCTCCTGGTCGCCCGACGGCCAGTGGATCGCCTTCTCCAGCGACCGCAACACGACGTGGCGCGGGCACGGCAACGGCACAGGCTGGGAGCACACCCAGGAGCTGAGCGTCTACGCGATCCGTCCCGACGGCACCGGCTTCCGCCAGGTCGCGACGCGCGACGGCTACTGCCTGGGCTCGCCGAAGTGGTCCCCGGACGGCGGCAGAATCGTCTTCTACGAGATCACGGTCGAGGGAACCTGGGGAGCGCACAGGCCGGAGGCCATCGGCACCGTCGAATCCCAGATCGTCTCGGTGGACGTCACGACCGGCGCCCGTGTCGAGCACACCTCGGGACCCCACCTGAAGGTCGCGCCCCAGTACGTGTCCGCGACGGAGATCGGCTACCTCGTCAAGGGCGGATCCGACGAGGGACTCGCCTACGTCTCGGACACCCGGCAGCCCGTGAAGCGGGCGCTGCGCTCACCGGTCTGGTCGCCGGACGGGAAGTCGGTGATGTACGAGAAGCTCGACTACACGACGCGCCCGCTCGACACCCCGCTGCACAGCTGGGACCCCGACTGGGACTACCGCCACTGCGACGTGTTCCCCGCCCTGTCCAGGGACGGGCGCCTCGCCCTCACCAACAAGCAGCTCGGCAACTCCTCGATCGTCACCATGCGCCCCGACGGATCCGGCCAACAGGTCGTGTTCGACACCGCCACCTCGGGCCTCGACCAGACGCAGGTCCAGCACGGCCTGGCGGGCGCGTTCCGGCCCACGTGGTCGCCCGACGGAAAGTGGATCGCGTTCGGCCTGGGCGGCTGGTTCCAGACCCGCGCCACGAGCAACGCCCAACTCGTCCGCGTGCCCAGCGACGGCTCCTCGCACCAGATGCTCACCGACGGGTCGACCAACGCCGGCTTCCCCAGCTACTCCGCGGACGGCAACCGGATCGTGTACCGCGTGTGGGGCGAGGAGATGGGCCTGCGCGTCCTCGACCTCAGGACGGGCGCGACGATCGTCCTCACCACCGAGTCCGACAACCTGCCCGACTGGTCCCCGGACGGCAGGCTCATCCTCTTCACCCGCAAGACGAGCGCCACCAACTTCGACGTGTGCACCGTCCGACCGGACGGCAGCGGACTGAAGACCCTCACGAGCAGCGGCGCCAACGACGGCCACGCGGTCTGGAACCACGACGGCCGCATCCTCTACAACAGCGGCATGTACGGCTTCCGCGAAGAAGCGGCCCTGTACGACGACACGTTCCAGCCCTACGGCCAGATCTTCAGCATGAACGCGGACGGCACTGACAAGAGACTCCTGACCGACAGCCAGTGGGAGGACTCGATGCCCCTCTACCTCACCAAGGAGGTCCTGTCCGGCTGAAGCGCCGGGTGCCAGGTTTCGGCAAGGTCATCGCGGCGCATGCCTTTCGACGAGCGCGGAAAGGGGGCGGCGGCCGGTGTGAGGGCCGGGCCGTGCCGACGGCACAACCGTGGAGGGCGGTCGTATGACGGACGCTGTTGCCCGGCGGATCGGTGGCGCGGGGGCGGGGGCGACGCTCGAACGGCTCGGCCTCGGCACCGGTCGTCTGGCCGCCGCCCACGCGGTCATGGGCGAGGCCGAGGCGGTCGCGCTGGCCCGCGCCCACTGGTCCCTCGACGTCGTCGCCGCGACCCGCCTCGCCACCGAGAAGGACGACACCTTCCGGCTCGACACCGCGGCGGGCGGCACGTACGTCGTCAAGGTCTCCCATCCGGACGAGGCCGACGCCGAAGTCGACTTCGAGACCGAGTTGATGCGGCACGTGCACGCGTCGGCGTATGCCGTCCCGGTCCCGGAACTGCTGCGGTCGACGGACGGCCGGACGCTCGTTCCCCTGCGCGACGAGGCGGGTCAGCACCGGCTGGCCCGCCTCATGACGTTCGCCCCGGGGACGCCGCTCGACACCACGGGCTCCTCACCGGCCGAGCGGGAGCGGCTGGGGGAGACCCTGGCCGAACTGCGGCACGCCACCGCCGACTTCCGGCATCCGGCGGACGACCGGCCGTGCGCCTGGGACGTCCAGCACCTCCCCGCGCTGCGGCCGCTGCTCGACGACGTCACCGACACCGCACAGCACGACGCCCTGGCCGCCGGGCTGGCCCGCTGCATGGACGTCGTCGCGCCCCGACTCCCGTACCTGCGCGCCCAAGTGCTGCACAACGACTTCAGCACCTCCAACCTCCTCGTCGACCACGACGACCCCGCATTCGTCACCGGCGTCATCGACTTCGGCGACGCCGTGCACACCGCGATCGCCGTGGACGTCTCGACCGCGCTGCTCAACCAACTGCCGCGCGACGCCGCGACGCGCGAGGTGCCCGACCTGTTCGCCGAGGCCCGCGACGTCCTGCGCGGATACCTGCGGTACGCCGATCTCACCGAGACGGAACTCGCGCTGATCCCCCACCTCGTCCTGGGACGGGTGGTCGCCCGCGCCCTGATCACCCGGCACCGCGCCGCACTGATCCCCGGCAACACCGCCTACATCCTGCGCAACACCCGTCCGGGCTGGGGCCAGTTGGCCTGGTTCCTCGACCGCACGCCCGACGAGATCTCCGCGACCTTCCTCTGACCGCCCCGACAAGCCGCCGCACTCCGCACACCACCAAGGACGTGAATGAGCACCCCTGACAGCAAGACGCGCGGGAAGATGAACAACGCCTTCGACCCGAGCACGGCCGAGGGCCTTTCACCGGCCTCCCGCGCACTGGTCGCCCGCCGGGAGAAGTTGCTGGGACCCGCCTACCGCCTCTTCTACCAGCAGCCCCTGCACATCGTGCGAGGCGAGGGCTGCCGGCTCTGGGACGACGAGGGGCACGAGTACCTCGACGCCTACAACAACGTGGTCTCGGTCGGCCACGCCCATCCGCACGTCGTCGAGGCCGTGCACCGGCAGATGCAGACCCTGTGCACCCACACCCGCTACCTCCAGGAAGGCGTCCTCGACTACGCCGAGGACCTGCTCTCCACGCTGACCGGGCCGGTCGCCGACGGCCACGCCATGTTCACCTGCACCGGCTCCGAGGCCAACGACCTCGCGCTGCGCATCGCCAGGTACCGCACCGGCCACGAAGGCGTCATCGTCACCTCGGAGGCGTACCACGGCAACTCCGACCAGATAGCCGGAATCTCACCGGCGCTCGGCGAGAACGCCGCGCTCGGCACTTGGGTGCGCCGGATACCCACCCCCGACTCCTACCGCGTCCCGGCCGCGGGCATGGCCGAGTGGTTCGCCGACCACGTACGCGCCCAGATCCGTGACCTGGAACGCCACGGGCAGGGCGTGGCCGCGTTCGTCGTCGACTCCCTGTTCAGCTCCGACGGGCTGTACGCGCAGCCCACGGATCTGCTCGGCCCGGCCGTGAAGGCGGTGCAGGAGGCGGGCGGACTGTTCGTCGCCGACGAGGTGCAGTGCGGCTTCGGCCGCTCGGGGGAGCGGATGTGGGGCTACCAACGACACGACGTGCGCCCCGACATCGTCACGATGGGCAAGCCCATGGGCAACGGCTATCCGGTCGCGGGCATCGCCGTCACCCACGACGCCGTCGCCGCGTTCGGCCACGACATGCGGTACTTCAACACCTTCGGCGGCAACTCGGTCGCCATCGCCGCCGCGCAGGCCACCTTCGACGTCATCCGCGGCGAGCACCTCATGGACCATGCGCACACCGTCGGCGCGGACCTTCGCGCCGGCCTCGCCGACCTGGCAGAGCGGCACCCGGCCATCGGCGACGTCCGCGGAGCGGGCCTGTACGTGGGGGTGGAGCTCGTCGGCGACCGGGAGACCAAGTCCCCCGACGCGCGGCTGGCGACCGCGGTCGTCAACGGCCTGCGCGAGCGCCGTGTCCTGATCTCGGCCACCGGCGCCGACGGCAACGTCCTCAAGATCCGTCCGCCGCTGGTCTTCGGCAGCGAAGACGCCGACCGGCTGCTGACCGCGCTCGACGCGACGCTCACGGACTGCACTCGGCCTCAGCGTCACTGACGCGTCTGTCGCGTGTGCTCCTCGCCCGGTTCCAACGCCGGTGCGCTGACTCCGAGATGGGACCGGCACTGCGGCCGCGGTGCGTCCTCGAGGCGCGGACGCACCGCCCGTGGCCGGATGAACAGGGCCGCCGTGGCGCTGCCCAGCGCGAACAGCAGGGCGCTGCCCAGCGCGGCCCGGTGGAACGACGTGTTCACCGCGGCGGGCCGGGTATAGGCGTCGCCCGACAGGCCGACGGCGAGCGGCAGCGCCGCGACCACCAGCAGCTGCGCGACCCGCGCCGCCGTGTTGTTGACGCCGCTGGCCAGACCCGCGTGCTCCGGCTCCACCGACGCGAGGACCGTCGTCGTCAGCGGGGCCACGAACAGGCTCATGCCGAGGCCCAGGACGGCCACGGCGGGCAGCACATCGGCCGCGTACGAGGAGCCGGGCCCGATCCGCAGCATCAGCAGCACCCCGGCCGCCGCGACGACGGGCCCCACGACCAGCGGCAGCGTCGGCCCCACCCGGCGCGCCAGATCGCCGGCCCGCGCCGAGAGCAGCAGCATCAGCGCCGTCACCGGCAGCGTCGCCACGCCCGCCTCCAGCGCGTCGTAGCCGAGGGCGACCTGCAACTGGACCGGCAGGATGAACAGGATGCCGCCGATCCCCGCGTAGAGGCACAGCGTCATCCCGTTCGCGGCGCTGAAGAGACGCGAGCGGAACAGGGACGGCGGCAGCATCGGCGCGGCCCGCCGCCGCTCCACGGCCACGAAGGCGATTCCGGCGAGCACTCCGACGAGCGCGGCGAGCCCTGCCGCCACGCCCGACGCATCGCCCGAGGACCCGATCAGCGCATAGCTCACCCCCGCCAGGCAGACCGCGGCGAGCACCGCGCCGACCTGGTCGAACGGGGTGTCCGCGGCCGCCGCGTCCCGGCTCTCGGGCACATGCCGTACGGCGATGAGCAGCACCACGGCGGCGATCGGCACGTTGATCAGGAAGATCCAGCGCCAGCCGGGCCCGTCGATCAGCCACCCGCCCAGAAACGGCCCGAGCGCCCCCGCCACACCGGTCAGACCCGACCAGGCACCCACCGCCCTGGCCTGGTCGTCGGGGTGGAACACCGACCGCACCAGCGCCAGCGACCCCGGCGTCAGCAGCGCCCCGCCGACCCCCTGGAGCGCCCGCGCAGCGATCAGCGTGCCTTCGTCCGGCGCAAGCCCGCAGGCCGCGGAGGCGACCGCGAACCACGCGACACCCAGCACGAGCGCCCGCCGCCGCCCGATCCGGTCGCCCATCGCGCCGCCCCACAGGAGCAGCGCGGACAACGTCAGCATGTACGCGTTGACGACCCATTGCAGGGCCGACAGGGACGCCCCGAGGTCGCGCCCCATCGTCGGCAGCGCGACGTTCACCACCGTCCCGTCGAGCATCGCCATACCCGACGCCAGCACCACGCACGCGAGGATCCACCGCCCGCGCGCCGAGGAGAGCCGGACGCCGGGGACGGCGTCGGGGGTCGGTCCGGCCGTCGCTGCCATCGGGCACATTCTTGCCGAGCCCCCGCGACTGCGCGACTGTCCGCGGCGGCCGGGCGTCGCGACTGCCCGGGCGCGGGGGCGTACCCGCTGTTAGCTTGGTACCGAAATTCGCCTTATTTCCAGATATGGCGGCTGTGTCCGCCGGGACCCCGGGAACCCCGGAGCCCGGGAACAGGAGCGTGACGGAACCCATGGCCAGGACCCGCCGACTGATCCTGAGCCCGCCCTCGGAGGTCTGGGCGCTGCTCTGCGACGGATACCGCTACGGGGAGTGGGTCACGGGCACCCGGCAGGTGCTCGACGTCGACCCCGCCTGGCCGGCCGTGGGCACCGCCCTGAAAGTGCGGGTCGGCTTCGGCCCGCTGACCCTCGACGACACCAGCACCGTCAGGATCTGCGAGCCGGAGCACCGCCTCGAACTGGAGGCGAAGGCCGACCCGTTCGGTGCGGCCCGCATCGCGATGAACCTCGTACCGTGGGCCGAACACACCCTTTTCGTCCTCGACTGGCACCCGCTGAGAGGCCCCGGCACCCGGATGCACGGCCTTCCGGTCGACTACCTCGTCGCGGTCCGCAACGGAATGATGCTGACGAAGCTGGCGCGCATCGCGGTGACCGAACACCGGGGCACGACGCGCGCCGTGCACTGACGCGGCGACCGCTCAGTGCTGCTGCGGCTTCTGCGGGGTCGCCTCGCTGGGCCGCACCACCACGAACCCCTCGCCCTCCAGCATGAGTTGCACCGCCTCGCCGGACCCGCCGCGGATCATCGACCCCAGCGACTGCGAACGATGCAGCGAGGTGCGCAGATGGGCGCTCCACCCGACGACGGCGTCCGTGTCCACGTACACCGGCTGCTGCGGCGCGACGGGGAACACCAGCGGATTGCCCTCGCAGACGAGGCCGAGCCGCCCCTGCCCGGTGAACACACTGTTGAACAGCCCGCCGCCGCTGATCCCGGCGCCCTTCACGGTCTTGATCTCGTACGACAGCGTGGCGTCGAAGCACAGCACGTTGCGGCCGTTGACGGTGAACACGTCGCCGGGCTCGATGTCCACGACGAACACGTTCTGCGCCTCCTGCGCGAACCAGGCCTCCCCCTGCCCGTGCACCTTCATCACGGGAAGCCCCTCGCCGGTGACGGCACGCTTCAGCATGCCGCCGACGCCCTGCCCCTTCCGCTCGAACTCCAGATTCCCCCGGTAGGCGACCATCGCCCCCTGCCGAGCCAGCATCTCGCCGTTGACCACATACCGGATCGACTTGGCGTTCTGCACGGTCATGCCCGGCGCGGTGGCGGGCTGCACCATGTACTCATTCGCGAAAAGATCACCCTTCATGCGGGCATCGTGACCCGGAGGGAATCATTCCTTCAAGGGCAAGGAGGCCGGGCACCCGGGGGCTGCCGGTGCGCGTGTGGCAGGGGCGGTGTAGAGAGGAGGCATGTCCCAAGGTCACGACGTGCTCGGCCCGCCGGTGCGAACGGGCCGGGCCCTGGTCGCCATCCCGGTCGCGTGGATCGTCGTCGTGTCCGTCGTGGATGTGCTCGCGCCGCCCCATGTCCACCTGGGTCCGCTGCTCGTCGCGGCCCCGGCGATCACCCCGCTGTTCGGCGGGCCCCGCACGGTGGGGCTGGTGGCCGCACTGGCGGTGATCGCACAGACGACCATAGGCATCCTGCGTGATCCGGACGAGCTGCTCTCGGCCAACCACGAGGCGCAGATCGTCGCGCTGCTGGTGGTCGGAATCAGCCTCGTCGTCTTCTGCGTACTGCGCGAGCGCCGCGCGAAAGAACTGTCGCAGGTACGGTACGTGTCCGAAACCGCCCAGCGGGTGGTGCTGCCACCGCTGCCCCGGCGGCTCGGCCCGCTGCGCGCCGCGTCCTTCTACCTCGCCGCGGAGGCCGAGGCCCGGATCGGCGGCGACCTGTACGCGGCGGTGCGCACCACCAACGGCACCCGGCTGATCGTCGGCGACGTACGCGGCAAGGGCATGACCGCGGTCGGCGACGCCGCGCTGCTGCTGGGAGCGTTCCGCGGGGCGGCCCACCGCCAGGCCGGCCTGGGGGAGCTGGTGGCCTACCTGGAGCGGAGCGTGTGCTGGGGCCTGATGGAGCCGGGGGAGGCGGGCCGCTACGCGGAAACGTTCATCACCGCCACCGTCCTCGACATCCCCGACCAGGACGGCCCGGTCCACATGGTCTCCTGCGGACACCCGCCGCCGGTCGTCCTCCGCAACGGCCGACCCCTGACCATGGAGGCGAAACATCCCGCCCCGCCGCTGGGTCTCGGGGAACTCACGGAGCCGAGCCGCCACGTCGAGACCTTCGACTTCGAGCCGGGAGACCTCCTCCTGGTGTACACGGACGGTGTCACCGAGGCCCGCGACGCCACGGGCGCCTTCTATCCGCTCGCCGAGCGCATCACCGGCTGGACCGGATACGACTCCGATGCCTTCCTCGACCGCTTCAGGGGCGATCTGCTGCGCCACGTCGGAGGCCGGCTGAACGACGACGCCGTCATGATCGCGATCGAGCGCCCCGCCGAGTCCCTGACCTGATCATCCCCGCCGCTTGACCGCCTTCAGGATCACGAACTTCGGGTTGCCGGCGACCAGTTCGCTGTTGCCGAAGAGGCGGCGCAGCGTGACGTGGTAGCCGAGGTGGCGGTTGCCCACCACCCAGAGTTCGCCGCCGGGGCGCAGGGCCGTGCGGGCCTGGCGGAACATGCGGTGGGCCGTGGCGTCCGTGGTGGCCTGGTGGGTGTGGAACGGCGGGTTGTTGAGGATCAGGTCCACGGAGCCGGGAGGTGTGTCGGCGAGGCCGTCGCCGACGCGGAACTCGGCCTTTCCGGGGCGCCCGCCCGCGTTCCGGGCGTACGTCGCCTCGGCCGATGCCACCGCCTGGTGCGACTCGTCCGTGAAGAGGACGTCCGCGTCCGGGTGGGTCAGGGCCGCGCTCGTACCCACCACGCCGTTGCCGCAGCCCAGGTCCACGATCGTGCGCGCGGCCGTGTCCCGCGGGAGGTGCTGCAAGAGGAAACGGGTGCCGATGTCCAGGTGCTCCGCGCAGAACACGCCCGCGTGATTGACGACCGTGCCGGTCGACAACGGGCCGATGTCGGAAGGGAGTTCGTAGCTGTGCGGCCACGGGTTCGGGTCCGGGTCCGGGTCCAGCGAGGGGGCCGGCTCGGTGAAGATCAGGCGGGCCTTCTTCTCCGCCAGCGACGTACGCGTCGGTCCGAGGATCCGCTCGAACAGGTTCAGCGTCGAGGTGTGGATCTCCTTCACCATGCCGGTGCCGACCACCACCGTGTTCTCGTGCACGGCCGGACGCAGGCGGTGCAGCTGGTCCTCCAGGAGCGCGAGGCTCTTCGGGACGCGGACCAGGAGGACGTCGATGCGCTTCGGCGGGGCGTCCTGCGTGGTGCGGAGGTGTGCGCCCGCGCGCTCGTTCCGGCCCAGGTTCGTATGCGTCGCCTGCTGGCCGAGGTACGAGTCCGAGATCAGCGTCGGCGTGCAGCCGGGGACCCCCGTGAGCGTGGTGGCGAGCGCGCCCCAGCGGTCGCCCACCACCGTGACCGCGCCGGTCAGGTCCGTGCCGGTCTCGGCGAGGTGCCGCAGCAGGTACGTGTCCGCGGCGTCCCACGCGCGCAGCTGGTCGCGGGGGTCCTGAGGGAAGCGGGTGAGGTCGACGTCTCCCCAGGGGGTGGTCAGTCGGGTGGCCGGGGCGGGCTGATCGGTGCGGTTCATCGTCCAGCAAGGCTAGCCGAGGCGCAGCTCACGGGCGTGCGGCCGGGCCCCGTACCGCTGAGTGGGGCCCGGTCCGCACGCCCGTGCGACGGTGTCACTGCTCCGGGAAGTCGCCCGCGAGCGCCGCGGCCATCCGCAGGTGCGGCGCCGCCTCGTCCTGCCGGCCCTGCCGCTCCAGGGTGCGGCCCAGCATCAGGCGGGCGTAGTGCTCCACCGGGTCGCGCTCCACGATGGTGCGCAACTCCGTCTCGGCGCGGCGCAGTTGCGCCGAGTGGTAGTACGAGCGGGCCAGGAGAAGGCGGGGGCCGACCTGCTCGGGAACCTCCTCGACGAGACCGTCGAGGATCCGGGCGGCGTTCGCGTACTCCTTCGCGTCGAAGAACATCTGGGCGCGGTCCCAGCGCTCCGCGGCCGTCCCGTGCGTGTAGTACTTCTGCTCCACTGTGTGCCTCCTTGTGCGGCCTTCAACGGGGGAGGGGGTGGAGGTATTCCCTGGTGGCGCGGGGGTGGGTGCGGTGCCTCGCCGGCCGGGTCAGGGCTCCGGGGGAGGGGCCGACGCCCGCAGCGCCGCCTCCAGCTCGAAGCGGGCGTCCGCATCGGTCAGCGTCGGGCCGAAGAGGCGTTGCAGATGGTGCAGGCGCTGGCGGGCCGTCTGCGGGTGGATGGCCAGGCGCGCGGCGAGCTCGGGCGCGCTGCCGTGCGGGCTCTGCAAGTGGGCGAGGAGCGTCTCGGCCAGACGCTCGCGCTGCTTGGGGGTGAGCCCCGCGAGGGGCGCGAGGCGGCGCGTGGCCATGAGGCGGACGAGCGCGGGGTCGGCGAGCAGCAACAGATCCGTGAGACGCCGCCCCGCCTCCGGATCCCCTCCGGCCGGCCCGTGGTCGCGCAGCGTCCGGGCCCACCGCAGCGAGTCGGCGGCCTGCGCGAGCGGGACGACGGGGCCGATGACACCCGACCGCTCGTGCAGAAGCCGCCGCAGGCGGGGATCGGGAAGGAGGCGGCCGGGGTCGGGCACGAGCAGGCAGGGGTCGGGCCCGTCGAGGTCGGCGAGCACGGCGCCGGGCAGCGGCCTGCGCCGCCCGCCGCTCCTCACTCCGGTGGGCGGCACCCGTGTGTCCAACGGCGGGTTCGCGCCGTCGGCCGTGTTGACTCACTGCGGGTGCCACGTATGTTGCTGTGCGTCCCTTCTCCAGCACGCGCACAGTCCGGTCCCGCACACCCACCGCGCCTTGGGAGTCTCATGGACACCACCCCCGCCACCGGGCCCGTCACCACCCCAGCCACGGCCCCCACCACCGGCCCCTCCTTCACCCGCCGCCGCTTCCTGCAGACCACCACCGCCACGGCCGTCGCAGCGGGCGCGGGCGCAGGCGCCCTCCTCGAACCGGCGGCAGCGGCAGCGGAGGCCGCACCGCCGGTGCTCTCCTTCACCGGCGCCACCACCGGGGCCGCCACCCTCGCCCCGTCCGGCGACCGCTTCGTCGCCGAGATCCAGAACATCCTCTGGTCGATCCCGCGCAAGGGCGGCACCGCGAGAGCGCTCACCACCCCCGAACTCGAACCGACTCGCCCCCAGTTCGCCCCCGACGGAAAACGGATCGTCGTCTGCGGCTACCAGGGCGGCGGCTTCCACCTGTGGCTCCTGGACGCCGACGGCGGCACACCGAAGCAGCTCACCGACGGGCCGTGGGACGACCGGGGCCCCGCCTGGTCCCCGGACGGCACCCGGATCGCCTTCGCCTCCGAACGCGGCGGCGACCCCGAGTCCGCCGCCCCGTACCGCATCTGGACCGTGGACGTACGCGACGGAAGCCTCACCCGTCTCACCGGCGCGCCCGGCCAGGACGGGCCCCGACAGAAGGGGGCGTGGGAGGACTTCGACCCCACCTGGTCCGCCGACGGCACGCGCGTGCTCTTCGTACGAGCGGTCGTCACCGACGCCGGTACCCTCCAGGCCTCCACCGTCGCATCGGTCAACGCCGACGGCACCGGCGCCGTCACCGCCGAACACACCGACGACTCCGGCGCCCAGGTCATGACCCCGGCGGTGTCCCCGCGCGGCACGCTCGCGTACCTGCGGACCACCCCCGCACCCGCCGCCACCTGCACCCTCGTCGTCGACGGGAAACCGGTCGACGTCCCCGGCGACCTCGCACCCGTGCCGCCCCGCTGGACCGGCCCGGACACCCTGCTGCTCACCGTCGACGGCCGCTTCCGCCTCGTGCGCCCCACCGCGCCGAGCGAGGGCGAACGGATCGCGTTCACCGCGCGGCTCCCGGTCGACCGACCCCGCTACCGCGTCAAGCGCTACGACTTCGGGACCGGGGGAGGAGCCCGCCCGGTGCGCTCCCCGCACCTGCCCGCCCTGTCGCCCGACGGCAAGCAGGTCGCGTTCGCCGCCCTCAACTCCCTGTGGGTCGGCGCCACATCGGGCGGCCGTGCCCCGCGCAAGGTCGTGACCGCACCGCGGACCCGCTACGTACTCGCCCCGGCCTGGACCCCCGACGGCAAGGCGCTCGTCTACGCCGACGACCGGGCCGGTCTGTTCTCCGTACGCCGCCACGACCTGGACAGCGGGAAGGAGACCGTGCTCGCCGAGGGCGGGCGCGTGTTCCCCGCCCTGTCGCCCGACGGGCAGCGTCTGGCGTGCATCGACATGTCCGGCAACCTCGTCCTGCGCGACCTCGCCGCGGACACCGAACGCATCCTCGCCGCTCCGATGGGCAGCGGCGGACTGCCCGGCAGACCCTGCTGGTCGCCCGACGGCAGATACGTGGCCCTGTGCGACCGCGGCCGCCTCAACCAGCGCTTCCGCGAGGGCTACAACCTCGTCCGCGTCGTCGACACCACGTCCGGCAAGGCGGTCGTCCACCAGGTCGCCCCGCATGTCTCCATCGCCGACCGCTACGACTCCGGGCCCGCCTGGTCGCCGGACGGCCGCACCATGGCCGTGGTCGTCGAGTCCGCGCTGTGGCTGCTGCCGGTCCGCCCCGACGGCACTCCGGACGGCGCGCCCCGGCAGATCACCGACGAGGCCGCCGACCACCCGAGCTGGTCCGCCGACAGCCGGCAGCTCCTCTACCTGAGCGCGGGCAGGCTCCGCCTCCTCGACGTCGCGAAGGGCGCCGCCCGCACGGTCCGCATCCCGCTCGACCACCGCCGCCCCCGCCCCGCCGACACCGTCGTGCACGCGGGCCGCTTCTGGGACGGCACCGGATCCGAGGTCCGCGACGACGTCGACCTCACCGTCGAGGGCGGCCGGATCACCGCCGTCACCCCGCACCGCGCGAGCAACCGGAACGGTGCCAAGCGCATCGACGCCTCCGACAAGACCGTGATCCCGGGCCTCTTCGACGCCCACACCCACCCCTGGCAGTCCACCTACGGCGGCCGCCAGACCGCGCTGCAACTGGCGTACGGCATCACCACCGCCGTCTCCCTCGGCGGTTTCGCCTACGAGCAGGCCCGTATCCGGGAGGCCGTGTACGCGGGGGAGCTCGCCGGGCCGCGGCTCCTCGCCACCGGGGAGCTGCTCGACGGGCCGCGCGTCGCCTACAGCATGGGGCGCGCCCACCGCACCCGCGCGGGCCTGCGCCGCTCCCTCGACCGGGCCGCCGCACTCGACTGGGACTTCGTCAAGACCTATGTGCGGGCGCCGGGCTGGCTGATGAAGGAGGCCGCGTCCTTCGCGCACGAACGCCTCGGGGTGCGCAGCGGCAGCCACCTGTGCACACCGGGCATCCAGCTCGGCCAGGACTTGACGACCCATCTCCAGGCCACCCAGCGGCTTGAGTTCGGGCACGCGACGACGGCGACCGGGCACTGCGCCCAGGACGTGCCGGAGATCTACTCGAAGACCGGCGACTTCCATCTCATCGCCACCCCGTTCACGGCCCAGCCGCTGATCGGCGCCGACCCGTCCCTCGCGGAGGACCCACGTGTCACGCGCCTGATGCCACCCTGGGACACCGCCGCCGTCGAGAAGCTGGCCAAGACCCCGCCCAGCGCGGCCCAACTGGCCACCCTGGACACGGAACTGGCGGTCTACCGACGCGTGCTCGCGGCCGGCGGACACATCGCGCTCGGCACCGACCAGCCGCTCGTACCGGTCGGGCTCCACCTCCACCTCGCGTTGCGCGCCCTGCACCGTGGCGGCCTCACCGCGGCCCAGGCCCTGCACACGGCGACGCTCATGCCCGCGCGGGTCTTCGGCGCGGACGCGGACCTCGGCACCTTGGAGGAGGGCAAGCTCGCCGACCTCACGATCGTCGACGGCGACCCGTTCACCGACTTCGACGACCTGATCCGTACGACGACGGTGCTCCGCGGTGGCGTCCCCTTCCAACAGGCCGACCTGATAGGCTCGTTCGAACCGGTGGCCTCCAGATCGCTGAAGGCCACCGGTGACGACTGGCTGGAGGTGGGCCGCCTCATGCGCCGCGAGGGCTGCTGCGACGCGGGGATCTAGACGGCCGTACGAGACGGCCGTACGAGACGACCGTTCTAGACGCGTGTCCCTCGTGGCGCGAGCCGGTTGCCGACGGCTCCGAACAGGCCGTCGGCGACCAGTGCCAGAACCGCGACCCACAGCGCCGCCGCGATGACACCCGACAGCCCGTACGACACCTGGTTGAGGATGATGTCACCGAGCCCGCCGCCCCCGGCGACGGCCGCGAGGGTCGCGCTGGAGATGACGTAGACGACGGCGATGCGGATGCCGGTGAACAGCACCGGCAGCGCGAGCGGCAGTTCGACGCGCCACAGGATCTGCCACTGCGTGAGGCCCATGCCGCGCGCCGCCCGCACCAGGTCGGCGTCGACCTGCTCCACACCCAGGTACGCATGGGTGAGCACCGGCGGGATCGCCATGATGACCAGTGCCGTCATGACGTTCACGAAGCCGATGCCGAGCAGCCCCAGGAAGATCGCGATGAGGGCGAGCGAGGGCAGCGCCCGGCCGATGTTCGAGATGCTCACGGTCAGGAACGAGCCCTTGCCGCGGTGACCGAGCCACACACCGAGCGGCACCGCGATCACCAGTGCCACCGCGACACCCGCCGCCGAGAGCAGCAGATGGTCGACGGTCCGGCTGAGCAGCAGGCCGAAGTGCTCGGCCATGAAGGAGAAACTCGTGAGGAAGGTGTGCATCAGACGGTCCTCCGTGTCCTGGCCCACGGCGTGAGCACCCGGCCGAGCAGCACGAGCAGTCCGTCGGCCGCGAGGGCGAGCACCACGGCGAGCAGCCCGGCCCCGATGAACTGCGTGTTGAACGGCGACTGGAGCCCTTGGATGATCGGCGAACCGAGCCCCTGGTCGATGATGAACGCGGCGATCTCGACCACGCTGATCGTGGTCACGGTCGCCACCCGCAGCCCGCTGATCACGGCGGGCAGCGCGAGCGGAAGCTCGATCCGCCACAGGACCTCGCGCCGCGTCAGCCCCATGCCGACACCGGCACGGCGTACGTCCTCGGGCACCTCGCCGAGCCCGGTCACCGTCGACTTGAACAGCACCATCAGCGTGTACGCGACCAGGGCGATCTCGGCGGTGAGCACGGACAGCCCCGACACCGGCACCAGCAGCGTGAAGAGCGCCATCGGCGGGATCGTGTAGAGGAACGACGTCAGCCCGCCCAGCGGCCTGACCAGCCACCGCCGGAAGTGCGCGAGCAGCGCCAGCGGGAACGCGATGAGGAAGCCGATCCCGACCGCGATCACCGTGAGCCGCACGTGCTGGACGAGGGCGGGACCGAACACGCTGGAGAAGTTCGCGGTGAACCAGTCGACGCAGAACACGCCGTTGTCGCGCACGCACGAACTGGCCGTGCCGAAGTCGGGGATGACGGGATCGGCGCCGGTCGCCGAGGTCCCGGCTGCCAGGGCCAGCAGGCCGTTCACGCGGCCTCCCGGATGAGCGCGACGGTGACGGAGCCCGCCGGCTTGCCGTCGCCGTCCACCACGGGCAGTCGGTCCGCGCCGCCGGCCATCAGCGCCGACAGGGCGGTGCGCAGGGTGTCGCCCGTGCTCAGCGCACCGTCGCCCGCGGCACCGTCCGCCGGGTCCAGCTTCAGCTCGCCGAGCGTGCGCAGCGTCAGCGCCTTCAGGCCCCGGTCCGTGCCGACGAACCGGGCCACGTAGTCGTCGGCGGGCTCGCGCAGGATGCGCTCCGGGGTGTCGTACTGGAGCAGCTTGCCGCCCTTGGCGAGGATCGCGATGCGGTCGCCCATGCGGACGGCCTCGTCGATGTCGTGGCTGACGAACAGCGTCGTCTTCTGCACCTGCTCCTGGAGGCGCAGGAACTCGTCCTGCACGTGCTCGCGCGTCACCGGGTCCAGCGCGCCGAACGGCTCGTCCATCAGCATGATGGGCGGGTCCGCCGCCAACGCCCGTGCGATGCCGACGCGTTGGCGCTGGCCGCCGGAGAGCTGGGACGGGTAGCGGTGGGCGTACTCCTTGTGCGGGAGTCCGACGAGTTCCAGCAGCTCGCGCACCCGCTCCGCGACCTTGGGCTTCTTCCAGCCGAGCACCTGAGGCACCGTCGCGACGTTCTCCTCGATCGTCTGGTGCGGGAAGAGACCGGCCTGCTGGATGACGTAGCCGATGCCGCGCCGCAGTTCGATGACGTCCTGCTCGCGAATGCTGCTGCCGCCGATCCGGATGTCCCCGCTCGTCAGCTCGGTGAGCCGGTTGACGAGGGTGAGCGCGGTCGTCTTGCCGCACCCGGAGGCGCCGAGCAGGACACAGATCTCGCCCGCGGGAACCGTCAGTGACAGCGCGTCGACGGCGGGCTCGCCCGTGCCGTCGTACGTCTTGGTGGCCGCGTCGAAGACTATGTCTGCTGCGGCGCCGGCGGTCTGCATCGTGGAATGCTCCTCGGTCACGGTCATATCAGCTTGTTCGCTCTCAGGAACCGGTCGGCCACCTTCGCCGGGCTCAGCCGCATCATCGCGGCGGCCTCGTTCAGGGCCTGCATGGCTTCCTCCGTGAGCAGTTCGTCGACGGCGTTCAGCGGCTCGGTGAGCCGCTCGCCGTACTTCTCGACGAGGGACGTGCGCACGACGGGCGAGACGTTCTGGAACCCGAAGACGGCCTGGTCGTCGTCGAGGACGGTGAAGTCGTAGCGGCGCAGCTGCGGGTCGGTGGTGAACACGTCGGCCGCGTCCACGTCCCCGTTCTTCAGCGCCGGGTACTGCAGGCCGATGTTGAGCGGCCGCACCCTCATGTCGTGCAGGTCGTACGCCTTGACGATGGCGTCGAAGCCGAGCGGGCCCGTGATGTTGTCGGGGTACTCGGCGTACGAGATCTTCCCCAGCTTCTTCAGGTCACCGACGGTTTTGAGGCCGTGCCTGCGGGCGTCTGTGGTGCGCACGGCGACGGCGTTGCGGTTCTGGAAGGGCGTCGGCGGCAGCAGCGAAATCCCGCGCCCCGCTTCGAACTTCTTCGCCGCCTCGTACGTGCCGCGCGCGGTCGTCGGCATGTGCTTCGGCATCGCGAACGTCTGGAGGACGACGCCCGTGTACTCGGGGTACAGGTCGATCTGTCCGTTGCGCAGCGCGCGGTCGATGAGGTCGGCGCTGCCGACGTTCGACTTGAGGACCACCTGGAAGCCGCGCGCGGTGAGGATCTGCGCGTACAGCTCGCCCATCACCCACGACTCGGTGAACTGCTTGGAGCCGACCGTGATGACGGGCCCGGTGCCGGCGGCCGACCCGGTGGCCGTGGCCACCCCGGCGGCCGCGACGACACCGAGCGAGCCGGTCAGGAACGTGCGTCTGCGCATGGTCAGACTCCCTGCCGGGGGATCACGGCGTCCGTGGTGCGGTCGAAGACGCGGGTGTCCCCCTCGTAGGCGGTGAGGGTGTTGACGACGGTGAACGCGGTGGCGTCGGCGGTCATCCGGCTGTGCGTGACGACCTTCCAGTGCCAGTCGCCGCGCCCGCCCTCCTCGGTGCGCTCGCACTCCACGACGGCGGAGTGCGGGTCGCCCTCGGTGAGCGAGAACCGGTCGACGGCGTCGCCGCTCTTCCACAGCCCGTCGGTCGCGTCCTTGAAGTCCCCGTCGTTGATGGCGAGTTCGACGACGGTGCGGCCGGTGACCGGGTCGTGCTCGATCCGCCGGGAGGAGCCGTCACCGGTGGTGGCCAGCTCGACCGGCAGATCCGGCTGCGGCTCCCCGTACGGGCGCAGTGTCTCGTCCGCGTCCTGCGGCGGCCGTACGGGCAGGTGGAGCGCGGCGGCGGGGGAGGGGTGCAGGGTGACCGTGACCGGCTCGGGGGACGGCCAGGCCAGCGGCCAGTACGAGGACGACACGGCGATGCGGACGCGGTGTCCCGGCGCGAAGGCGTGCGCGGTCGCCACCAGCGGCACGGTCACGTCGTAGGCCTGCCCCGGCTCCAGCGGCAGCGGCTCCTCGTGCCCCTCGCGGTGCGTGAGGTTGAGCAGGCCGCGCGTGACGAGCCGGGAACTGCCGTCCGGGGCCACGTCGGTGAGGCGCACCGCGAGCTGCGCGGCGGGCCGGTCGGCGCTCACCCGCAGGGTCACGGACGGGGCGCCGAGGATCTCGGCGCGCTCGTCGAGGGGCACGGTGGTGAAGCAGTGCGAGAGCCCGTCGTCGGCGCCCTGCGGACCGAACTGCCCGGCTGCGTCGCCGAACTGGAGCCAGCTGCCGCCCGTGGTGCCGAGCACCCGCGTGCTGTCGAGGCGGGCGTCCCGGAAGCGCAGCGGATCGTGCCCGACCGCCTCGCCCGCCGACTCGCCGGCCAGCGCGAGTGCCTGGCGCTCGATGCGCGGGGAGGGCCACTGCTGTTCGGCGACCCAACGGCCGGGACGCTGCTCCCGGTCACCGCCAGGCGGCGCCCACTCCGGCAGCCACGCACGCAGCGCCGGATCGTCCAGTGCCCCGGTGTCCTTGCCGCGCAGGAACTGGTCGAACCAGCGCACCACTTCACCGTGGAAGTCGATCGCGGGCCCCGGCGCCGCCTGGTGCGGGTAGGTGTGCGCCCACGGCCCGACGAGCGCCCGCACGGGGGCGCCCTCGATGCCTTCGAGCAGGCGCAGCACGGCCCCGCAGTACGGGTCGTACCAGCCGCCCACCGCCAGCACGGCCGCCTCGATCGCCCCGAAGTCCTCGCACACCGAGCCGTGCTTCCAGAAGGCGTCGCGGGTCTGGTGCCGCAGCCACTCCTCGACGTACACCGGGGTGTCCGTCATCCGCTCCAGCCACCGCTCGCGCCACGCGTCGCCCACCACGGCGGGGTCGGCGGGGCGCGCGTTGTAGGCGAGCATCGTCGACGCCCAGGGCAGCATCTCGGAGGCGATCAGTGAACCGCCGGTGTAGTGCACGTCGTCGGCGTACCGGTCGTCCGTCGAGCAGACCGTCACGATCGCCTTGAGCGCGGGCGGGCGCAGGGCCGCGATCTGCAGTCCGTTGAAGCCGCCCCACGACTTGCCGATGATGCCGACGGTGCCGTCGCACCACTCCTGCTCGGCGAGCCAGGCGATGACCTCGACGCCGTCGTCCAGTTCCGCTTGCGCGTACTCGTCGAGCATCAGCCCGTCGGAGTCGCCGCTGCCGCGCAGGTCGACGCGGACGGCGGCGTAGCCGTTCGCGGCGAAGCGGGCGTGCAGGCTGTTGTCGCGGTCGGCCGTCCCGTCGTTCTTGCGGTACGGGATGTACTCGAGGATCGCGGGCGCCGGTCGGGCGGGGCCTTCCGGCAGCCAGACGCGGGCGGCGAGACGTGTGCCGTCGGCGAGCGGAATCCACAGGTGACGCACGAGTTCTGAAGGTGCTTCGGGCAAGGTGAGGTACTCCTGTCGCGCTCCAGCTACTCACTGTCCATTCAGTAGTAGCGGCGGGCTCCCTACCCCTCGCCCACACCTCGAAACCAGCCGTCCCAGAAAGTGGACGGATGTCCCTGGTGACGGATGGCACAGTGGGAGACATGGACACCCCGCCGTTCCGGCTGCTCCCCGGAGACCCTTCCTCGCCGGTGCTGCTGCACGTGCCGCACGCGTCCCGCGCGATCCCGGCGTCCGTACGGGAAGGGCTCCTGCTCGACGGAGCGGCCCTGGAGCGCGAACTCGACCTCATCACCGACGCCCACACCGCGGTCGTCGCGGACCGCGCCGCACGGGCCACGACGGTCACGCCCTGGCGGTTCGTCAATGAGCGGTCCCGGCTGGTCGTCGACCCGGAGCGGTTCCCCGACGAGCGCGAGGAGATGCGGGCGGTCGGCATGGGCGCGGTCTACACCCGCACCACGCACCGCGAGCCACTGCGCCGCGAGCCCCCTGCGGACGAGCTCGCCCTGCTGGAGACCTACTTCGAGCCGTACGCGCGGGCCATGACACGGGCCGTGGCCGACCGCCTTGCCGCGACCGGCCGGGCGGTCGTCATCGACGTCCACTCGTACCCGAGCCGCGCCCTGCCCTACGAACTGCACGGCACGGACCCGCGCCCGCCGGTCTGCCTGGGCGCCGACCCGTTCCACACCCCGGACTCCCTCCTCGCCCGCGCCCGCGAGGCCTTCGCCCCACTCGGCGAAACCGGCGTGAACACTCCCTTCGCCGGTGTCTACGTCCCGTTGGAGCACTACGGCAAGGAGCGCCGCGTCACCGCCCTCATGCTGGAGCTGCGCCGCGACGTCTACCTCCACGAGCCGGTCACCCCGCACGACGGCCTGGCGAAGGCGGCCGACGCGCTCGCGCACCTCGTCGAGGCGGTGACCGGCGACTGACGGGCGGCCGCCCGCTCAGTCCACCGCGACCAGCGACTCGGGTGTGAGGTCCGCGAGCGTCGGATAACCGTCCACCGCCATGATCAGGTCGGCCTCGGCGAGCAGGGAGCGCAGCACGTGCACGAGGCCGTCCACGCCGCCGACCGCGAGCCCGTACGCGTACGGCCGCCCGACACCCACCGCCGTCGCGCCCAGCGCGAGCGCCTTGACCACGTCGGCGCCCGAGCGGACCCCGGAGTCGAAGAGGACCGGCAGGCCGTCCGCCGCCTCGACGACACCGGGCAGTGCGGCGAGGGCGGGCAGGCCGCCGTTGGCCTGGCGGCCGCCGTGGTTGGAGCAGTAGATCCCGTCCACGCCGCCGTCCTTCGCGCGCCGCACGTCCTCGGGATGGCAGATGCCCTTGAGGATCAGCGGCAGATCGGTGAGCGAGCGCAGCCACGGCAGGTCGTCCCACGTGAGCGGGTTGCCGAAGATGCCGACCCAGGACCGCACCAGGTCCGTGGGGTCGGTGCTCGCGGCGATCTCCTGGAAGCGCGGGTCCGAGGTGTAGTTGGCGAGGCAGTGGCCGCGCAACTGCGGGAAGTTCGACGTCGACAGGTCGCGCGGGCGCCAGCCGGTGACCCACGTGTCGAGCGTGACCACGATGCCCTTGTAGCCCGCCGCCTCCGCCCGCTTGACCAGGCTCTCTGCGAGCGCCCGGTCGGTGGGTGTGTAGAGCTGGAAGAAGCCGGGTGTCTCCCCGAATTCCGCCGCCACGTCCTCCATCGGGTCCACCGTCAGCGTCGACGCCACCATGGGCACACCCGTGCGCGCCGCGGCCCGCGCCGTCGCCAGGTCCCCGTGACCGTCCTGCGCGCACAGCCCGATCACGCCGACCGGCGCCATGAACAGCGGCGAGGGGAGCCGCGTGCCGAACAGGTCCACGGACATGTCGCGCTGCGCGGCGCCCACCATCATCCGGGGCACGAGCCCGTACCGTTCGAAGGCCCGCACATTGGCGCGCTGCGTCTGCTCGTCGCCCGCGCCCCCGGCGACGTAGGACCAGACGGAGGGGGAGAGGGCGGCCCGCGCCCGCTCTTCGAGGGTGGCGAAGTCCATCGGCTGCGTGGGTGTCACGCCGCGCAGTCCGTCGAGGTAGATCTCGAATTGGTAGTCGCCGAACTGCGGGCTCATCACGCACCTCTTCCACGGGGCCTTGACGTCACGAAGTCGACGCCGGATTCGGGTCGTCCGGCGCTCGCGCCTCAATCTGCCAGGTGGGCGGCGGTACGCAAAGGGGCGGTCAGCTCCGCTTCCGTACGAAGTCCAGGGACGCGGCGAAGATCCGCCGCACCCCGGCGTCGTCCAGGCCGTGCCATCCGTGGTCGGCGCCCGGCACGGTCTCCAGCTCGACCGGCGTCCCGGCCGCCCACAGCGCCGCCGCCAGGTCCCGCCCGTGCGAGCACGGCACCATCGTGTCGGCCTCGCCGTGCACCACGAGGAAGGGCGGCGCCTCGGCGTGCACCCGCTTCAACGGACTCGCGGCGTGCGCCCGCCGCGGCACCGACGCGGGCGCCCCGCCCAGCAGCAGCGCCTCGGGAGTGGCCGGGTCCGCCGGATCGAACGGGGGCCGCGGCGCCGTCAGGTCCGCCGGTCCGTACCAGACCACGGCGCCCGCGAGCCGCGGCTCGTCGTGCGTGAGCGCGAGCAGCGAGGCCAGGTGGCCGCCCGCCGACTCGCCCCACACCACCGTGCGCGCCGGGTCGATGCCCAGCTCGTCCGCGCGCAGGCCCAGCCAGCGCAGCGCCGACCGCAGGTCCTCCAGCGGCGCGGGAAAGCTCGCCTCGCTGCTCAGCCGGTAGTCGACGCAGGCCACCGCGTGGCCCGCCGCGGCGAGTTGCTCGAACGGGCCCGGGTCCCAGCCGCGGGTGTGCACCCCCATGTCGTCGCGTCGGCCGCGCCGCCACGCCCCGCCGTGCACGAACAGCACCAGTGGGGCGGCGGCAGCCGTGGCGGGCAGCCACAGGTCGAGTTCCAGCGGGCGGGCGCCTTCGACCTCCGCGTACGGGACGCCGCGCAGTACCCGTGTCCCGCCCCCGCGTTCGGCGGCGGGCGGCAGCGGCGCGACGTCGGGGTGCGGCGCCGCGATGAGGGCGCGCAGCTCGCCCGGCGTCACGCGGTCCGCCACTGGTGGTCGGGCAGGAAGCGCACGTCGTACTCCTGCGGAACGGTGCCGAACTTGCGTGGTTCGGGGACGAACGGCCGGGCCGGCAGGCCCATCTCCTCCACCGGCGTGCCCAGCGACTCGAAGAACCGCTCGAAGGTGCCGCCCGGGCCCGCGGCGACGCCCACGACCTGGGAGTGGTGGCGCTCCATGCGGTAGGCGTGCGCGCAGTTCTTCGGCACGAAACCGAAGTCGCCCGGCATGAGCAGCCGCTCCAGTTGCTCGCCCTCGGGGTCCTCGGCGAAGAGCCGGACCGCGCCCTGCGTCACGTAGAAGACCTCGTGGGTGTCCGCGTGCACGTGCGCCGGGATGATGTCGCCCTTCGGGCCCTCGACGGTGAAGAAGTTGAAGGTGTTGTCGGTCTGCTCGCCGCCCGCGTAGACGGTCACGAGGTCGCCGAAGAGGTGGGCCCGGTCGCCCTCGCCCTTCTCGACGACGTACGGCTTCGAGGGGTCGGCTGGTATCCGTGAGGTGCCGCGGTAGCGCGTCGCGAACTCCATGGTCATGGCGCCTGTCCTTTCTTTGTCAGGGTGCCTGACGATCAATGTCAGGTAGCCTGACACATGAGGCGGTCGACGGGCAAGGATCCGTGTCCGCCCTGGATGCCGGAGAGGACGGGAAGCGATGAGCGAGCCCCGACGTGATCTGCCGCAGCTGCTCGGCGAGGCCCGCCGCTGGTTCGAGGACGGGCTGCTCGCGGCGCTGGAGGGGCAGGGCGTCGCGCCGATAACGCCCACTCAGGTGCAGCTCTTCGCGATGCTCGACGCCGACGGCACCACCGTCTCCGAGCTGGCCCGCCGCATGGGCGTGACCCGGCAGACCGTCCATCAGGCCGTGCGCGTACTGATCGCGGACGGGCTCCTGGAGCAGGTGCCCGATCCCGCGTCGGCCCGGCAGCGGCTCGTCCGCCGCACCGCGGACGGGCGCCGCGCCCACGAGCGTGCGCGCCAAGCCCTCGACGGCCTGGAGGCCCGGCTCGCCGGTCGTATCGGCGAGCCGGCGCTCGCCGCCCTCCGGGGTGCGCTCGAACTGCCGTGGGGTGAGCCCGTCTCCGAGTGAGCCCGCCCCCGCGTTCCTGAGGTTTCTGAGAGTGCGAACAAAATCGTTGACAATTCTGTTCGCCTAGATTTAGCGTCGACACGCACTCACTCAGGGAGGGCACATGCCGAAGGAAGCCCGTCCGGGCTCCGGAGAGCAGGCCAAGCAGTACGCGCTGGATCAGCTGCGGCAGGCGATTCTGCGCGGCGAGATGTCACCGGCCCAGCGGCTGGTGGAGAACGAACTCGCCGAGCAGTACGACGTGACGCGGGCGAGCATCCGCGCGGCACTGCTCGAACTGGCCGCCGAAGGACTGGTCGAGCGGATTCGCAACCGCGGCTCGCGGGTGCGGGTCGTCACGGTGGAGGAGGCCGTGGAGATCACGGAGTGCCGGATGGCGCTCGAAGGGCTGTGCGCGGCCAAGGCGGCTCAAGAGGCCACCGACGCACAGCTCGACGAGCTCACCGGGCTCGGTGACGCCATGACCAAGGCGGTCGAGAACGGTGACCCGCTCACCTACTCCGACCTCAACCACGGGCTGCACGCCCGCATCCGGGAGATCTCCGGCCAGCACACGGCCGTCGGGCTCCTGGAACGGCTCAACGCCCAACTGGTGCGTCACCGCTTCCAGTTGGCGCTGCGGCCGGGGCGTTCGCAGCAGTCCCTGAGCGAGCATCTGGCGATGATCGAGGCGATCCGCGCCAGGGACCCGCAGGCGGCCGAGACGGCCGTCCGCGCCCACCTCCGCAGCGTGATCGACGTACTGCGCGCCGACTGACGCCGCATCGGGGACGGGCGCACACCTGTCACCAAGGAGATGCAGCAATGAGCAACGGCCCCGCGCCCGGCACCCCGCCCCGATCGACCCTGGTGGTCACCGCGCATGCCGGGGACTTCGTGTGGCGGGCCGGCGGCGCCATCGCGCTCGCCGCCGCCCGCGGCGAGAGGGTGACCATCGCGTGCCTGACGTTCGGGGAGCGCGGCGAGTCCGCCAAGGCCTGGCGGGAGGGGAAGAAGCTCGACGAGATCAAGGCGATCCGCCGCGACGAGGCCGAGCGCGCCGCCGCCACGCTCGGCGCCGAGGTCCGGTTCTTCGACGCCGGTGACTACCCGCTGGTGGCGAGCGCCGAACTGACCGACCGCCTCGTCACCGTCTACCGGGAGACCCAGCCCGACGTGGTGCTCACGCACCCGGTCGATGACCCGTACAACGGCGACCACCCGGCCGCCAACCGCATGGCCCTGGAGGCCCGCGTCCTCGCGCAGGCCATCGGCTACCCCGGCGAGGGCGAGATCATCGGCGCCCCGCCCGTCTTCTACTTCGAGCCGCACCAGCCCGAGATGAGCGGCTTCAGGCCCGAGGTCCTCCTCGACATCAGCGAGGTCTGGGACACCAAGCGCAAGGCCATGGAGTGCCTCGGCGCCCAACAGCACCTCTGGGACTACTACACCGACCTCGCCGTACGCCGGGGTGTGCAGCTCAAGCGGAACGCCGGGCCGAACCTGGGGCTGGCCCACAAGACCATGGCCGAGGCGTACATGCGCCCGTACCCGCAGATCGCGAAGGAGCTCGCCTGATGCCCGGCGTCATCGTCACCGACCCGCCCAAGGCCGACCCGAAGGACGTCGAGGCGCTGTCCGCCTACGGGGTCGCCACCGTCCACGAGGCGATGGGCCGCACCGGCCTCCTCGGCCACCACCTGCGCCCCAACCAGCAGGACACCCGCATCGCCGGCACCGCCGTCACGGTGCTCTCGTGGCCCGGCGACAACCTCATGATCCACGCGGCCGTGGAGCAGTGCGGCGAGGGCGACATCCTCGTCGTGACCACCACCTCGCCGTCCATGGACGGCATGTTCGGCGAACTGTTCGCGACCGCGCTCCAGAAGCGGGGCGTGCGCGGCATCGTCACCAACGCCGGGATCCGGGACACCGCCGAACTGCGCGAGATGGGCTTCCACGCCTGGTCCGCCGCGGTGTCCGCACAGGGCACGGTCAAGGCCACAGGCGGAAGTGTCAACGTGCCGGTCGTCATCGGGAGCGAGACCGTCCGCCCCGGCGATGTCATCGTCGCGGACGACGACGGTGTCGTGGTCGTCCCGCGCGAGCGCACCGCCGAGGCCGCGCAGAAGTCGCAGGCCCGCGAGGAGAAGGAGGCCGCCACCCGCGCCGCCTTCATCGAGGGCCAACTCGGCCTGGACCGCTACGGATTGCGCGACACCCTCAAGCGGCTCGGCGTCGAGTACCGCACGTACGAGGAGCACACCGGAGCCGGATCGTGACCGGCACGGCGGACGGCGTGCGCTGTCTGCTGATGCGCGGCGGCACCTCCAAGGGCGCCTACTTCCTGGCCGACGACCTGCCCGCCGAACCGGCCGCCCGCGACGAGCTGTTGCTGCGGGTGATGGGCAGCCCGGACCCGCGCCAGATCGATGGCATCGGCGGCGCCCACCCCCTCACCAGCAAGGTGGCGGTGGTGTCACCCTCGGACGATCCGGACGCCGATGTCGACTACCTGTTCCTCCAAGTGAACGTCGACGAACCGGTGGTGTCTGACCGTCAGAACTGCGGAAACATCCTCGCCGGTGTCGGACCCTTCGCCGTCGAGCGCGGCCTGGTGCCCGCGGCGGGCGACGAGACCTCGGTCCGCATCCGCATGGTCAACTCCGGCGACCGGGCCACGGCGACGTTCCCGACGCCGGGCGGCCGGGTCGACTACAGCGGCGACGCCGAGATCTCCGGCGTACCCGGAACGGCGGCCGCGGTGGTCATCGAATTCCCGCCGGGGGAGGGCGCCCTGCTCCCCACCGGACACGTGCGGGACACCCTCGCGGGCACCGAGGTGACCTGCGTCGACAACGGCATGCCGACCGTGCTCGTCCCCGCCGAGGCACTGAAGGCCACCGGATACGAGAGCCCCGAGGACCTGGAGGCGGACGAGGAGCTGGCCGGACGGCTGCACGAGATCCGCCTGGCGGCCGGTGAGGCCATGGGACTCGGTGATGTCACCGGGGCCACCGTGCCCAAGCTGACCCTGCTCGCCCCGCCCCGGCACGGCGGCGCCGTCACCACCCGCACCTTCATCCCCGTGCGCTGCCACACCTCCATCGGCGTGCTCGGCGCGGCGAGCGTCGCGGCGGGCCTGCGCATCGAGGGCAGCGTGGCGGACGGCATCGCCCAAGCCCCCAGTAGCGGCGACCGCCTCCGCATCGAACACCCCACCGGCTTCACCGACATCGAAAGCACCCTCACCACGGGCCCCGACGGAACGCCCGCCGCCCGGCGCACCGCCGTCGTCCGCACGGCCCGAAAACTCTTCGACGGCACGGTCTTCCCGCGCCCTCTCGACACGGCACCACTCCCCGCACCCACCGCACAGACCCCAGGAGGCCAACGATGACTCCGCCCCTCGGCGACATCGCCCACATCGGCCACGCCCAGCTGTTCACCCCGGACCTGGACGCCAGCGTCGGCTTCTTCACGGACTTCCTGGGCCTGACCGTCTGCGGCAGGGACGGCGACACCGTGTACCTGCGCACCTTCGACGACTACGAGCACCACAGCCTCGTCCTCACCGCCCGCGAGCAGCCGGGCCTCGGCCGGATCGCCCTGCGCACCTCCAGCGAGGAAGCGCTGCAGCGCCGCGTGAAGGCGGTCGAGGAGTCCGGCGGCACCGGCCACTGGACCGAGGACGAGCCCGGCATCGGCAAGCTCTACGTCACCACCGACCCGGACGGCCACGAGCACGCCCTCTACTGGGACAGCGAGCACTACCGGGCCCCCGACGAGCTCAAGCCCGCTCTGAAGAACCAGCCGCAGGCCAAGCCCAACCGGGGCGTCGGCGTCCGCCGCCTCGACCACGTCAACTTCCTGGCCTCGGACGTCGCCCTCAACGCCGACTTCCAGTCGCACGTCCTCGGCGCCCGCCCCACCGAGCAGATCCAGCTCGACACCGGCCGCATCGCGGGCAAGTGGCTGACCTTCACCAACAAGTCGTACGACGTCGTCTACACCGAGGACTGGACCGGCGCCAACGGCCGCCTCCACCACATCGCGTTCGCGACCGACAACCGCGAGGACATCCTGCGCGCCGCCGACCTCGCCATCGACACCGGCGTGTTCATCGAGACGGGCCCGCACAAGCACGCCATCCAGCAGACGTTCTTCCTCTACGTCTACGAACCCGGCGGCAACCGCATCGAACTGTGCAACCCGCTCACCCGCCTCGTGCTCGCCCCCGACTGGCCGCTCATCACCTGGACCGAGGAAGAGCGCAAGAAGGGCCAGGCCTGGGGCCTGAAGACCATCGAGTCCTTCCACACCCACGGCACCCCGCCCGTGCAGGCCTGACCCCGCACATCCCACCCCACCATTACCGGGCCGCCACCGGACAGCCCGGACGAGAGGAACAACGATGTCCTCGCGTTACCGCTCCGCCCTGCCCAAAACCGCGGCCTCCGCCGCCGCGTCCGAGCCGTCCCGCCGCAGCCGCACCGTCGTCATCGCCCTGTGCTGGGCGCTGGTGTTCATCGACGGCATCGACACCTTCATCTACGGCTCCGCGCTGCCGCACATGCTCGGCTCCAAGGCGCTCGGCCTGACCGACGCCACCGCAGGTGACATCGGCAGCTACACCACCTTCGGCATGCTCGTCGGCACGATCCTGTCCGGCACCGTCAGCAACTGGGTGGGCCGCCGCAAGACCGTCTTCACCTCGGTCGTCGTCTTCACCATCGCCACCGTCGGCTGCGGACTCGCCCAGAGCGCCGGGGTCTTCGGCTTCTTCCGCCTGGTGTGCGGCTTCGGCCTCGGCGCGCTCCTGCCGATCGCCATCTCCTACGGCATGGAGTTCACCACCGGCGCCCGCAAGGCGCTCGCGACCGGTGTCATCATGACCGCCCACCAGACCGGCGGCGCCGTCGCACCGCTGCTCGCGCTGTGGCTGATCGACGACTTCGGCTGGCGCTCCGCCTTCGTCGTCGGCGCGATACCCGCGCTGATCTTCCTGCCGCTCGCCCTGAAGCTGCTGCCCGAGTCGCCGACCAACCTGCTCACCCGCGGCCGCACCGCGGACGCGCAGGGGCTCGCGGACTCGTACGGTCTCGAACTGCCCGCGCCCAAGGGGCACGCGGCCGACAAGCTGGAGAGCCTCAAGGCCCTCTTCCGGGGCCGCCAGTGGCTGACCACGCTGTGCTTCTGGCTGACGTCGTTCGCGGGCCTGCTCCTCGTCTACGGGGTCGGCCAGTGGCTGCCGAAGATCATGGGCGACCTCGGGTACGAGACCGGTGACTCGCTGCTCTTCTCGACGTTCCTCAACGTCGGCGGCATCGTCGGCATGCTGGTCGCGGGCCGGCTCGCCGACCGCATCGGCCCGCGCCGCATCGTCATCATCTGGTTCGCGCTGACCGCGGTCTTCGTGTACCTGATGGGCGTGCACATGTCGGTGGGCGTGCTGTACTGCGTGGTCTTCCTCGCCGGGCTGCTCCTGTTCAGCGGGCAGACCATGGTGTACGCGACGGTCGGCTCGCACCACGTCGAGGAGGACCGGCCCACCGCGCTCAGCTGGGTCTCCGGCATGGGCCGCTTCGGCGCCGTCTTCGGCCCGTGGATGGGCGGCCAGCTGCTCGCCGCGGGCCATGCCGACCTGGGCTTCACGATGTTCTCGGTGGCCGCCGTGTTCGGCGCCGTGATGATGGCGCTGGCCGCCCTCACCATCAGGGCCGGGGCGAACCGGGAGAGCGGGGGCCGCAAGGGCGCGCCGGCCCTGGCCGGTTGATCGCTCGGGCGCTGTAGCGGACACGAGGGGTGAAAGGGGGCGCGAGAAGCGCGAGAAAGGCGGCGGTCGCGTGGAACACACCCGCACAGTGTCGCGACCGCCGCCCGGACGCGTGCCGCGCTGTCGCTCGGGCGCGGCGACGTCCATCAGGGTCAACTTCGGTGCCTCGTGCGGGTGACGGTGCATCCGCCCGCGCCCCTCGGACGGTTGCCCCGTCGAGCGGATGTGCCCACGGCGGTCGGGCGTGGCGGTGTTGCGTCAGCGGGGGAGCGACCCGGCGACGGCCGACGCGACGACCCGGCGGACGTCCGCCTCCGTCGGCGGACCTTCCTCCCGGTTCGCGTACAGCAGATGGCCGGAGCCGACGAGGGTGAGGCCCAGGGAGTCGAGGTCCGTGTCGGCCACCAGTCGGCCCACCTGCCGTTCCGCCTCAAGGTAGGAGCGGAGCATGGCGGTGGCGTCCGCGAGGACGGCGAGGCCGGGTCGGCCGGCCGCCCGCAGCCGGGCGCGCAGCCCGTCGCGGAAGGTGAGCAGGCCGACCATGGCGACGACGACCGGGGTGAACAGGTCGGCCAGCGCGTCGGTGAGCAGGTCGACGACGGTGCGGGTGCCCGCGGAGGCGACGAGCGTGGCGGCCCGTTCCTCCATGCGGCCCGCGCGGTCGATCACGAGATCGGCCAGGAAGGCGTCGAAGTCGGCGAAGTGGCGGTGCAGCACGCCCTTGGCGCAGCCCGCCTCCGTGGTGACCGCACGACTGGTCAGCGCGGCGGCGCCGTCCCGCATGAGGATGCGCTCGGCCGCGTCGAAGAGTTGCTCGCGGACATCGCGGATGGCCACACCGGTCGGCACCTGCACTTCTCCTCTGTTCGACTCGGGCCAGACTAGAAGAGTGGGCAAGCGCCCATTATGGTGGGCGCATGCCCACTCATGGAACAGGGCCGACCCGGCCGCCCGCGAACGAACCGCACAAGGCCCGCTCCATGGCGGAGTCCTTCGGCGCCGACCCCGAGCGCTACGACCGCACCCGGCCCCGCTATCCCGAGGCCCTCGTGGCCCGGATCGCCGCCGCCGCGCCGGGGCCGGACGTCCTCGACGTCGGCTGCGGCACCGGCATCGCGTCCCGCCAGTTCCGGGCCGCGGGCTGCACGGTTCTCGGCGTCGACGTCGACGCGCGCATGGCCCAGTACGCGCGCGGTGGTGGACTCGACGTGGAGGTCGGCACGTTCGAGAGCTGGGACGCGGCGGGCCGCACTTTCGACGCGGTCGTCGCGGGCCAGACGTGGCACTGGGTCGACCCGGTGGCGGGATCCGCGAAGGCGGCCGAAGTCCTGCGCCCCGGCGGCCGCCTCGCCCTCTTCTGGAACGTCTTCCGCCCCGGCCCCGAGCTTGCGGACGCCTTCGCAGCCGCCCACCGCGCGGCACTGCCCGACTCCCCGCGCAACCCTTGGGACCGCCCCACCCTCGACGCCTACGGAGCGATCTTCGCGAAGGTCGCCGACGGGCTGCGGGACAGCGGTCTGTTCGGCGAACCCGAGGAGTGGCGCTTCGACTGGGAGGCCACATACACGCGCGACGCGTGGCTGGAGCAGATGCGGACCAGCGGGGAGGCGGGCACCTACCGGCCGGAACAGCTGGCGGATCTGCTGGACCGCACGGGCGCCGCGATCGACGCCCTCGGCGGCACGTTCACCCTGCCGTACACGGCGGTCGTGGTCACCGCGGCGCGCGCCGGTGCCGCCTGAGCGCCTCGCGCACGCTCTGCGCGGCGACCGATTGTCAGTGGTCGCTGATATCTCTGGAGCTGTACCGAACGCGTCGACGGATCCATGAGGGAGGTGCGAGCCATCAGCGAGGAAGCCAGGCGCCGGCCGCCCGGCGGGGACCTGTGTGTCCGGCGGCACCCGGAGACACAGGTGGAGTGCGTGCTCGCCGACACGCACTATCCGCGCCCGCACTATGCGCTGGACGGCACGACGTGGCACGACGGGCTGTGCGCGGCCTGCCACGGCAGCGGGATACGGGAGGACGGGGTGTGCGGCGATTGCCGTGGCGGCGGTTTCTGTCTGCTGGACGAGCAGGAGTGAGCGGGGGCCGCGCGCGGCCGTTCACATACGGGGGTCAGGACTGACCTCGGCAGAAGCACGACGAGCCGATCGGGACGTCCGCCACCGCGAGAGCCATGGTCAGCTGCGGGGCGACGATGCCGGCCTCCGCGTCGCGGCCGAGGCGGAGCAGGCACTCGTGGTAGCCGTGCAGCGCCCACACGTTGTTCGGATGCCGCAGGGCGCGGGGGAGCGCGTCGGTCACGCCGAGGTCGGCGGCGTACACCTCGGCGGCGTCCGCGACCCTGCCCTGCTCCAGGAGCAGCGCCCCGTACGCGTGCCGGGTCGGCTGCATCCAACCCCACGGCTCGTCGTAGGGAAGGGTGTCGTCGAGGCGGATGGCGCGGCGGAGGTCCGCGAAGGCGCGGTCGATGTCGCCCACCCGGTAGGCGAGTTCACCGTCGAGCATCGCCGCGGCGATGGCGAGGAGGTCGACGGCGGTGTTGTTGAAGACGGTGCGGGAGTGCGGCACGCGGTCCACGGCGGCGCGGAAGCGCGCGCGTTCGTCCGCCGCCTCGGGTGTGCGGCCCGTCGCGGCCAGGGCCACGCCCCTGCCGTAGTGGGTCATCGCCGTCGTCACGCAGTACAGCTCCGGGTCGGCGGGCAGCGGCAGGTCGATCAGCTCCTGCCAGCGGCCGAAGCGGACCAGGGCGTGCACCCGCATGCCCCGGAAGCCTTCGAGCCAGTCGGCCATCGGCGGGGAGTCGACGCGCAGCAGCTCCTCGGGGACGGCGGCTTCGAGGCGGGTCACGGAGTCGAACGCCACCTCGGCCTGGCCCGCGAACATCGCGGCGTAGAGCCGGAAGTGGAGGTTGTGGCAGCGGTACAGCGTGTAGAAGTTCATGGCGCCGTCGCGGGCCAGGGCCTTCTCGTCCGCCGCCGTGGCGCGGGTGTTGGCCGCGATGGTGCGCCGGTAGTCGCCGCAGAGCACGTCGATGTGCGAGGGCATGTGGTGCAGGTGGCCCGCGTCCGGGACCAGGCCCCGGAGCCTATCGGCGACCGGCAGCGCCTGCTCGGGGGTCGGTGACATCTCCATGAGGTGGATGTACAGGTGCAGCAGTCCGGGGTGGTCCCGGCCGTCCGGGCGGCCGATGGCGCGCTCCAGGGCTTCCCGTGCCTCGACGGTGCGGGCGCCCTCGGCGGGGCGGCCGGTGGGCAGGTCCCACAGCTCCCAGGGCGTCAGGTTCATCAGGGCGTCGGCGTACAGCGTCGCCACGTCCGGGTCGTCCCGGTGGTTCGCGTAGACCTTGCCCATGGCCTGCGCGTACTCCTCGTTCCACACCGACTGGTCGGGGGCCGGTTCGGGCGCCGGGTAGCGGGACTTGAGGGCGTCGATCAGCGCCTGCTCGGTCGGTGTCGCGTGCGCCGCGGCGAGCGTGGCCCGCTCCACGGCGCGGTGCGTGCGCGCGACGGTCGACGTCAGGTCCCGCTCGTCGAACGCGTCCCACTGTTTGTTGTAGTTCGGCCCCAGGGCGTAGGCGAGACCCCAGTGCGCCATGGCGCAGTGCTCGTCGGCCTCGGCGGCCCGCTCGAAGCAGGCGGCCGCCTCCTCGTGATGGAAGGCGTACACCCACACCAGGCCGCGGTCGAACCAGAGTTGAGCCTCGGGTGAGTCGGTGGTGATCGTACGGTGGAACGTTCCGAGGTCGTAGTAGCCGTCGTCGTTCACGGTGCCGCCTTCGACGAGAGTGCCGGGTCCATCCCGGTCGGGGGTGGATCCGGCACATTGTCCCGCTGCGACGGGCGCCGCACCATGGGCGGCGCCGGGACTTCAGCCCTGCAGGCGCGAACGCAGCAGCTGCTTGCCGATTTCGGCGCCCTTGCGGCTGTCGGCCTGCGCCTTGCGGAACAGCTCGGCGAGCTCCTGGTCCTTGCCGCGCTCCGCGTCCTGGACGTATGTCTCCAGGCGCAGCGCGTTGCTCAGGCAGGACTCGACGAACCAGACGAGGTTGTAGTCCTTGTCCAGCGTGCCGGTGACGTCACCGGTCTCGGTGCTGGTCGTCATGGCGGTGTCCTCCGTGTCGTCGTCTCGTCTCGGTGGACGTGGTGCGGGCGGCCGGGTACCCGGAGCCCGCCGACGTACGCACACGGGGTGGACGACTTCCGGTCAGGCCCGCGCGGTGTCGTCCTCGGCCTCACCTGCGGCGGTGAAGAAGTCGACGAGCGAGTGCGGTGCGCCGTCGCCGAGGCAGAGGTCCAGGATTTCGCGCGCGTCCTCGTAGAAGCCCGCGGTCCGGGCGAACATCGCCTCCTCGTACGCCGTGAGTGCCGCTTCGATGTCGCCGGGGTGCTCGGCGATCGCCCTGCCGAGTTCGGCGCCGTCGAACATGGCCAGGTTGGCGCCGTCGCCGGACGGCGGCATCAGGTGCGCGGCGTCGCCCAGGAGCGTCACGCCCGGCACGTGGTCCCAGCTGTGCCGGTCGGGCAGCGTGTGGATCGCGCGCGCGACCGGGGCGGAGGAGCCGTCGGTGATCAGCGCCGTGAGCTCCGGGGCCCAGCCCTCGAACTCGGCCGCGATCCGGGCCTTCGCCGCGTCGGCGTCCGTGAAGTCGATGTCGGCGAACCAGTCCGCGGGGCGGGTCAGTTGGACGTATGTGTGGATGATCCCGCCGGCCTCGCGGTGCGCGTTGATGCCCTTGCCGGGGGAGGGGGCGAGCATCGCGCCGACGCCGACCGCCTCGGCGGCCGCGGCGTGCCGCTCGTCGACGTCGTGCAGGTAGGTCTCGACGAACGTGGTGCCGATGTAGACGGGCTTGGCGTCCGAGACGAGCGGGCGGACCTTCGACCAGGCGCCGTCGGCACCCACGAGGAGGCCGGTGTCGACGGTGGAACCGTCGGCGAAGGTCAGCTCGTGACGGCCGTCGCCGAGCGGCCGGACGGCGGTGATCTTGTGCCCCCACCGGACGGTGCCCTCGGGCAGCGAGTCGAGCAGGATCCGGCGCAGGTCGCCGCGGAGCACTTCGGGGCGGCTCTCGTTGCCGTCGTCGGGCTCGTCGAGCAGCACCTTGCCGTGCTGGTCGAGCACGCGCAGCGCCTCGGCGCCCGCGTGGATGATCGCGCGGAACTCCTCGGTGAGCCCGGCCGCGGCGAGCGCCGCCTGCCCGTCGGCCTCGTGTATGTCGAGCTGGCCGCCCTGGGTGCGGGAGTCCGGTGAGGGATCGGCTTCGTAGACCGTCGCGGGGAGGCCGTGGACGTGCAGGACGCGGGCGAGGACGAGGCCGCCGAGGCCGGCGCCGACGATCGCGACGGGGGATGTGGTGTGCGCAGTCGTGTTCATGATCTTGCTCCATTTCGAGAACTTCGAGAACTTCGAGAACTTCGAGAGTGAGGTGGATGGTGATGTTGGAACGTTGTTCCACTGTCAGTTTGGAACAACGTTCCAGTCGTGTCAAAATGGGACGCATGGCGACCAGGGCACAGCGGGCGGAGCGGCGCACCGACGCGCTTTCCAAGGAGCGGATCGTCGAGGCCGCGATCGAGATCCTCGACACCGAGGCCGAGCGGGGGCTGACCTTCCGCGCGCTCGCGGCGCGCCTCGCCACCGGCGCGGGGGCGATCTACTGGCACGTCGCGAACAAGGACGAGCTGCTCTCGGCGGCCACCGACGGCGTCGTCACGCGCGTCATGGCGGAGGTGGCCCGGGACGGGGACCCGCGGGAGGGGATCCGGGACCTCGCGCTCGGCGTGTTCGACGCCATCGACGCGCGCCCGTGGGTGGGGACCCAGCTCTCCCGGGAGCCGTGGGGGGCCGCGCTGCTGCAGATCTTCGAAGGGCTCGGCGGACGGCTGCGGGCGCTGGGCGTTCCGCAGGCCGAGCAGTTCAACTCAGCCTCCGCGCTGCTGAACTACGTCCTCGGGGCCGCGGCGCAGAACGCCGCCAACGCCCGTCTGGTGCTCCCGGGCGCGACCGACCGCTCGGCGTTCCTCGGGGGCATCGCCGGGCACTGGGCGGAACTCGACCCCGCTCGCTACCCGTTCGTCCGGCAGGTGGCGGCGGAGCTGCCCGAACACGACGACCGGGCGCAGTTCCTGGCCGGCATCGACCTCATACTGACGGGTATCGATGCCGCGAGGAGGGCGCATGGCTGAGGGTGGGAACGGAACCCCGACGGGGGATCGGGCTGCCGGGCACCGGGACACCGAGGGTCGGGACGACGTGGACGCCGTCACCCGCGCGGTGCTCACCGCGTCGCGGCTGCTGGTCGCCGTGTCCGCGCGGTCGCTCGCGGAGGTCGAGGAACGGGTGACGCTGCCGCAATTCAGGATGCTCGTGGTGCTGTCCACGCGCGGCGCCACCAAACTCGTCACGCTCGCCGAGCAGTTGCACGTCGCGCCGTCGACGGCGATGCGCATGGTGGACCGGCTGATCGCCGCCGGACTCGCGGACCGCCGCGCGAACCCCGCCAACCGCCGGGAGACGCTGCTGCAACTGACCGACGAGGGGCGCCGCACCGTCGAGAACGTCACCGCGCGGCGCCGTCAGGACATCGCGGAGATCGTGCAGCGCCTCGAACCGGAGCAGCGGTCCTCGCTCATCGGGGCGCTGGACGCGTTCAACGAGGCGGGTGGTGAGCCCTCGGCGCCCGGCGTCCCCGACCCGACCCTGTACCCGCTCGGCTGGGCCGACCTGCCGACGGGCTCCGCGGGCTGAGCGCGCCGCCCCGGCTCACACGGGCGTCGGCCGGTGCAGAGCCCGCAGCGCCCCCTGATGGCTGAGCCAGCCGACCGGCTCGTCCTTGTCGGCGCCTGCGGCCATCACGGGAAGTCCCGTACCGGGCGCCGCGAGCAGCGTGTGCAGCGCCGTCGCGAGCGGCTGGTCGGTGGTGACGCGGGGTGCGCGCAGGGCGAGTTCGCCCACGGTGGCGGGCGCGCCGTCCGGCTGCTCCGCCAGCGCCTCGGCCACCGCCTGTGCCGTGACGACGCCGAGGTGGGCGCCGTCCCCGTCGCGCACCGGCAGGGCGCCGTGGCCCGAGCGGCTCAACAGGTCCGCGGCTTCGGCCAGTTGAAGGGCGGTCGGCAGGGGAGCGGGCAGCGGCTCCAGGACGGCTGCCACCGGCTGGCCGCCGAGCGGCGCGTCCGGCGCGGGCCCGTCCAGGTCGATGCCGCGGCGGCGCAGCTTGAGCGTATAGATGGTGTCGCGAGTCAGTAGCCGACTGGTGGCGGTGGCCAGCACGATCGCCAGCATCAGCGGCAGGATGATCGAGTACTCGCCGGTCAGCTCGAACAGGATCACCACGGCGGTGATCGGCGCACGGGACGAGCCCGCGAAGACGGCGCCCATGCCGATGAGCGCGTACGCGCCGACGGCCCCCGCGGTGCCCGGCAGCAGCCCGTGGGCGACCGCGCCGAACGCGGCGCCCAGCATCGCCCCGATGAAGAGGCTCGGCGCGAACACCCCGCCCGAGCCGCCGATCCCGATCGTCAGGCTCGTGGCGATCATCTTGCCGACGAGCAGGAGCAGCAGGAAGCCGACGGCGTACCCGCCCTCCGTGGCCTTCTCCAGGACCGGGTAGCCGACCCCGTACATCTCGGGGAGCGCGAGCAGCACCAGGCCGAGGGCCAGGCCACCGGCCGCGGGGCGCAGCCACTCGGGGCCGCGCCATAGCCAGTCGCAGGCGTCCTCGATCGCGTACAGGACGCGCGAGAACCCGACGCCGACCGCGCCCGCGAGGACACCGAGCACGGCGAACAGGGCGTACTGCCCGAGGTGTTGGACGGGAAAGGCGGGCAGGTCCAGGAAGGCGACGTCGCCGAAGGCGGCCCGGCCGATCACGCTCGCGGTGACGCTGGCCAGGACGGTCGCGCCGAACGCCTCGACGGTGAAGGTCCGCAGGATCAGCTCCATCGCGAAGAAGACCCCGGCGAGCGGGGCGTTGAACGTCGCCGCGATGCCGCCCGCCGCGCCGCACGCCACGAGGAGCTTCAGCCGCTCCTCGGTGAGCCCCGTGACCCGGCCGAGCGTGGAGCCGAGCGCCGAGCCGATCTGTACGATCGGCCCCTCGCGGCCCACCGACCCGCCCGAGCCGATGGTCAGCGCCGAGGCGAGGGTCTTCACGACGGCCACCTTCGGGCTGATCCGGCCGCCGCGCTTGGCGACCGCGAGCATCACCTCCGGCACGCCGTGCCCGCGTGCCTCCTTGGCGAAGCGGTTGACCAGCGGCCCGTAGAGCAGGCCGCCGAGCACGGGGGTGACGACGACGAAGAAGGGGCCGAGCCAGGGCACGTGCGGGTTGGCGCTGCCGGGGGTCGCCGCGTAGTCGGCGTGCCCGGAGAACAGGTGGGTGAACGTCTGGATGCACCAGCGGAAGACGATCGAGCCGAGGCCCGCTCCCGCGCCGACGAGCACCGCGAGGACCATCGTCGAACCCCGGCCGCCGAGGATCGGGCGCAGTGCCCGCAGGCCGCCTCCTGTGCCACTCACTCTTTCCGCTCCCTTACTTTTGCATCATGCAAAATCGTACCTTTGCATTATGCAAAACGTGTCAAGGGCCCTACGGGCGGGCCACTGCGGGGAGGGCGCCGCGGGAGGTCTTACGGAGTCGTGACGCATCGGCCCGTTGACGTGGTGCGAGGGGTCCGGGGGCCTAGCGTGGCGGCATGCGCGTACTGGTCACCGGCGGTGCCGGGTTCATCGGGTCCCATGTCGTCGAGGCGCTCACCGCGCGCGGGCACGAACCCGTCGTGTTCGACGTGCGGGACGCTCCCGGCGCCGATGTGCGGGACCCCGACGCGGTCGCCCGGGCGCTGGCCGGCGTGGACGCCGTGTGCCACCAGGCGGCGATGGTCGGGCTCGGGAACGGCGTCGCCGACGCGGCCGAGTACGTCTCGCGCAACGACCTCGGCACGGCGGTGCTGCTCGCCGCGATGGCGGAGGCCGGTGTGCCGCGGCTCGTGCTCGCCGGGTCGATGGTCGTCTACGGGGAGGGGCGCTACGCCTGTCCGCGGCACGGCGTCGTCCGGCCGGGGCCGCGGGACGCCGCCGACCTGGACGCGGGGCGCTTCGAGCCGCGCTGCCCCGACTGCGGCGCCGAGTTGGCGCCGGGACTCGTCGGCGAGGACGCCCCGGCCGATCCGCGCAACGTGTACGCGGCGACCAAGCTCGCTCAGGAACACCTCGCCGCCGCCTGGGCACGCGCGACCGGCGGGACGGCGGTGTCGCTGCGCTACCACAACGTGTACGGGCCGAGGATGCCGCGCGACACCCCGTACGCGGGCGTCGCCTCCTTCTTCCGCTCCGCGCTCGCCCGCGGCGAGGCACCCCGCGTCTTCGAGGACGGCCGCCAGCGCCGCGACTTCGTGCACGTACGGGACGTCGCCGAGGCCAACGCCGTGACGCTGGAGGCCGACGCCGAGCCGGGCGTGCTGCGCGCCTACAACACCGGCAGCGGGACGCCCCACACCGTCGGCGAGATGGCGCGGGCGCTCGCGGACGCGTACGGCGGGCCGGAGCCCGTCGTGACGGGGGAGTACCGGCTCGGCGACGTGCGGCACATCACCGCGGACTCGGCCCGGCTGCGCGCCGGGTTCGGATGGAAGCCCGCGGTGGAATTCGACGACGGGGTACGGGAGTTCGCGCGGGCCGCGATGCAGCGGTAGCCGCCGCCCCGCCCCGCCCCGCTCCGCCCGTCTCAGTCGGGCAGCAGGTGCGCGCGGCCGAACATCGTGGCGGCCGCACGCGCCGTCGGGGTGCCGGAGTCGAGATCGGCGCCCGCTTCGAGAAGCACCGTCACCACGTCGTCCGCCCCCTTGAACAGGGCGCCGGCGGCGGGTGACTGGTCGCGGTCGTTGCGCAGGTCCGGGTCGGCGCCGAGCCGGAGCAGGGCGCGCACCGTCTCCGCGTGGCCGTGGTACGCGGCCAGCATCAGCAGGCTGTTGGCCTGCGCGTCGGTCGTGTCCACGGGCAGTCCGTGTTCCACGAACTCCACGAGTTCCGCGGTGTCGCCCTGTCGCGCCAGGTCCATGGCGAGGGCGACGACCCGCTCGGTCTGCTCGGGCGTCAGCGCGCCGCTGTTCACGCGTACCACTCCTGAGGGGTGTAGGGACGGAACGTGCCGGTGGCCCGGTGTGCGGAGGGTTCCGCGCACCGGGCCACTCGCGTGGGGCTCAGAGGTTTCCCGCGGCCAGGGCCTCGACCGCCTTGCGGACACCCTCGCCGTAGGCCGGGTCGGCCTGTGTGCAGTTGGCGATGTGCCGCTCGACGGTGGCCTGCGAGGCGCCGTCGATCGCGCGCGCCGTGTTCGCGAACAGCACCTCCTGCTGCTCGGGGCTCATCAGCCGGAACAGGTTGCCGGGCTGCTCGAAGTAGTTGTCGTCGTCCTCGCGGAAGTTGAACCGGTCGGCGACGGCGCCCACGGCCTGGCTCGGCTCGCGGTAGGCGGGCTGCTCCCGCCAGCGGCCGTACGAGTTCGGCTCGATGCCGGGGGTGGCTCCCTGGTTGCCGTCGACGCGCATGGCGCCGTCGCGGTGGAAGGAGTTCACCGGGTTCCGCGGCGCGTTGACCGGGATCTGGTGGTGGTTCACGCCGAGCCGGTAGCGCTGGGCGTCACCGTAGGAGAACAGCCGGCCCTGCAGCATCTTGTCGGGCGAGAAGCTGATGCCCGGCACCACGTTCGCCGGGCTGAAGGCGGCCTGCTCCACGTCGGCGAAGTAGTTGTCGGGGTTGCGGTTCAGCTCCCACTCGCCGACCTCGATCAGCGGGTAGTCCTTCTTCGACCAGACCTTGGTGAGGTCGAAGGGGTGGAAGCGGTAGTTCTCCGCGTCGGCCTCCGGCATGACCTGGATGAACAGCTTCCACTTCGGGAAGTCGCCGTTCTCGATCGAGTCGAAGAGGTCGCGCTGGTGGGACTCGCGGTCCTTGCCGACCAGGGCCTCCGCCTCGGCGTCGGTGAGGTTCTTGATGCCCTGCTGCGTGCGGTGGTGGAACTTCACCCAGAACCGCTCGCCCTCGGCGTTGATCAGGCTGTACGTGTGCGAGCCGAAGCCGTGCATGTGCCGGTACGAGGCGGGGATGCCGCGCTCCGACATGACGATGGTGACCTGGTGCAGAGCCTCGGGGAGGTTGGTCCAGAAGTCCCAGTTGTTCTCGGGGTCCCGCAGGTTCGTGCGCGGGTCGCGCTTCACCGCGTGGTTGAGGTCCGGGAACTTCAGCGGGTCACGGAAGAAGAACACCGGCGTGTTGTTCCCGACCAGGTCCCAGTTGCCCTCGTCCGTGTAGAACTTCAGGGCGAATCCGCGGATGTCGCGCTCGGCGTCGGCCGCGCCGCGCTCACCTGCGACGGTGGAGAAGCGGGCGAACATGTCGGTCTTCTTGCCGACCTCGGAGAAGATCTTCGCGTTTGTGTACCGCGTGATGTCCTGCGTGACCGTGAAGGTGCCGTACGCGCCGGAGCCCTTGGCGTGCATCCGGCGCTCGGGGATGACCTCGCGGTCGAAGTGCGCGAGTTTCTCCAGGAACCACACGTCCTGCAGCAGCAGTGGTCCGCGCGGACCCGCGGTCACGGAGTTCTGGTTGTCGGGAACCGGCGCTCCGGCAACCGTGGTCAGCGGCTTCTGGTTGTTCTCGGGCAAGGCTGGCTCCTTGTGTAGTGCCGGGGCCTGCTCCTGAATCCGGGAGCGACCCAGTTCGCCTCGAAATCCTATCTTGGACTATGTCTAAGTCAAGTAAGGTTCCAGACAGTGGCGCTCGGCAGGGTGATCTCGAAGCGGCAGCCACCAGGGATGTTGCGGACCGTGGCCCGGCCCGCGTGCGCCTCCACGATGCCGCGCACGATCGCGAGGCCGAGGCCCGCGCCCGCCGGGGGAGTGCGGGCGTGGGTGCCGCGCCAGCCGGTGTCGAAGACGCGCGGCAGGTCCTCCTCGGGAATGCCGCCGCAGGCGTCGGACACCGACACCACCACGCCGTCCGGTGAGCGGTGCGCGGCGACGGCGACCGTGCCGTCCGCGGGCGTGCGCCGGATCGCGTTGACGAGGAGATTGCCCAGGACCCGGCTCATCTCCTTGCCGTCCACCTCCACCGGCACCGGCTCCACCCGCTCGCCGACGAGCCGCACCCCGTGCTCGCGGGCCAGCGGGTCCGCTCCCGCCAGCGCGTCACTGATCAGGTCGTACAGGGAGACCCTGGCCGGGGCGAGCGGCAGCGCGCCCGCGTGGATGCGGGAGAGTTCGAAGAGGTCTCCCACCATGTCGTTGAGCCGCTCGACGTCCGTGCGCATCTGTCGCAGATAGCGGGCCGGGTCGGAGGCGATGCCGTCCTCCAGTGCCTCGGCCATGGCGCGCAGACCCGCGAGCGGAGTGCGCAGGTCGTGCGAGATCCAGGCGACCAGCTCGCGCCGCGAGGTCTCCAGGGCGCGCTCGCGCTCGCGGGAGGCGGCGAGCTTCGCGCTGGTCGCCGCCAGCTCCCGGCTGAGCTCCTCCAGCTCGGCGGTGGCCGGTGCGTCGGGCGCGGCGAAGGCGCCGCCGTCGCCGAACGAGCGCGCGGCGACGGCCAGTTCCCGGCTGCGGGCCACCATCCACCGGCCGAGGGCGAGCGCGGTCGCGAGCGACACGGCCGCCGCCATCGCCACCACCAGGGTCACCACGGTCAGGTCGTGCGGCGACAGGAACATCGCCCACGCCACGGCGAGCGTGCCCGCCAGCATCGCCACCACGCCGACCGTCGCGACCACCGCGATCGACGCAGTGAGCGAACGCCGCCGCAGCAGCCGCAGCGCGCCCGCCCCGGCGAGCCCCGAGGCCGCGGCGCCCGCGAACGCGTACAGGGCGATGAGCAGGATGTCGTGCACCTCAGGCCTCCTGTGCGGCGGGCTCGAAGCGGTAGCCCACGCCCCACACCGTCTGGATCAGCCGCGGCCGGGCCGGATCGTCCTCGACCTTGCCGCGCAGCCGGCGGATGTGCACCGTGACCGTCGACAGGTCGCCGAAGTCCCAGCCCCACACCTCGCGCATCAGGTCCTCCCTGCTGTAGGCCCGCCCCGGATGCCGCAGGAAGAAGGACAGGAGGTCGAACTCGCGCAGGGTGAGGGCGAGTTCGGTGCCGCCCCGGCTGGCCCGGCGCGCTGCCGGGTCGACCGTGAGGCCGGCCGCGCGCAGCGGCCGCTCCCGGGTCGCGGCCGGGCGGGCGCGGCGCAGCACCGACTCGACCCGCAGCACCAGCTCGCGCGGGCTGAACGGCTTCGTCACGTAGTCGTCCGCGCCGACCTCCAGGCCGAGGATCCGGTCGTCCTCGTCGCCGCGCGCGGTCAGCATGATCACCGGAACGGGCCCGCGTTCACGCATCCGGCGGCACACCTCGAGTCCGTCCATGCCGGGCAGCATCAGATCGAGCACCACCAGATCGGGGCGGTGCGCGGCGGCGCGCGCGAGGGCCACCGGGCCGTCGTCGGCGCGGTCCACGCGATAGCCCGCGCGGTCCAGGTATCCCGCCACCACCTCGGCGACGGTGGGATCGTCGTCGACGACCAGGACGCGGGCCGCGCCGCCGTCGGGCTCTGCGCCCGTGGGCTCGTATGACTGCTGCATGCCCCCAGCCTCGCACCGCGCCGGGCCCGCGGGCCGTGCCGAGCGGGGCGCGGCGGTCGACGTCCGTGTTTCGTAAGGATCTGGCGGCCGAAATGTCCGAATCCGACTCGTAGGGTGAGACCCGTGACAAGCCCACCCACCACTGTCGACGTGGTCCTTCCCTGTCTCAACGAGGCCGAGGCCCTGCCCTGGGTGCTCGACCGGATCCCGCCGCACTGGCGCGCCCTCGTCGTCGACAACGGCTCCACCGACGGCTCCGCCGGGATCGCCCGCTCACTGGGTGCGACCGTCGTGCGCGAGGAGCGACGCGGGTTCGGCGCCGCCTGCCACGCCGGACTCACCGCGTCCGACGCCGACATCGTGTGCTTCTGCGACTGCGACGCGTCCCTCGATCCGGGCCGGCTCGTGCCCTTCGTGCGCGAGGTGGCCGAAGGCCGTGCCGACCTGGTGCTCGGCCGACGCCGCCCGACCAGGCGTGGCGCCTGGCCCCCGCACGCCCGCGCGGGCAACCTCGCCCTCGCCCGCATGCTGCGCCGCAGGACCGGACTGCGCCTGCACGACCTCGGGCCGCTGCGTGCCGCACGCCGCGAGGCGCTGCTCGGGCTCGACCTCACCGACCGGCGCAGCGGCTACCCCCTGCAGATGGTGGTGCGCGCGGCCGACGCCGGCTGGCGGGTCACCGAGCACGACGTGCCGTACCTGCCGCGCACCGGTGCCTCCAAGGTGACCGGCACCTGGCGCGGCACCTGGCACGCGGTGCGCGACATGAGCCGGGTGCTGGCCGAGACGCCCACGGGCGAAGGGAGCCCCCGATGACCCGGGCGCACACACCCCACCGCCGCGACACACCACCCGACCTGCTCGTCATCGCCAAAGAGCCGCGGCCGGGACGGGTCAAGACCCGCCTCACCCCGCCGTTCACCCCGCAGGAGGCGGCGGAACTCGCCGAGGCCGCCCTCGCCGACACCCTCGCGGCGGTCGCCGAGGCCCCGGCCGCCCGCCGCGTCCTCGTCCTCGACGGCGCGCCGGGTCCATGGCTCCCGCCCGGCTTCGAGGTCGTGCCGCAGTGCGCGGGCGGCCTCGACGAGCGCCTCGCGGCCGCCTTCGCCGGGTGCGCGGGGCCCGCCCTCCTCATCGGCATGGACACCCCCCAGGTCCGCCCCGACCTGCTCGCCGTCGACTTCGCCGACTGCGACGCCTGGTTCGGCCCCGCCCTCGACGGCGGCTTCTGGGCCCTCGGCCTCGCCGAGCCCGACCCGGCGCTGCTGCGCGGCGTGCCCATGTCCACACCGCACACCGGTGCCGCGCAGCGCGCCCGGCTCGCCGCCGCGGGCCTCACCGTGCGCGACCTGCCGCCGCTGCGCGACGTGGACACCGCCGACGACGCCGCGGCCGTGGCCGCGCGGGCGCCGCACGGCCGGTTCGCCGCACACCTGGCGCGATGTACGACGGCGGGGGCGCGCCGATGAGAACACCCATGGGTTCACCAGGTCCACCAGCGGGCGCGTCGGCCGCACCCTGGGCGGGCGCCGACCCGTACTCCGCCGCCCTGCGCGCCGGACGCGGACCGCTGTTCCTGCGCCGCACCGACGGCTGGCTGCTGCCGCTGGAGGTCGAACGCTGGTGCGCGCGGGCCGACGCCGTCGACCGGCAGGTCCTCGACCGCTGCGAGGGCGCCGTGCTCGATGTCGGCTGCGGGCCCGGACGGCTCGTCGCCGAACTCGCCGCACGAGGCCGCGCGGCGCTCGGCGTCGACGTCAGCGACGCCGCCGTCGCCCACAGCCGGGACCTCGGCGGGCAGGCGCTGTGCCGCTCGGTGTTCGACCCGCTGCCCGGCGAGGGCCGCTGGGGCACCGTCCTGCTCATGGACGGCAACATCGGCATCGGCGGCGAACCGCACGCCCTGCTCGCCCGTATGGCCCAACTCCTCAAACCCGGCGGCCTGTTGATGGCCGAGACGGCACCCGTGGACGTGGACGAGCGCGCCAGCGTCCACGTCACCGACTCGCCGGGACAGGCGGCACAGCCGGGCGGCCACCCCTTCCCGTGGGCCCGGCTCGGCACCCCCGCCCTGCTCCGGTACGCGGCCGGGGCCGGACTGCGCCCCGTCGATCAGTGGTCCGTGGGCGGCCGCTGCTTCGCCGCGCTGCGCACCCGCACCGCGAACAGCAGCGCGGAACCCGCGAAGAGCGCGGCCGTGACCAGCAGCCAGTGACTCAGGTACCCCTCGGCGGAGCGCCCGGTCGCCGACCGGTAGCGCTCGTCCACCGCCCCGCTGATCAGCGGGAACCAGACGAGCAGCAACAGCCCCGACAGCGCGGCCGGCACCCGCACGTACCCCACCCGCTCACGCTGCCCGGCCGCCGAGAAACCGCGCACGAGCAGACGGTCCACACCCGCGTAGGCGGGCACCAGTACGAGGTCGTGCAGCAGAGCGGCGCCCACGAACCACAGCGCCACACCGAACCAGTCGTCGGCCAGCAGCCGCAGCCCCGCGTACCCGGCGAGCGCGAACGAACAGAGCAGGAGCAGCAGTTGGAAGGGGCTTCCGACAGGGATGCGTCGCAAGGGCATGCGCAGTGACATGAGGGTCACACCTTTCCGAAGGTGAGCCGGGCCACCCACTTGGTGTTGAGGACACCCGGCGCGGCGGGCACGATCACGCGCGCCGGGTAGCCGTGGTCGTCGGACAGCGGTTCCCCGTTGACGTACAGAGCGAGCAACGAGCGTGGGTCGGCGACCTGATTGGCGCGCAGCGCGGCCCTGCGGAAGGCGCCGCGCCGTTGCAGCGACTCGACGAGCACATCCGGTGCATCGCCGTCCCCGGCCGGGAAACCCACCAGCTCCGCCAGGTCGTGGAGCCGTACGCCGCGCCACGACTGGTCGGACGTCGACCAGCCCTCCACACAGGCGATCGGCAACGCCGCGCTGTGCAGGGGAAGCCGGGACAGCTCGGCGCGGCTCAGGCGCACCGTGCGGCCCGCACGCCCGACCACGACGAGGCGCCACGCGTCCTCGGCCGTCTCCGCGCGGTCGATCCCCGCGTAGGCGGCGGTCTTGTTGATCTGGAAGCCGTTCGGACCCTCGGCCGGGTCGGCGCCGCCGTGCGGGGCGAGCAGCGCGGTGCGGCGCAGCGGCCCGTCGAAGCTCCGCCCCGCCGATGTGGCGAACAACAGCAGCGAGCCACCCCCGACGAACCAGAGCGCGCCCCGCCGCGACACCGTCGGCGGATCCGGACGCGGCGCCACCAACGCACCCTCCTCGCGCGCCTGCCGCACCGTGCGCACCGCCGCAGGCACCTTCAGCACGGCGTGCGCGACGAAGGCGGCGAAGAACACCCACGCGCCGTAGAAGTGCAGCGGATAGAACGAACCGGGGAAGACATAGTCGAGCTGCACATTGAGCACCCCCGTGACGAACTCGAAGAGCCCGCCGCCGACCAGCAGCAACAGCGAGACACGCTCCAGCGCGTGGGTCACCGAGCGGGCGGGCGGCAGCGCGAACAGCTTCGGCACCACCGACCACAGCTTCGCCAGCAGTACGGGGATCAGCGTGACACCGAGCGTCACATGCACGCCCTGCGTGAGCCGGTACAGCCAGTGCGGGTCCGTCGGCCAGGCGAAGAGGTAGAAGCCGAGGACCCCCTTGTCGGGCGTCTTGTCGTTGACCGGTGCCAGGTCCGGGTTGTACGCCGCGTACGAGACGAGTCCCGTCACGAACAGGACGGTGACACCGACGAGCAGCACCAGACCGAGGACCGAGGTGAGCCAAGGGCCGCGCAGCGGGCTGCGCCAGAAGGAGGGCGAGGCGGGAGTGTCGCGCATGCCCCGACCGTAGGCCGGGAGCACCCCCTGAAGGGGCGCGCGACTCATGACGAAACGCTGACATCAGGGCCGGTCGGCGCAGTATGTGCTGCCTCTCGGCCTAGCGTTCCCGTGTGACCCCCCGCACCGAACCGCGCGGCACCCGCCGCGACCTGTACGCCGCCGCGGCCGCGCTCCTCCTCGTGCTCGCCGCCGTGCTCGTCGGCCGCCACATCGAGGACACCTACGGCACCCTGCATGTCGGCGTCCCTCCGTTGTACGGCACTTGGCTCCCGCACCTCGGCCCCGGCACCCCCGCCGCGCTCGCGGTGGCCGCCGCGGTCGTCGCCTACGGGCCCACCCTCGCGACCCGGCTGAGATGGGGGGCGTTGCTCGCCGCCGCCTGGGCCGCGGCCACCGCCTGGATCCTCTCCCTCGCCCTGATCGACGGCTGGCACCGTGGCATCGCGCGGCGCCTCACCACCAAGTACGAGTACTTGCAGGTCGTCGACCGCTTCCAGGACATCCCGGCCACACTGCGCGACTACACGCGGCACATCCTCATCGACTCGCCCGACCACTGGCCCGCCCACACGGCAGGCCACCCGCCCGCCGCCCCGCTCACCTTCGTCCTCCTCGACCGGATCGGGCTCGGCGGCGGAGGCTGGGCGGGACTGTGGTGTGTCGTCGTCGGCGCGAGCGCGTGCGTGGCGGTGCTCGTCGCCGTGCGGGCGCTCGCCGGAGCGGAACTGGCGCGCCGGGCCGCCCCGTTCCTGGTCGCTGTGCCGGGCGCGGTGTGGATGGGCGCGTCGGCGGACGCGTACTTCGCCGCCGTCGCCGCGTGGGCGGTGGCCCTCCTCGCGCTCGCCGTCAGCGGCCGCGGCGTCGGCTGGGCGGTGGGCGCCGGGCTGCTCTCCGGACTCACCTGCTACCTCTCGTACGGGCTCACGCTGTTCGCGGTGATCGGGCTCGCGGTGGCGTACCTCGGGCGGGACCGGCTGCGGGAGCGGCCGGTGGCGCTCGCGGCGCTGTTCTGCGCCGGACTCGTCGTCGTCCCGGCCGCGTTCACGCTCGCCGGATTCAACTGGTGGGAGGCCTATCACCTGTTGCGAATCCGCTACTACCAGGGCGCCGGCGGCATCCGACCGTACGGCTACTGGGTGTGGGCCAATCTGGCGTGCACGGTCCTCGTCGTCGGCCCGGCGACGGTGGCGGGGCTGCGCCGGACGGCCGGACAGCTGATCCGCCCGGACGACAGGGCGGCCGGGCGGGCCCGGCTCGCACTCGTCGTGGCGGCCGCGTTCCTCGCCCTGCTCGCCGCCGACCTGTCCGGCATGAGCAAGGCGGAGACCGAACGCATCTGGCTGCCCTTCGCGATGTGGCTCGTCCCCGCCTGCGCGTTCCTGCGCGGGGCGCGGCCGTGGCTCGCCGCACAGGTGGTGCTCGCCCTGCTGGTGAACCATCTGCTGCTCACCGGCTGGTGAGACCGCGGAGGCGGGGGCGGCTTCAGGGCCTGCGGGCTCAGGTCACGTGCAGCCACGCGTCCATGTCGCGGGCCGACAGCTCCGAGGCGTACACCGGCGTGCCGGGCTGGTGCCTGCGGCCGCCCCGGCCGAGCCGCCCCGCGTCGACCGGGTCGAAGCCCATGTCGCGGATCAGGCCCGACACGACGGCCTTGGCCTCCTCGTCGTCCCCGGACAGCGGAATGGCGATCCGCTCCGGGCTGCCCTTGGGACGGCCGCCGTCGCGCAGGTTCTCCCAGAAGATCGCGTTGAACGCCTTCACCAGGTTCGCGTCCGTCAGGTTCCGCAGCTTCTCGCTCGACGTGGTGGCGTCGGCGTCCAATTCGGCGTCGTTGCCGTCCCGTTCGGGGTAGTAGTTGCAGGTGTCCACGACGACCTTGTCGCGCAACTCCGCCGTGGGCAGCTCGTAGACGCGGCCGTAGGGGACCGACACGACGACGACCTGCCCGAAGCGCGCGGCCTGCGCCGCGTCCACCGCGGAGACCGGTCCTTCGATCCCGGCGACGACATCGGTGAGGGTGTCCGGGTCGCGCGAGTTGGCGAGGGCGACGTGGTGGCCGATTCCGGCGAGATGCCCGGCCAGTGTCGAACCGATGTGGCCGGCTCCGATGATGCCGATGCGCATGGGGGCCTCCATGGGGCGGGCTTTTGTTGGGGGTGGGCTTTCCGGTGGAGGGACTTCCGGTGAGAAGACTTCCGGTGAAGGGTGCTCCTGCCTGCGTGCTCCTGGCGTGGTTCAGCCGCCCCGGCCGCTGTTCTCCCGGCGCTCCTCCCGGGCGGGGAACGCCTTCAGTACGTCCAGCACCTCCGCGTCGGTGACCTGCGGGAACCGGTCGTAGGCCTCGCTCACGGCGCGGAAGTTCCGCGGCTGCTCCAGGCAGACCACGTCGTCGGCGTGCGCGAGCAGGTCCGCCACGGTCTGCGGTGTACCGACGGGGGCCGCGAGGACGAGGCGGGCCGGGCCCCGGCGGCGCAGCGAGAGGAGCGTCGCGGTGGCGGTGAGGCCGGTGGCGAGCCCGTCGTCGACCAGGACCACCGTGCGGCCCTCGACCGGAAGCCGGGCCGGGCGTCCGGCGCGGTACAGGTGGGTCCGGCGGTCCAGTTCGGCGCGGGCCTCGGCGACGTCCGGGCCGAGCCTGTCCTCGCTCAGGCCCAGGAGTTCGAGGGCCACGCGGTCGAACAGCGGGGGCTCGTCGCCGACGATGGCGCCGATCGCGGTCTCCCGGCGGCCCGGCACGCCGATCTTGCGGGCGACCAGGACGTCGAGCGGCGCGTGCAGGGCGTGCGCGACGGGCGCCGCCACGGGGACGCCACCGCGCGGCAGTGCCAGCACGAGCACCGGGTCGGCCAACTCACCGGCGTCGGCCCGCTCCAGCATCCGCAGGGCGAGCTCCTCCCCGGCGTGCGTACGGTCACGGAAGGGCACGACGGCCTCCTCGGGGATCCTCAGTGGTCCTCGGTGGGGGGTAGGGGCGGCGGTCCGGATCGGGCCCGGTCGATCCGGCTCAGGCGCGGTGGCCGAGCAACTCCCGCACGCCCTCGCCGTTGAGCGTCAGGGCGTCGGGCGAGCCCGCGTCGATCGACATCGACAGCTCCGTGGGCCAGCGCGCGGCGAGCGCGCCCAGCGGCACAGGAGTGCAGCGCGAGATGAACGGAAGCAGCTCCGACATGCGCAGCTCCGACGTGAACAGCGGTACCAACTGCTCACCGCCGGGCTGCTCGATGACCGGCAGGGACAGGGAGTCGGAGCCGGAATCCTGCTCTTCGCCCACGTCGTCGGGGACGGGCACGAGGACCTCGCACTCGGCGAGCATGTCGAGCGCGCCCTGATCCTCCGTGTTCAGGCTGAGGGCGCTGAGCGCCTGCTGCGCGGGGGAGGGGCCGTTCTGCGGTGTTGCGTTCAAATCCATGATCAAAATCGCCTCTGGTGGATGGACGGGGCGCCCCGCGTACCCCTGGGGCGCCGGTCCATGCAAGAGGATTCCGGGGGCGGACGGCGGCCGGCTCAGGCCGCCGTCCGTCTCGCCCAGGCCCGGCCCCACCGCCCCATCATGTGCGGGCACAGCGGCCGGCCGTGCAGCAGTTCCACGCCCTCCGTGGCGCTCGTGGCGACGAAGAAGCGGCGGCCGATGGACGACTGCAGCGTGGTGGTCCAGCGGAATCCGTCACCGACGGCCATCGCGCCGCGCAGCAGCTCGTGGCCTATCCCCTCGCGGCGCCACGTCTCGTCCACCCAGATCGCCTGTATCCGGCCGGCCTCGCAGTCCTCGCACACCCGGAAGCGGACCTCGGCGATCTGCCGACCGGCCTGGGTGCGGGCGGTGATCCGCCACTGGCCGTCGGCGCCGGGGCGCTGCTCGGCGAGCATCACCACGGTCCCGTCACCGGTCGTGAACAGTCCGCCCGTCCTCCTACGCATGCGGGCCTCCTGCGGGCGTGCTGTGTCGGAGTTGTGCCCAGGCATCCTTTCACGCGGCGGGGGTGTGACGACAGGGGGTGCGGCGGCCCGAACTCCCTTCCGTGGCAAGCGTTGCGGAGGTCGCGGGAGGGGTCTCTGTGGCGGGGCTCCGTGTGCTTGCGGGGCGGGGGCCGGGGCCTCGGGGTCCGGACCCTCGGTTCTTCAGCGACGGCGTCGTCCGTCGGTCACACGAAAGAAGTCGCCTCCGCGCGACGTGGACGCGCCCGCCCTCACCGCGGTCCGAAGCCGTCACCGCCCTCCCCGCCACCGCCAGGCGTTCCGCATAAGCTGAATCCGTGCATTTCGCCTATAACGGTCACTTTCGCAAGGCGCTCCTCGGCTGCGGCGAGTACGTCCCGGCCGAACGGGCGGCCACGCCGCGGGCTCGGTGAGCCGCGGGGCGTCGATCCAGGTAGCGCCGAACCGGTGCGCTTCGCGGGCGTGGCGGCGGGCGCCGCGCAGGTGCAGCTCTGGGAGAACGGCCGTTTCCTGGGCCGGACGCAGGTCGCGGCGGACGGGACCTGGGCGTGGACGCCCGGCGCGCCGATGGCCCACGGCGACCACGTCGTCAAGGTCCTTGCGCTGACCGCGGACGGCGTCGACTCGGAGCGCACCGTGGTGCGCTGCCGCGTCACAGCGGGTCGGGCAGCGCCCGCCGCTGCTTGAACCGCCCGTCGATCCAGGCGAACAGCCACACCAGGACGCCCGCGAGGACCAGCACCCCGGCGATGTTCCGCAACGCCGTGCCGTACCCGCGCGCGTGCACGTCGAGGAACGGATACGGGTACCAGTCGGTGACCGCGCCGTGCACCAGCGTGTACGCGATCCACAGCGCGGGCCACAGGAACGCCCATGCCACACTGGCCGCGTCGATCCGCCGCCGCGGCCCGAACAGCAGCCAGCCGAGGACGGTCATCGGCGGCGCGACGTAGTGCAGCCCCACGGTGACCCACTGCGAGATGCCTTCGAGGTGCATCTGCGGCGCGAGGGCGATGGCGAACACCAGGCCGGTGATGGTGATGCCGAGCAGCGTGTCGAGGCGCAGCACCCGCCACACAGGCCCGTCGCGGTCGGGCCGCAGCACCAGCGACGCCGCGCAGAGCAGGACGAGCACATTGCTCTGGATGGTGAAGTAGCTGAACATGCGCACAAGTCGCGTCGCCAGGTCGGCCTGACCCTGCGTCGTGTCCCCGGCTCCGGCGGCCTGGTGGCCGGTGAACACGAGCACGAGCTGCGTGCCGAGCGCCGCCACGACGACGGCCAGCAGCACGCCGTGCCACAACCGGGAGGGTTGGTGTGTCGGGCCAACGGCCGCTCGCTGCGCGGGACCTGTGATGGTGATGGCGGACTCCTCGGGGTGCGGGTGTGTGCGTTTCACCGAGTATGACCGATATGGGGATGGTGATGGAATGTCACCTGCACTCAGGTGGTGCGTACGTGGCGGACGGTCGCGTCCGGTCGGTGAACCGGGCGACCCGGCCGGGGCGGTCGAGCGGGCCCGCGGGGCGTACGCCGCTCGGTGTGCGCATGCGAGCCGTGGCCGCAGGGGCGATCCTGGGGGTCAGGAGAGGCTCACGAGGAGGTTGCCATGTCCGCACTGGACAAGATCAAGCAGATGATCAAGGGGCGCGAGGACCAGGCCGGCAAGGGCATCGACATGGCGGGCGACGCCGTGGACAAGAAGACCGGGGGCAAGTACAAGTCCCAGGTCGACTCCGTCCAGGACCAGGCCAAGAAGCACCTCGGAATGGACCAGGGGAAGGGGCAGGACGGGTCGGAAAAGTAGCGCGCAGGGTGGTCATTGCGGCGGCGGAAGGTGATCGTGGTGCGCGAGGGGCGGACCGACACGGTCCGCGTCCGAGCGGACCGTGCCACGAGGAGGCCGACCGATGTACCGGATGACCGTCATCTACGATCACCCCGCCGACCCCGAGAAGTTCCTGACGCACTACCGCGAGGTGCACGCCCCGCTGGCGTCGGAGATGCCGGGGCTGCGGTCCTTCCAGTGGAGCGTGTCCGAGATGCCGGACGGCTCGCGGCCGCCGCACTTCCTGGTGGCGGCGCTCGACTGGGACTCCAAGGAGGACGCGCTCGCCGCGCTCGGCACACCGGCCGGGCGGGCGGGCGCCGAGGACATCGCCAACTTCGTCGCGCCGGGCGCCTTCCGCACGAGCTTCTCCGAGGTCGTCACCTTTCCGCTCTGAGGCGGCGCGCGGTCAGTGACCGGCGAGCAGTTTCACGGAGACCACGCCCAGGCCGATCGCGGCGTTGAGCGCCGATGTCACGGCGGCGTGCAGGGGACCGGCCCCGGCCCGCCGCCCGCCGACGAACCCCCACAGGGCCAGCGTCGCGACCTCGCTCCCGGCGGCGATCCACAGCGCCGTGGTGAGGTCGACGGCGCCCAGGGCGGACACCGCGATCAGCGCAAGGGGTCCGATGGCGCTCGTCAGCAGCGGACTGCTCGTGAAGAGTTCGTGCCGGACCTCGTGCGCGGTGGGTCGGCTGCCGTGCACGACGGGGTGCGCCTGCATGTCCGCGACCAGGGTGGCCAGCCACAGGCCGAGCGCGGTGGCGGTGACCGCCACGGCCGAGCCCTTGTGGGAGGCGTGTCCGCCCTGCGCGAGGCCCACCAGCACGGCGAGCAGGGTGAGGGAGGCGTAGATGCGCTCCTTGAGCCGCTCACCGAGCACCGCGGCGCGGTCGTACGAGGCGGCCTCGGGAGGGGTGCTTTCGCTCATGATCGCACCCTAGCGGTGCGTTCCGCGGTGGAGACGTGGCGCCGCCCGCCTCCGGCCACGGACTCTTCGCGGCCGGGGGCGGACTGCCGGGAGCCGGGCTCAGACCACGACGCCCGCGTGGGCGAGTGCCTGCTTGAGCAGGGCGCCGTGACCGCCGGGCATCTCGCTCTGCACGGCCTCCGAGAGAGCGTCCTCGGGGCTGAACCAGACCAGGTCGAGCGCGTCCTGCCGGGGCTGACAGTCACCGGCCACCGGCACGATGTAGGCCAGTGACACCGCGTGCTGCCGTGGGTCGTGGTACGGCGTGACGCCCTGAGTCGGGAAGTACTCGGCGACGGTGAAGGGTTGCAGGGAGGCCGGTACGCGCGGCAGCGCCACCGGTCCGAGGTCCTTCTCCAGGTGGCGCAGGAGGGCGTCGCGGACCCGCTCGTGGTGCAGGACGCGGCCGGAGACCAGGGTGCGGCTGACGTTTCCTTCGGAGTCGATGCGGAGCAGCAGGCCGACGCTGGTCACCTCGCCGTTGTCACCGACGCGCACCGGCACCGCTTCGACGTACAGGATCGGCATACGGGCCCGGACCAGCTCCAGTTCGTCGGAGGCCAGCCAGCCGGGCGTTGTCTCGGTCATGTCGGGCATGGAGTGATCATATTTCAGAGTGCCCGGTCTGCGGCCTGATTGGGCTCGTCCGCATCCCGCGCCCTCCCCTCGAAGGGCCGCAGCGCGTCGACGACGAGGTCGAGCAGGTGCCGGACACGGTCCGCGCGGTCGCCCGCCGACGTCGACAGGAACACCCCGAGCAGCATCGTGATCACGTCGTCCGCGGGCACGTCGCCGCGCAGCGTGCCCGCGCGTGAACCCGCGTCGAGGAACGTGGCGACCGCGGCGGTCAGCCGCTCCCGCGTGTTGGCGGTGACGCCGCGCCCGGAGGCCGGGGCGGGGGTGAGGCTGCCGGCCATGGCGCGCTTGGCCGTGACGAGATCCGCGTACCGGTCCATCCACTCCCGCAGCGCCCGCTCGGGCGGCAGTTCGCGCAGCAGCGGGTCGACGGCGGCCGTGACGGCGTCCAGTTCGGCGGAGTAGACCGCCTCGACGAGGGCCTCGCGGGTGGGGAAGTGCCGGTAGAGGGTGCCGATGCCGACTCCCGCCTCGCGGGCGATCGCCTCCAGCGGCACCGTCGTGTCGTCCCGGGTGAACGCGGTCCTGGCGGCGGCGAGGAGCCGCTCGCGGTTGCGGCGCGCGTCCTTGCGGGCGGGGCGGTCGGTGCCGCCCCCGGTGGACGGCGGATTCGGGCCGGATCTGGACGCAGGCAAAGCGGAGGCTCCTCCGGTTGTGCTACCTTCGGTTTAACGGAGGTTCCTCCGTTTCCTCTATCTTCGCACGAGGCGGGATTCCCATGACCTTTTCCGCGTCTTCCTCTGCTTCCTCTCCCTCCGTCGGGCTCACGGCGGGCGGCATGCCCCGGCCCGGCGGCGCCGGCCGGCTCCTCGGCCGCGACGTCTCCCGCGTCGGCTTCGGCGCGATGCAGCTGCCCCGCCTGGAGCCGGACCGCGCCGCGGCCGTCGCGCTGCTGCGCCGCGCCGTCGAACTGGGCGTCGACCACATCGACACCGCCCAGTTCTACGGCCACGGCTTCTCCAACGAGATCATCCGCGAGGCGCTGCGCCCCGAGGACGAGGTCCTCGTCGTCAGCAAGGTCGGCGCCACCCCCGACTCCGGCGGACCGCTGCCGCTGCGGCTCGCCCAGCGGCCGGAGGAGCTGCGGGCCGGTGTCGACGACAACCTCAAGAGCCTCGGCGTCGACCGGATCCCGCTGGTCAACCTGCGCCGCGCCGAGACCGGCCCCGGACTGCGGGCCGAAGGCGATCAGGTCGTCGACCTGGACGACCAGCTCGCCGTCATGACCGCCCTGCGCGACGAGGGCAAGATCGGCGCCATCGGGCTCAGCAACATCGGCCCCGACGAGCTGCGCCGCGGACTGCCCGCCGGGATCGCCTGCGTACAGAACGCGTACAGCCTCGTGGCCCGCGGCGACGAGGAGATGCTGCGGATCTGCCGCGCCGAGGGCATCGCCTGGGTGCCCTACTTCCCGCTGGGCAGCGCCTTCCCCGGCATGCCCAAGGTCACCGACGAGCCCGCCGTGATCGAGGCCGCCGAGGCGCTGGGCGCCGCACCGGCCCAGGTCGGGCTCGCCTGGCTCCTGCACCACGCCCCGAACGTGCTGTTGATCCCCGGCACCGCCGACCCCGAGCACCTCGCGGCGAACGTCGCGGCCGGTGCGCTCACCCTCGACGCGGCGACGCTGGCGCGCCTTGACGCGGTGCCCACGCGGTCGGGCGACATCGAGATCGAGGGTCACGAGTGAGCCCGACCCCCGACGAACGCCGTCACACGGGCGAGGAGCTGGACCGGTCCCTCGCCCAGGCCCGCTGAGGCCGTACTCGGCCGAACTCGGTGAGCGGCAGCCGGAATTGATCAAGGGTCTGGACAGGTCCGCACCCGCCCTCGTAGCTTAACGATTGTTCAATGCGGGGTGGGTGGGACCGATCCGTGCCGGGCGGAGCGGTCGCCGACCGCTCCGTTCGCAGCGTACGCAGTCCGCGACCCACTCCGGGAGCCCCGCATGACCGACGCCGTGCTCAGCGAATTCCGTGCCGACGGCATCACCGTCATCACCCTCAACCGCCCCGAGGCCCGCAACGCGGTCAACCGGACTGTCGCCGAGGGCGTCGCCGCCGCGCTCGACGAACTGGACCGCAGGGACGACCAGACGGTCGGCGTGATCACCGGAGCGGGCGGCAGTTTCTGCTCCGGCATGGACCTCAAGGCGTTCCTCGCGGGGGAGACCCCGGTCGTCGAGGGGCGCGGGCTCGCCGGCATCACCGAGGCACCGCCGCGCAAACCGGTGATCGCCGCCGTCGAGGGATACGCCCTCGCGGGCGGCTGCGAGATCGCGCTCGCCTGCGACATGGTCGTCGCGGCGCGCGACGCCAAGTTCGGGATACCCGAGGTCAAACGAGGTCTTGTGGCCGCCGCGGGCGGACTGCTGCGGCTGCCGCGGCGCATCCCGTACTCCGTCGCCCTGGAGATCGCCCTGACCGGCGACTTCCTCGACGCCGACCGTGCCCACACCTACGGTCTCGTCAACCGGCTCACGGAGTCCGGCGCCGCCCTCGACGGCGCGCTCGACCTCGCCCGCGCCATCGCCGCCAACGGTCCGCTCGCCGTCCGCGCCACCAAGGAGATCGTCGCGAACGCGCCGGACTGGCCCGCCGACGAGTCCTGGCAGCGCATGCGCGCGATCGCGGGACCGGTGATGGAGTCCGACGACGCGCGCGAGGGAGCCCGCGCCTTCGCCGAGAAGCGCGCCCCGCGCTGGACCGGCCGGTGAGCGGCGGACCGCTCGCCGGGATCCGGGTCGTGGAGCTGGGCGGCATCGGCCCCGCACCGTTCTGCGGAATGCTCCTCGCCGACCTCGGCGCCGAGGTCGTCCGGATTGACCGCCCCGCCGAAGCCGGACGGCCCAGCCCCCACCCCGTCATCCAGCGGGGACGCCGCTCCGTCGCCGTCAACCTCAAGGACACCGAAGGCGTTTCTGTCGTACGTGAGGTGATCGCGCGCTCCGACGCCGTCGTCGAGGGGTTCCGGCCCGGCGTCGCCGAACGCCTCGGCCTCAGCCCCGACGTCCTGCTCGCCGCCAACCCGAGTCTCGTGTACGGGCGGATGACCGGATGGGGGCAGGACGGGCCGCTCGCCCTGGAGCCCGGTCATGACATCAACTACATCGCCATGGCCGGTGCACTGCACGCCATCGGGCCCGCCGACGGCGACCCCGTGCCGCCGCTCAACCTGGTCGGTGACTTCGGTGGCGGCGGCATGCTGCTCGCCCTCGGACTCGTGAGCGCGCTGCTGCACGCCCGGACGAGCGGCGTCGGGCAGGTCGTCGACGCCGCCATGACCGACGGCACGGCCCTGCTGCTGGCCATGACGTACGGCTTTCTGGCCAAAGGCGGCTGGGAGGACCGGCGCGGCGTCAACATGCTCGACGGCGGCGCCCCGTTCTACGCCGTGTACCGCTGCGCCGACGACCGGCACGTCGCCGTCGGCGCGATCGAGCCGCAGTTCTACGCGGCGCTGCTGCGCGTCCTCAACCTCGAACACGACGAGCGGTTCGCCCGGCAGCACGACCGCGCCAACTGGGCTGCCATGAAGACGGAGTTGACGCGCCTCTTCGCCACCCGGAGCCGCGACGACTGGGCCCGCGCCTTCGACGGGCAGGGTGCCTGCGTGAGCCCCGTCCTGTCGCTGAACGAGGCACCCGAACACCCCCACAACGCCGCCCGCTCGACCTACCGGCGCGGCGACCACGGCGGCCACGAGCCCGCGCCCGCCCCACGCTTCACCGCCACACCACCCGCCGACCCCGCGCCCGCCCCACCGGTCGGCGCGGACACCACGGAGGTCCTCACCACGCTGGCCGGGCTCGACCCCGACGACGTCGACACACTCCGCGAGAAGGGAATCGTCGGTTGACGAAGCGCTACGTGCCTCCGGGCATGCCCGACAGCCTCACCTACCCCGACGCCGCCGTCGGCGACCTGCTCGCCGGGACCGCCCACCACCACCCCGACCGCACCGCCCTGCGCGACGGCGAACTCACCTTCACCTACCGCCAGATGTACGACACCGCGCTGCGCCTGGCCGCCGGGCTGCACGAGCGGGGGGTACGGCGCGGCGACGCCGTGGCGCTGCACCAGCCCAACTCCGCCTGGTTCACGGTCACCTACTACGCCGTCCTGCTGGCCGGCGCGGTCGTCGTCCCCGTCAACCCGGCCCTGCCGCCGAAGGCGCTGCGCGAGCAGCTCGACGAGGCGCGCGCCGTCGCCGCGTTCACCCACCCGGCGACCGCGCCCGCGCTCGCCGGGGCCGCCGCTCCGGGCGTCCGCCTGTCCGTCCTCGTCCCGGCGACGGCCACCGCGCCCGCCCCCGAGGGCGCGGTCCCCGACGGCGTACCGCTGGAGGAACTGCTCGCGGCCGAGCCGAGGGAGCGGGCCGACGTGCGCGGCGACGACCTGGCGCACCTCGCCTTCACCGGCGGCACCACGGGACGCTCCAAGGCGGTGCGCGTGCTGCACCGCAACGTCCTCGCCAACGCCCTCCAGATGGCCTGCTGGCGCGGCGCCGCCGTGCCCCGCGCCGACGCCGAAGGGCGGGTGCGCCTGGAGTCCGTCCCGGCGGCCCGCACCCCGCACTCGATGGACCTCGGCACGTCCACCGCCGTCGCCCTCGCCCCGCTCTTCCACGCCATGGGCCTGGTCGGCCAGTCCGTGAGCGTCGCCGTGGCCAGCACGGTCGTGATGGCGGGCCGCTTCGAGCCCCGCCGCTTCGTGCGGCTCATCGAGGAGCACGGTGTCACCACCGTGCCCGGCTCGCCCGCCCTCTTCCACGCCCTGCTCGCGCTGCCCGGCGTCGAGGACCTCGACCTGTCCTCGGTGCGCAGCGTCAACTCCGGGGCCGCGCCCGTCGACACGGACACCATGCGCCGCCTGGGCGCGCTCTTCCCGAACGCCACGGTCGTCGAGGGGTACGGGCTCACCGAGGCCACCATGGCGCTCGCCGCGCACCCGCTGGTGGCGGAGAACCCCGTGCCGGAGGGCAGTGTCGGCGCCCCGGTCTTCGACACCGAGGTCGAGATCAGGGAACTCGGCTGCGGCCCCGCACTCCCCGTCGGCGACACCGGCGAGGTGTGGGCGCGCGGACCGCAGATCACCGACGGCTACCAGGGGCACTCCGACCTGACGGCCGAGCAGTTCCAGGACGGCTGGCTGCGCACCGGCGACATGGGACGCGTCGACGAGGAGGGCTGGCTGTACCTCGTCGGACGGGCCAAGGACATGCTGATCTACAAGGGGTACAACGTCTATCCGACACCGCTGGAGGACCTGCTCCACCGGCACCCCGCCGTCGCGGGCGCCAGCGTCATCGGCGGACCGCGGGCCGAGGTCGGCGAGATCCCCGTCGCGTACGTCGTGCCGCGCGCCGGTCACCCGGCGGGCCCCGAACTCGCCGAGAAACTCATGGTGTTCGTGGCCGAGCACGTCGCCCCGTACCAGCGGCTGCGCGAGATCCACTTCCTGGAGACCCTGCCGGTCTCGGCCGCCGGGAAGATCCTCAAGACGGAACTGCGGCAGCGGTACGCGGCCGGAGACACGACGGGAGTGACACAGGCGTGAGCGGCGGCACGGTCGACGAGGCGACGCGGCGGGACGCGTGCGGGGGCACGGACAGCGCGCCGGCTGCCGCGCTCGGTGAGCTCGGCACAGGCAGACACGTACGGGTCGAGGCGACCGGCGACGGCGCCTACGAGGGGTACTGCCACTCCGGCCGCGCCGCCGCCCGCAGCTACGGTGGCGCCGTCCTGGCCCAGGCCCTGGACGCCGCCCACCGCAGCGTCGAGGCCGACCGGGTCGTGCACTCGCTGCACGCCTACTTCCTGCGCGCCCTGTCGCCGGAGCGGTCGGTGCGCTTCACGCCCGAGGTCGTGCGCGACGGGCGCAGCTACTCGATGCGGCAGGTGACGGGGGTCCAGGACGGCAAGGAGTCGCTCGCCATGAGCGTGTCGTTCAAGCAGCCCCAACCCGGAGGCAGTTGGCGTCAGCCCGGCATGCCCGACGTGCTGGGCCCCGAGGGGCTGCCGAACTCCTGGGCCCACCGCCCGCAGGGCCACCCGCTGCGCACCTCGGTCGAGTACCGCGAAGTGCCGCTCGCGCGCCGCCCCGACGGCGTACGGGCCGACGCCGCGCGGATCGACGGCGGGCGCATCGACCGCTACGCGTGGATGCGGACGGTCGGCGCCATGCCGGACGAGCCGGGACTGCACGCCTGCGTCCTCGCGTACATCTGCGACGCCCCGCTCGCCCCCACCGCCCTCGTGGCCTACGGCGAGCCGCGGCCGCGCGGCATCTCGCTCGCCTCGCTCGACCACGCCATGTGGTTCCACCGCCCCGCGCGCGTCGACGAGTGGCTGCTGTTCGCGTGCCACAGCGTCGTGGCCGGTGACGGCCGCACCCTGGCGCAGGGTGAATTCTGGACGCGGCACGGGGAGTTGGTGGCCTCGGTCACCCAGGAGGCGCTGCTGCACGTACCGAGCCCCCGGTAGGGGCGGACGGGTTGTCAGGGCCCGTCGGACCGACGTAACTTAACGATCGTTCTACACAGGCAGAAGGGGCCGCTGTGCGCCGTACGCTGTTCGACGAGGACCACGAGGCGTTCCGCCAGATGCTGCGGGACTTCATCGCCAAGGAAGTCACCCCCGTCCACGACGCGTGGGAGGAACAGGGGCACCCGCCGCGCGACTTCTACCGCAGGCTCGGCGAGCTGGGCGTGCTCGGCATCCAGGTGCCGCAGGAGTACGGCGGCGCGGGCGAGCCCAGCCTCAAGTTCGCGGCCGTGGCCGTCGAGGAGACGACACGGGCCGGAGTCACCTTCGGCAACTACTCGGTGCACGCGAACCTCATCCTGCCGTACCTGCTGCGGTACGCCACGCCTGAGCAGAAACAGCGGTGGCTGCCCGGCTTCGCCTCCGGCGACCTCATGACGGCGATCGCGATGACCGAACCCGGCACGGGCTCCGACCTCGCCAACATCCAGACCAGGGCCGAACGCTCCGCCGACGGCACGCACTACGTCCTGAACGGCGCGAAGACGTTCATCACCGGAGGCGTCCTCGCCGACCTCGTCCTGGTCGTCGCGCGCACCGCGCCCTACGACCCCGAGAACCGCCGCGGCGGCCTGTCGATCCTCGTCGTGGAGTCGGCGAGCGAGGGCTTCTCCGTCGGCCGCAGGCTGCAGAAGATCGGCCTCAAGGCGTCCGACACCGCCGAACTCGCCTTCGTGGACGTCAAGGTGCCCGTCGAGAACCTGCTCGGCGCGGAGGGCGAGGGCTTCACCTACCTCTCCCACAACCTCGCCCAGGAACGCCTCATGATCGCGCTGGGCGGCGCGGGGACGGCCGCGGCGGCGCTGCGCTTCGCGACCGACTACGTCAAGGAGCGCACGGTCTTCGGCAAGCCCGTCGCCCACTTCCAGAACACCAAGTTCGTGCTCGCCGAGTGCGCCACCGAGGTCGAGGCGGCGCAGCTGATGGCCGACCGGTGCCTCGAACTGCACGACGCGGGCGAGCTGTCCGTCGCCGACGCCGCGAAGGCGAAGCTGTTCTGCACCGAGGTCGCCGGCCGCGTCATCGACAAGTGCCTGCAACTGCACGGCGGGTACGGCTACGTCACGGAATACCCGATCGCCCGCCTGTACGCCGACACCCGCGTCTCGCGCATCTACGGCGGCACCAACGAGGTCATGAAGACCATCATCGCCAAGTCGCTGGGCCTCTGACCCCGCCCCGCTGCCTCTCCTGCCACTACGGCTGCTACTGCTACTACGAGCAAGGGACTTGCCATGCAGATCGACGCCCAGTCCTCCGCCCTGATCACCGGCGGGGCCTCCGGTCTCGGCCGCGCCACCGCCGAGCGGCTCGTCGCGGCGGGCGCCAAGGTCGTCATCTTCGACCTGCCGACCTCCGACGGGGGACACGTCGCCAAGGAGATCGGTGCCACCTTCGTCGCCGGTGATGTCACCAGCGAGGCCGACGCCACCGCCGCCGTCGAGGCCGCCGTCGGGCTCGGCCCGCTGCGCGTCACCGTCAACTGCGCGGGCATCGGCTCCGCCGGTCGCACCGTCGGCAAGGAGGGCCCGTACGCCCTCGACACCTTCCGCAAGGTCGTCGAGATCAACCTGATCGGCACCTTCAACGTCATCCGCCTCGCCGCCCAGGCCATGACGGGCAACGAACCGGTCGACGGCGAGCGCGGTGTCATCGTCAACACCGCGTCCGTGGCCGCGTTCGACGGGCAGATCGGCCAGTGCTCGTACTCGGCGTCCAAGGGCGGCATCGTCGGCATGACGCTGCCGATCGCCCGCGACCTCGCCCGCATGAACATCCGCGTGATGACCATCGCGCCCGGCCTGTTCGAGACCCCGCTGCTCGGGCGTCTGCCGCAGGAGGCCAAGGACTCGCTCGGCGCCCAGGTGCCGCACCCGGCCCGCCTCGGACAGCCCACCGAGTACGCGCAGATGGTCGAGGCGATCGTCACCAACCCGATGCTCAACGGCGAGACGATCCGCCTGGACGGCGCGATCCGCATGGCCCCGAAGTAGACCGCCCCCAGCCTGTTACGAGCGTGAGGAGTTCACCATGCGTGATGCAGTCATCGTCGACGCCGTCCGTACTCCCGTCGGCAAGGGCAAGCCGGGCGGGGCGCTCTCGGACATCCACCCCGTCGACCTCTCCGCCCATGTCCTGCGCTCGCTCGCCGAGCGCAACGGCCTCGACCCGGCCACCGTCGACGACGTCATCTGGGGCTGTGTGTCCCAGGTCGGTGAGCAGGCGGGCGGCGTCGGCCGGTTCGCGGTGCTCGCCGCGGGCTGGCCCGAGTCCGTGCCAGGACTGACCGTCGACCGGCAGTGCGGCTCCTCGCAGCAGTCCGTCCACCAGGCGGCCGCCGGAGTCATCGCCGGACAGTACGACATCGCCGTCGCCGGTGGTGTCGAGTCCATGTCCCGCGTCCCGATGGGCTCGGCGCGGGCGGGCGGCGTGGCCGGCAAGCCGTTCGGGCCGCTCGTCGGCGAGCGCTACGACCACGTCGTCTTCAACCAGGGCGTCGGCGCCGAGATGATCGCCGAGGAGTTCGGCCTCACCCGCGCCGAGCTCGACCAGCACGCGGCCGACTCGCACGAGAAGGCGGCCCGCGCCATCGACGAAGGCCGGTTCAAGAACCAGATCACCCCGGTCCTCCGCGCCGACGGCACCCTCTTCGACACCGACGAGGGCGTACGGCGCGGCACGACGGTCGAGAAACTGGCCGGCCTGAGGACGCCGTTCAAGGAGGACGGGGTCATCTCCGCGGGCAACGCCTCGCAGATCTCCGACGGCGCCGCCGCCCTGCTCGTCACCACCTCCGAGATCGCCGCGCGCAACGGCTGGACGCCACTGGCCCGCTTCCACACGGGCGTCGTCACCGGCGTCGACCCGGTCACCATGCTCAAGGGCCCGATCCCCGCCACCGCGAAGGTCCTCCAGCGCGCGGGCCTCTCGCTCGACGACATCGGCACGTACGAGATCAACGAGGCGTTCGCGTCCGTCTCCCTCGGCTGGCAGCGGCAGACCGGCGCCGACTACGCGCGCCTCAACCCCAACGGCGGCGCCATGGCGCTCGGCCACCCGCTCGGCGGCTCCGGCGCCCGCCTGATGACCACGCTGGTGCACCACATGAAGGACAACGGCATCCGCTACGGACTGCAGTCCATGTGCGAGGGCGGCGGCATGGCCAACGCCACGGTGCTCGAACTGCTCTGACGTCGCGGCGGTGTGGGCGCATCCTGGTCACGACAGAAGGAGTGAGCAGACCTTGACCGACCACACCGCCCCGGCGGGCGACCCCGCCACCGCCCGTCCGCCGCTGCCCCCGTTCACGCGCGAGACCGCCGTGCAGAAGGTGCGTCTGGCGGAGGACGCCTGGAACACCCGTGACCCGCAGCGCGTCGCGCTCGCCTACACACCCGACAGTCAGTGGCGCAACCGCGCCGAATTCCCCTCGGGGCGCGGCGAGATCGTCGCCTTCCTCACCCGGAAGTGGAACCAGGAGCTCGACTACCGGCTGATCAAGGAGCTGTGGGCGTTCGACGGCTACCGCATCGCGGTCCGCTTCGCGTACGAGTGCCACGACGACGCGGGCAACTGGAAGCGCGCGTACGGCAACGAGAACTGGGAGTTCGACGACAACGGCCTGATGCGCAGGCGGCACGCCTCCATCAACGACCTGCCGATCGCCGAGGCGGACCGAAAGTTCCACTGGCCGCAGGGCCGCCGCCCCGACGACCATCCGGGCCTCAGCGAGCTGGGTCTGTAGCGACGCTGCGGCTGCGCCCCCGGAACTCGGCGACCACCGATTCCCCGCGTGTCACCCGCACGTCGTACAGTCCGCTGCGGCCGAAGCGGGTGACCTCGCGGGCGGTGGCCACCAGCACGTCGCCCTCGTGCGCGGGCGCGACGAAGGTGATGTCGGCGCCGGACGCCACGGTGACGGGGCCTTCGCTGTTGCAGGCGCAGGCGAAGGCCGTGTCGGCGAAGAGGAACACGTAGCCGCCGTGGGCGATGCCGTGGCCGTTGACCATGGACTCCGTCACCTTCATCCGGAGCGCGGCATGGCCCGCGCCGTGCTCCAGGAGTTCGATGCCGAGGAGCTGGGAAGCCCGGTCCGCGGCGAACATGCGCTCCGCGGGCCCCGGTTCGGCGGATTCCCTCACGCTTGCTTCTCCTCCCGCTCACCGCACCGACCGACCATTCGGTGCGTGGTGGGGCCAAGCAATCAGGGCGAGAGAGGGCTGTCAAGGGTGGCCGGGGGAGTGGAGGTGGGGTGTCCCGCGGTGGTGTGTCCCGTGAGCGACATCGAGGTGAACGCCGAACCCGGACAAAGCGGGCCCCCGCCACAGCCGTGTAACGGCGCCCCTACCGCGAACAACTCCCGCCCGGCCCCGTCCATCGAACCTTGTGTGATGCACACACGCGCCGCGGCGGGACCGGTACCGCCCGGCGCAACTCCTCACGACCGAACCGACCTGGAGTTGACCCGTGCGCAGAAACACCCTTCCGGCGCGGACGGCCGCCGTCGCCGCAATCCTGCTCGCGGCGGGCGCCCTGTCCGCACCCGCAGCCTCGGCGCGGAGCGCGGACGCCGCACCCGGCGACGCCTACGTCCTGAAAGTGACCACCAACCCGGCCGGCACCGACTACGACGACCGCCGCGTCGACGTCACCGGCACCGTCACCAAGGCCGACGGTACCCCGGCGCCGAACATCCCGGTCACCGTCAAGGAGACCGTCCGCTTCACCACCTGGAACCCGTGGGGCGACCCGATCGACCCGAACTACTACGAGCCGCGGGAACTGGGTACCCCGGTCAGCGACGCCGACGGAAAGTTCACCATCCCGAACGTCGACATCGACCACGTGGGCGGCAGCAGCCTGCTCAACGCCGAGCACGAGGTGCAGATCTCGGCCCTCTACGACGAGGACGGCGACCTCGACACCCCGCAGGACGGCTACTACGCGGACACCACCGTCGGTGTCGAGGCCAGGTCCAGCACCGTCAGCTACAAGGTCAACAAGCGGAAGGTGAAGGCGGGCGACATCCTCACCGTCCAGGGCAAGGTCACCACGCCCCAAGGAGTCGACCCCTACGACACCGAGGTCTTCCTGCAGACGTACTGGGAGAGTCAGTACCACGTGAAGACGACCACCGAGCACGACGGCTTCTTCGTCATGTCCGTGCGGGTCGACGGGGACGACGACACGTTCGTGCTGCGCACCGCTCCGCGGGACCTCTACGTGTCGGGAGCGCAGAGAACGCTCCCGGTCACCAACACCTCGGCTCAGTAGTCCGCGTCGGTGTAGCGGACCACGCCGCGCAGGTTCTTGCCGTCCCGCATGTCCTGGTAGCCCTGGTTGACCTCCTCCAGGCGGTACGTGCGGGTGGTGAGCTCGTCCAGCTTCAGCCGGCCGGCGCGGTACTGCTCCAGCAGGCGGGGGATCTGGGTGCGCGGGCTGATGCCGCCGAAGATGGCGCCCTGGATCCGCTTCTGCATCAGCGCCAGGTCGAACAGGCCGACCTTGGCGTCGATCTGCTGCATGTCCGCGATGGCCGTCACGACGACCTGACCGCCCTTGGCGGTCATCGCGAGTGCGGGCGCCAGCTGGTCGCCCTGGAGTTCGCCCACGGTGAGGACGACGGTGTGCGCCTGCGCGCCCCACGTCAGCTCCGCGACGGGCCCCGCGGCCTCCTCCATGGACGCGAAGGTGTGCGTGGCGCCGAACTCCCGTGCCTTGTCCTGCTTGAACTCGACGGGGTCCACCGCGATCACGAAGCGCGCCCCGGCGGCCGCCGCACCCTGCACCGCGTTGATGCCGACGCCGCCGACCCCCACGACCACGACGGTGTCGCCGGGCCGCGTGTTGCCGATGGACACCGCGGAGCCCCAGCCCGTGGAGACACCGCAGCCCAGCAGCGCCGCCGTCTCCAGGGGGACGTCCTTCTCGATCTTGATGACGGAGGACTGGCTGACGGTGACGTACGGGGCGAACGTGCCGAGCAGACACATCGGGGTGACCGGCTCCCCGCCCGCGGTGTGCGTGCGGAAGGTGTTGTCGGCGATGGACTGTCCGGTGAGCAGGTTGGCGCCCTGGTCGCACAGGTTCTGCAGGCCCTGCGAGCAGGGGCGGCACACGCCGCAGGCCGGGATGAAGCCGAGGACCGCGTGGTCGCCCTCCTCGACGCCGGTGACACCGGGGCCGACCTTCGTCACGACGCCCGCGCCCTCGTGCCCGCCGAGCAGCGGGTAGGAGGCGGCGAGGTTGGCGCCGCCCCGGAAGTGCTCGTCGGAGTGGCAAAGACCCGAGGCCGCCAGGCGCAGCTGCACCTCGCCCGCGACCGGGTCGCCGACCTCGATCGGCTCGACCGTCCAGTCGTCGCCGGGCTTGTGGAGCAGGGCTCCCTTGGTCTGCATGCGCGTCCTCCCTGCTTCGACGTCCATGACCGTGCGCCCGGCCGCGCCCCGCGCCCTGGACACGGACGCGGCCGGACACACTTGCCTCAAGCTAGGCCGCGCCCCGCGGACGCCTCCATGACCGAAGCGGACAACGCCGGGACAGATTCGGACACGCAGCCGGGTTGTGGCCGCTGAGAACGCCGTGCTGTCATGAACTCCCCGGACTGCTATGGGCGTTGGCCGCGTGAACGGCGGGAAACGGAGGGCCGGTCATGACCGTGTCGGTGGACACGGCTGCCGCGCAGCCGGAGGTCATCGCCGAGGGATTCACCGACTGGGACTTTCCGCGAGCGCCCTCGGGCGTCGTCCTGCTCCTCGACTTCGCCGCGGAGCGGGGCCTGGACGCGGCCGACTGCCTCGCGGGCACGGGCCTCGGCCCCGCCGCCCTCGGCGACCCGCACCACCTCGTCGAGGCCTCCCAGGAGATCGCCGTCGTCCGCAATCTGCTGCGCGGCCTCGGCGACCGCCCTGGCCTCGGCATCGAGGTCGGGGCCCGCTACCACGTCACCACGTTCGGCCTGTTCGGCTACGCGCTGCTCAGCGCCCCGACGATGCGCGAGGCGTTCCGGTGCGGGCTGCGGTACTCGGCCCTGACCTTCGGATTCGCCCGGCACAGTGCGGTGGTGGACGCGACGGGCCACGTCGTGCACCGGATGGACGGCGACCGGATCCCCGCCGACGTACGGCGCTTTCTCGTCGAGCGGGACTGCGCCGCCAATGTCGCCCTCGGCCGGCAGCTGTTCGCGGGCGGCCCGCCCGTGCCGCTGCGCCGGATCGACCTCGCCTTCCCCGAGGCGCCGGGCGGCGCGTTCGACGCGCCCGTCCGCTACGGCGCCGAGACCACGGCCCTCGTCTACGACGGCGACTTCCTCGACCTCCGGCTGCCGCACGGCAACCCGCACACCGCGCAGATCTGCCGGGAGCTGTGCGAACGCCTCGTGGCGCAGCGGGCGAGAGCCGGCGGGGCCGCCCGCACGGTGCGCCGGCACCTGCTGGCGGGCGGCGGCCCCGACCCCGGCATCGAGCACGTCGCCCGCCGCATGAACACCACGTCGCGCACCCTGCGCCGCAAGCTCGCCGCCGAGGGCACCACCTACCGGCGGCTGCTCGACGACGTGCGGCTCACCCTCGTGCAGGACGGGCTGCGCGACGAGCGGCTGTCCGCCGCCGAGCTGGCGCACCGGCTCGGCTACTCGGAACCGTCGAGCTTCATGCGGGCCTTCCGCCGCTGGACGGCGGCCGATACCCATCGGTTCGAGGAGAGTTGAACCGCGTACGCCCGCGCCGAGATCCCCTGAACGAACGATCAATTCATGCCGTCGTACGTCTTGCTGCCCGCTCGCAGGGTGACTTAGAAAGATTCCACCGCCACCGGCGTCCACTCCACGCGAAAGGCGTCCCGTGTATCCAGGTGCCCATGCCAAGAGTGATCCGCAGCGCGCCGCCGTCGTCATGGCGTCGACCGGCGAACAACTGACGTACGGGGAGCTGGACGAGCGGTCCGTCCGGCTCGCCCATGTGTTCCGGGAGGCGGGACTGCGGCGCGGCGACGTGGTCGCGCTGCTCACCGACAACTCGATCCACGCCTACGAGGTGTACTGGGCGGCGGTGCGCTCCGGTTTCTACATCACCCTCGTCAACCACCACCTGTCCGCGCCCGAGATCGCCTACATCGTGGGCGACTCCGGGGCCGCCGCCCTGGTCGTCTCGCACGCGCTGGACGACCTCGCGCGGGACGTGGCGGGGCAGATCCCGGCGGCCGTGCGCGTGCGGCTCGCCTACGGCGGCGGCGTCGACGGCTACGACGACTACGCGACCGCGCTCGCCGCGGCCTCGCCGGAGCCGCCCGCCGACCAGCCGCGCGGCGCCGACCTGCTCTACTCGTCCGGCACCACGGGACGCCCCAAGGGCATCCGCCCCGAACTGCCGGACCGTCAGGTCGGCGAACCGGGCGACACCCTCGTGGAACTCCTGCGCCTGTTCTACGGCTTCGACAAGGACGCGGTGTACTTGTCGCCCGCGCCCGTCTACCACGCCGCGCCGCTGCGCTACGGCGCCTCCGTGCACGCGCTCGGCGGCACCGTCGTCATGATGGAGCGCTTCGACCCGGAGGACGCGCTGCGCGCCATCGAGCGCTACCGCATCACGCACAGCCAGTGGGTGCCGACCCACTTCATCCGCCTGCTGCGCCTGCCGGAGAAGACCCGCACGGCCTACGACCTCTCCAGCCATCGCGTCGTCGTGCACGCCGCCGCGCCGTGCCCGCCGGACGTCAAGCGCGCGATGATCGACTGGTGGGGCCCCAAGCTGTACGAGTACTACTCGGCGACCGAGGGCATCGGGATGACCCTGATCACCTCCGAGGAGTGGCTGACGAAGCCGGGTTCGGTCGGCCGTCCCATCCTCGGGCAGCCCCGGATCTGCGACGACGAGGGCCGCGTGCTGCCCGCGGGCGAGACCGGCACCGTCTACTTCGCCCGCGAGGGCGACGGCACGTTCGAGTACCTGGGCGACCCGGACAAGACCAAGGGCGCCCAGCACCCGGAGCACGCGGACTGGGTGACGCTCGGCGACGTCGGCCATCTCGACGAGGACGGCTACCTCTTCCTCACCGACCGCCGCACCTTCATGATCATCTCGGGCGGCGTGAACATCTACCCGCAGGAGATCGAGAACGTCCTCGCCCTCCACCCCGACCTCACGGACGTCGCGGTCATCGGCGTCCCCGACCCCGAGATGGGCGAGGCCGTCAAGGCGGTCGCCCAGGTCGCGCCCGGCGTGACACCGGGACCCGACCTGGAGGAGCGCCTGATCGCCTATGTACGGGAGCGGATCGCGCACTACAAGGCGCCGCGCAGTGTCGACTTCGTGGACGAACTGCCGCGCACGCCGACGGGCAAGCTGGTCAAGGGGAAACTGAAGGCACGGTACATACCGCAGGGACCGGCATGACGACCGGCGTCGAACCCGCCGTCGACGACTGGCTGGCGGCGCACGTCCCCGGTCTCTTCCCGCCGCTCACCTACGACCTGGTCTCCGGCGGCCGGTCGAACCTCACCTACCGGGTCACCGACGCGACCGGCACCGTACGAGCGCTGCGCAGGCCGCCGACGGGAGGCGTGCTCAGCACCGCCCACGACATGGGCCGCGAATGGCGCTTCCTGACGGCCCTCGCACCCACCGCGGTACCGGTGCCCCAGCCGCTCGCCCACTGCACGGACACCGCCGTCACCGGGGCGGAGTTCTACGTCATGGACTTCGTCGACGGCACGGTGGGCGCCGACCGGGACGCCGTGCGGGACTGGCCGCCGGAGGCCCGCCGCCGGGCCGGTACCAGCCTCGTCGAGGTCCTTGCCGCCCTGCACCGCATCGACCCGGTCGAGGCGGGCCTCGGCGACATGGCGCGCCCCCGCGGCTACGTGGAGCGCCAACTGCACCGCTGGCAGCGACAGGTGCACCAGTCCGGCGCCCCCGACCTGCCGCTCCTCGACACGGTCCACGACGCGCTGCTAGCCCGCGTGCCCGCGGGGGCGACGGGCATCGTGCACGGCGACTTCCGGCCCGGCAACCTCTCCTTCGCTCCCGACGGCTCGGTGAACGCCGTGTTCGACTGGGAACTGGCCACGCTGGGCGAACCGTTGGCCGACCTCGGCTGGCTCGTCTCCACCTGGGAGGAGCCCGGCGACACCGTGCCGCCCACGACGGCGGGACCGAGCGCGGCCCCAGGCTTCTGCACCCGCACGGACCTGACCGACGCCTACGCCAAGGCCTCCGGGGCCGACGTGTCCGACCTGCCGTACTACGTGGCGTTCTCCCGCTGGCGCTCGGCGTGCATCGGGGCCGGAGTGGCGGCCCGGTTCGCCGCCGGGGTAATGGGCGAGAACGAACTGCCCGTCCAGGAACTGGAACGCCAGGTACTGCGCCAGAGCGAGGCCGCGTACGCGGCGGTACGCGACCTCGGGCACGCCTGACGTCGGCTCAGCAAACGTGACAGGCGCGGCCCGTGGCGATCCTCGCGCTCACCGCACGTCCTGCGGCGGCTCCGGCCACGACGGCAGGGTGTCCGCGTGGTCGGCGAGGGTCGCGGGGAACTTGGCCGGGCGCTTTTCCAGGAACGACATGACGCCCTCGGCGGCGTCCGGCCCCTGGCCGAGGCCCACCATGGCTGTGGAGTCGAGCCGGTGCGCGTCCCACGGGGAGGACGCGCCGAGCATCGACCACATCAGGCGGCGTGCGTGGGCGACCGACACCGCGGAGGTGTTGTCGACGATCTCGGCGGCGAGCGCGTACGCGGTGGGGAGAAGGTCGGCGTCGGGGACGACGCGGGAGACCAGGCGCCCGGCGAGGGCCTCCTCGGCGTCGAAGAGGCGGCCGGTCGCCACCCACTCCATCGCCTGCGAGATCCCCACGACCCGCGGCAGGAACCAGCTCGACGCCGCCTCAGGGACCAGGCCGCGCCGCGCGAATACGAAGCCGAAGCGCGCCGAATCGGCGGCGATCCGGATGTCGGCGGGCAGCGTCATCGTCGAACCGACCCCCACGGCGGGCCCGTTGACCGCCACGATCACCGGTTTCACGCTGGCCGCGATGCGCAGCGCCACACACCCGCCGCCGTCGCGCGGCACACCGCCGATCGTGCCGAAGTCCGTGCGCCCACCGGCCCGCCCGACCGCCTCGTGGTCGAACGTGGCCGCACCCCCGGACAGGTCCGCGCCCGCGCAGAAGCCGCGGCCCGCGCCGGTCAGGACGACGGCCCGGACGGAGTCGTCGGCGTCGGTGACGTCGAACGCGGCGATCAGTTCCTCGGCCATGGTGTGCGTGAACGCGTTCAGCCGGTCGGGGCGGTGCAGGGTGACGGTGGCGACATGGTCGGCGATCCGCAGCTGGATCTGCGTGAAGTCGGAGCCGGTGGTGGACTGTTGGGCGTCGGTCATGCGGTGGTCCTCAAGTCTCTCTGTCCGGTGCGGGGTCAGACGTCGGTGAAGCGCGGGGCACGCTTGCCGAATCGGGCGGCGACCGCCTCGACCTGGTTCGGGCTGCCGATCAGGGCGCCGATCTCCTTCTGCTCCTCGGCGAAGCCGGTCGCGAGGTCGGTGCGGCCCGCCAGGTCGAGCAGCCGCTTGGAGGCGCGCACGGCGTGCGGGCTGTGCGCCGCGATCCGGTGCGCCGTCTCCAGGGCGGCGGCCACCGGATCGTCCGCCGTGTACGTGGCCAGGCCAATCCGCGCGGCCTCCTCGCCGCCGACGATCCGGGCGGTGAAGGTGAGTTCCTTCGCCACGTCGCGGCCCACGAGCTCGGGCAGCAGCTGCGTGCCCGTCATGTCCGGGACCAGGCCCCACGCCACCTCGAACACGCTCAGCCGGGCATCCGGCGCGACGATGCGGATGTCGGCGCCCAGCGCGATCTGGAGGCCACCGCCGAGCGCGTTGCCCCGCAGTGCGGCGATCACCGGCACGGGCAGTTCGGCCCACACGTGCGCGGCGCGCTGCCCGGCCGCCTGCGCGGGCCCGTCCGACGGCGGCAGCGCGGCGAGTGCGGACAGCCGTCCCCCGTCGCGCATCGCCTCGAAGGAGGCGAAGTCGAGGCCGGCGCAGAAGTCGGGCCCCTCGCCGGACAGGACCACGGCCCGCACCCCGTCCTCGGTCTTCAGCCGCTCGCCCGTGGCGATGAGCGCCTCGAACATGGCGGGGTCGAGCGCGTTGCGCTTCGCGGGCCGGTCGAGCCGCACATCGGCGACTCCACCGGTCACGGCGACGGACACCCGCCCGTCCGTCTCTGAGCTGGTCATGCGTGTGCTCCCTTGGGTTCGTTGCTCCGTGTCCGGTCCTGTGGCCGTGGTCCTACGTGTCCGGGCCCCCGGTCACCGCGCCGCCTGGCCCGCGTACGCCGGGTTGGCGACCGCCACCTTGTCCGTGACGCCACCTCGTACGGCCTCCAGCACCGCCGGGTCGGCCGGGTCCACGGCGCCGTCGCGGATCGCCCCGGCGAGGTCGCGGTCGTCGGTGCGGCCGAGCGCGGCCAGACGGCGGGCGTGCGCCTCGGCGTGGGCGGGCGCGAGCAGGGCCTCACGGCGGGCGACGGCGACCGCGTTGGCCGCCACCCGCGACAGGAACCGCCGCCGCGGGTCGTCCGGCATCTCCTCGGTGAGGAAGGCCTGTACGGAGCGGAGCAGCGCGTCGGCGCCGGGCCGGTCGTGCGGGGGAGCGGCGGCGGTGTCGTCGCGGCCCGCGAGGACGTCGGGCAGGGCGCCGGGCGCGACGACACCGAGCGCGAGCAGCACGTCGTACTCCTGCTCGCACACCTTGCGGCCCAGCACGGCGTACTCCACGTCCTGTTCGGCCCCGGACAGGAACCGTTCGGCCTGCATACGGCACAGCACCGCCCAGCGGAGCGTGCCGTACACCTCCCACCAGTGCAGCTCCTCGTCGCCCGGGCGGGCGCCGGCGATCTCGGCGTATCCGGCGAGCAGTTCCTCGCGCGGGCCGAAGCCGCCGACCGGCTCGGGCGAACCGAACCGCCAGGCCTTCACGCACAGCCAGCCCAGATCCTCGACGGGATCGCCGACGTGGGCGAGCTCCCAGTCGAGGACGGCGCGGACCCCGCTCTCGTCCACCATCAGGTTTCCGTTGCGGAAGTCGCCGTGCACGACACGGGCGGGGCGTGCGGGCGGCCGATGGTCCGCGAGCCAGCGCAGGCCGAGTTCGACGGCCGGGCGCGGATCGTCGAACTCCCGGTACAGATCGGTCAGGTGGCGGACGGGGTCGGTCTCGGGCAGTCCGGGGACCGACGCCACCGGGATGGCGTGGATGCGCGCGAGGATCCGGCCCAGCTCGCACGCCAGCTTCGGGCGCACCGCCGCGAACCGCTCGTCCCGCAGCAGGCGGCGCGGGATCGTCTCGCCCGCCACGCGCTCCATCAGCAGATAGGCCCGGCCGAGACCGGTGCCGTGGTCGACCAGGCGCGGCACCGGCACCCCGGCCTCGGCCGCGGCGGCCAGGGCCGCGGCCTCGCGGGCCATCACCTCGGGGCTCGCCTTGACGGGCGGATCGCAGCGCAGGATCAGCGGCTGCGGGACACCGTCCGCCGCCGTGGCGTCGAGGGCGAAGGTGTCACGGCTCGCCCCGCCGGAAAGCCTCCGCCAGCCCTCGACGACCACGGGCGAGTCCCACAACTCGGCGAGCCGGAAGAGCAGTTCGTCGCGCAACCGCGCCTCGGACGCGTCGGCTGCGCTCACGCGGGCAGCCCCGCCCACGGCGCCCTGCCCACGTCGGCGAGCAGCTTGCGCGCGACGACCATCCGGTGCACCTCGTCGGGGCCGTCGTAGATGCGGGCGTAGCGGGCGCGCCGGTACATGCCCTCCAGCGGGGTGTCCGCGGTGACGCCCAGCGCGCCGTGCACCTGGATGGCGCGGTCGACGACATTGTGCAGGACCTGCGCGCCCCAGAACTTGACCATGCTGATCTCCAGCCTGGCCTGCCCGTCCTGGTCGTAGCGGCGCGCCGCGTCCAGCGTCATCAGACGGGCGGCCTGGATCTCGGCGGCCGACTCGGCGATGTACCGGCGGATCTCGCCCTTCTCGGCGAGCAACGACCCGTGCGCGTACCGGGTGTTGGCCCGCTCGACCATCAACTCGAAGGCGCGCTGCGCCTGGCCGAGCCAGCGCATGCAGTGGAAGATGCGGCCGGGGCCGAGCCGGCGCTGCGCGATGGTGAACCCCTCGCCGCGCTCGCCGAGCAGATGGTCGGCGGGCACCCGCACGTCGGTGAGCCGCAGCTCGCAGTGGTCGCCCTCGGTGCCACCCATCGTCTCCAGTACGCGGGTGATCTCCAGGCCCGGCGTACCGGCCGGGACGATGATCGCGGAGACCGCGCCGTGCGGGCTCGCCGCGTCCTCCTCCGTGCGGGCGAAGACCGTGGTGAAGGCGGCGCGGCTGGCGCCGGTGGTGAACCACTTGTGGCCGTTGATCACCCACTCGTCGCCGTCGAGCACGGCCGTCGTCGCGATCCGCGTGGGGTCGGAGCCGGCCACCTCCGGCTCGGTGAGGCCGACACTCGGGCTGATCTCCGCGTTGACGAGCGGCCTGAGCCAGCGCTCGCGCTGCGCCCGGGACGCGTACAGGTCGAGCATGATCGAGTCCTGCATGGTGTACGTACCGACGGCCATCTGCCCGTACTCGGAGCGTCCGATGATCTCGTTGACGAGCGCGAACTCGTACAACGGCAGCCCCTTGCCGCCGAGTTCGGCCGGGTGGCCGAGGATCCACAGGTCCAGTTTCTTCGCCCGGTCCTGGAGGGCGGCGAGCGTGGCACGGGCCTCGGGGGTGCCGGCGCCGAGGACCTTCTCGGCGGGGATCACCTCGTCGTCGATGAAGGCGGCCATCCGGGCGCGCAGTTCGGTGATCTGGTCGGGCATGCGGCATCCGTCCTGTCGGGGGTGGGGGACGTCCGGTCAGTCGCGGGCCGCTTCCCGCAGCCGCACCTTGAGCACCTTCCCGGCGGCGTTGCGCGGGAGCGCGTCGACGACGACGACCGAGGTCGGCTTCTTGTACGAGGCGAGCCGCTCGCGGCAGAAGTCGGCGATGTCGTCCTCGGTGGGCGGGTCGGCCGGGTCCTTCGGCACGACGTACGCGCGCGGCGTCTCCACCCACTGGGGGTGCGGCACGCCGACGACGGCGACCTCGGCGACCTTCGGGTGCTTGTCGACGACGGCCTCGACCTCGGCGGAGTAGATGTTCTCGCCACCCGAGATGATCATGTCCTTCTTGCGGTCGACGACGTAGATGTAGCCCTCGTCGTCCATCCGGCACAGGTCTCCGGAGTGGAACCAGCCGCCCTCGAAGGCCGCGGCGGTGGCCTCGGGGTTGTTCCAGTACCCCAGCATGAGGTTGCCGCCGCGGTAGACGATCTCGCCGACCTCGCCTACGGGCACGTCCCGCATCTCCTCGTCCACGATCCGCGCGTCGACGTGGCGCACGGGCTTGCCGACGGAGCCGAGCTTGCGCACCGCGTCCTCGCCGCCGAGGTAGCAGGTGACCGACGCCATCTCGGTCTGGCCGAAGGCGCTGCGGATGACGACGCCGGGGAACGTGTCGTTCATGGCCTCCAGGACCGAGGGCGGGGCGGCGGACGCGCCCCAACTCAGGCTGTTGAGGACGAGTTTGCGGTCCCGGATCCCCGGCACCTCGCAGATCGCCTTCCACTGACTGGGCACCAGGAAGCAGCCGGTGATCCGCTCCCGCTCCAGCAGGTCGACGGTCTCGGCGGCGTCGAAGCCGACGGTGGCGCCGATGACGGTGCAGGTGCCGTAGAGCATGGAGGCGACGACGGAGTCGACGCCCGCGATGTGGAACATCGGGATGTTGAGCAGGCTGCGGTCGGTGGGCTTCGGTGTCTGGACCTCCACCATGTGCAGGGTGTTCACCACCAGGTTGAGGTGGCTGAGCACGGCCCCCTTCGAGCGGCCGGTGGTGCCCGAGGTGTACATCAGGAAGGCAGGGTCGTTCTCGTCGACGTCGGCCTCGACGGGCCCGGAGCCGTACGCGTCGCGCACCTCGGCGAGGCTCTCCGTGTCGGCCGGCGCCGAACCCCCGCTGTCGCCTTCGCCCACGCCGAGGTGCAGCACCCGGCACGCCGAACCGGCCAGGCGTCGCGCCTCCAGGCCCAACTCCGCGAGCGGTGCGTCGACCACGAACACCTTTGGTGTGCAGTCGCCGAGGACGTGGGCCACCTCGGCGGCGACGAGCCGGAAGTTGATCGGCACGGCGATCGCGCCGAGCCGCAGCGCGGCGAACCACACCTCCACCGTCTCGATCCGGTTGGTCGTCAGCGCGGCGACCCGGTCGCCGGGGCCGACACCGCGCTCGGCGTAGGCGCGCGCGAGCCGGTTCACGCGGGCGTCGAGCTCGGCGTAGGAGAGTTCGCGGTCGCCGTGGCGGAGGGCCGCAGCGGTGGGCGTGCGCCGTGCCTGGCGGGCCAGTTGGTGGGCGAGCGAGAGGCGGCGACCGGCCCGCAGCGACGCCTCGAGCGAGTCGGTGGGCGAGGGGGCGGGTGGCGTGGTGGGACCTGATGCGTCAGTTGCGTCGGTCGCGTTGGACACGCGGGGCTCCCGTCGACGGCTGCCGGACGGCCCGGGTCGCCCCGGCCGCGGCGGCCTGTGCGGGGACCCGATCCAGGACTGATCGAACGTTAAGAGTCCCGCGGTCGGATCCACAACCCCCAGGGCGTGAGAGGCCTCCGGAACGGGAGTTGGGCGCTGTTGTCGGCCATGCGGCTGAGCGATCGTTAAGGCATGCCCGTGAGCGTCACGGCGTGCCCCTGAGGGACGGCGCGTCGGCCACCGTGCGCCGCAGGACCAGGAGTGTGGCGTCGTCCGAGCGGTGCGGGCCGTCGAGCCGGGCGACGATGCGCCCGGCGTACTCCATGAGCGCCGCGTGCCCTGCTTGGGGGGCCGCTTCGCGGAAGCACTCCTCCGCCGCGTCGAGGAAGCGCCGCGTATCGAGGTCGGGGTCGCTGCCGCGGCGCTCGGTGAGCCCGTCGGTGTACATCAGGACGATGTCGCCGAGCCGCAGCGTGGCCTCCGCCGCGCCGTAGTGGGCGCCCGGCAGGACGCCCAGCGGGATCCCCGGCCCGCCCTCGGGGTCCGGCAGTGGGACGGCCGCGCCGTCGCGTACGAGGACCGGGCGCGGGTGGCCCGCGCAGGTCCAGCGCAGCAGGCCGGCCTCGGGGTGGTAGCGGGCGATGATCGCGGTCGCGGTGGACTCGTACCCGTCGGCGCAGGCCAACTCGTTGAGCCAGCCCGTGATCTGCTCGATGCCCTGCTCGGTGTAGGCGAGTCCCGCGAGGGCGTAGCGCAGTTTCGCCATCAGGGTGGCCGCCGCGAGGCCGTGGCCGCGGGCGTCACCGAGCGCGACCAGGAGGCGGTCGCCGGGGAGCCGGCGCGCCTTGTACCAGTCGCCGCCGATGCCGGCCTCGCGCGCGTCGGGCCGGTACACCGCGGCCGTGTCGAGGCCGTAGGAGGCCAGCTCGTCCTGGAAGTGCGGGAGCACCGCCTCCCGCAGCGCGTCGGCGACCTCGGCGAAGGCCTCGGCGCGCTCGCGCTGGCTGCGCGCCTCCAATTCGGCGCTTTCGACGATCGCGCGGCGGCGCCGCTCGGCGGTCACGTCGGTGAGGACCGCGCGCAGGGCCCAGACCAGGCTGCCGGGGGCGATCGGTACCGGCTCCGCGGTCATCCGGATCACGCGGGACCCGGCGCCGAGCAGGTGCAGCTCGCAGACGCCCGTCCGTTTGCGCAGGATGACGTCGTACAGCGTCCGGTACAGGTCGGGCAGGGTCGCCGGGGTGACGGTGGCGGCCAGATCGGACAGCGTGGGCACGGGCGCGCGGTTGCCGAGTCCCAGCACGTACCGGAATCCGCGCGAGGGGTCGACGCCGCCGTCGGCGAGGTTCCACTCCGCCCAGCAGGTGCGCACCAGCTTCTGGGCGGCGGCCGCCATGTGCATGCGCTGACCGCGCTCCCAGCTGATCAGCAGGTGCTCGCCGCACGGGGCGACCCGCACCCGGTCGTTGATCCGCACGGGTCCGTGCGTGGTGCTCACGACCCATTCGATCACCGTGGGGCCCTGCGGGGCGCGCTCGCGCAGGGCGGTGGCCAGCATGTCGGTGAGCGCGGTCCCGGCCAGCGAGGGAAACCGCTCGTACAGCGAGACGGGGCCCGTGCGCTCGGGGAACCCGCCCTGCGGCAGGCGCTCGGCGGCGTAGTCGCGGGCCGCCGCGTTCCGGGCCACGTACAGCGCGTCCCGGATGCGGCCGTCGTCGTCCACGACCGGCGCCACGAGCAGCGCCGGAACGGGCACCGCTTCGAGGACCTCCAAGCCGGTGGGGGCGGGCGGCGCGGTCGCGGACGCGGCGACGGCCGACTCCACCGGCTCGGCCGCACCCCGGTACGACTCGGTGTACTTCCTGATCCGGCGCTGCTGGGACTGCAGGAGCTGACGGATCGACTGGAGCGCCAGGTGGGTGCGGGCGTCGGGCACCGGTGAGGTGGCGTCCATACGGGGGAGTGCCTCCAGTGTGCCGCGTGGTCGGGTGACCCTCAGCCTCGGCCGCCGCGCCGGGGCGGGCCAAGTCTGCCTACGCCATGCGGTGTCCCGTTCAGACCGCTACCGGCAGCGGCCGTTCGACGACGGAGTCGAGGAAGAGCAGCACCGTGAGCAGGGCGCCGCTGGACGCCGGGCAGATCCCGTAGCGGCGCATCTCCTCGTCCAGCTCGGACAGCAGCCGGCGCCCGTCCTCGGTGCCGGAGCCGCCCGCGGCCAGGACGGCGGCGGCGTCCTGCTGGATCAGGCGGACGGCCAGCGGCCCGTTGTCCCGCCGCACACGGACGTCGTCGACGGACGCGATCAGCGTGAGGAGCGCGTCGAGCTGCGCGGTCTCCTCGGGGACGCCCCGCGTCCGCGCCGAGCGCAGCTCCGGCAGGGCGCCCAGGGCGGTGGTCAGCTGGCGCCGCTTCTCCTCGGCCGGCATGGCCCGGTAGCCGTCGCTGAAGTCCCCCGAGGGTGCGACCCGCTCATCCAGGTCCATGGCGAGTCGGCAGGCGTGCTCGGGGCCGGCCGCGCCCTGTGCCCACGCCGACGACAGCAGGCACAGCGAGCGGGCGGCGACGTCGAGCCCGTTCAGGGAGCCGACGTAGGGCATCCGGTGCTGTGCGTCGGCGCAGGCCGCCGCGAGCCGGTCCAGGTCGGCGCCCGCCTCGGCGGCGGCCCGGAACGAGCCGTGCAGGCCGACACCGGCCTCGACGAGGGAGGAGAACACCGTGTTGGCCGGGGTCTGCGCGGTACGGCAGTCCGGCAGCCCCGGCTTCGGCGTCAGGAACACCTCGCGGGTGAAGGCGGCGACGGCGAGATCCGCGAGGTGATCGGCGGACTCGTTCGGCCCGGAGGCCGGGCTCACGGGGCGGGGCGGGGTGCTGGCGAGCATGCTGGGTCGCTTCCACTGGACGGCACGGGCGGGACCGGCGGCAGGCCGGACGCATCGGTCGTACTGCCCGGAGCAAGTCCGGCGAACCGGGACCAAAGTCCTCTGATTCCCCGCAAGTTCTTCGCGCGGATCTCCTTGCGTCGAAGCGCTGTTAGGGTGGGCTTTATGTCCGACATTTCGAATAATTCCCTTATGGGGAACCGCGATGTGGGCTCTCCCGCCGAAGGTGGCGAATCCGTGCTGTCGGGGGCCCGCGTACTGCTGGCCGACCGGGACGCGGAGGCGGCATCGGCCACCGCCGACGTACTGCGCGCCCGGGGAGCGGCCTACGTCCACACCGTGGGATCCGCGGAGGAGTTCTTCGATGTCGGGCAGAGCCCGCCCCCGCCGGTACAGGACTGGGACGTCGCCGTCTGGGACACCGGACTCACCGGCGACGACACCTCGCTGACCGGGCACCTCGGACAGTGGCACGAGCGGCACCCGGGCGTGCCGGTCGTGGTCACCGAGGAGACACCGAGCACCCGCCGCGCCCTGGCCGTGCTGCGCGGCCGGGCCAGCGACATGGTGGAGCGGCGCGACCCCGACGGCCTGGTGGCGGCCGTGACCCGCGCCCTGCACGAGCGGCCCGAACCGTCGAGCCGGGTGCACATGCTGGTCGTCGGCGCCCACCCCGACGACGTGGAGATCGGCGTCGGCGGCACCATCCACCTGAGGGCCGACGAGGGCTGGGACGTCACCATCCTGACGCTGTCCCGCGGCGCCGGCGGCGGCGACCCCGAGGAGCGCCGCGCCGAGGCCCACCGCGCCGCCCGTGCCATGGGCGCCCGCCTCGTCATGGAGGACCTGCCCGACGGCTCGATCGCCGACGACAGCCACACCGTCAGGACCATCGAGCGCACCGTGGCCGACACCCGGCCCGACGTCGTCCTCGTGCACTCCGACAGCGACACCCACCAGGACCACCGGGCCGTGCACCGGGCCACCCTCGTGGCCTGCCGCCGCGTGCCGCGCGTGGCCTGCTACCAGTCGCCGTCCGCCACCGTCGCCTACCGGCCCAACCGCTTCGTCGGCCTGCGCGAGCGCGACCTCGACGCGAAGCTCGCCGCGATCAACGAACACCACTCGCAGGCCGCGAGCCGCTGGTACCTCGAAGAGGACCTGCTGCGCTCCACCGCCCGTTACTGGGGCCGCTTCTCGCAGGCCCGTTTCGCAGAACCTCTGGAGGTCATCCGCGATGCCACTCCGCTCGGCTTCTTCCCCGCGGACCATGTCTGAGCCGCACACCACGCCGGCCCCCGACCTTTCCGCCGCTCTCGGCCGGCCGCCCCGCGTGCTGGTCACGGGCGCGGGCGGACCGTCCGGCGTGTGCTTCCTGCGTGCCCTCGAAGGATCCGCCGAGCGGTACGCCGCCGACATCGACCCCAACGGCGCGGGCCTGTACCTCGTGCCGCGCGCCTACCGCCTGCTGCTGCCGCCCGGACACGCCCCGCACTTCGCCGACGCCGTGCTCACCCTGTGCCGGCGCTACGCCGTCGACGTCCTGGTGCCGACCGTGGACTCCGAACTGGTGGCCCTGGCCCGCGCCGCCAAGACCTTCGAGGACGCCGGGGTGCGCGTCCTCGTCCCGTCCGCCGAAGGCCTGGAGACCTGCCTCGACAAGTGGCGCCTCGCCGAGGCGTGCGAAGGCCGGGTGCGCCAGCCGGTCAGCCGCCTCATCGGCCCCACGGAGGTGCCCGGCGCCGACTTCCCGGGCGGTTTCCCCGCCATCGCCAAACCGCGCACCGGATCCGGCTCCCGCGGCGTCACCGTCGTCGTGCACCCCGACGACCTCGGACGCCTTCCGCACGACGGCACGTACCTGCTGCAGGAGATGCTGCCGGGCACCGAGTACTCCGTCGACGTGCTCACCGACGCCGAAGGACGCGTGGTCGCCGCGGTGCCGCGCGCCCGCGACAAGACGGACTCCGGGATCGTCGTCGCGGGCCGGGTCCTGCACGACCCCGGACTGTCCGCGCTCGCCGAGGACACCGTGCGCACCCTCGGCCTGCGCGGCGTCCTCAACGTCCAGGTGCGCGAGGACCGCGAGGGCAGGCCCGCGCTCCTGGAGGTCAACCCCCGCCCGCCCGGCGGCCTGTCGCTGACCGTCGCCGCGGGCGTGGACATGCCCGCCTGGGCGGTCGCGGGCCTGCTGGGCGCCGCGCTGCCGGAGCACATCGACCACCGCGAGACGGCCGTCGTACGGCACTGGCAGGACGTCGTTCTGCACCCCCGCGAGCTGGGCGACATGGGCGACGTACGGGAGGCGGGCGGCGCGGGAGGCGGGGCATGAGCGGCACCGCGCATCCGCTGCTCGGCTCGGACCTGCACACCCACACCGACTTCTCCGACGGCCACGACCCGCTCGACCGGGTCGTCGCCGCCGCCGAAGCGGCCGGACTGCACACCCTCGTCGTCACCGACCACGTGCGCGCCGACACCGACTATCTGCCGGGGTACGTGGCCGCCGTCCGCGTCGCGCGGGGCGGCACACGGGTGCGCCTCGTCTGCGGGGTCGAGGCGAAGATCATGGACACCGGGGGCCGGATCGACCTCCCCGACGACCTCACCGGAATCGACCACATCGCCATCGCCGACCACCGCTTCCCGCTGCCCGACGGGCCCGCCCACCCCGGCGCGGTCCGCGAGCGGATCGAGGCCGGAACGCTCACCCCGGCCGAGGCGCTCGACCACCTCCTGACGGCCACCGCACGCGCCGTCGGCCGCGTCCCGGCAGGCCGCACCGCGCACCTCGCCCACCTGTTCAGCGTGCTGCCCAAGGCCGGACTCGACGAGAGCGCGCTCGACGCGCACCTCCTCGCGCCGCTCGCCCGCGCCTGCCGGGAGCACGACGTCGCGGTCGAACTCAACGAGAAGTGGCGCTGCCCCGCCCCACGTACGGCCGCCCTCCTGGCCCGCGTCGGAGTCCACCTCGCCGCGGGCAGCGACGCGCACCACGCGGAGGCCGTCGGAGTCTTCCCCTGGGTCGCCCGGGCCCTGACCGAGACGGAAGCGCGGTGCGCGACGTGATGGAGATCCTGCACTCCGTCGCCGAGGTGATCGTCTTCCTCGGCGCGGTCCCCCTGGTCACCGCCGTCGTCCAGTTCCTGCTCATCGGCTTCCAGCGCTTCCGGCACCTGTACGAGGACCAGGACACCCTGCACCTGCCGCGCACCGCCGTCCTCATCCCCGCCTGGAACGAGGCCCCCGTCCTCACCGCCTCCGTCGAGGGCCTGCTCGCGATGCGCTACCCGGCCGACCGGCTGCGCGTCGTCGTCATCGACGACGCCAGCACGGACGAGACACCCGAGGTGATGGGGGAGTTGGCCGAGCGCCACCCGGGCCGGGTGCTCCACCTGCGCCGCGAGAACGGCGGCCAGGGCAAGGCCCACACCCTCAACCACGGCCTCGACCATGTGCTGCGCGACGACTGGGCCGAGGCCGTCCTCATCATGGACGCCGACGTCGTCTTCGACGAGGACGCGCTGTGGCGCATGACCCGGCACCTCGCCAAGCCCGACGTCGGCGCCGTGACCGCGTACATCAAGGAAGGCAGCGGAAAGCAGGGCAACTACCTCACCCGCTACATCGCCTACGAGTACATCACCGCACAGGCCGCAGCGCGTCGCGCCCAGAACGTGCTCGGCGTCGTCGCCTGCCTGGCCGGCGGCGCCCAACTGCACAGCAGGGCCAACCTGGAGGACATCGGCGGCCGCATCGACACCAGCACGCTCGCCGAGGACACCGTCACCACCTTCGAGACCCAACTCGCCGGACGCCGCGTCGTCTTCGACGGCTTCGCCACCGTGCTCGCCGAGGAACCGGCCTCGCTCGCGGGACTGTGGAAGCAGCGACTGCGCTGGGCCCGCGGAAACGTCCAGGTCACCCGCCGCTACAAGGACGTCTGGTTCCGCGGCCGCACCGCGCGCGGCGACCACCACCACCGGCTCGGCTCCTTCCTCTTCGGCCTGATCTGGTTCTCCCTCCTGATCACGCCCGTCCTGCTCGTGCTGTGCTCCGCGTCGCTGCTCTTCCTCTACCTCACCGACCCCGACCGCGCCTGGCCCCTGTTCCACTGGCTCTGGGTGACGAACCTGATCTGCTACCTCCTCATCACGTTCATGTCGGCCGTCATCGACCCCAAGACCTTCCGCCGCAGCTGGTTCGAGGCCCTGATCTACCCCGGTGCCATCGCCGCGGCGATCCTCGTGATCACCGCGCTGCCCGGCGTCTTCACACCGCTACTGGAGCGCTCCGGACTGCTCCCGCACGACGGCTCGATCCACCCCGTGATGATCGCCGTCTACGCGTGGCTCGCGCTCTCGATGCCGATCGCGTGGATCGCCAAACTCCTGACCGGCACCCGACTGCGGTGGCTCGCACCACCGCTGCTGCATCTCGCCGGGTACGGCTCGCTGCTGGCCGCCTGCCTGGTGGCCTCGTTCGTCCAGGAACTCCGCAACAAACAGCTGACATGGGACAAGACCGAGAAGACCGGAAAGGTGGCGGCACGCCGATGACGAGCGAGGACCACGGCCCGGAAGCCCTCGCGCAGCGGGCCCGCGAGCTGACCCGTGAGGACCGCCGCAGCGACCACCGCCTGTTCTGGCTGGAGCTGGTGGTGCTGCTGCTCGTCGCGGCGGTGCTGGTGGCACGGTGGCTGTGGCTGCTGTGAGGTCAGCTGGGCAGCACGAACGGATTGGTCCTGGTGCCCGCCAGGACGAACCACGCCGTCGTGCCCGTGTGCAGGCTGGCGTAGATCTTGTCGCCGTCCCCGGTGTCAAGCCCGTCGGACGAGGCCGCCACCAGGCCGTACCCGTCCGCGTTCGGCGCGTCGGACTGTGCGGCCCGTAGGGAGTCGAGGAAGCGGTCCGCGTGCTGGGCGTCGCCTTCGTCGTTCCGGGCCCGCAGCGCGCACACCATGTGGGCCGTGCCCTCGAACCACACCTTTGATGTGTCGGCGTCACTGACCGACACCCCTACGAAGTCCCCGTCCTCGGCCGCCAGCTGCTTCAGCGCCCAGTCGACGGAAGCGGCGTGCCGGGAGTCGCGTGTGGCCAGGTACGACCAGGTCTGCGGGTCCTCGGGCACCGGTGTGCGGTTGACCGTACGGCCGTCGGTGCCCGTCCCGGTCCAGAACGCGCCCCGGTCGGCGTCCCACATGGCGTCGAGGAAGGCGGCGGCGGTGTCCGCCCGCCCGGCCCACCCGGACTCCCCGGCCTCCGCGAGACCGCGGAAGAAGCCCGCGACGTCTGCGTTGTGCTCGCTGGACTTCCACCGCACGGCGCTGCCCCGCGCGGTGACACCCCCGCTGTAGCCGGGCACCCCCGTCGACCGGTACGCGTGGCGCTGGATCCACTCGGCGGCGGCCACCGCGCCGTCCCGGAAATCGGCCGTCCCCGTCGCCCTGTAGGCGTGCAGCAGCGCGAGACCCGCCCAGGCGAGGGTGCCGGTGAAGGTGTCACCGGCCGCGACCTCGGGCCTCTTCTGCCCCGATGGCACCCGCCCCGACGCGTAGGACTGCCCCAGTCGGCCGTCGTCGTCCTGGAGCGCCCGCAGCGTGCGGGCGAGCGCCCCGGCCCGCTTGAGGTCGGCGTCCGTGCCGCGCGCGCAATAGGCGATGACCACGAGGGCGACGTCGTACGTGAAGGCCGTGGTGGCGTGATGGCGCGCCATGTACCCACCGGTGTAGCTGCGCGGCAGCCCGTGCGGGCTGCCGTCCGCGGCGTCGACCCGGCGGTCCAGGAACGCGTAACCACGCCGGACGGCGTCCCGCGTCGTGCCGCCCGTCGCGCCGTCGGACCGGGCGCAGCCGAGGAGCGGGACCGAGGCCGCCGCGGCGGCGCAGCCCAGCAGCAGCGCGGAGAAGGAGCGGCGGTTCATCGGGGTGCGAGGCATTGATCCATACAATCCCATATCCGCCCTTTGGGGATGTTCTGGGGTGGGGGACTTTCGGCCCATGGTTTAACTCTCAATGAAAGCTCACGATGGATACGTCCGGGATTCCCTCCCTTCCGCCCGTCCATCGGAGCTGACGTGAACCAAGTGCTGCCGAGGCTCGCGGCTCTCGAGCGCCGCCTGCAGCCCACGACGGCCCTGGCGCCGCTGCTGATGCTGGTGGCGGCCACCGCAGTGGAGCTGTGGGCGCCGGTCTGGTGCACCGGGACGCCGCTGGCCCTGATGGCCGCCCTGACCGCCGCCGCGGTGTCGAACCTGCGCACCACGCTCGCGATCGGTCTCGTGTGGCTGGCCGTCTCGGTGACCGTGGTCACCGTCCGGCACAACGCCCCGGACTACGAGCTCATGCGGGTGACCACCGCCGTCACCGCCCTGGTGCTGGCGTTCCTCGTGGCCCGCGTGCTGCAGGGCGAACGCGAACACGTCGACTCCGCCCGCTCCGTCGTGGGCCGTCTCCAGCAGGCCATCCTGCCCGAACTGCCGCGCAGCGTCGGCGGGTTCACACTGGCCAGCCGCTACGAACCGGCCGACACGGAGGCCGCGGTGGGCGGGGACTTCTACGCGCTGGTGCACACCCGGTACGGGCTGCGCGTCATGATCGGCGACGTACGCGGCAAGGGCGTCTCCGCCGTGCGAGCGGTCGCCGTCGTCGTGGGCGCCTTCCACGAACGGGCCGGCAGTGCACCGGACCTTGCCGCGCTGGCGGCCGAGCTGGACCGGTCCGTCGCCCGCACCGCGGCGTCGGGCGCGGGCCGCGACGCGTCGGAGAAGGAGGGCTTCGCCACCGCGCTGCTGCTCCAGTTCGGCGCCGACGGCCAGGTCACCGTGCTCAACTGCGGCCACCCCGCCCCGTACGCCGTCGCCGACGGCCTCGTACGGGAAGTGGAACTGCCGGACGCGGAGCTGCCGTTGGGCATGTTCCACCTGTCGTCCGAGCGCGGCAGGGCCCACGCCATCGACTCGGCGCCGCCCGTGCTCGTCTGCGTGACCGACGGCATCACCGAGACCCGCGCCCCCGAAGGAACCTTCTTCGACCCCGCCAGGCACTGGTCGCCGCCACCGCACGCGAACGCCGCACAGGTCGTCGACCATCTCACCGCCGCGGCGCGGGCCTGGGGCGGCCGGCCGCGCAGCGACGACGTGGCGGTGGTGGCCGTCGAGGCGGCGACCCCCAGCGCCCTGCTGAGCACCACGCTGCCGTGAGGGAGTGGTGGGGGCTGCGTGATAATAGGAGGCGGATCCTTGGGAGGGGACGTATGAGACGCACCGCCATAGCCGCCACGGCACTCCTGGCCGGCGCCCTGCTCGCCGGATGCGCGCAGGACAGCCAGGAGTTGCGCCCGACCAGGTCGGCGGGGGAGGGGGCCTGGTACGAGAGCAGCAAGGCCGACCGTCGCGAGTACTGCGCTGCCTACCGCGCGCACGACCCGCAGCGCCCCATCAGCATCCCCACGTACGCGTCGGAGGAGACGAGGGACGAGTTCGCCGACGACTTCTACGACGTGCTGAAGGCGAAGTGCTGAAGACGGAGCGCTGAAGACGGAGCGCTGCGGGTGAGGGGCGGACGGGCCCCTACCCGGCGCCGAAGTGCAGCAGCACCCGCTCCCCTCCAGCGGGTGCCACCACGTCGAAGGACCGCTCGTACCCTCGCTGAGCTTCGACTCCGGCGGATACGGCACCACGATCGTGCGGTCGAACGGTTCCGGGCGGCCGGACCCGGACGCCGCGAACCAGCGCCGCGCGATCCCACGGTCCTCTTCATCGTAGGAGAAACGCCAAGTTCCGCACAGGTCGCTCCAGTTGTCGCGCCGGAACTGCGGTCGGGCGCGTGCCGACACGTTCCCGCCGCATTCGCTCACGGTGCTGGAGTGCGCGGTGGAATCATCGGCGCCATGGGGATCGACGGTCTGAGGCTTCAGTACGACGACAGCGTCCGCACACTGGGCGAGGATCATCCGCGTACGCTCGCCGCCTGCGGCGAGTTGGCCCACGCGCACTACCGGGAACGGAGGTACGTGGAGGCCTTCGGGCTGCAGGAGCGGCTGCTGGCCGGTGTGGTGCGGGTCGTGGGCCCGGACGATCGCGTCACCGTCTCCACGCTCGCCAACCTCGCCTCCATCTGGTTCGCCGGGTGGCTCGCGGAAAAGCGGCCCGAACTGGCCGTTCCCCTGTACGAGTTGGCCTTGTCGGAGCGTCGACGTGTCACCGGGTCCGACGATCCCGACACTCTCTCCGTGCGCAACGACCTCGCCACCGCGTACCTGATGTCCGGTCAGGTCGAGCGTGCCGCCGCGACCTTCGAGCACGCCTACGCCGACTGCCTGCGCGTGCTCGGGGAGGACCACGCCCTGACGGCGACCGTGCGGGACAACCTCGCGTCCCTCGAGTCCCTGCCCCTCGGCCGCGAGCGGGACGACACCGCGAAGGCCCGTGAGATCGCGACCGCTTTCACCGAGGTACTGGGCCTGCGTCCCGTCGTAGAGGGCGGGCGGGTGAGCGTGGAGATACCGGCGATCGGCGAGACGCTCGGCCTGCCGGTCCGCGAGGTCAAACGCGTCACGCGGAGCCGCACCCCGATGGGCGACGCGGCGCTCGAGTTCGTGATGATCGACGGCGACGGCGTCCGACCGCTGATCGTCCTCGCCGACGACGTGGTGTTCGCCCCCGAGGACCCGGTGACGGTCCTCCAGTCGCCGGTCCCCGTGGTGATCTCGGACGCGCCGCCGCTGATCAGCCATGCCGAGACCGTCGTCGCCGCCGAGCGTTTCGCGACGTCCGCCGCCGATTCGGGCGCCAATCTCGACACCGTCTCGGCGAGGGGGCTGCTGGTGCGCTGCGAGATCGCGGGCGCGCTCCGGTTCGGTCTGAGGTCGCTGAAGGCCGTCGCGTGGTGGCAGCGGGGCTGGGAGGCCTGCGCGGACGACTGGAGCCTGCCGCCCTTTCCCAAGGACCCGGTCTGGGACCACCTGGTGCGCTGCGCGTCCGTATTGGCCCTGGAACCGGCTGCCGCGGCGCCGCACGCCCACGACAGGGAAGCGGCCAGGCGGTCCGTCGCCGCCCTCACGGTCGCGGAGTTCCAGGCGTTGGAGCCGAGACTGCTCGTCGGTCGGCTGGACGAGGAGTTCGTCGAGATCTGGAAGGCGCTGGTGCCGATCACCCCGGCGACGTTCACCGACCTGCTCCTGGACCGGCTGACCGGGGCGCAGGCGGAGGTCGCGCTCTACCCGGAGGGCGCGGGCAGCGTCGACGTGGTGCTGCGGGACGGCGGGGAGAACCGGGGCGTGCTGCAGCTCCGGTTCGACTTCCGGACGAAGGACATCACCATGGACGAGGTCCGCATCGCGGCGGACGCGCGGGGGAGCGGGTTGTTCCAGCGGCTGCAGTTCAACACCGAGCGGCTCGCCGGGGCGCTCGGCCTCGACGCGATCCGGATCCTCGCCACCGGCGCGGGCAGCCTGGCCTTCGCCAGGGCGGGTTTCCCCCGGGACCCCGAGCTGTACGAGCAGGTGAACAAGCCGGCTAGGTGTATGGACCACGAGCGTTGTTAACGGTGGGCGGCGGAGACGTGATCAAGGTTGGCGGCGCGTCATAGAGAAGGGGAAGCCAGCCGGAGCCGTGTGATCGCCCCTGTCTCATCGCGTGGACGTTGCTTCATCGCACGATCTCTCCTCGGGAGGTTCAACCTGTACCAGGGCGTCTGGCGAGCGATCAGGCATCCGGCGCGCCACTGGCCTCCGCCAAGCGGGTGAGCCACTCGCGCAGCAGGTGCTGCTCGGCGTCGCTCAGGACGTCGGCGTCGTCGGGCAGGGCGGCGCGCAGCGCGCGGGCCGCCGCGGCGGGACCGGTCCCCTCGTCAGGGAGTGTTGGTTCGGCGCGGGTGATGGTGGTGACCATGGCCTCGCGCAGGGCGGTCAGCAGTGCCGGATTGCGGCGTTCCGCGGGGGTGGAGTGCCAGGCGGTGACCGCGCCCTGGCCGGTGGCATGGATGATCTGGGCGGCCAGCTCCTCGTCGACCCGCAGCCATCCTCCGGCCGCCAGGCGGCGCACCCGGCCGTGGAGGATCTCCAGGCCCGCGCGGTGCGCCGTATCTGAGCCCCGGCCGGTGGCCCGGTTCATCACCGCGAACAACTCGGGCCGGGAGACTCCGAACTCGACCACCGTGTCCCAGCCGCGGCGCAGGTCCGCCACCGCGTCCTGCGGGTCGGGGTCGAGCTGCGCGCGCTTGCTCTCCAGGAACTGCGCGTAGCCGTGCTCGGCGACGGCCTCGAGGAGCCCGTCCTTGTCGCCGAAGAGTCGGTAGATCGCCGGAGGCTGCATTCCGGCCGCGGCGGCGACCGCGCGGGTGCTCACTGCGTCCGGGCCGCCCTTCTCCAGCAGCTCGACGGCCGCCTGGACGATGCGGTGACGAGGGCTGTCGGTGGTATCACGTGCAGTCATGTATCGATGATATCGAGAGTTTGATTCCGCCGATATTCCAGTGTTACCGTCGAAATGATTCCACTGGAAACACCGTCGGGAGAACCCCAATGATCATCGTGACCGGAGCCACCGGAAAGCTCGGCCGCCGCACCGTCGAGCGCCTCCTGGAGCGCGTCGGCGCCGACCGCATCGGCGTCAGCGTTCGCGACCCCCGCAAGGCGAGGGACCTCGCCGACCGCGGCGTCCGGGTCCGGAAGGGCAACTTCGACGACCCCGCCTCACTCGTGCACTCCTTCGAGGGGGCCGAGCAACTGCTCCTCGTCTCCCTCGACCGCACGGGCGAGGAGTGCGTCAGCGGCCACCGCGCCGCAATCGACGCCGCCGTGCAGGTCGGCGTCGGCCGCATCCTCTACACCAGCCAGACGGGCGCCGCCCACGACTCCCGCTTCCCGGCATGCCGCGACCACGCGGCGACCGAGGACCTGCTACGCGCCACCGGCCTGCCCTGGACCGCGCTGCGCAACGGCTTCTACGCCTCCAGCGCCCTGCTGTTCCTTCAGTCCGCCCGCCACACCGGCGACATCACCCTCCCCGCCGACGGCCCCGTCGCCTGGACCGGCCACGACGACCTCGCCGAGGCCACCGCGGTGATCCTCGCCGAGGAGGGCCGCTTCGAGGGGCCCACCCCGCCGCTCACCGGCCCGGCGGCGCTCGACTTCGACACCGTCGCCGAGATCGTCTCCCGGGCCACTGGACGGCCCTTCACCCGCACCGTCGTCCCCGACGACACCTTCCGGGAGCAGGTTCTGGCGCACGGCACCCCGGCCCCGGTCGCCGACCTGATGCTGAGCATCTTCGCCGCGGCGCGCAACGGCGAATTCACCGCTGTCGACTCGACCCTGGCCGAGTTGATCGGGCGAGAGCCCGCCACCTTGCGCACCCAGCTGGAGCGTGCCTGGGCCGCATAGGTCCAGTGGAGCTCGCAACCGGCCCCGGCCCACCTCGCCGCCCACGAAGCCCCGACGGACTTCCTCCACACCTACGACTACCACTGATGCCACACCGCACTCGACGGCCAACCACCCATCAGCCGCGTCAACAACCCTGCGGGTCAATACAGCTAGGCCGAGGTCCGGCCGGTCCTAGCGGCACCCTGCTTCGGCACCAGCCGGCGCCGCAGCCGCGCCATCGCCTCCGGCCCCACCGCCTCCTGGACGGAGTCCACGAGCTGCTGGCACAGGGCGCCGGCGCGCGTCAGTTCGTCCTTGGCCCCGGTCAACTCGACCCTGACGGCGGGGGCGTAGCGCGTCGCCGCGGCGCGGCTGATGTCGCGCACCTCACGGGCGCGTGCGGCGCGCATGCCTTCGCCGATCGCCAGCAGATAGTCCGTGCGGTCGCCGGGCAGCCCGTCCGGGGTCGCGTGAGCCCTGCCGACGGCCAGGGCCTCGTCCAGCGCCGCCCGCGGCAGGAAGAACAGGGTCGTCGTCGACAGCGCGCTCATCGTGGCCTGGTGCTGCCACCGCGTCAGCAGTCCGGACTTCGCGTCGAGGAACGGCGCGAGTTCCACGTAGACACCCGCGTCGACGGTGGCCATCAGTTCCTGACACTCGACGAGGGTGTCACGCACCGCGTCGACCGCTTCCGCCTGCGCGTTCACGAGGCCGGCGAACTCCTGCGCCGCGGCGGGCCTTTGGGGGCCGTCCAGCAACTCTTCTGCGAGGACCAGCAGCCGGTCACCGCGTACGCACAGATCCTGCACTGCCACCGCGCAGCGCAGCAGCGCGGCCGCCACGTCGGTGTCCTGCGCGGTGCGCCGCAGGGTGACGAGGCCCGTGCCGAACTGGGCGAGCAACTCCGCGAGTTTGGACAGCAACCCGAACACAGCCCGGTCTCCTTCCCCCGGCGCCACGATTTCCCCGGGCGCCACGACGATCCCGCGCCCCATCGTCGTGGATGTCGGGCGGCCGCGGGGCCGCATTGCCCCATCAGGCGCGTACCTACCGCGGTATCCGCAGCTCCACCGCGTCGAGGAGCAGCCCGAGGACCGTCTCGAACTGGTCGTCCTCGTCCGCCTCGGCCAGGTGCGGGGCGACCGCCGCGAGGTCCGGATAGGCGGTCGGCGACACGGCCAGGTACTCGCGCCGCCAGGCCAGCCGGTCGCCCTCGCGGGCGGTGCTGTCCAGAGCGGCCATGGCGGCCTCCTGGGCGCCCATGGACAGGGCGGTGGCGGTGAGCGCGCGGTAGTAGCGGGCGGCGTCACGGTCGCCGAAACCGGCCTGCCGCAGCGCGCCGACGACGAGGTTCGCGCCCCGGAACTCGGCGTCGCGGCGGGAGACCCGGCCGGCCACGAGGGCGGCGACCCGCGGGTGGGTGAGGCAGGCGCCGCGCACCCGGCGGGCCAGTCCGGCCAGGGTCTCGCGCCAGGAGTCGGCCGGTTCGTACCCCGTGACGGCCTCCTCGATCAGCTGCTCGGCGAGGCCGAGGAGGATGTCCTCCTTGCCGGAGAAGTGGCGCAGCACGGCGGTGTGGTTGGAGCCGAGTTCGGCCCCGAGGCGGCGCAGCGTGAGGGCGTCCGGACCCTCGCGTTCGACGAGGGCGCGGGCGGCGTCCAGGATCCGGCCGCGGTTGAGGGCCGTGGACGGTGGCCGGCCGCGCCGGGCGGCTCGGGCGGCCGGTGCCGGGGTGCTGCCGCCGTGGTCTGTCATGGCGCCAATCCTATGCACCGGCCCGCCACGTCACCCCGCCGTCGCCAGGTGGGTGACCAGGGCCGAGAGCGCCGCCACGGTCTCGGCGTCCCGGCCCGTGTCCTCGGCCGTGGGCCAGGCGCTCGTCTTCACCACGACGACGTCCGCCACCGGGTCGACCCACAGGAACTGCCCGTAGATGCCGAGGCCGGTGAAGGCGCGGTGCTCGCCGCCGAGGCTCCACCACTGGTTCGCGTAGCCGTAGTGCGCGGGGTAGAGCTCGCCGAGCGCTCCCGGCCGCAGGAACTCCTTGTCGCTCCCGCGTCCGCGCTCGACCCACTCCTCGGGGACGACCTGCTCACCGGCGACGGCCCCGCCGCGCGCCATGAGCAGTCCCACCCGGGCCATGTCCCGCACCGTCGCGTTGAACGAACCGCCGCCGACGGCGGTGCGCGGACGGCTGCGCGAGAGCCCGTAGTACGCGTCCGTCTCCGCGCCGATCCTGCTCCACAGCCGCTCGGCGGCGTACCGCGCCAGCGGCATGCCGGCGGCGGCCTCCAGGACCCAGCCGAGGACCTGCGTGTCGAGGGTCGAGTAGTTGAAGAACGTGCCGGGTGCCGCACCGGGGTCGACGGAACGGACCACGTCGAGCACCGAACCCCGCCCGGTCACGGCCCGCATCAGACGGTTCACGGGGGCCTGCGGGTCCTCGTAGTCCTCGACCCCGCCGGCCCCGCTCGTCATGTCGAGCAGATCCGCGAGCGTCGGCCCGTCGTAGGCCGATCCGGCCAGCTCGGGGCAGTACGTCACCACCTTGTCGTCGACCGAGCCCACCGTGCCCTCCGCCAGCGCGATACCGAGCAGCACCGACGTCACCGACTTGCTGAGCGAGAAGAGCTGGAAGCGGCGAGCGGGCCCGCCGAACCGGCCCGGATGGCTCTCGTGCACGAGCCGCCCGCGGTGCAGCACGGCGAAGCCCGTGGTGTGCGTCCGCGCGTGCAGCTGCTCCAGGGTGCGGCGCGCACCGCGGAACTCGTACGTGAATCCGGGCGGCAGTTCCCCGTGGGGCAGCGGGCGCACCCGCGCGGCGGCGGGCACGCTCGCCACCGGCAGCACCGTCGACATGTGCGTGAACGTCCACTCGTTCACGGGCCGCCGGAACGCGACCTCCTCCTGGTGCCGCCACAGCCAGGCCATCCCGGCCCCGGCGGCCGCGACCGCTCCTCCGCCTGCCATCCAACGCGCCGTGCGTGCCATGCGTGTGCTCCCGAGGGCTCCCAAGCGATTTATGAACCGATGGTGACACCAGTGGTTCGCCGGGGGCAATGGGCTAGTGGACGGTGAGGCCGCGGAGGAAGCTGCCGAGGATTCGGGTGAGCCGGGGTTCGAGCTCGACGACCGCGTGGCTCAGTCGCGGGTCGCTGCGGTAGAGCTCGGCCAGTTCCGGGCCCGGCGAGGCCATCTGCCACATCGCTCCCGCGAGCGAGGTGGCGGTGGCGATCAGGTCCACGCCGTCGAGTTCGGTGAGCTCCGGCAGGAGGCGGCGCACGGCCGCGACGATGGCATCGACCTGGGCGTGGGTGCCGATTTTGAAGGCGCGTACGGACTCGATCGAGACATTGCGCTCCAGGTTCAGGGGTGCCTGGGCGAGCAGGTCGCAGAAGGGGCCGCGTGCGGCGAGCGTGCGGGCGAAGACGCCCGCGATCTCGGCCGGGTCCGGGTGCGTTGTGAGCCGGTCGAGTTCCGTGCGCAGGGCCGCCGACCACTCACGCCAGCCCTCGGCGGTGAGGCGCAGGAAGATCTGCTCGCGCGTCTCGAAGTAGCGCAGCAGCGCGGACTTGTGCATCCCGACCGCCCCGGCGATGTCGGTCAGGGTGACGCGCCGGATGCCGCCCTCGGCACCCAGTCTCCGGGCGGCATCGAGAATCGCCGCCTCGCGTGCCTGTTTCGCCGCGCTGCTGCGGGCGCGCTGGAACTCGGGAGTGCTCATGGCGGCACCTTAGCGCAACGGGGTTGTGCAATTAAGAGAACGGTGTTGTACTAACTCTCATGACACAGACCATGACACAGACGTGGTTCATCACCGGATCCTCGCGCGGCCTCGGCCGCGCCCTCGCCGTCGCGGCCCTCGAAGCCGGACACAATGTCGCCGCCACCGCGCGCCGCCCCGAGCAGCTCACCGATCTCGTCGACCGGTACGGCGACCGCGTCCTGCCCGTCGCGCTCGACGTCACCGACCCGTCGGCCGCGAAAGAGGCGCTGGCCTCCGCCGCGCGCCGCTTCGGCCGCGTCGACGTGATCGTCAACAACGCCGGGTACGCCAACGTCGCCCCCATCGAGACCGGCGAGGACGACGACTTCCGCGCACAGTTCGAGACCAACTTCTGGGGCGCCTACAACGTCTCGAAGGCGGCCGTTCCGCTGCTGCGCGGCCAGGGCGGCGGGCTCGTCGTGCAGATCTCGTCAATGGGCGGCCGCGTGGGCGGCTCGGCCGGCATCGCCTCCTACCAGGCCGCGAAGTTCGCCCTCGACGGGTTCAGCCGGGTGCTGCGGGCCGAGACCGCCCCCTTCGGCATCAAGGTCCTCGTCGTCGAGCCCAGCGGATTCCGTACCGACTGGGCGGGCGCATCGATGGCCGTCCACGACGTCCCGGAGGGGTACGAGGAGACGGTCGGCCGGATGGCGAAGCTGCGCTGCGCCGGGGTGCCCGCCGGCGACCCGCGGCGCGCCGCCGAGATCCTCGTCCAGGTCGCCGGGCGCCGGGACATCCCCGACCACCTGCCGCTCGGGGTCAACGCGGCCGAGGGCTCGATCGACCTCGACCGACGCCTGCTCGCCGAGGACGAGAAGTGGCGCTCCGTGGCCCGGTCGGCCGATTTCGCCGAGGACTACCCCGTGGCGCTGCCCGTCGACGCCTGACACGGGCGACGGCGGACCGGGCTCGACGACCGGGCTCGACGGCCTGATCGCGGTGCCGTGCGCCGGGCCCGTGCCGTACCCGGCGAAGGCGCTTCGCCGTGCGGTGCCCTGCGGACCGGGTCACGCTGGAACCGGGCCGCGCAGGCGGCCGCGAACGGTGACAGGCGACAAGGGAGCGCACGCATGGCAGGCCATGTGCTGGTCGGGGCCGACGGGTCCGATTCGAGTCTGGAAGCGGTGGCCGTCGCGGCCCGCGAGGCGCGCGAGCGCGGCCTCGGGCTGCGTGTCGTGCACGCCTTCATCTGGCCGATCATGCGCGCGGCCGGTTTCCTGGCCGCCGCGGACGCGCTGCGCGGACAGGCCGAGAAGCTCGTGGAGACGGCCGTCGAACACGCCCGCGCGGCGGAACCGGACCTCACCGACGTGGAGGGCGAGGTCGCCACGGGCGAGCCGCTGACCCTCCTGGCCGGACGCTCGAAGCAGGCGGACCTCGTCGTCGTCGGCAGCCGCGGCCTGGGAGCCTTCACCGGGCTCCTCATCGGCTCGGTCGCCGTCCACCTGGCCGCCCACGCGGAGTGCCCCGTCCTCGTCGTCCGTGGGCGGGCCGATGCCGAGGGGCCCGTGGCCGTCGCCGTCGACGGTTCGGGCGACGCCCGGGCCGCGGTCGACGCGGCCTTCGACGAGGCCGACCGCCTCGGCACCGGACTCCTCGCCGTACACGTCTGGAACACCTGGTCGGCCGAGGGACCGGAGCGCCCCGGCGCCCTCACCCCCCTCGTGTCCAACATCAGGGAACTGCGCCTGGAGGCCCAACAGACCCTCGAGGACTCCCTCGCCGCCGGGCGCGCCGAGCACCCCGGCGTCGCAGTGGAACGGCGCCTGCTGGAGGGCCGGGTCCGCCCGGCCGTGATCGAGGCGTCCAAGGAGTCCCGGCTCCTCGTGGTGGGCGCGCGCGGCCGCGGCGGGTTCACCGGGATGCTCCTGGGCTCGGTCAGTCAGGCCATGCTGCAGCACGCGGACTGCCCCGTCCTCGTCGTACGCGGCGGTGCGCGGGAGGACGCGTGAGCGGTCCCCGGCCGGAGCTGCTCACCTTCCTCGGCGGCGTCGGCACGGTCACCGGGAGCAAGTACCTCGTCGAGAGCGACCACAGCCGCATCATGATCGACTGCGGTCTCTTCCAGGGCGTACGCGAACTGCGCCGGCGCAACTGGCGCCCGCTGCCCGCCGACACCGCGTCGGCGCGCGCCGTCGTCCTCACGCACGCCCACCTCGACCACTGCGGCTATCTGCCGAGGCTCGTGAAGGAGGGCTTCAACGGGAAGATCGTCTGCACCCCCGACACCGCCGGACTCGCCGAGATCGTGCTCCGCGACAGCGCCCGCCTCCAGGTCGAACAGGCCGAGCACGCCAACCGCCGCGGCTGGTCCCGGCACCGCCCCGCCCTGCCCCTGTACGACGAGAACGACGTCGAACGGACCCTGCGCCTGCTGCGCCCCGTCCCCCTCGACGAGGACACGCCCCTCGCCGACGGCACCAGCGTGCGCCTGCACCACGCGGGGCACATCCTCGGCTCCGCCTGGGTCCACCTCACCCTGGAGAGCGGCCACACCCTCGCCGCCAGCGGCGACCTCGGCAGGCCGGGACATCCGCTGCTGCGCCCGCCCGACCCGTTCACCGGCGCGGACGTCCTGCTGATGGAGTCCACGTACGGCGACCGGGACCACGAGGACGCCGCCGACGCACGCGACCGCCTGGCGCAGACCCTCACGGAGACCTTCCGCCGCGGCGGTACCGTCGTCGTCCCCGCCTTCGCCATCGACCGCACCGAAGTCGTCCTCAGCGAACTCGCCGAACTGCGCCGCACGGGCGTCCTGCCCGCCGGGGTGCCCGTGTTCGTCGACAGCCCCATGGCCCTCAAGGCCCTCGACGTCTACCAGCGGGCCGTCGCCCGCGACGACCCCCAACTCCTGCCCGGCGCAGGCGGGTCGGCCCTCGACACGACCGGCTTCACGGCCGCCCGCACCGTGGCCGACTCCATCGCCATCAACGACGTGACCGGCCCCGCCGTCATCGTCTCCTCCTCCGGCATGGCCACCGGCGGCCGCGTCCTGCACCACCTCAGACGCCTGCTGCCCGACCCCCGCAACACGGTCGTCCTCGTCGGCTTCGCCGCGCAGGGCACGCGCGCCCGCGATCTCGTCGAAGGCGCGGAAGTGCTGAAGATGTTCGGCGAGTACGTCAAGGTACGCGCGCGGATCGAGCACGTGCCGTTCTTCTCCGCCCACGCGGACGCCGGGCAGATCGTCGACTGGCTGCGCGGCGCCCCCGCCCCCAGCACCACGTACCTCGTGCACGGCGAACAGGCCTCCGCCGAGGCGCTGCGCGACCGCGTCCGGTCCGAACTCGGCTGGCACGCGGTCGTCCCCAGGTCCGGCGAGCACGTCCTGGTCCGCTGACGGGTGCCGCCGCGGCGGCACCCGTCGAGGAGTCAACGCGCCACCCGAAAGTAGGAGTTGTTCGAACCGGTGCGCCACCGGCGGTGTCGCGGTTGGACACCTCCGGGGCGCGTCTGGCAAGGTCGCCGGTCCGATCCCGTGAAGACCCGATGGGAGGGGCGCGATGACCGAAGTGAACACGATCAGCGTCGAGGAAGCGACAGCCGTCGCCCGGCTGCGCATGAACACCACGACACTGGACATCCCCAAGGACTTCGACCGCTGGTCGCCCGACGAGATGTCGGACTGGCTCGAGCGGACCGAGGACGATCCGGACGTCTCCGACACGGACTTCTACGAAGCCCAGCAGACCGTGCACCGCGTGCTCGGCGTCGAGGACGCCTGACCTCAGCCGCGCTCGCCGTACGCCGCCGCGATCTCCTGCGGCGACGCCCACCGGCTGTACGTCGGTGACTGCGGCCAGCCGGCGGGGGAGTCCTGCCACTCCTCCTGCCGGCCGTACGGCAACAGGTCCACCAGACCGAACAGATAGCTCAGTTGCTCGGTGCCGCGACCGTCCGTGTGCCAGGTGCGGTACACGGTGTCGCCGTCACGGAGGAACACGTTGACCGCGAACCCGGCGTCCGGCGGCGCCCCGTGGTCGGCGCCGAACGGGCTGTTCGCCGTGGAGTACCAGGTCATCGTATTGCCGACCGTGCGCCGGTACGCGAGCGCCTCGTCGATCGGCCCCTGCGTGACGATCACAAAGCGCGCGTCGAACTTCTCCAGCCCCGCGAGCCGGGTGAACTGGGACGTGAAGCCGGTGCACCCGCCGCACTGCCACTCGGCGCCCTCGTGCCACATGTGGTGGTACACGATCAACTGCGGGTGCTCACCGAAGACTTCGGCGAGCCGCACCGGCCCGTCCTCGCCCTCCAGTACGTAGTCGGGCAGCTCGACCATCGGCAGCCGGCGGCGCTGCGCGGCGATGGCGTCGAGCTCCCGGGTGGCGGCCTTCTCCCGGACCCGCAGCGCCGCCAGCTCCTTCTCCCATGTGGCGCGGTCGACGACGGGCGGCAGGGCTTTGCCGGTGGTGGACATGGTGCCTCCGGAGGATCGGGTGCGGCGCGCGGGCCGCGCGCTCTGCCTTACGTGGGTGCAGACCCTCCCCGGCGCCGAAAGTCATCGGTCGCCGGTCCTCTTGGCGCGACACGGGTTTCCGCCGCGCCGTGTCACCCGGTCGGCCCAGTCCCGATGGTCCCCGCCCCGGCCGCCCCAGAGGCTGGGGCACCAGGGCCCGTGGTGGGGGGACCCGCGCAAGGGCGGGATCCCGGCCGCTCCGGGGCCCGGCACCCGAGGAGGGACCCATGCCCGCGCACGACCTGCCCCTGGACGACGGAACCGACGCGGCCGAGGCCGACAAGGGGTTCGTGGCAGCCCTGGAACCAGGTGTGGTCAAGAACGCCGACGGGGCGACCGTCTGGGACAGCGACGCCTTCGCCTACCTGCGGCAGGGCTCGGAGCCCGCGGACACCGTCCACCCCGGCCTGTGGCGGCAGGCGGCGCTGTGCGCGCGCCAGGGCCTCTACGAGGTCGCCCACGGCCTGTACCAGGTGCGCGGCCTCGACCTGTCGAACATGTCGCTGATCGAGGGTGAGCGCGGCGTGGTCGTGGTGGATCCGCTGGTGTCCGCCGAGACGGCCGCCGCCGCGCTCGGCCTGTACCGCGCCCACCGCGGCGACCGGCCGGTCACCGCCGTCGTCTACACCCACCCCCACCTCGACCACTTCGGCGGCGTCATGGGAGTGATCGGCCCCGACTCGGACGTACCGGTCGTGGCACCCGAGCACTTCATGGAGCACGCGGTCTCCGAGAACGTGTACGCGGGCACCGCGATGATCCGGCGCGGCATGTACTTCTCCGCCTTCGGCACCCCCGTCGGGCCCACCGGGCAGTTCACCATGGGACTCGGCATGGCCACGTCGTCGGGCGCCGTCGGACTGATCCCGCCGAGCGTGACCGTCACCAGGACCGGACAGGAAGAGGTCCTGGACGGGGTGAAGTTCGTCTTCCAGATGACACCGGGCACCGAGGCGCCCGCCGAGATGAACTTCTACCTTCCCGACCGGCGCGCCCTGTGCATGGCCGAGAACGCCTGCCACACGCTCCACAACCTCCTCACCCTGCGCGGGGCGCAGGTCCGCGACGCCCGCATGTGGTCCCGCTACCTGAACGAGGCCCTCGAACTCTTCGGCCACGAGGCCGAGGTCGTCTACGCCTCGCACCACTGGCCGACCTGGGGCACAGACCGGATCGCCCGCTTCCTGTCCCAGCAGCGCGACCTGTACGGCTATCTGCACGACCAGACGCTGCGCCTGATGAACTCCGGACGGACCGGCACCGAGATCGCCGAGGAGCTCGAACTCCCGCCCGAACTGGCGAACGCCTCGCACGCCCGCGGCTACTACGGCTCCGTCTCCCACGACGTGAAGGCCGTCTACCAGCGGTACATGGGCTGGTTCGACGGCAACCCGGCCCACCTGTGGCAGCACCCGCCGCAGGCACAGGGCGAGCGGTACGTCCGCGCGCTCGGCGGGGCCGACCGGGCCGTGGCCGCCGCGCGGACCTTCGCGGACGAGGGCGACCTCCGCTTCGCGGCCGAACTCGCCTCCCACGTCGTCTTCGGCGCCCCCGGTCACACGGGTGCCAAGGAATTGCTGGCAGACGTACTCACCCGGCTCGGGTACGGCGCCGAGTGCGCGACCTGGCGGAACTTCTTCCTCGAAGGGGCGCACGAACTGACCGAGGGCGCCCCGAAGACCTCCATCGCGCTCGCGGCGAGCATGGCCTCCGCGCTCTCGGTGACGCAGATCTTCGACTCGCTGGCCATCCGCGTCAACGGCCCGCGCGCCTGGGACGTGCGCCTCAGCATCGTATGGAAGGTGATCGACCTCGCCGAGACGCACCGCATGGAACTCTCCAACGGCGCGCTCGTCCACTTCCAGGACCCCAGGAACACGGACGCCGACCTGACCCTGACGCTCACCAAGGCCCAACTGCTCGCCATGCTCGACGGCCAGGGCCTCGACGGCATCGGCCAGCAGGGCGACGCCACCGCACTGGCCCGGCTCTTCGGCCTGCTGGACCGGCCGAACCCGAACTTCGCCATCGTGACGCCCTGACGCGGACGGGGGCTGCGCTCCCGCGGTCGGTGAGGGGGCGCCTCAGCTGCTGAGCGCCGCCGAAATCCGCTCGGCCGCCGCCCGCACCTGCCCCAGGACCGCCTCCCGCTTGCCCTCGTCCAGCCGGAACGCGGGACACGGCGCGGAGAGCGCGGCGCGGGTGACCGGGCCCTCCTTGATGGGTGCCGAGGCCGCCCAGATGCCCTGGTCGATCTCCTCCTGGCTGATGTCGTAGCCCTGTTGGACGGCGCGCTCGATCTCGGCGAGGAACGCGTCGCGCCCGTGCACCGGCGGCTCCGTGCCCGCGGCGAGCGCCCGGTCGACATAGCGTTCGCGCTCGTCCGCCGGCATGGCCCCGATCAGGAGCCGGACGCTGGCCCCGCGCAGCGGCGGCATGTTCTGGCCGGTCTCGAAGGACAGCCGGAACGGGCGCAGGCTCTCCACGCGGTGGATGCACACGGGCAGTCCGTGGACCATGCGGACGAGCAGCACGGACTCCTCGATCTGCTCGGACAGTTCGCGCATGTACGGCTCCGCGATGTGCACCAGCGGCGTGGCCCGGCGCGCGGCCCGGCCGAGGGCCGCCACGCGCATCGTCAGGTGGTACTGCCCGCGGTCCCGCTCCTCGACAAGCCCCATGTCCTTGAGCAGCGCCACGTAGCGGTGCGCCGTGGGCACGGGGATCGCCAACTCCTCCGCGAGCTGCCGGACCGAGGCCACGGGGCGCTGTTCCGTGAAGGCGAACAGCAGGTCAAGTGCCCTGCGCCCACTGTCGGCGCCTGCCTTCGAGGCTGCCATGCACTGTCCTTCCGCGCGGTTGCCGATCGATCCGGACCACTCTAGTCGCGGCATCGCACAGCAAGATCACGATTCTCTCCCAGCGATCCCGTCGCCGGACGTCTCCCTGCCGCACACCCATTGACGGGCCCGAATCGACGGCTTACCTTATCGAATCACTAAGCGATAAGAGCGTATCGCACAGTGATAGTAAGGAGGTGGGTCGTGCTCGACACCGCTGCCACCGCGGTACCGGAAGCGGTACCGGAATCGGTTCGCGCGGCCGTGGCTCTGCCCGGAGCCCGCGGCGAAGTACGCAGGCTGCCGACGAGATCCGCACGGCCCGGCGAAGGCTGGCTGCGCGTCGCGTCGGCCGGTATCTGCGGCACCGACGTCAACCTGTACGCACGCGGCCTCGCCGCACCCACGGTGCTGGGACACCACGTCGCCGGAACCGTCGCGGAGATCGCCGCGGACCCCGGCGCGCGCCGCTGGTCGGCAGCGGTGGGGGAGCGTGCCGTGGTGGAGGAGTACCTCCCCTGCGGCACCTGTCCTGCCTGCGATTCCGGTGCGTACCGGCTGTGCCCCGACACCGACCTGTGGGGCGGCGGCCGCCGGATCGGGACCATTCCGGTGGACGAGGAGCCCGGACTGTACGGAGGCAACGCCGAGTACCTGCTGCTGCCGCCCAACGCCGTGCTGCACCCCCTGCCGGACGGCCTGTCCGACGAACTCGCGGCCTGGGTCCTGCCCTACGCCAACGCCCTGGACTGGACGGTCCGCGCGGGCGGCGTCCGCAAGGGTGAGACCGTCGTCGTCCTCGGCCCCGGCTACCACGGCCTCGCCGTCACCGCCGCCGCCCGCAGGGCCGGTGCCGACGTGATCGTGGCGGGCCTCGGCCGGGACCGCGCGCGCCTGGCCATGGCGGAACGGATCGGCGCGCTCCCCGTCACCGCCGACACCGGCGACGAACTCGCCCACGGCGTCCGGCGCGTGCTCGGCTCCGGGTCCGCCGACGTCGTCGTCGACACCGTGGGCCCCGCCCCGCACGTCCTCGCGGTCGCCGTCGACCTCCTCGGCCAGGGCGGCCGGCTCGTCCTCACCACCCCCAAGAACCCCGCCCAAGTCCCGCTCGACACAGCGGCCATGACCCGCCGCAATCTCACGGTCACCGCCGTCCGCGGCCGGCGCCCCGAGGCGATCACCGAAGCGATCTCCTCCCTCGCCGACGGCACGTCCCGGCTGCAGCACGTGCCCTCGGCCGACACCACGCTCGACGGCACGGGCGCCATGCTCGACCGCCTCGCCGCGGGCACCGGGCCCGAGACCCCGCACGTCGTGGTCCGCCCGCACGCGAACTGACCGACGCGCCACAGCACTTCCCTTCCACGGCCGTGCGGCCGGGCAGCACCGCCGCACGCCCGGCTCACCCGTACCAATGACAGGAGCCTCACCATGCTGACCCGTGAACAGAACGAGCGGCTCGTCCGCACCGACCGCGGCACCGAGATGGGCACCCTGCTGCGCCGCTACTGGATTCCGGCGCTCCTTGCCGAGGAACTGCCCGAACCGGACTGCCCGCCCGTGCGCGTCAAGCTGCTCGGCGAGAAGCTCATCGCCTTCCGTGACAGCGAGGGGCGCATCGGCCTCCTCGACGAGATGTGCAGCCACCGCACCGCGTCCCTCTTCTTCGGCCGCAACGAGGAGGGCGGGCTGCGCTGCGCCTACCACGGCTGGAAGTACGACATCGACGGCAACTGCGTCGACATGCCCTCCGAGCCCCCGGAGAGCCGTATGTGCCAGAAGATCAAGCAGCCCGCCTACCCGTGCGTCGAGCGCGGCGGTGTCATCTGGACCTACATGGGTCCCGCCGAACTCAAGCCGGAACTGCCCGAATTGGAATGGGCGGGCCTGCCCGAGGGGCACGTCGTCCTCACCAAGCGCCGCCAGATGACGAACTTCATGCAGGCGATGGAGGGCGGCATCGACTCCAGCCACGTGTCCTTCGCGCACCGCTTCAACATGGACGACGACCCGATGCACGCCGGTACCGCCGGCATCGAGTACCTGAAGGCCGACACCCGGCCCAAGTTCGAGGTCGTCGAGTCCGACGGCGGACTCCTCATCGGCGCCCGCCGCAACGTCGACGACGAGCGGTACTACTGGCGCATCACCCAGTGGATCATGCCCTGGTACACGATCATCCCGCCGTTCGGCACCCACAACCCGCTCGGCGCCCACGCCTGGGTCCCCATCGACGACGAGACCTGCTGGGCCTGGTCGATCAACTACCACCCCACCCGCGAGCTCACCGGGGCCGAACTCGCCGCCGCGCGCAACGGCGACGGCATCCACGCCAAGTACATCCCCGGCACGTACGACACCCTCGCCAACGCCTCCAACGACTACCTCATCGACCGCCAGGCGCAGAAGGACAAGAAGTCCTTCTCCGGCGTCGCGGGCATCGCCGCCCAGGACTTCTCCCTCCAGGAGAGCATGGGCCCGATCGTCGACCGCACCAAGGAACGCCTCGGCACCTCCGACGCCGCGATCATCCTCGCCCGCCGCCGACTGCTCGCCGCCGCGGAGATCGCGGGCAAGGCCGACCCCGTCCCCGGCGACCGCGCCGCACACCACCGCGTCCGCTCCGCCTCCGTCCTGGTGCCCAAGGAGGTGCCCTTCCAGGAGGGCGCCGCCGACGCGCTCGTCGTCCGCGACGGCGAGGACTTCGTCTCCATCTGACACACCACCCTCCCCGCCACCCGGAGCCCGGCGCCCATTTCGCGCCGGCTCCGACCAGCAAGAGACCAGCAAGAAAGGAGAGGTGGTCGCCATGTCGACACACGCGTGGACCCGACGGTCCTACGAAGCCGACGTCCTGCTCGTCCCCCTCGACCCCACGGCCCGCGCCTCGCTCACCGCCCTGCGCGAGGAACTCCCCGGCATCACCGTCGCCGACGACCTGCCGCCCACCGACGTACTGCCCCGGTACGTCGAGGACGCCGACGTCATCACCCTGCTCGTACGGGACCTCGCCACGGTCGACCACGCCACGGTCGCCCGGCTCGGCGCGGCGGCCCGCGCCACCGGCACCCTGCTCGGCGCGGTGGTCGTCACACCCGACCTCGCCTGGAGCGGGGCCGAGGAGGACGCCGCCGCGGCGGTGGTGCGCGACCACGCCGACACCGTCGTCGTGGTCCCGGACATGCCGCCCGTCCTGCACCTGCTCCAAGTGCTCCGGGGCGGCAGCCGCGACACGGCGGAGGCGATGGCATGACCGGGCCGAACGAGGCAGCGGCCGACGGCTGGCTCGACACCGTCGTCACCGCGGCACGCCTCGAAGCCGAGGGCGTCGTCTCCCTCACCCTCGCCGCTCCCGACGGCAGCCGACTGCCGTCCTGGGAGGCGGGCGCCCACATCGACGTACGACTGCCTTCCGGCACCGTGCGCCAGTACTCGCTGTGCGGCGAGCCCGACGCCGCCGACTACACGGTCGCGGTGCTGCGGGAACAGGACGGGCGCGGGGGCTCCGCCGAGATCCACGACACCGCCCTCGTCGGCCGCGTCCTCCCGATCCGCGGCCCCCGCAACCACTTCCCGCTGCACGCCGCCGAGCACTACGTCTTCCTCGCCGGCGGCATCGGGATCACCCCGGTGCTCGCCCTCGCCCGCGAGGCAGCGCGCCGCGGCGCCTCCTGGGAACTGCACTACGGCGGGCGAAGCGCCACCAGCATGGCGCTGACCCGCGAGGTGCGCGCCCTCGGAGGTGACATCGATCTCGTCGAGGGCGCACCTCTCGACCTGGCCGGTATCGTCTCCCGCGCCCCGTCCGGGGCAGCGGTGTACGCCTGCGGACCCGCCGGACTCCTCGGCGCCGTACGGGAAGCCTGCGGCGACACCGGACCGACCCTGTACACGGAACAGTTCACCGCCGACCCGAACGCCAGCCCGACCCCGGTTGCCCCGACGGACGAGACGGCGAACCGGACGTTCGACGTCGAACTCGCCCGCACCGGCAGGACGGTCACCGTCGAACCCGGCACGTCCATCCTCGAAGCCGTGCGCACGGTGCACCCGGACGTCCTCTCCTCCTGCGAAGAGGGCTTCTGCGGAACGTGCGAGACCAAGGTTCTCGACGGTCGGCCCGTGCACGCCGACACCATCCTCAACGAGCGGGAACGCGAAGCCTGCACCTCCATGATGATCTGCGTCGGCGGCTGCGCCTCACGGCGCCTCGTGCTGGATCTCTGACCCCACCTCGCGCCCACCCACCGCAGCACCATGAACCGCGGAGGTTCGACGATGAACCTGCCCCACCCCTCTGTCCGCACGGCCGAGGTCCCCAGAGCCGACGGGGACACGGACACCATCCCCGCACCGCCCTCGCGCTACCGCTGGGTGGTGCTCACCGCCTGCTGGCTGTCCTTCACGCTCACCTCCATCGACCGCTCGACCTGGGGCCCCGCCTCCGTCTTCGTCGGGGACGGCCTCGGTGTGCCACTCGCCAGCCTCGGTGTGTTCGCCACCGCCTACTACGTCGGTTACGTCATCTCCAACGCGCTCGGCGGACTGGGCGTCGACCGGTACGGCCCCCGTATCGTCCTCACCGTCTCGCTGGCCGGCGCCGGAACGTTCATGACGGTCTTCGGCTCCACGCCCAACGCCGCCGTGGGCATCGCCGTGCAGGCCGTCGTCGGTCTCTTCGCCGGGGCCGACTACTCGGCGGGCGTGCGGCTCATCTCCAGCTGGTTCCCGTCCGGCAGCCTCGGTCTGCCCATGGGCATCTTCACCACGGCGACCTCGCTCGGCACCGCCATAGCGAACGCGGTCGTCCCCGCGATGATCGCCTGGCACGGCTGGGGCACCTCGTACCACGTGTTCGGGATCCTCTCGATCGTGGTGGCCGCGCCCCTGTTCCTGCTCCTGCGCAACGCACCGGGGCACGTCACCGAGAAGAAGAAGGCTGTGCCCAAGGCCGACGCGGTCCGCCGCGGCCGGCCCGACTTCTCCGGGATGGCCCGCAACCGTGACTACCTGCTGGTCTGCGTCACCGGCTTCTTCGCCTTCTGGGGCCTGTACGGCTTTGTCACCTGGGCCAACGCGCTCATGATCAGGGGACATGGTGTGTCGCCCGGCGACGCGGGACTCGTCGTGTCCGTCTTCGCGATCAGCGCGGTGGTGGTGAAACCCCTCGTCGGCTTCGTCACCGACCGGTTTTGCGGAGGCGCCCGCAAGGTGCCGAGCATCGTCATCTTCGGTGTCTTCGCGCTCGCCCTGCTCTGGTTCGGCCGGCTCACGACGGCGACCGGATTCATCCTGCTGTCACCGCTGCTGGGCGCGGCGGCCTACGGCTGGACCCCGCTGCTCGTCGCCCTCGTGCCCCGGCTGGTGCCGACGTCCGTGACCGGCACCGCGTCCGGTCTCGCCAACGCCATGTGGCAGCTCGGCAGCGTCCTCGTGCCGCTGGCGGTCGGCGCGGTGTTCTCGGCGACCGGTTCCTTCAACGCCGCGTTCGCCACGCTCGCCGCCGGACCGGTCCTGGCCGTTCTCGCCATCCTTCCGGTACGCGCCGACAGGACCCGGCGCGGTGTCCCGGAAGGGGTCTCGTAGGGTGCCTTCGAGGCCCCGCCGACCAGCGGGGCCGACGGAGGACCGAGCACGGGGGAGAGGCCTTGCGGATACGCGGACACGGCCGACGCTTTGGACGGCGGGGCGCGGCACTGGTGACAGGGACGCTGCTGGCCATGACCGCGGCGGCGGCCCCGGCCGTCGCCGCACCGGCAGCCGACGGACGGGCGCGGCTCACCCTCGACGTGCCCGAGAGGGCCGGGCTGTACGACGCCGACGAGGGCGCCGACGCGCTGTACGACGCGCCCAAGTGGCTGGTGGGGCCGCACGGCGGCGTGGCCCGCAACGTCGAGATCACCGTGGACGCCCGCGCCCTGCGGGACGTGGGCACGATGACTCCTGGACACCGCTGCACGGCGGACGACGACGTGTTCCGCTGCCGCTTCGCCCCGCGCTCGCTGCGCTACGCCGCCCACTTCAGCCCGTTCCACCTGCGCGGCAAGGAAGACGCAGCCCCCGGCGACGGGGGCACGGTGCACATCACCGCACGCGCCGACAACGCTCCGGCGGTGCGCGCGGACGTGCGGATGGAGGTGCAGCCGCCGGACCTGACCACGGGCGGGGCGCACCGGGTGCCCGGTCGCGTGAAGCCCGGCGAACCGGCGCTGCTGCGACCGGTCTTCGCGAACCGGAGCCGCTGGCGGGTCGACCGGTTCGCGCTGAACATGAGCACCTACGGGCGTCACCTCAGCATGGACCAGGAGTACCGCAACTGCTGGTACCCCGAGGAGGATTCGCGCGGGAGCGACCGCGTGTGGTGCGAGTTCGACACACCCCTGGCGCCGCACAGCGCGTGGCGGCTCGCCCAGCCCATCACCGGGCACCTGGACGCGGACATGCCGGCGGAGAGCGTCCGCTACGAACTGCCGTACGCGGCACGTGACAAGGCGGCCTATCCATGGCGGGGGAGCGGCCCGGAACTGAAGCTCGAACGTCTGCCCGGGGGCGACATCAAGGACGGCAGCCTCACCGGCTCACTGATCGTGCACGGCACCGCGCAACTCGACTACGCCCCGGTCGTCGAGGGAGCCGTCCACGGCAGGGTGGGCGACACCGTGACGGTGCGGATCGGCGCGCGCAACGTCAACGGCGGCAAGCTGCCCGGCATCAACCCGGACCGCGTGGAGATCGTCCCGCCCGAAGGCACCACCATCACCGGCACGCCCTACACGGTCGACGGCGACCCGATGTCCAACGCCTGCGAGCACCCGGCCAAGGGATCCCGTGCCTGGCGCTGCGCCCTGCGCGGCGACGCGTTCGAGTCGATCGACGGACGCAAGGGCGCCCGCACCACCGTGACCGCGCGTGTCCGTATCGACGAGAAGGTGCCCGGCGCGAGCGGCACGGTCCGCGTCGTCGGCAGGTACGACCGCACCCACGGCAACGACAGCGTCGCGCTGCCCGCCGACGTCGACGGCGTCCGGCGGTCCCCCTACGTCGTCGGCGGCGCGGCGGTGGGCGGCGCCGCGGCCGTGGCGGGCGGACTCGTGCTGGCCCGCCGGTACCTGCGGAAACGGCGCGGCTGAGGATCGCCCGCGCGATCCGCGCCGCCCCGCTCCACCGGCCGGGATCCGCTCAGCGCTTGATGCCGACCCCCGCGAGCAGGCTGATCTCGGCGTCCGCGATCTCCACGCCGTCGTCCGGGTGCTCGGGGCGCCAGCGGTGGCAGCAGATGATGCCGGGGTCGATCAGGTCGAGCCCGTCGAAGAAGTGGCGGACGTCGCTGTGCGAGCGGAACTGCACCGGGGAGCCGGACTTGGTGTACGCCTCCGCCACCGCGTTCCACTTCTCGGGGTCGAAGTCGGGCGTGCAGTGGTTCATGGCGAGGGCGCTGCCCGCCGGGAGCGGCTCCAGCAGCCGGCGCACGATCGCGTACGGGTCGTGCGGGTCGGTGACGAAGTGCATCAGCGCGTTCAGGGACAGGGCGATGGGCTTGCTGAAGTCCAGGACCTCGGCGTCCTCCACGGCGTCCATCAGCGAGTCCGGATCGGTGACATCGGCCTCGACGTAGGCCGTGCGTCCCTGCGACGTGCTGCGCATCAGACGCTCGGCGTACTTGAGCACCATCGGGTCGTTGTCCGCGTACACGACGCGGGCCTCGGGCACGAGTGACTGGGCGACCTGGTGCAGATTGGGCTCGGTCGGGATGCCGGTGCCGATGTCGAGCCACTGGCGGATGCCGTGCTCCTGCGCCAGCACGCGGGTGGCCCGGTGCATGAAGGCCCGGTTCTCACGGGCGGTCACGGGCAGGCCCGGATGCGCCTTGGCGGCGAGCATGGCCGCCTCCTTGTCCACCTCGAAGTGGTCCTTGCCACCGAGGAAGTAGTCGTACATCCGGGCCGAGTGGGCCTTGCTCGTGTCGAGGCCCCGCCCGGCCTGCCTGGTGGTCATGTGCTCCCCTTCGTAGGTGTGTCTTTCGGCCCACAGGCCGGGAACGCGACCGGTGTCGGCGCCCCTCCTCCAACCGGCCGCCGGTTCACCCGACGCCCAAGTGATCGGCCAGCCCCTGCTTGACGCCGCGGACGAACGCGGCGATCTCCTCCGGCGTGTAGATCAGCGCCGGTCCTGCCGGGTCGGTCGACTGCCGCACGGCCACGCGGCCGTCGGCGAGCTGTTTCGTCTCGACGCACTGACCACCGTTGGGCCCGCTCCAGGGACGCTCCCAGCCGTGCTCCCCGAGGTTGCGGGCCGGCATCCCGTTGTAGACGCCCTCTTGGGTGACCGTCATGTTGAGTACTCCTTGCGCATACGGTTCAAGAGCGCCCTGCTGTCCTCCGACGACGTCAACAGCGACATACGGGAGTGCGCCTCAAGATGGGCGACGACGTCCGCGCGCTGGTCCAGATAGACGGATGCGGACAGGAGTTCGCTGTAAACGATGTCGGGCAGCTCTGGTTCCTCGAACCGGAAGTATGTGAACGGTGCGCACGCCCCCACGTGCGCGCCGGCCGAGAAGGGCACGATGTCCACGCTGACGTGCGCGAGTTCGGACATGTCCAGGAGGCGCTCGATCTGCTCCCGCATCACATCGGCGCTGCCCACCTCCCGGTGCAGGACGGCTTCCTCCATGACCACCCACAACGTGGGGGCGTCCTCCTTCTCCAGGAGACTCTGGCGGCGCAGCCGCAGCGCCACTCGACGGTCGAGGTCCTCCTCCGTGCCGTTCGGCAGCCCGCCGCGCAGCACCGCGCGCGCGTATTCAGGGGTCTGCAAGAGGCCGGTGACGTACTGGGGTTCGTAGGTACGCAGGGTCTTGGCGTCGGTCTCCAGGCTGACGTAGGCGGTGAACCAGCTGGGCACGGCGTCCCGGTAGGAGTGCCACCAGCCCGGCTCGTTGGCCTGCTCGGCCAGGTCGACGAACTCGTCTATCTCCTGGCGGCCTGCGCCGAAGGTCTCCAGAAGCTTCTCCACATAGAGAGGCTTCAGCGCGACCTCGGCCTTCTCCAGCCGACGGATCGTCAGGGTCTTTACGCGCAGTGCCTTTGCCGCGTCCTCCAGTGACGCACCGGCAGCGAGTCGCATGTCCTGCAGCCGACGGCCGAGGATCATGCGCAGCACTGTCGGCGCACTGGTGCCGGAACGGGCCTCACTCACGCCCAACCTCCTGAGGGAATATCAACAAGACCATTCTTGCAGTGACTTGATGACGACGCCAGAGTGATACCCGCACTTCTGAAATTATCAGGGAGTCGGTTGCAGGGGGCGCACGATCACGCGCATAGTTGCACTGTGAGCGGTCGAGCCACGGTTTCGACGCAGCATCCGGCCCCGCGGGGGTCCGTGCTGCCGATGCCGGCGTCGGCATCCCCCGCAGGGCGCCGACCTGGGCATACGCCGCTCGCAGCTCGAGCTGTAGGCCGCACCCCCCACGCCGCGCCCGCCCCGCGGAAGGCACTGGAAGGCGACATTCGTGACTCTCCCCCCACCCCCGGCCCCGATCGCCGCCTTAGCGCGACCCGCTCCCGGCCGGGAGTACTGGTTCGGGCTGCCCGCTCTGCGGACCAGTGCGAGATCCGCCCGGGACACCGTGCGCGACCGGCTCCGGTACTGGGAGGTGCCGGGGGACACCTGTTGCGACGCGGTCCTGCTGGTCTCGGAATTGACCACGAACGCACTGCTGCACAGCGACAGCGGTCAGGTGCTGTGCGGCCTCAGTCTGAGCGACGACGAGCGGCGGCTGAGGATCGAGCTGCACGACGCCGGCCGCACCCCGATCGGCCCGCCCCGGCACCGGGCGGGCCCCGGCGAGGAGAGCGGGCGGGGTCTGTTCCTCGTCGAGCAACTGGCGGACCGCTGGGGCTCCGCGCGCTCCACGCGGGCCGACGGCAAGGTCGTCTGGGCGGAGTTGACCGCCTTCCCCTGATGCCGGGGGGACCGGCCGGCGCCGCACGGCCGCTCTCCCGCACCGTCGCGCGGCGAGGAATCCCTGCCCCTCGATCCCTCTATCGGAGGCGTCCATGATTTCCCACGGCGACACAGCTTCTCCCGCCGTGCTGTATGTATGTGCGGACCGGGCCCCCGGCGCTTCCGGGGCGGCCACGCAGTGCGCACAGACCGAAGGCCGCGCGTTCGCCCGGGAGCGCGGGCTGACGATCTCCGAGGTCGTCACCGACACGTTCGGCGAGCCCGATCCGGCCCGGCGCACCGGCTGGCGCCGGGTGCGCCAGCTCGTCCAGACGGGCGATGTCGCCGCGGTGCTCGTGCGCTGGCCCAGCGCCATCGCGCCGGAGTCCGCGCACGAACTCCGGCACCGCGAGACCGCCTGGCTCAAGGACCACGGCGTGCCCGTCCGCTACACGTGGGCGCCCCTCAGCCGTCCAGGCCACCTCGTTTGACGAGCTGCGCCGCGATCACGTTCCGCTGGATCTCGTTCGTCCCCTCGCCGACGATCATCAGCGGCGCGTCGCGGAAGTAGCGTTCGACGTCGTACTCGGTGGAGTAGCCGTAACCGCCGTGGATGCGGACCGCGTTGAGCGCGATCTCCATCGCCGTCTCGGACGCGTACAGCTTCGCCATCCCCGCCTCCATGTCGACGCGGCGCCCCGCGTCGTACTCGCGGGCCGCGTGCAGGGTCAGCTGGCGGGCCGCGGTCAGCTTCGTGGCCATGTCCGCGAGATAGTGCCCGATCGCCTGGTGCTGCCAGATCGGCTTGCCGAACGACTCCCGCTCCTGCGCGTAGGCGAGCGAGTCCTCCAGGGCGGCACGGCCGACGCCGAGGGCGCGCGAGGCGACCTGCAGCCGGCCGGTCTCCAGGCCCTTCATCATCTGGCCGAACCCCTTGCCCTCCGCCCCGCCGAGGACACTGCCGGCGGCGGCGACATGCCCGTCGAAGGACAGCTCGCAGCTCTCCACGCCCTTGTAGCCGAGCTTCGGCAGATCGCGGGAGACGGTGAGGCCGGGACCGTGCTCGACCAGAAGGATCGAGATGCCGCGGTGCGTGGGCGTGGCGTCCGGATCGGTCTTGCACAGCAGGGCGATCAGGCCGGAGCGGCGGGAGTTGGTGATCCACGTCTTCGAGCCGTTCACGACATACGTGCCGTCGTCCTGACGGCGGGCCGTCGTGCGCATCGCCTGCAGATCGCTGCCGCCGCCCGGTTCGGTGAGCGCCATCGTCGCGCGGATCTCACCGGTCGCCATGCGGGGCAGATACCGCGCCTTCTGCTCCTCCGTGCCGTAGAGCGTGAGCAGTTTGGCGACGACGGTGTGGCCGCCCATCGCGCCCGCGAGGCTCATCCAGCCGCGCGCCAACTCCTCGGTGATCAGCACATAGGCGGGCATGGAGACGGGGGTGCCGCCGAACTCCTCCGGGACGGCCAGTCCGTAGATACCCATCTCCTTCATCTGTGCGATGAGGGCCTCGGGGTAGGTGTTGGTGTGCTCCAACTCCTGTACGACCGGCTTGACGTGCTTGTCCACGAAATCGTGCACGGTCTCGACGACGAACCGCTCGTCGGGGTCCAGGGCGTCCAGGGTGCTCACGGGACTTCTCCTCTGCTCGCTGTGGTGTCGCTGTCGTGGTGTCGGTGTCGGTTCAGATCACGCCGTCGGCCCGCAGGCCCGCGATCTGCTCCGCGGTGCGCCCCCGCTCCGCCAGGAGCCGCTCGGTGTGCTCGCCGAGCGCGGGAACCGGATCCATCCGCGGGTCGATACCGGCCAGATCCGCCGGGGGCCGCAGCGCCCGCACGGGGCCGCCGGGCGTGCCGACCTCGTGCCAGCGCCCGCGGCCCGCGAGCACCGGGTGGTCGAGGAACTCGGCGACGTCGTTGACCCCGGCGTTCGCGACACCCGCCGCGTCGAGCACGGCGGCCGCGTCGGCACTGTCGCACTGGAGGAAGCGCTCCGCGACGAGGACGTTCAGCGCGTCGCGGTGGGCGACGCGGGCGGATCCGGTGGCGAAGCGCGGATCGTCGGCCACCTCGGGCCGCTCCAGGAACCGCTCGCACAGCGCGCGCCATTCGCGTTCGTTCTGTACGGAGATCAGGATCTGCTTTCCGTCGCGCGCGGTGTAGGCGCCGTACGGGGCGATGGTGGCGTGCTGGGTGCCGATGCGCGGCGGCTGCGTGCCGCCGTAGCGGGTGTAGTTGGCGGGCTGGCCCATCCACTCCGCGAGCGCTTCGAACAGCGACACCTCCACCGCGCGCGCCACACCCGAGGTCGCGCGGGTGAACAGGGCGGTGAGGATGCCGGTGTAGGCGTACATCCCGGCGGCGATGTCGGCGACCGACACCCCGACCCGCGCGGTGCCCTCGGCCGTGCCGGTCAGCGAGACCAGCCCGGTCTGGCACTGCACCAGCATGTCGTACGCCTTGCGGTCCGCCCAGGGGCCGCTGGTGCCGTATCCGGAGACGGTGCAGGGGATCAGGCGGGGGTACTTCTCGGCCAGCGTGGCGGCGTCGAGACCGAGGCGGGCGGCGGCGCCGGGGCCGAGGTTCTGCACGAACACATCGGCGTCCGCGAGGAGTTCGTCGAGGACGGCCCGCCCTTCCGGTGACTTCACGTCCAGGGTCAGCGACTCCTTGCCGCGGTTCAGCCAGACGAAATAGCTCGACTCGCCGTGCACCGTGGTGTCGTAGCGGCGGGCGAAGTCGCCGCCGTCAGGCCGCTCCACCTTGATGACGCGGGCGCCGAGGTCGGCCAGTTGACGGGTGGCGTAGGGCGCGGCCACGGCCTGTTCGAGGCTGACGACGGTGATTCCGGCGAGCGGGTCCTGCGGCGGCGCGGCGGCACGGTCGGGCGTCCCGGTCATGCGGTGACCTCCAGGAGCGGATGGCTGGTCGTGGTGTGTCCGGGGCGGTCGGCAGTGGGCCGCCACCTGACGAGTGACATCATGGGTCTTCATGGCGACGCTCGGGAAATAGCAAATGGTGATGCCGCCATGCGCGGCGCGGATGGCAGGGGAGGTTCGGAGCGCGATGGACATCAAACAGCTCAAGGCGCTGGTGACCGTGGCCGAGGTCGGCAGCGTCACACGGGCCGCGACGGTCCTGCACCTCGTGCAGCCCGCGGTCACCCGGCAGATCCGCACTCTGGAGGAGGAGTTGGGCGTGCCGCTCTTCGAGCGGACCCGGCAGGGCATGCGGCCGACCGAGGCGGGCGCGGCCGTCGTGGAGCGGGCCCGGCGTGCGCTGCACGAGCTGGAGCGGGCCCGCGCCGAGGTGCGGCCGACGCCCGGCGAGGTCTCCGGCATCGTCACCGTCGGCCTGCTGGAGAGCACGCTCGAACTGCTCGCCGAACCCCTGGTGACCGCCATGCGCGAGGCGCATCCGGGCGTGCAGCTGCGGGTGATGACCGCGTATTCGGGCCACCTCCAGCAGTGGCTCGACGACGGCGACCTCGATCTGTCGCTGCTCTACAACCTCGACCGGGCGCCCTCCCTCAACGTACGGCCGCTGGTGCGCGAGCGGCTGTGGGTGGCGGCCCCGCCGTCCGCCGGGCTGCGCGCCGAGCAACCCGTCCCCTTCGCCGAGGCGGCGGCCCGGCCGCTGGTGATGCCGACGTCCGGGCACGCCCTGCGGGCGCTCATCGAGTCGGCGGCGGCCCGCGCGGGCGTCCGCATCGAGGTGGCGGCGCAGACCAACTCGATGCCCGTGCAGAAACAACTCGCGCGAGCGGGCCACGGCTGGACCGTACTGCCGGGCGTGGGTATCGCCGAGGACGTCGCGGCGGGGGAGCTCAGCGCCGCCCCGCTGTGCGAACCCACCGCCTGGCGCTCCATCGTGCTCGGCACACCCCGCACCGGCCGCACCCCGGCCGCCGTCAACGTCGTCGCGCAGGAGTTGGTGCGCCAGGTCAACGCCGCCGTGGAGAGCGGCAGATGGCCCTCGGCCCGGCTTCCGGAGGCGGAGGACCGGACGGCGGGGGAGCAGTGACATCCAGTGACACCCGATGACCACCACACCGACCACGATCAGCGCCCGGGGAGAGCCATGCCCGACCACCACCACGTAGAAGCCGCAGAAGCCACAGAAGCCGTGGAAGCCACCACCACGGCCGCCGACGGCACCCTCCTCGCGTACCAGACCCGCGGCACCGGCCACCCGCTCGTCCTCCTCGCCGGGCAGGCCAACAACCACCACTGGTGGGACGCCGTGCGCGACGACTTCCACTCCAGTCGTCGCACGATCACCCTCGACTGCCGGGGCACCGGCGCGAGCGGCAAGCCCGAACCCCTGGAGAGCTACTCCACCGAGCGGTTCGCGGACGACGTGATCGCCGTGCTCGACGCCCTGGGCATCGAGCGCACCGACCTGTACGGCACCTCCATGGGCGGGCGGGTCGCCCAGTGGGTCGCCGTACGGCACCCGGAGCGCATCCGGCGGCTGGTCCTCGGCTGCACGTCGCACGGCGGGCCGCACGCGGTGGAGCGGGACGCGGAGGTGCGCCGCGCGCTGACCCGGACCGAACCCGGCGCCGCCCAGGAGGCGCTGACCGACCTCATGTACACACCCGCCTGGCGCGCCGCCCACCCCGGCCCGTACGGCACGCTCGGCGACCCCCGCATGCCGCCGCACGCCCGCCGCGGTCACCTCCGCGCCAGCAACCGGCACGACGCCCGGGACGCGCTGGCGGACATCAAGGCGCCCACCCTTGTCCTCCACGGGGACCAGGACCGGCTCACCCCGCCGGACAATGTGAGGCTGCTCGCCTCGCGCATCCCCGACGTCAGGACGCGGCTGTTCCCCGGCGCCCGCCACGCCTACTTCGAGGAGTGCAGGGCCGAGGCCGGGGCCGCGGTCGTCGACTTCCTCGACGCCGGGCAGCCGTAGCGGCAGCCGCGCGGACACACGCGACGACTCCCATGCCTGCGGCGCATGGAAGCATCACGAGTTTCTATTGTTCCGCATCCCGCATCAGCGCTCATGATGAGTGGCGTTTTGAGCCGCCCGACCACCTCGTTTCGAGCCCTGAGTACGGAGACGCCACGGATGAGTCAGACACCGGCCCCCAGCCCACCCTCCCGCGTCACCGCGAACGTCGTGCGCGGCTGCCTGGGCAATCTCATCGAGTGGTACGACTGGTTCGCCTACGCCACCTTCAGTGTGTACTTCGCCCCGGTGTTCTTCCCGGAGGGCAGCCAGACCGCCCAACTGCTCTCCACGGCCGTGGTGTTCGCGGTCGGCTTCCTGATGCGGCCGCTCGGCGGCTGGCTGCTCGGCGCCTACGCCGACCGGTTCGGGCGTCGGCGGGCACTGACCCTGTCGGTGCTGCTGATGAGCGCCGGTTCACTCGTCATCGCCCTGTCGCCCGGCCATGACGTGATCGGTCTGTGGGCGCCCGTCCTGCTCGTCCTGGCGCGACTGGCCCAAGGGCTGTCCGTCGGCGGCGAGTTCGGCTCCAGCGCCTCGTACCTCTCCGAGGTGGCACCGCCGGGACGGCGCGGCTTCTACTCCAGCTTCCAGTACGTCTCCATCGTGCTCGGCCAGCTCTCCGCGCTGCTCGTCGCGATCGTCCTGCAGAACGTGCTGACCGAGGCCCAGCTCGCCGACTGGGGCTGGCGCATCCCCTTCGTCGTCGGGGCCCTGGCCGGACTCACCGTGATGTACCTGCGGCGCACCATGGAGGAGTCCGAGCACTTCCGGCAGGAGCGGGCCCGCGCCACCACCGGCGAACGCAAGGGGCTCGTCGCCCTCTTCAAGGAGTATCCGCGCCAGCTCCTCGCCGTGTTCGGCCTCGCCATCGGCGGCACCGTCGCCTTCTACACGTACACCACCTACTTGCAGAAGTACCTCGTGAACACCGCGGGCATCGACAAGTCGACCGTGACGCTCATCGGCTTCGCCGCCCTCTTCGTGTACATGCTGCTTCAGCCGGCCGTCGGGGCGCTCTCCGACCGGGTGGGCCGCCGACCCGTCATGTTCGGCTTCTCGATCGGGTGCATGGTGCTCACGGTCCCGGTGATGACCTTCCTGGGACACACGAGCAACCCCTGGGTCGCCTTTCTCCTGATGACCCTCGCCCTCGCCTTCGTCACCGGGTACTCCGCCCTCGCCGCCATCGTGAAGGCCGAGATGTTCCCCACGAAGGTGCGCGCCCTGGGCGTCGGCCTCCCGCACGCCCTCGTCACCGCCACCTTCGGCGGACTCACCGAACCGATCGCACTGGCCCTCAAGCAGAACGGGCACGAGACCGTGTTCTTCTGGTACGTCACCGGATGCGTCGCCCTCACCCTCCTGGCCACACTCCTCGTGCGCGAGCCGTCCCGCGACTCCCACCTGGAGACCCCCGCGGCCCAGCCGTCCGAGGCCGCGCCCACCGCCCACGCGTAGCAACCGCCACCCACCGACGGAAGGCAAGCACCCCCATGGCACCCGCCGCCTCCCCACCCCCCATCGCCTCCTACGTGGAGTCCTGGGACCCCGCCGAGACCACGGATCAGGACCTCCTGCCGCCCGGCCCCGCCGCCGCCCTCTCGGCTGTCCTCGACCTGCCCGCACCGGCCGCCGAAGCAGGCGGCCTGCTGCCGCCGCTGTGGCAGTGGCTGTACTTCCTGGAGTGGCCCGCCCAGAGCGAACTCGGCCCCGACGGCCACCTGCGCGACGCCCGGTTCCTGCCGCCGATCCCCGACCGGCAGCGGATGTTCGCGGGCGGCCGGGTCACCGTCGAGGAGCCGCTGCGCCTCGGCGAACCCGCCGAGCGAGTCTGCAGCCTGGCCTCCGTCACCCCCAAGAGCGGCCGCAGCGGCGAACTGCTCTTCGTCACCGAACGCCGTGAGTTCCGCCAGGCGGGCCGCACCCGCCTCGTCGAGGAGCAGGACATCGTCTACCGCTCCGGGCGCAGCGCCGCGGCCGCCCACCCCGCCACGGTCGACACCGCGGCGCTCCCGGACTCCGCGGCCCCTTGGCGACTGCGCGCCCAGCCCGACGAACGCCTGCTGTTCCGGATGAGCGCGCTCACCGCCAACGCCCACCGCATCCACTACGACGCGCCGTACTGCCGTGACACAGAGGGCTACCCCGGCCTCGTCGTCCACGGGCCGCTCCTCGCGCTGCTGATGCTGGACCTCGTGCGCCGCAACGCGCCGGACCGACAGGTGAGTTCGCTCTCCTACCGGCTGCACCGGCCCGCCTTCGCCGGCGAACACCTGCTGGCCACCGGAGCGCCGACCGCACAGGGCGGGGGAGCGGAACTCGCCGTCGCCACCCACCGGGAGGCCCGGCACGCCAGTGCGGAGGTGACGTTCGCATGACCGACGCCCCCGTCACCCACGACGCGCACGCGGCGATCGCCGCCGCGCGCGGTCTCCTCTTCGTCCCCGGCGACCGCCCCGACCGCTACGCGAAGGCGCACGCCTCCGGAGCCGACCTGGTCATCATTGACCTGGAGGACGCCGTCGCCCCCGCCGGCAAGGACGCGGCCCGCGCGCACGCCGCCGCCTGGCTCGCCGAGGGCCACCGGCCGATCGTACGGATCAACGCCCCCGGTACCCCTTGGGCCGAGGCCGACCTGGCGATGGTGGCGGAGCACGGCTGCCCGGTGATGGTCCCCAAGTCCGAGGACCCTGCGGCCCTTTCGGAGCTCACCGCGCGGACGGCGGGCCGCTGCGTCCTCGTCGCCCTGATCGAGACGGCGCGCGGCGTGCTGCGCGCCCACGAGGTCGCCGGGGCCCCCGGTGTCGCGCGCCTCGCCTTCGGCAACGTCGACCTCGCCACGGACCTCGGCGTCGCCCACGACGACCGTCCGGCGCTGGCCCACGCCCGCTCTCAGGTGGTGCTCGCCTCGGCCGCCGCGGGCCTGTGCCCGCCGATGGACGGGGTCACCACCGCCGTACGGGACACCGACGCCCTCAAGGGGGACGTCGCGCACGGCCGCCGCCTCGGCTTCACCGGCAAGCTGTGCATCCATCCCGGACAACTGGCAGCCGTCGTCGCGGGGTTCGCGCCCACCGACGCCGAACTGTCCCGGGCGCGGGCCGTACTCGCCGCGGGGGACGCGGTGACCACGGTCGACGGCCAGATGGTCGACAAGCCGGTCCTGGAGCGGGCCCGGCGCATCCTGGCACAGGCCCGGCAGACACCGGCGGAGGGCTGAAGTCCCCGGCGGTCACGGCAGCTTGTGCCCCTGCACGATGCGCTCCACGCCGTAGTAGTCGGCGATGCAGGAGGCGGGCCACTTCGCCCGCCCGCCGTGCCGGAACGGCTCGGTCATCTTGCTCTGCGGCAGCCGCTTGTACGGCAGGGTCCGGGCGCCGTCCGCGGCCTGCGCGCTCATCCAGCGGTCCTGGCGGTCCCAGGCCCGCGCGTGCGTCTGCAGGGTCGTCGAGAGGTCCGCCAGCGACGCCGTCAGGGAGAGACAGACGGCGCCGGCCAGCAGGCCACCGGCGACCAGGACCGGCGCGGTCCGCCGGACCCGCCCCCGCGCCGCGTGGCCGGCGAGGGCGCCGACGTAGGCGAGGAGCAGGATGTAGAGCAGCAGGTAGTCGTTCCACAGGCGCGTCGACGTCACCACGTGCTTGCCGAAGACGGGGTACGTGATGACCGTGCACAGGTAGCCGGAGACGAGCAGGGCGCAGACCCCCGCGACGACGGCCGGCACATGGCTCCGCACGGTGGAGGCGCGGCCAGGCAGGCCCGGGGACGCCATGCCCAGGACGACACCCACGGCGACGGCGCCCAGGTACTGCCAGGTCGTGAGGACCGTGAAGGCGATCTCCGCGAACCCGTGCAGGGAAGCGAGGAGCGAGTCGGGGGTGAACATCGTCGACGCGTGCTTGCGCTCCCGACGGCGCGCGGCACCGGGGGAGGTGTACAGGATCAGCGTGCCGATCACGATGCTCGCGACACCGGCCGAGCAGCACAGCCGCAGGAAGCGCCTGCGTGCCATCGGGAAGACCCGGCCGCTGATCAGCACCGCGCACCCCAGGACGGTCGCGACGACGACGCTCGTCTCCTCCGAGAGCAGCCCCAGGCACACCCCGGTGAACGCGACGGTGGCCAGCGCCAGGACCTTTCCCCGCCGGGACGACGCCCGCAGCACCACGACGGCCGCCGCGCAGGCGAACACCGGGGGCAGGGTGTGGGAGACGGAGGCGGCCGGCCAGTAGAACGTCTTGTAGGTGTTGGGCGAGCCGAAGAGGAACAGGACCGTCACCATGGACGCCACCAGGAGCGGCACGCCCCGAGGCGTCCGCAACCGCGCGGCGCGCGCGGCGGCGACGAAGAACGCCCACAGCGCCGCGAGGACCAGCACACCGCTGACGGGCCCGAACCACTGCTGGCCCGCCTCGCCGAACCGCCCATAGGCCCACACCAGCACGGCGTTGACGATCCGTCCGTTGTCGTGGAGGTAGAACTTCCCCACCATCGCGGACAGTCCGCCCTCCCGGACCACCGGCAGGAAACACCAGTCGTCCCCACCGGTGCGCACCCACCGGGCGTTCCACGCCGCGAAGACGCACACGGCGAGCGGCAGCAGCGCCAGCAGACCGAGCGGCGCTGCCGTCCGCCACCGCGCCGTGCGCGGCTCTGGAGCGCCACCGGCGCGCCGGTCCCGTACGGCCGTCTCCGGTGCTTGGACCACTGGCTGCTGCCTTCCCGGTAGGTGCCAGGAAAGAAAACTCCGTGACACGAAAATACGGTTTGCGGTGTGCCGACGATTGGTTTCGCCGGTCCCCCGATCGAAAGATAACGCGACACGGGTAGCTACCGGCGCGTTCCGCCCCGCCTTCTTACCGTTGTCTTGACCTGATGCGTCATGGTGGTGGCCGTAGTCGTCGAATGCCGGACTCACACCTGCTGGGGTGGGCGAATGGAAACGTGCCAGATCTCCGTTGTCGTACCGTGTTTCAACGAAGAAGAGGTGATCAGCACATTTCATTGTGCGCTGATAGACGTCCTGCACGGGACGGGGCGCTCCTTCGAGATCTGTTACGTCGACGACGGGAGCCGTGACACCACCCGCGCCCAACTACGCACCCTCGCCTCCGCCGACGAACGTGTTCGCTATACGTCCTTCAGCAGGAATTTCGGCAAGGAATCGGCCATGCTCGCCGGGCTGCGCATGGCACGCGGTGACGTCGTGGCGCTCATGGACGCCGACCTTCAGCACCCGCCGGGACTCCTGGTGCGCATGCTGGAACTGCGACAGCACGGATACGACCAGGTCGTCGCCCGCCGGGACCGCTCCGGCGAGGGACTGCTGCGCAGGACCGTCAGCTCGGCGTACTACCAGGCCATGGGGCGCTGCATGGACGTCGGCGTCGTCGACGGCGAGGGCGACTTCAGGCTCCTGTCGCGGCGCGCGGTCGACGCGGTGCTCGCCCTGCCGGAGGCCAACCGGTTCTCCAAGGGGATCTTCTCCTGGATCGGCTACGACACCGTCAGCTTCACGTACCACAACGTCAACCGGGCCGCGGGCCGCTCGAAGTGGGGCGGCCGCCGCCTCCTCAACTACGGAATCGACGGGCTGATCTCCTTCAACAGCCGCCCGCTGCGCCTGGTCATCTACGCGGGCCTCGCCCTGGCGTTCACGGCCTTCGTGTACGCGCTGTGGATCGCGGCGAACGTGGTCATGCACGGAGCGGACGTCCCCGGATTCGCCACGCTGCTGATCGCCATCGCGGCCCTGGGCGGAATCCAGCTCGCCACGCTCGGTGTGATCGGCGAGTACGTCGGCCGGATCTACGGCGAGACCAAACGCCGCCCGCCCTACGTGGTCCGTGAGACGGAGGAGACCGCACGCCGGGGCGGCCCCGCGCCCGGCCCCGAAATCACTCCGCCACTCCCCGTGGGCGCGATCGTGCGGCCCCGGAGTGCGGAACGGCGAACTCCCCGCTTTCGCACCCTTCGACAGTTCTTCGTCTTCGGCCTGATCGGAATTGTCAATACCGGCGTGTACATGGCCGTGTACGCGTCGCTGAACCGCTGGATCCCGTATCTGATCGCCCACGTCATCGGGTTCTCGGTCAGCATCGTCGGGTCCTTCCTCCTGAACACCTACATCACCTGCCGTACGAAACCGACGTGGCGTGGATTCTTCCGCTTTCCGCTGTCGAGCCTCGTCAATATGGTGTTCAGCGGCGCCATCCTCTTCCTCGGCGTGCATTCCCTGGGCACGGGCAAGAACATCACGGCTCTGGTCGCGGGCGTTCTCGCCACACCTCTCTCCTTCCTGATCGCCCGCTGGGCCATCGACTCAGGCACCAAGAGCCCCCGGCAGGAGCCTGTCGACTGGGCGCCGGTGCCCGACAGCTCCGCCGGTCTCCTGAGGTACGAAGAGCGCCAGAACTCGTGAATCCGGGGGCGAGGATGGATCACGAGGCGATACCCGGTGCGCGGACCGTGGTGACGCGTCGGCGAGTGCTCGTGGGCGGCGTCGGAGCCCTCGCGTCCGCACTGGTCGTCGCCGGCGACCGGAGCGCACACGACGGGGTCGCTCCCGCGCCGGTCCGCGCGGTGAACCCGCGGGCGACCGGCTCCTTCGCGGCCGCCGGACGGAGCCTGCTGCTCCAGGTCGTCGCGCATCCCGACGACGACCTCTTCTTCATGAACCCCCAGTGCCGCCAACTGGTGGTCTCCGGGGTGCCGGTGGTCACCGTCGTGGTCACGGCGGGGGACTCCGGGGGCCGCAACCGCGTGCCCCACGAGCCGGTACCGGTGGTGGTCAACAGGGCGGGGTACTCCGGCGCCCGGCAACAGGGCATGCGACAGGCCTACGCCGAGATGCTCGGCCTCGACCGCTTCGCCCCCTGGGAACGCTCGGCCCTGGCCCTGCCGCACGGAGTCGCCGCGGAGTCGGACACCCTGGCGGCGGGCGACCGCAGGGCGTGGCTCGTCTTCCTCAACATCGCCATGCGGTGCGTGGGCGACGTGCGGCTGCCCGCCCTGTGGAACGTGCCGGGCGCCGTCATGAGCACCGTGACGGCGACCGACTCCCGGGTGTCCCGCACGTACACCTACGACCACCGGACCCTCGTCGACGTACTCGCCGGGCTCATGGACCGCTTCCGGCCCACCGTCATCCACACGCTGGACCCCGACCCCGACTACCAGCTGCACGACGCGGCCCACTTGAGGGGCAACGACCAGGCGGGGTTCTCCGACCACCGGGACCACACACCCACCGCCCTGTTCACATGGAAGGCGCTGTCCCAGTGGGTCGCCGACGCGGAGCAGCGTGACGGGCACGCTCCGCGCTTCACCACCATGGCGTTCCGCGGGTACTACAACCAGCGCTGGCCGCACAATCTCCCGCCCGCCGTCCTCGCCCAGAAGGTCCGCTACATCGCCGCGTACGGGGGCAGCCCGCGGTGGGCCTGCGACGACCCCGCCGGCTGCGGCGACTACATGCAGGGCGGCACCCACGCCCTGACCAGCCGCAAAGGCTGGGCCCGCAGCACCCATCCGCGCTATCCCGGCGCCGCGCCCGTGCCCACCGTCGACCGCCTCGGCCGGATCACCGCCTACGGGGTGCTCGGCACCCAGGCCGTCCGCTGGCGCGAGACCGCACCCGGCAGCGGACGCTTCGGCGCACCGGACAACCTCGGCGGCGGGCCCCTGGCCCCGGCCCTGTCCGTGGTCACCGACGCGAGCGCCCGGCACGTCGTCCTCGGGCTGCGGTTCGCCGCCCTCGACGGTCAGGGCCGCGCCGACACACGCGAGATCGTGGTTCTCGAACAGCACCGCGCCGGCGAACCGTTCGCGGCGTGGCGTCCCCTCGGCACTCCCGACCGCGGCGCCGAGCGGGCCCGGCGCGTCGGCTGCCCGGTGGCCGTGGCCACCCCGGACGGCCGGGTCCACCTCTTCGCCCGAACCGCCGCGCAGGGCCTCGCCACACGTGTCCGCGAGGCCCCCGGCCGGTGGAGCCCCTGGTTCCCGCTGGGCGGCGGGCAGGTACAGGACGAACCGACCGTCGTCCTCGACACGGCGGGACGCATCCACGTCTACGGCGCGGGGCACGACACCGTGCATCACTGGGCGCAGCGCCGACCGGGCGGGCCGGTCGGCCACCGTCCGCCCACCGGCCTGCCCGCTCCGGACGGCCCGCCCGCGGCCGTCCCCGAACCGGGCGGACACATCACGCTGATCTACCGCACCCCGGCCGCGACCGTGCCCGCCGCCCACGGCGCCGCGAGCGGCGCGACCGGCACACCGCTTCGGCACTTCACCGGCTACGGGCCGCTCGCCGCCCACCTGGCCGCGGGCCCCACGGGAGGGACCACCCCGGTGCTGCTCGGCCTGACCAACGACGGCCACGCCGAGATCCGGTACGGCACTTTCGGCGCACCCGCCGCGTCGACCACCGTCGTCCGCCCGGTCCCGGTGGGCACACCGTCCCTCCTGGCCCGGCCCGGCCACCCCGTCTCCGTGGTGGGGATGTCACCCGACGCGACACCGTGGATCTGGCGGCCGGGGGACATGGCATGACGACGTGGGGCCGCGTACCGGAGGCGACGGATCAGTCCGGTACCGCCGCGTTGGCCGTAAAACCGATCACGGCTCCGCCTCCGTCACGCCGCGCCGCGAACGGCACCCCGCCGTGGGCCGTCGCCACCTCCCGGACGATGGAGAGACCGAGCCCGGAGCCGGGTCTGCTGCGGGCGGCCGGAGCCCGGTAGAAGCGGTCGAAGATACGCCCCGTGTCGACCTCCGCGAGGCCGGGGCCGCGGTCCAGGACCTCCACGCGCACACCGGCACCGGGAATCCGGGTCACGGTGATCTCGATGGGACCGGTGCCGTCGGCGTCGAACTTGGCGGCGTTCTCCACCAGATTGGTCAGCGCGCGCTGGAGCTGGAGGGGGCGGCCCGTGATCGTCGTGTCCCGGTCGGCGCGGACCGTGACCGTGCGGCCCGTGCGGCGGCGGGCCAGGACGGCGACGTCCTCGGCGATCTCGGCGAGCGACACATCGGCGGGCGCCTCGTCGTCCTGATGGCCGGCCGCGAGGTTCACCAACTCGTTCACGAGATCCGTCAGTTCGCGGGACTCGTCGGTGAGATCGGCGACCAGCTCGTCGCGGGAGGCCGGCGGCAGCTCGTCGATGCGGCGCAGGAGGGAGATGTTCGTGCGCAGCGACGTGAGCGGCGTACGCAGTTCGTGGCCCGCGTCCTGGGCCAGGCGGCGCTGATCCTCCTTGGAGCGGGCGAGTCGGCCGAGCATCCGGTCGAAGGAGCGGCCCAGGCTGCCCACCTCGTCGGCGCCGGTGACCGGCACCGCGACATCCAGCCGCCCGGTGGACGCGACGCGCTCGGCGGTCTCTGCGAGGCGGACGAGCCGCGAGGTGATGCGGCGCGCGAGCCACCAGCCGAACAGACCCGCCGCGACGACCACCACGGCCGCGAACAGGAGGGTCCGCTTCTGCAGCTCCCGCAGCAGGTCCTCGGTGTCACTGAACTCCTGCGCCACCTGCACCGCGCCGCGCCCGTCGCCGAGCGCGACCGTCGCCATCCGGTACTCGTCGTCGCCGACCCGTACGTCGTCGTCCTCCGCGTGGGTGCCCGCGGTGTCCGCGTCGGCGACCCGGCGGGCCTCGGCGTCGACCGGGAGCGGCGGGCTGCCCTTGTCGATCGTCCGGCCGCCGGGGCCGAGGACCTGGACGTCCGTCCCGACGGGGCGGGTCAGGTCGTCGCGCGGGCCGTCGTGGTCCGGATCGGCGGAGGTGAAGTCCTCGGGCGTGAGTGTCTGCTGGCGCACCTGGGAGCGCAGATCGTGCACGACCTCGTCGAACACGGCCTCCTGGTCGACGCGGACGAGCCGGGCCGCCGAGTCGTAGGAGAGCACGCCGACGAGCGCGGTGACACCGGCCGCCACCAGGGCGAACGCGATGGCGAGCGTGGTGCGCAGACTCCGCGCCCGGCGCCCCTCGGGCCGCCGGGCATCGGCTGCGGTGCTCCGTGCCGCGCCGCTCCCGGCGCCCTGTCTCGTGCCCTTCCCGCCCCCACCTGGCATCCTCACGTCTCCCGCAGGACGTAGCCGACGCCCCGCACGGTGTGGATGAGGGAGGGTCCGTCCGGTTCGTCGACCTTGCGGCGCAGATACCCCACGTAGACCGCGAGGTTCTTGGAGCCGGGGCCGAAGTCGTAGCCCCAGATGCGGTCGTAGATGGTGGCGTGGTCGAGGACGATGCCGCTGTTGCGGGCGAGGAGTTCGAGGAGGTCGAACTCGGTGCGGGTCAGTTCCAGTTCCCGGCGGCCGCGCCAGGCGCGCCGGGCGGCGGGATCGATGCGCAGGTCGGCGGCGGTGATCTGCTGGTCGGCGGGTTCGTCGGGGGCGGGCGCGGTGCGGCGCAGCAGGGCGCGCAGGCGGGCGAAGACCTCCTCGACGTCGAAGGGCTTGGCGACGTAGTCGTCGGCGCCCGCGTCGAGGCCCGCGATCCGGTCGGGGGTCTCCACGAGCGCGGTGAGCATGAGGATCGGGGTGCGGTCGCCCTCGGCGCGCAGGACGCGGCAGACCTGGAGGCCGTCGATGCCGGGCATCATCACGTCGAGGACGAGGATGTCGGGACGTTGCCGGTGGGCGGCGGCCAGGGCCTCGACGCCGTCGGCGACGGCCGTGACCGTGTAGCCCTCCAGGGTCAGCGCCCGTTCCAGGGCGTGCCGGATCGCGCGGTCGTCCTCCGCGAGCAGCACCGCCGGAGCGGGCGTCGCGGACGACTGGGCGGCAGGTGAGGCGGCTGGTTGCGACACATGGCCCAGTCTGCCCTCCCCGGCCCGGCCGGATCGACCGCTGGGCCGCCGACCGGAGGGCTTCTTACCCGGCTCTCACCTGCGGAGGGCGGCTCCCTTACCCGTGGCCCGCAAGCTGTCGGCGACGGTCCGGGCCCGCACCGTGCGCCCGCCGGGGAAGGCTTTTGCACATGAAGATCGCGTTCCTGCTGCACAACGCGTACGCCATCGGCGGAACGGTGCGCACCACGCTCAACCTGGCCGCCGCGCTCGCCGAGCACGGCGGCCACGAGGTGGAGATCGTCTCGATGTCACGGCACCGGGCGAACCCCCGCTTCGAGGTCGACCCGCGGATCGCGCTCGTACCGCTGGTGGACACGCGGGCAGGCAGCGAGGACAGCCGCCTCGCCGCGTTCGGCGAGCCGGCGCTGGACTTCCCGGCCGCCGAGAAGCGCCACAAGCAGTACACGCTCCTGCACGACCAGCGGGTACGGGAGTACCTGGAGGAGCACTGTGACGCCGATGTCGTCGTCGGCACCCGCCCCGGCATCAATGTCTACCTCGCCCTGTGGGGGCCGAAGCGGGCGCTGCGGATCGGGCAGGAGCACCTGCGGCACGACGCCCACAGCAAGAAGCTGCGGGCCGTGCTGCGCCGCCACTACCGCTCGCTCGACGCGGTGGTCACCATGACGGAGGCCGACGCGGCCGTGTACCGGGAGCGGATGCCGCTGCCCGGCGTCGGTGTGCGCTGCGTGCCGAACATCGTCCCGCAGGTACCCGGACCGGCCTCCGACGGCACATCGAAGATCATCGCGGCAGCGGGCCGCCTCGCGCCGGGCAAGCGCTACGACCTGCTCCTGGAGGCCTTCTCGGAAGTGGCCGCACAGGCACCCGACTGGGAACTGCGGATCTACGGTGCCGGAGGCGAGGAGCAGCGGCTGCGCGACCTCGTCGACGCGCTCGGGCTCGTCGGCCGGGCCCGCCTGATGGGCGCCGTCGCGCCGATAGAGCCGGAGTTCGCCCGCTCCTCGCTCGTGGTCAGCGCCTCGGACGCGGAGTCCTTCGGCATGACGCTCGTCGAGGCCATGCGCTGCGGCGTCCCCGTGGTCAGCACGGACGCGCCGCTGGGACCTGCCGAGATCATCACCGACGGCGTCGACGGGCGCCTCGTACCCGTGGGCGACGTGCGTGCGCTCGCGGCGGCGATGCTCGACCTCATCGGGGACGAGGCGGCCCGCAAGGAGATGAGCGCCGCCGCCCTGGACTCCGCACACCGCTTCGACCCCGAGCCGGTCGTGGCGCGCTACGACGCGCTCTTCGCGGATCTGCGCGCGACCCGGCAGCGGCGCGCCTGGCAGCGGTTCAGTGCGCGGGCCACCAACTGGGTGCACAGGAAGACCCGTTCCGTGCGTGGTGCGCCGACCGCCGACGGGCGTCGGCGGCCGCGTGCGCAGGGGGCGGCGCGGCCCCGGCTGCCCTGAATCTCCTCTGCCCGAAGCCGCACCGGGGCTTCCCCGATCCGCTCGCCCCATCAAGGCCGCCATCCCCCGCGTGCCGATGGGGCGAGCCCCCGCGGGGCGGGTGGTGGGCCGACTTCGTCGGTGGCGGTCCGCCACCCGCCCCGCACTCCAGGGGTGCCGCGACAGGCCGCGCCCCGCATTCTTACCTTTCTCCGTACCTGCCCTTACTCCGCTGGTGACCTGCGCGCCTACGCTCAGCGCCCGTGAAACCTCGCCCCGCCGCCCTCGCCGGACACACCTGCCTGCTCATCGGGCTCGTCGACATCGCGACGGCCGTCTCCCCGCAGATGCGCGCCGGCCGGATCGAGCGCATAGCCGCCTACGTTCCCGGCCTCACCGAAGACCTGGCGCGCGCCGCCGCCCTCGTCTCCGGAGTCCTCCTCGTCCTGCTCGCGCGCGGACTGCGGCGCCGCAAACGGCGCGCATGGGTGGCGGCCGTCGCCCTGCTCGCCGTGAGCGCGCTGGTGCAGGGCCTGCGCCACCACGCCTTCGTCGCGGCCACCGTGTCCGCGCTGCTCTGCGCCGGACTCGTACTGCTGCGCGGCGAGTTCCGGGCCCTGAGCGATCCGCGCGGTCGCGCCCGCGCCCTGGGGAACCTGCTGCTGCTCGGCACGATCAGCGTCGGCCTCGGACTCCTGATCGTCGGCGTGCGCGCAGATCACGAGGCGGGGGAGGGCATCTCCTTCACCGACCGCATCCAGCAGGTCGCGTACGGACTCGTGGGCATGGCAGGGCCGTTGAGTTACGACAGTGACGGGATCGGCGACGCCGTGCACATGTCGCTGCTCGCCCTCGGACTGCTCACCGCGTCCACCACGGTCTACCTGGCGCTGCGCCCCGTCCGGCTCGACCCGGCGGACGGCGACGCGCGGCTGCGGGCACTCCTCGCGCGCGAGGGGCGGCGCGACTCGCTCGGCTACTTCGCGCTCCGCGGCGACAAGTCCGTCCTGTACTCGGCCACCGGGAAGGCGGCCGTCGCCTACCGCGTCGTCTCCGGTGTCGCACTCGTCGGCGGCGACCCCATCGGCGATCCGGAGGCCTGGCCCGGCGCCATCAAGGAGTTCCTCGACCGGTGCGCGCGGCACGCCTGGACGCCCGGTGTCATGGGCTGCAGCGAGCTCGGCGCCCAGGTCTGGCTCCGCGAAGGCGGCCTGCGGGCCCTGGAGCTGGGGGACGAGGCGATCGTCGACTGCGCCGACTTCAGCCTCGCGGGCCGCGCCATGCGCAACGTACGGCAGATGGTCAACCGCATTGAACGCGGCGGCTATTCGTGCCGGGTGCGCCGCGTGCGCGAGCTGCCCGACGAGGAGAAGCAGCAGTTGCGGGAGGCCGCGGCGGCCTGGCGGGGGAGCAGTACCGAGCGCGGATTCTCCATGGCGCTCGGCCGGTTCGGCGACCCGGCCGACAGCGACTGCGTCGTCGTCACCGCCCACCAGCGCGACGCCGAGGGCAACCAGCGCGTCCGCGCGCTGCTGCACTTCGTGCCCTGGGGCGAGGACGGTCTCTCGCTCGACCTGATGCGCCGCGACCGCACCGCCGATCCCGGCCTCAACGAACTCCTCATCGTCGCCGCGCTGCGCGCCGCACCCGGCCTCGGCGTCGCGCGGGTCTCGCTCAACTTCGCGGTGTTCCGGGCGGCGTTGGCGCGCGGCGAGCGGATCGGCGCGGGGCCGGTGCTCCGCGGCTGGCGGGGACTGCTGGTGTTTCTGTCGCGCTGGTTCCAGATCGAGTCGCTGTACCGCTTCAACGCCAAGTTCCGCCCGAGCTGGCAGCCCCGCTTCGTCGTCTACCCGACCGCCCGCGACCTGCCGCGCATCGGGTGGGCGTGCCTCCAGGCGGAGGCGTTCGTGGTGCTGCCGAGGCCGGCGGAGCGGCTGCGGCAGTGGGTGAGGCACGGGGCGCGACACGGTGGAAAGGGGGCTCCTCTGCCGCCGACTGCGGAGGAGCCCCTTCTGTGACAGCGCCGAACGAACGTTGCGTGTTACATCCACGTGCGGGCTCGCCAGGCGGCGCCGAAAACCCGAGGACATCCGGGGCCGCCGCAGGCTAGCGTCCGTGGGCATGGCCCCTTCCCTAGAACGTCCTCCGTTCCGGTCCGACGAGCGCACCGCACTGATCGGCTGGCTGGATCTCCAGCGCCGGATCCTGCGCTGGAAGTGCGAGGGAATGAGCGAGGAGGACGCGCGGCGCAGCGTCGTCCCGACCTCCCCGGCGATGACGATGGCCGGGCTGATCAGCCACATGCGGTGGGTCGAGCACCTCTGGCTCGAGGTGCTCTTCCTCGGCGGCGACAAGACGCAGAACCCGTCCTTCGACGAGGGCGAAGAGGACGCGGACTGGCGCACGGACGATGTCACGCTGAAGCAACTGCTCGCGGACTACGAGGCCCAGTGCGCCCGCAGCAACGAGATCGTGGCCGCGGCCTCCCTCGACGACGTCGGCCGCCACCCCGAGCACCGGGCCCGCCAGGTGGACCTCCGCTGGATGCTGATCCACCTCATCGAGGAAACCGCCCGCCACGCGGGCCACGCGGACATCGTGCGGGAACTGGTCGACGGGTCCAGGGGCTACTACTAGCGGGGCCGGCCGGCTCGTCCGCAGCCCGCCGGTCCGCGTTTCGGTATCGCGGCGCACGGGCCCGAGCCGACGCTATGCTGCGATCGAAGCGCTTCGACTGGCGGGCCTCGAACTCCCCCTGGGAGCAGCGTGATGCGTCCGGTGCCCGCCCGCTCCGATCTCCCGAGGAGAAGCCCGCATGACCTCGTCCGGATCAGGATCCGCGTCCGCGCAGCCCGGCCGCGCCCCCGCGAGCGGCCTCCTCCCGCGGGACCGTTTCCTGTTCGGCGGTGACTACAACCCGGAGCAGTGGGACGCGGCGACGCACGCCGAGGACCTGGAGCTGATGCGGCGGGCCGGCGTCGACACCGCCACCGTCGGGGTGTTCTCCTGGTCGTGGCTCGAACCGGCCGAGGGGCGTTACGAGTTCGGCTGGTTGGACGAGACGTTCGCCCGGCTCCACGAGGGCGGCGTCGGCGTCGTCCTCGCCACCCCGACCGCCTCCCCGCCACCGTGGTTCTCGCTGCGCCACCCCGACGCACTCCCGGTCCAGCCCGACGGCAGCCGGCACACCCACGGCAGCCGCGACACCTACGCGATCAGCGCCCCCGCCTACCGGGAGGCATCCCGCCGCATCGCCCGCAAGCTCGCCGAACGGTACGGAACCCACCCCGCGCTGCGCGGCTGGCACATCCACAACGAGTACGGCAGCCTCGACCACTCGGACCACGCGGCGGCCGCCTTCCGGCGCTGGCTGAGACAGCGGTACGGGACGCTGGAGGCGCTCAACAAGGCCTGGTGCACGGCCTTCTGGTCGCAGCGGTACGGCGACTGGGCGGAGATCTTCCCGCCCCGCCGGACCCAGTACCTGCACAACCCGACCCACGCGCTGGACTTCCGCCGGTTCACCGCCGACGAGTTCCGCGACGCCTACGCGGAGCAGGTCGCGGAGATCCGTGCCGCGGGCTCCACCGCGGCGGCGACGACCAACTTCATGCTGCCGGACTGGAACCACCTCGACCACTGGTCCTGGCGTCCGCACCTCGACACGGTCTCCATCGACCACTACCTCGACACCACCGGCGAGTCCGGCGAGACCCACGCCGCGTACGCCGGGGACCTGGCCCGCTCCTGGGCGGGCGGGAACCCCTGGCTGCTCATGGAGCAGGGCACCACGCAGATCGCGCTGAGCGACCGGCACGCCCTCAAGACCCCGGACAGGGTGCTGCGGAACACCCTGTCGTACCTCGCACGCGGCTCCCAGGGCGCCCTGTTCTTCCAGTGGCGGGCCTCCGCCGCCGGATCGGAGACCTGGCACGGCGGCATGGTGCCGCACACCGGCCCCGACACCGCCTGGTTCGCGTCCGTCGTGGAACTCGGCGCCACCCTGCGCCGCCTGGCCGAGGTCGCCGAACCGCCCGCAGAGGGACCCGTCGTGGCAGCGGACGTCGCGATCTTGTGGGAGGCCGACGGGTGGTGGGCCCTGGAGAACGACGGCCTGCCGTCGACCCGGCTCAGCTTCCCCGAAGCGGTGCGCCGCACCCATGCCGCGCTCTGGAAGTCCGGCATCCCGGCCGACTTCGTCGCCGCCGACGCCGACCTGTCCCGCTACCGCGTCCTCCTCGTCCCGTCGATGATGCCGGTTTCCGCCGAACTGGCCGCTCGCTGGCGGCGGTTCACCGAGTCCGGCGGCACCGTCGTGGTCGGCCACTTCACCGGGATGACGGATGAGCACCTGCACGTCGTCCGCGGCGGCTACCCCGGCGCCCTGCGCGATCTGCTCGGCATCCGCACGACCGAACTGTGCCCGCTGGGCGAGGACGAGCATGCCCGCCTGGACGACGGAACGCTCGCGACCCGCTGGAGCGAACACGTCGAACTGCGCGGCGCGCAGGCGGTCGTGCGCTACGAAGGCGGCCTCCTGGACGGCCTCCCCGCGGTGACCCGCCACCCGTTCGGTGCCGGGCACGCCTGGTACATCTCGACCCACCTGCCCGAGGACGCCCTGCGCCGCCTGCTCGACGACATCTGCGCACAGGCAGGGGTGGAACCCCCCGTCGCCGACCTCCCGGACCGGGTGGAGGCGGTACGCCGCCGCGGCCGCGACCACAGCTACCTGTTCGTGCTGAACCACGGCACGTCCCCCCTCCGCCTCACGGGCGGAGAACGGGAGCTGACACAGGACATCGACCCGTCGGCGGGACCGGTGCTCGTGCCGCCGCTCGGCGCGGCGGTCGTACGGGAGAACACCAAGCCCGTACGGGTGGAGGTCGAAGAGACGGGGAGCGGCACGCTGGAGTGAGGGCGGGACCCGCATCCCCGTCAAGAGCAGAGCACCCTCCGCCTGGCGTCTTGAGGAGCAGCGGGCTGATGATCCCTCACTTGGTCCACCCCGATGGACACGCAAGATCAATACGGTGAATTTGGAGCTACGAAGGTGGGCACGATCTACGTCGGCCTACCGGGCTGCCCCTCTCGGCACAGGCCATTTCGCGCACCTTTGAATCCGGCCGAGGCCCGGTAAACGCGACACGGATACCGACCCGCCCGACGCCCACCGGATCACGCGAGTCAGGAATCCCATGCACAAAGGCATCGCCGCGGCAGTCACCGGCGCCACTTCCACCGCTCTGCTCGGCGGACTGCTCTTCGCCGCACCGTCGGCGACCGCGGCCGCCGACGGCTGCAAGACGTACTCGAAGACGTACTACCTCTCAGAGGCGAAGGTGTCGCTGAGACTGGGCCACGTCCGGCTGAGGTTCGAGGTGTGCCTCAAGAGCGGGATCATCACCGAGACCAGGGCGTGGGCCGAGGACGCCACGACGGCGCCGGCGAAACTGGCCGGTTGGGAGATCAAGTTCAACAGCCCCTACCGCTCGATCAACGCCAAGACGGTCGCACAGTGGTCGGCCACCGGCAGGGCCCAGACCTGTCTCCTCGGGAAGGTGCCGGTGTGTAGCTATGCTGAGGATTTCAAGGTCTCCGGCACGTTCTACGCGCCGACCTTCATCGGCCCGAAGCCCGGGTACAACAACCTCTACTGGAAACCGCAGTGCACGAACAAATACTGCAAACTGAAATTCAACGCGACGGCGTAGAGACCCACTTCCGGCAGGAGCACACATGTCACAGGACGTCCGCCGCCGCCCCCGCGTGCGCACGCGACGATGGGCGCCGGTCTTCGTCCTGTGCGTGACGTTCGTGTTCTCCAGCATCGGCTGGGACCGCAACGGCGGCGAGCCGAGCGTGCCGTGGGCCCTTGCCGGGGTGGGGGTGGGCGTCGTGGCCGCGGGGCTTCTTCATGTGTGGCGGAACCGGGGGAAGGGCCGCGACTGACGGGGTGACCTCCGTCAACCGGCCTCCCGAGGACCTCACTCCGGCCGCTTGCGGGACTGCCTCACCTCCCGGTCCACGCCCACGCGTCGGCGACCGGGCCGAGGTGGCCGAGCTTGTCGGGGTTGATGACCGAGCGGATGGTCTGGATCCGGCCGTCGAGCAGGTTGAGGGCGAAGACGTGCAGGACCTTGCCGTCGCGCTCGTGGAAGATGGCGCCCGGCTGACCGTTGATCTCGCGGGGTTCGCAGGTGATGCCGGTCCGTGTCATCAGCGGGTGGACGGTGGCCAGCAGCCGGGCCACGTTCTCGGCGCCCGCGACGGCCCTGGCCAGCTGCGGGGCCTTGCCTCCACCGTCCCCGACGAGCTGGACGTCGGCCGACAGCAGGCTCCGCAGCCCGTCCACGTCCCCCTGTGACATGGCCTCGAAGAACCGCTCGGCCAACGCCTGTCGTTCCTCGCGGTCCGCCTCGAATCGAGGCCGCCCCGCGTGCATGTGGCGGCGTGCCCTGACGAGCAATTGCCGGCACGCCGCCTCCGAACGCCCGACCGCCGCGGCGACCTCGTCGAAGCCGAAGGCGAAGACCTCCCGCAGCACGAAGACCGACCGCTCCAGCGGGCTGAGCCGCTCCAGGAGCAGCAGCGCCGCCATCGACACCGAGTCGGCCAGTTCCGCCGCCCGGGCCGGGTCTTCGTACGGATCGTTCAGCAGCGGCTCGGGCAGCCACGGTCCGACGTACTGTTCGCGTCGCACCCGGGCGGAGCGCAGCACGTCGATCGCGATGCGGGTCACCGTGGTCGACAGGAACGCCTTGACCGACGCGGGCCGGGGGTCGAGGCGTCGTAGCGGAGCCAGCTCTCCTGCACCGCGTCCTCCGCCTCGGTCACACTGCCGAGGATCCGGTACGCGATCGAGAACAGCAGCGGCCGCAGCTCCTCGAACTCCTCGACCTTGCCCACGCGACTCCCCCTTGCCGTCCAAGTGCCCGGCCGGACTTCTGTCCGACCTGTCGCGATCATGGCACCGCCGCGGCCCGGACAGCGGGGGTTCGGCGGAACGGGGCGTCCGGAAAGGGCCGTTGCCTTGGTGCACCGCGTCGTGCGAGCCACGTCTCGTCGCTGCCGGGCCCGGGGATGTCACAGGCCGAGTCGCTGCCTCGTCTCGGGTGCGGAAGGTCCTCGATCAGGGAGTTGATGATGAACGTCGCGCTGTGGATCACCGCCGGAGTGCTCGCCGCCGTCTGCCTCGTGGGCAGTTCGAAGATGTTCGTGCCGCAGGCGAAGCTGGCCGCGGTGGGAGCCTCCGCCCAGTGGGTCCTGCAGTTCAGCCCCGGCGCGCTCAAGGCCATCGGCGCGGTCGAACTCCTCGCCGCGGTCGGCCTGGTCCTGCCCGCCGTGCTCGGCATCGCGCCGGTACAGGTGCCGTTGGCCGCCACCGGACTCGTCGTGTTGTTCGCGTGCGCGGTCGCCATGCGCCTGCGCCGTGGCGAGCGGGTCACGATCGTCGCCGACCTCGTCTACCTCGCTCTGGCCGCCTTCGTCGCATGGGGCCGTTTCGGTCCGACGCCTTTAACCGGCTGACCGCCGCATTCGTCGAGAGCACCGTCACCCTTTCCGGCTCACAGAAAGATCACTGGCATGGACATCCTTCGGTACGTCTTCCTCGTCTTCCACCTCTTCGGGTTCGCCGCGCTCATGGGCGGTGTCTTCTTCCACTGGCCTTGGACGTCCTGGTGGCGGTGACGGCGCTGGTGGGCATGCGCGACAAGAGACCGTGGGCCTTCTACGGCGTGGGGGTGTTCACCGCGGCCGCGGCCGTAGTGGCGGTCGCGTGGAGGTAGGCAGGGCCCGGAGCGGGCGGAGTGTCCGCTCGATGCCCGCGACCGTCATGGTCACCTCGTGGCCGGTCCGTCGTTGGACACGTGACCATGATCAACGTGTTCGAGGAGGCGACTGATGAGCAACAGTGCCAAGAAGAAGGGGCGTCGGCACCGTACGGTCAACCGCACCCCGCGGCCGGCGACTCGACCGACAGCCGTGGCACCGGAAGCGACGGTGACGGCGAGGGTGCCGGCGCAGGTCGGCGGCCCGGATTGGGACCGTGTGCTGCGCAGGCTCGGCTACGGGCGGCTGCGCGTCCCGGCACCGTCGGCACCCGAGGCCTCCCCGGAGGCGACGCCGCGAACGTACCCGGAAGCGAGCGTGGAGCCGGGCCCGGAGCCGGGCTCGGAGCCGGGCCCGGCCCTGGCGAAGAACACCCGAATGACGCTGCAAGCGCTGGAGCAGGCGGCACACGGGCTGACGCTTGAGCGGCTGTGCGAAGAGGTCGGCTGGACACCGCGCACGGTGACACGCCACCTCAAGAAGCTCGCGGACGAGGGGCTCGCCGAAGAGGCCGACGACGGCCGCTGGCTCGCGACCGCGCACGCGACCTCGCCGGCCGCTCGCTGAGCCGCACGAGCACGACGAGGGGCGCGGGCCGGACGGATACGACACTCTCCGGCCCGCGCCACACCGTCATGTCAGCGCTGAGCCACCGCGCCCGGAGCGGCGCCCACGCCCCAGTTCGTCGGCTTCTCCGAGAGCTTGACCTTGATCGTGCCCGCGCCGAGCAGGTCCTTGTGGGACAGCCAGCTCTGGCGCAGCGGGCCCTTGCCCGTGGACACGGACGACACGTACTGCAGCTTCGACGCGTCCGCGCCGGGCGCCTCGATGCCGATCTTGCGGCCGTGCGAGGGACGGATCTCGACCTTGTCGAACATCGGCGCGGACAGGACGTACTTCGCCGAGCCGGGCTGCACCTCGAAGACACCGGCCATGGCGAAGACGAGCAGCGACGACGTGGCACCGAGATCGTCGTTGCCGGGCATGCCGTACGGGTCGTCGGTGAACAGCGTCCGCATGGCCCGCAGCACCGAGGAGGTCTTCCACGGAGTGTCGGTCCACGCGTACATCCACGGGGCGTGGAAGTCCGGCTCGTTGTTCGGGTTGAACGCGAAGTTGTTGTGGTAGTCGTACGCGCCCGTCACCCAGGAGTCCTTGGCGGCCTTCGCCGGGTCGCTGAGCACGGTCGGCATGTCGAAGAACGTGTCGAGCCGCTGCTCGGCGGCCTTCTTGCCACCCATCAGACCGTAGAGGGCCTGCGGGTTCTGCTGCGCGAGCCACTGGTACTGCCAGGCCGTGCCCTCGTGGAAGGCGCCGGACTGGGTGGGGTCGGTGTCACCGGCGGCGCTGCCGTCCTCGTTCCTCGTCACCGGGAACCCGGTGAAGCCCTGCGAGGTGACGTCGGCGTCCCACAGCTTCGTGAAGTTGTCGCAGCGCGAGGCGAGCGTCGCGGCCTTGTCCTTGTGGCCGAGACCGTCGGCCATCGTGGACAGCGCGCAGTCGCCGAGCGCGTACTCCAGCGTGGCCGAACCGGCCTGCCGGCTGTCGCCGTACTTGTAACCGGGCAGGTCCTGGTAGCCGACGAAACCGTTCTTGACGTAGCTCGGGTTGCCGTCGCGGCCACGGAAGATCGACTGATCCTTCGGGACCTCGTTGACGTTCTTCCACAGGGCGTCGAACAGCTCGCGCGACGTACGGTCGTCGAGCAGGCCCCGGTTGTAGAGGTCGACGACGAACGGGGTGACGGGGTCGCCGCTCATCACGTTGGTCTCACTGTTGCCGAGCCCCCAGCGCGGCAGCCAGCCACCGTCCTTGTAGACACGCAACAACGACGTGGCCATGTCGGCGGCCTTGTCCGGGTGCAGCAGCGCCACCAGCTGGTTCTGCGAACGGTACGTGTCCCAGAGCGAGAACATCTGGTAGTACGTCGAGTCCGAGCGGTGCACCTTGTCGTCGAAACCGCGGTAGCGGCGGTCGACGTCCGAGCCTATCGAGGGGTGCAGCAGCGAGCGGTACAGCGCGCTGTAGTACGTCCGCTGGTCGGCGGTGGAGCCACCGGCGACGCGCATCCGGTTCAGTTCCTTGAGCCAGGCGTCGTGTGCGCCGGAGCGCGCCTTGTCGAACGAACCGGGCTGCTCGGCGCCGCGGTTGAGGCGCGCGCCGTCGACCGAGGTGTACGAGAGGCCCACCGACGCGCCGACCTTGTCACCCTTGGACGGGTCGAACGACAGCCAGGCACCGGTGCGCTTGTCGCCCCGTGAGGCCTCGCGCTGGTTCGGGGTCAGTGTGCCGTCGCTCCACGTGCCGAACTTCGAGAACGAGCGGTTGAACTTGGCGCTGAAGAAGACCCGGTAGCGCTCCTTGCCGGTCTCCCCGCAGAAGTTGCCGCCCTGGACCCAGCCCTCGACGGTGTCGTCGCCGACCACCTTGATGCCACCGGCGTAGGTGCTGCCGTTGCTCTCCCCGGCCTCGATGAGGACGTTCTCGGCGCCGGAACCGCTGGGGTACGTGTAGCGGTGCTGGCCGGTCCGCTGGGTCGCGGACAGCTCGGCCTTGATGCCGTTGTCGAACGTCACGCCGTAGTAACCCGGCGACCGGGTCTCGTTGTCGTGGCTGAACTTCGCGCCGTACTTCGCCGGGTCGGACGAGGTGACATCACCGGTCGTCGGCATGAACCGGATGTTGCCCATCGTCTGGCAGCCGACACCCGACAGGTGCGTGTGGCTGAAGCCGAGGATGGTGTCCTGCGCGTAGTCGTACGAGGCGTACTTGTTCAGCTGCGTGTCCGGGCTCAGCTGGACCATGCCGAAGGGGGTGGTGGCGCCGGGGAAGGTGGTCCCGTCGCCGTTGTTGCCGATCGACGTGTCGACCAGGCCGGTCGGATCGGCGGCGAAGCCGGGCCCCGCGTCCTCGGCGGTCGCGACGCCGGGGGTGAGGGTGGCGGCGGCGACGGCGGTGACGACGAAGGCGGCGGTGAGGGTCCGCCTCAGCGATCTGAGCGGTCCCCGCGGCCTGCGGGACGTCGACCGTCTCGGCGAAGGCAACGTTCGCATCGCGATCCTCTCGTTAGACAACGTTGTCGGTACGATTCCTTTCGATCTTCGTCTCGGGGGAGGGGGTTCGTCAATGCATACGGGTGGAGGGGCTGTTGAGCGCCTGGTGGAGGCGGCGGCCGGGGCGGGGTCTTGGTGCCCGCCCGGCCGCCGAGCCGGGTGACGGTCAGTCGTTCGGCAGATACGTCACCTGCGGTCGCCGCGTTCGTGGGTGGACGGTGACCTCCGCCGTCACCTCGTAGACCTCCGCGAGGAGCCGCGGCGTGAGGACGTCGGCCGGCGGTCCCGTGGCCACGAGTTCGCCCGCGCGCAGTACGTACAGGCGGTCGCAGTAGTGGGCGGCCAGGTTCAGGTCGTGGAGGGCGACCAGGACCGTGGCGGAGAGGCGGCGCAGAGCGGAGAGGATCTCCAATTGGTGGCGGATGTCCAGGTGGTTGGTGGGTTCGTCGAGGACCAGCAGGGACGGCTGCTGCGCCAGGGCCCGGGCGATGAGGACGCGTTGGCGTTCGCCGCCGGAGAGACGGTCGAAGGGGTGGTCGGCGAGGGCGGTGGCGTCGACGGACGCGAGCGCCGTGTCGATCAGTTCGGCGTCCTGTGCGGTGTCGCCCGCGAGCAGCCGTTTGTGCGGGGTGCGGCCCATGGCGACGACCTCGCGGACGGTCAGGTCCACGTCGGCGCCCGCGTCCTGGACGACGGCCGCCACGGTCCGCGCCAGTCGGCGCGTCGGCAGCGTCCACGCGTCCGCGCCGTCGACGCGGACGGTCCCGGAGTCCGGGCGCAGCACCCGGTACACGGACCGCAGCAGCGTCGACTTGCCGCTGCCGTTGGGGCCGACGAGCCCGATCGTCTCGCCCGGCCGCGCGGTCAGCGAGACATCGTCGACGAGCCGCCGCGCGCCCGCGGTGAGCGTGATGCCTTCGACCCGCAGATCGGTCGCCGTCATGCGGAGCCTCCCGCGTTCCTGCGCCGGGCGTCCCGGCGCATCAGCCACAGGAAGAACGGCCCGCCGCACAGCGCCGTGAGGACGCCGACCGGGATCTCCATGGGCGCGGCGACGGTCCGTGCGGCGATGTCCGCCCAGACGAGAAAGACCGCACCGCCGAGCGCGGCCGTGGGCAGCACCCGGCGGTGGTCGCCGCCGACCAGCAGGCGCACCATGTGCGGCAGGATCAGGCCGACGAAGCCGATCGGCCCGGCCGCCGCGACGAGCACGCCCGTCACCAGGGAGACCAGGACGAACATCCGGGCGCGGAAGCGGGCCACGTCCAGGCCCATCGTCGTGGCGGCCTCCTCGCCCGTGAGCAGCAGGTTCAGGTTCGGTGCCTGAGCGAGCAGCACGCCGATCCCGACGAGCAGGGCAAGGCCCGGCAGCCACAGCGCGCTCCACGAGACCCCGCCGAGACCGCCCAGCGTCCAGGCGAGGACGGCGCGCGCCTCGTTGCCGCGGTCCGAGGTGAGCAGCAGCAGGTTGAGCAGTGCGCTGAGCACCGAAGCGACCGCGACGCCGGACAGGATCAGGCGGCTGGACGTGATCCGCCCGCCGGTGCGCGCGCTCGCGTACACGAGCACGAGCGCCCCGAGGGCGCCCGCGAACGCCGCGGCGGACAGCGACATCGCCCCGAAGACGCTCACCCCGAACACGATGACCGCGACCGCGCCGAGCGAGGCACCGGACGAGACACCGAGGAGGTACGGCTCGGCGAGCGGATTGCGGACGAGGGCCTGGAGCGCGGTGCCGACGACCGCGAGTCCCGCGCCGGTGACGGCGCCGAGCAGGACACGCGGCGCCCGCACGTCGAGCACGATCGTCTCCCGAGCCCGGGTCCAGGTCGCATCGCCCCAGTCGGCGCCGACCGCATGCGTCACGATGCCCCACACCTGGGTCGGCGGCACGTGCACCGAGCCGATGGCGAGTCCGGCCGTGAGGGAGACGACGAGGAGGGCGGCGAGCAGGACCAGGACGGCGGTGAGCCGTACTCCCCGCCCGAACTGCCGCGGCCGCTCACGGGCCGGTCGTTCGTCGACCGCGACGGACGCCGTCACTTGAAGCTCTCCGGGTGCAGCCCGCGCGCCAGGTCGTCCACCGCGTACGCCGACCGGACACCCACCAGGGTCGCGGTCAACGGCAGCACGACGAACCGCTTGTGCTTGATGGCCGGAACGTCCGCGAGGGCCGGCTGGGCGAGCAGGTACTTCTTCTTCTGCTCGACGCTCCGCTCGCCTTCGTAGTCGTAGATCGCGACGACCTCGGGCCTGCGGGCGACGACCTGCTCCCAGGACACGTCGCCGAACACGTCGTCCAGATCGGCGAACACATTGCGGCCGCCCGCCGCGCGGATCAGTTGGGTGCCGAGGCTCTTGCCGCCGGCCGTGAAGGCGGACTTGTCGCCGCTGTCGTACACGAACACGGGCACATCCGGCCGGTCCTCGACGGCCGACGACGCCTTCGCGACCCGGGCCTTCAGATCGGCGACGAGGGCGTCGGCCCGGTCGGAGACACCGAAGATCCTGCCGATGGTGCGGATCTCGGCGTAGGTGTCCCGCATGGTCACGTTCTTCTTGCCGCAGTACTCGCGGTTGAGGTAGGTGTCGATGCCCGCGTCGGCGAACGCCTTGCGGGAGCGGCCCTCCTTCTCGTCGAAGGCGCTGGAATAGCCGCCGTAGACGAAGTCGGGCTCGGCATCCAGCACCTTCTCGAACGACGGTGCCTTGCCCGCCAGTTGTGGCACCGATTTGTAGGCCGTGCGCAGGCTCGGCAGAACCGTGGAGTCGGGGTAGGCCGTGCCGACCATGCGGTCCTTCAGGCCGAGCGAGAGCATGAGTTCGGCCGGATGCTGATGGATGGTCACCACGCGTGACGGCGGTCTGTCGTAGGTGGTCTTCACACCGCAGTTGTCGACGGTGACGGGGAAGCCCTCGGCGGTCGACGCCGCGGCCTCGGGATCCTTGGCGCTCCCGGCGTCCGCTCCGGACGGACCGCAGCCGGCAGTGAGCGTGATCGCGGACAGCGCCGCGACGGTGGCCACGAGCCGCGCCGCGAAGCGCCGTCGGCGGGACACATGAGGTGCAAGGGAAGGGGAAGGGTTCGGGGCGTCGTCGTAACGGGCGTACACGTAAAGCCTCCTGCGGAGCCCGCGCTCCTCGCGATGGGGCCGCGGGCCGGGGCACGGCAGGTGCCCGGGCCCGCGGTTCGGTGTGGGGTGGATCAGGCGGTGCCGAGGTCCGCGCGCACGGTCCGTGCCGCGGTCACCAGGTTCTCCAGCGCGGCGCGCGTCTCGGGCCAGCCGCGGGTCTTCAGCCCGCAGTCCGGGTTGACCCACAGCCGTTCGGCGGGGATGGCCTCAAGTCCCTTACGCAGAAACGCGGATGCCTCCTCGGCGCTCGGTACGCGCGGGGAGTGGATGTCGTAGACACCGGGGCCCGCCTCGCGCGGGTAGCCGTGCTCGGCGAGCTCGTGCGCGACCTGCATGTGGGAGCGGGCGGCCTCCAGGCTGATGACATCGGCGTCGAGGTCGTCGATGGCCCGGATGATGTCACCGAACTCCGCGTAGCACATGTGTGTATGGATCTGGGTGTCCGGACGCACGCCCGAGGTGGTCAGGCGGAACGCCTCGGTGGCCCAGTCGAGATAGGCGGCACGGTCAAGGGCGCGCAGCGGCAGTGTCTCGCGCAGCGCGGGCTCGTCGACCTGGATGACCGACGTGCCGCTCGCCTCCAGGTCGGCGACCTCGTCGCGCAGGGCGAGGGCGACCTGCCGTGCGGTGTCGCCGAGCGGCTGGTCGTCGCGGACGAAGGACCAGGCGAGCATGGTGACGGGCCCGGTGAGCATGCCCTTGACGGGACGGTCGGAGAGCGATTGGGCGTACGACGTCCAGCGCACCGTCATCGGTTCGGAACGGGAGATGTCGCCCGCGAGGACCGGCGGGCGGACGTAGCGCGTGCCGTACGACTGCACCCAGCCGTGCCGCGTGGCCAGGTAGCCGGTGAGCTGCTCGGCGAAGTACTGCACCATGTCGCCGCGTTCGGGCTCGCCGTGCACGAGGACGTCGATCCCCGCCTTCTCCTGGAAGGAGACGACCTCGCGGATCTCGCTCCTGACACGGTCCTCGTAGCCCGCGGTGTCGAGGCGCCCGGCGCGCAGTTCGGCGCGGGCGGTGCGCAGTTCAGTGGTCTGCGGGAACGACCCGATGGTGGTGGTCGGCAGCAGCGGCAGGCCGAGGAGCGCGCGCTGGGCGGCGGCCCGTTCGTCGTACGGCTGCGAGCGGCGGGTGTCGGAGTCGGTGACGGCGGCGGCGCGGGCACGGACGGCCGGGTCCCTGGTGATCGGCGAGGTGGCGCGGGAGCTCAGTGCGGCCCGGTTTCCCGCGAGTTCGGCCGTGATGGTGTCGATGCCGCCGGCCAGCCCCCTGGCGAGGGTGACCACTTCGTCGGTCTTCTGGCGGGCGAAGGCGAGCCAGCGCAGGATCTGCGGCTCGATGTCCCGCTCCAGGGACGCGTCGAGCGGGACGTGGAGCAGCGAGCAGGAAGGCGCGACGTCGACCCGGTCGGCGAGGCCGAGCAGGGTGCCGAGCGTGACGAGGGACCTCTCCAGGTCGTTGACCCAGACGTTGCGGCCGTCCACCACACCGGCGACCAGCCGCTTCCCGGGCAGCCCGCCGACCGCGGCGAGCGCGTCCAGGTTGGCGGCGGCCGGGCCGGTGAAGTCGAGGGCGAGGCCGTCGACCGGGGCCTTGGCCAGCACCGGCAGCGCGTCACCGAGTCGGTCGAAGTACGTGCCGACCAGGAGCTTCGGACGGTCGGTGAGGGCGCCGAGGTCGCGGTAGGCGCGGGCGGCGGCGTTCAACTCGGCCGGGGTGCGGTCCTGGACCAGGGCCGGCTCGTCGAGTTGCACCCACCGGGCCCCGGCCGCCCGCAGATCGGCGAGCACCTCCCCGTACACCGGCAGCAGCCGGTCGAGCAGGGTCAACGGGTCGAAGTCGGCCGCGACACCGGGCGCGGGCTTGGCGAGCAGCAGATACGTGACGGGTCCGACCAGCACAGGACGGGCGGCCAGACCGAGCGCGACGGCCTCCCGCAGCTCCGCGACCTGCTTGGCGGAGTCGGCGGCGAACACCGTGTCCGGACCCAACTCCGGCACCAGATAGTGGTAGTTGGTGTCGAACCACTTGGTCATCTCCAGCGGTGCGACGTCCTGCGTGCCACGCGCCATGGCGAAGTAGCCGTCCAGCGCGTCGGCGTCGACCTGGGCGCGGTGTCGCCGCGGGACGGCGCCGACCATGACGGTGGTGTCGAGGACGTGGTCGTAGTACGAGAAGTCGCCGGTGGGGACTTCGCCGATGCCGGCGTCGGCGAGCTCGCGCCAGTTGGCGCGGCGCAGGTCGGCGGCCGTGGAACGGAGATCGTCGGCGGTGCGGCGGCCCTTCCAGTACCCCTCGATCGCCTTCTTGAGTTCGCGGTCGCGTCCCTGGCGGGGGTAGCCGTACACGGTGGCCCGTGCTGCCGCCGCCGCGGTGTTGGTGGTCACGGAGTTCTCCTTCGAGACGTATCCCTGAGATCCCGCAGACCCGTGCGGCGCGAAGGAGTGGCACGACCGGCGGTCACGACCCGGCACGCGATGGCGCGGTCGTCCGCTCGGTGTGCACGCCGACCCGCCCACGAGGTCACCGGGATGTCCGTGCACGTGTCGTCCGCGCACGGGCAGATGGCAGGTCTTCGGACTCGTGGGCGCGTCCCGTACAGGTACGGAACTTCTACTGGCCGTCGCTTCCCGGGTCCCCTGTCGCGGGGCCCAGTGCGTATGACGGCGGTCGTTCCCACTCACCGCTGCGGGGCAGTCCCGGATTCCCACCGGGTTCCCTCTTGCGACGCATCCCGCCTGGCGGACGGGGCGAACCAGCTGCGTGCGCAACCCTACGGCCCCGCGCTCACGCCTGGCCACAGGGGGCCACAACTCGGCTGCGGCCCAAGGGCCGTGGCACACATGGCAGGATGGCCGAGGACATGGGCGACGGCGGCCCGAGGAAACCGGTGCGAATCCGGTGCGGTACCGCCACTGTGATCGGCGAGCGGATCCCGACGCGCCACTGCCCCGCAAGGGTGGGAAGGCCGGGACGAGCACGGACCCGAGAGCCAGGAGACTCACGCTGTCGCCCCCTCGAAGCGATCCGGGGCGGAACTCCCCGGCAAGAGGAGGGACGCGGCATGCCTGAACGGCTCGCGGACGAAGTGAGCACGGCGGCGGACCGCGCGGTCGCGTGCAGGGTGGTCGTGTGCCGTGACTGCTGCTGCGGCACCGTCAAGGTCGCCGGCGATCACGCGGCGCAGAAGGCGCGGCTCCGGGAGGTCGCGCCGGTGCGGATCTCCGAGTGCCTGGACGTGTGCGAGCAGGCCAACGTCGTCGTGGTGCAGCCCTCCGCCGCCGGTCGGGCGGCCGGCGCACGACCGGTGTGGCTCGGCCTGGTCAACGACTCCGACGCCACCGAGGACATCGCGCGGTGGGTGAGCGCCGGAGGGCCGGGAGTCGCGCCCCGGCCCGAGATCCTCGACCTGTACCTCATCGACCGGCCGCGCCGCGCCACGGCATCGTGAGCGCCCAAGTGTCCGGAGAGCCGGAAGAGGTGTCTACGGAGGAAGTGGCCGAGGTGCTGCGGGATGTGGCGCGGATCGGCGGTTTCTTCGCCCTTGATGTGGGCCGGGCGCCGGGCGAGCACGCTGCCGCCGACACCGATGGGCCCAGTCACGCGGGGTTCGCCGCCCGGGCCCGGACGGTCAACGAGCGCTACGCATCCCCCGAGGCCCGGATCGGTGTCTCGATCGCCCATCTGGGACTCGCGGCCCGGCTCTGGTCACCCGTCCTGGCCTGCGCCCTCGTGCACGGAATCGTGCCGACGATGCGCACCGTGGAGTGGGCGGGCGACGGCTCGGCCCTCCGCCTGGCCGAGCCGCGGGGGCTACGTGTCCCGGGGCTGCCCGCGCTCGCCGACGCCGTGCACGGGCAGGTCGAGGGAGCCCTCGAACGGATCGAGGACGGTCTCACCGTGAAGACGGCGCCGCGCCTGCTGGCGGGCAACTCCGCGTCGGCCCTTGTCGGTTCGGCGGCGCAACTGCTCAGGTCACGGCCGGGCCTGCGGACGGCGGTCACGGACCTGACGCAGACCCTGCTCGACACGGGCCGGCTGCGCGGCACCGGCCGCATCACCGGCCCGGAGCTGACGTTCCGGCGCCGCAGCTGCTGCCTGTACTACCGGGCGCCGGGCGGCGGGAAGTGCGGGGACTGCTGCTTGGTGCGATGACCGGCCGCGGGGGAGTACGGACAACGCGACAGCGCACCTGTCCCATTGTTCACTGGGACCATGTCCAGCAGCGCGGCCACGAGTCATCCGGACCCCGCAGGCGAGGATGCGGCGGTGCCGTGGTCCCTGCCGGTGCCGGCGGTGCTGGAGCGGTACGACACCTCCGCCGACGGACTCACCCGGGTGGAGGCAGCGCGGCGGCTCGCCGACAGCGGGCCCAACCGCCTCGCGCCACCCGCCCCGACCCCGCTGTGGCGGCGGATCCTCGCCCAGTTCCAGGACGTCCTGATCTACGTCCTGCTCGGCTCCGCCGTGCTGAAGGCGCTGCTCGGCGACTGGGTGGACTTCTCCGTCATCCTCGCCGTCGCCGTGATCAACGCCGTGATCGGCCTGGTGCAGGAGGGCCGGGCGGAGAAGGCGCTGAACGGGATCCGGTCGATGCTCTCCGTCATGGCGCACGCCCGGCGCGACGGGGCGTGGGTCGAGGCGGACGCGGAGGAGCTCGTGCCGGGGGACGTGGTGCGGCTGCGGTCGGGCGACCGGGTCCCCGCCGACCTGCGGCTCCTGGAGTCCACCGGGCTGCGCGCCGACGAGGCCGCCCTGACCGGCGAGTCGCTGCCGGCCGCCAAGCACGTGGATCCGGTGGACGCGGACGCGGGCGTGGGGGACCGCACCCCGATGCTGTTCTCCGGCACGCTGATCTCGGCGGGCACCGGCACCGGCGTCGTCGTCGCCACCGGCGCGGACACCGAGATCGGCCGTATCCAGACGATGATCGACCAGGTGGACTCGCTGGAGACACCGCTCTCCCGGACCCTCGCGTCCTTCGGGAAGCGGCTCGCGCTCCTGATCCTCGTCGCCGCCGTCGTCATGATCGTGATCGGCGCCCTGCACGATTTCAGCACGTCGGAGCTGCTGTCGGCGGCCATCGGCTTCGCCGTCGCCGCCGTCCCCGAGGGGCTCCCCGCCCTGGTGACCATCACGCTCGCGCTCGGCGTGCAGCAGATGGCGAGGCGCCGGGCCATCACCCGCAAGCTGCCCGCGGTCGAGACCCTCGGCTCGGTCACCACGATCTGCTCCGACAAGACCGGCACCCTCACCACCAACGAGATGACCGCCCGGCTCGTGCGCACCCGCGCCCACACCTACGACGTCAGCGGCCTCGGCTACGCCCCGGAGGGCGAGGTCACCCTGGACGGCGCCCCGGCCGCGCTCGCCGACCACGCGGATCTGCGCTCGCTGGTCGAAGTGATGGCCGAGTGCAACGACGCCCGTGTCGTCCGCGGCGACAGCGGCCGCTGGGAACTCGTCGGCGAGCCCACCGAGGGGGCGCTGCGCACCCTCGGCATGACCGCCGGTTACGACACCGGCGCGAACCGGCGGCGCGCGGTGCTCCCGTTCGAGTCCGAGACCAAGTACATGGCGGTCCTCGACGAGACCCCCGACGGCTCGCGGCACATCCTCCTCAAGGGCGCCCCGGACCGGGTGCTCGCCCGCTGCACCACCCAGACGGCGGCGGACGGCTCCGCCGAACCGCTGGACGCCGCGTTCTGGGAGGACCGGATCGACGAGATCGGCGACCGCGGGCTGCGGGTCCTGGCCGCCGCCCGGACCCGTGCCGACGCCGGGCGCACCGGCCTCGAACCGGCGGACGTCGAGGGCGGGCTGGAGTTCGTGGGCGTCGTCGGCATCGTCGACCCGCCGCGCCCCGAGGCCGTCACCGCCATCGCCGAGTGCCGCCGCGCCGGTGTCCGGGTCAAGATGATCACCGGTGACCACGCGGGCACCGCCGTCGCCGTCGCCCGCGAGATGGGCATCGGCGACGGCCCCGCGCCGCACCACCTCACCGGTGCCGAACTGGAGGCCATGGACGACGCCCGGCTGCGCGAGGCGGTCCGCGACGTCGACGTCTACGCCCGCACCTCGCCCGAGCACAAGATCCGGATCGTCTCCGCCCTCCAGCACCACGGCGAGGTCGTCGCCATGACCGGCGACGGCGTCAACGACGCCCCGGCGCTGACCCAGGCCGACGTCGGCGTGGCGATGGGCATCAAGGGCACGGAGGCGACCAAGGACGCCGCCGAGGTGGTGCTCGCCGACGACAACTTCGCCACCATCGAGCGGGCGGTCGAGGAAGGCCGCCGGATCTACGACAACCTGCGCAAGTCGCTGCTCTTCCTGCTGCCGACCAACGGCGCCCAGTCGCTCGTCATCCTCGTCGCCGTGGTGTTCGGCTGGACGCTGCCGCTCCAGCCCGTCCAGGTGCTGTGGATCAACATGGTCACCGCGGTCACGCTCTCGCTCGCCCTCGCCGGGGAGAAGGCCGAGCACGACATCATGACCAGGCCGCCGCGCGCCCCCGACGCCCCGCTGCTCGACGCGGTGTTCGCCCGACGGATCGCCGTCACCTCGGTGCTCATCGGCGCCGCCACGATGGCGGTCTTCTACCTCGACACCGCGCGTGGGGTGCCGCTCCCTGAGGCGCAGACGACCGCCGTGACCATGCTGGCGCTCGGACAGCTGGCGTACCTGTTCAACTGCCGCTTCCTGGACCGCTCCAGCCTCACTTTGGACGTCCTGCGCGGGAACCGGGCCGTCTGGTGGTCCTGCGGAGCGCTCCTGGCCCTCCAACTGTTCTTCACCTACGTGCCGTTCATGCACGACTGGTTCCACACCGCCGCGATCGGCCTGCGTGAGTGGGGTCTCACCGCCGGGTTCGCGGTGCTGATCTTCCTGCTGGTCGAGGCGGAGAAGGCGTGGGGCTCGCGGCGTCGGTGACCGGCGCCGCGCCGCCCACCCGACGGGTCAACTCCCGCGCCGTCTGCGCCACATGGCCCGCGATCCGCCGCTGCTCCGCCTCGTCGACGTCCTCGTCGGGGAACGTGACCGCGATCCCGGCGATCGGATGTGCGTGATGGTCGAGGACGGGCGCGGCCACCGAGGACAGGCCCGGAACCACCTCGCCCTCCTCCGTCGCGTACCCGCGGCGCCGCGCCTGGGCGAGCAGCGCGCGCAGCGCGGTCAGCGACGCGGGACCCGCCCCGTGCCGCTGCACGAACGCCGACTTGTCCGGGAAGATCGCCCGCACCTGGGCGGGCGGCAGCAGCGCGAGCACCGCCCGGCCGCTCGCCGTGAGGTGGGCGGGCAGCCGGACGTCGACCCCGCTGATCAGCGGCGCCCGGCCGGGTGCGCGCTCCTCGATGACGTAGATGACCTCGCGGCCGTGCAGCACGGCCAGGTTCGCGTTGTGCCCGGTGCGGTCCACGAGCGCGGCGAGCGGGGCCCGCGCCAGGCGCTGGAACGGGGCCTGGCGCTCGTACCCCGAGGCCAGTTCGAAGGCGCTGACCCCGAGCCCGTAGCGCCGCTCCTCCGGCAGATGGACCACGAAGCCGTCCGCCGCCAGGGTGTCGAGCAGGTGGTACGTCGTCGAGCGCGGCAGCCCCACGTCGCGGCTGATGGCGGCCGCGGGGACGGGGGCGGCCTGGCGGGCCAGATAGCGCAGGACGGCCAGCACCTGGGCGGCGGCCGGGACGATACTCATGGGGCGACAGTAGACCAGAGATGACACACACCTTCTGTCTGGGATCACAGACAATGTGTCTCGGATCCAAGACACAACACCCGTGGCGGGTCTCGCGCACCCCTGCCCACCTGCGCGTTCAATAGGGGCATGACCGTTGTTGTTGGTGTCGGTGCCCTTGCTGCCGACGAAGTTGTGTCCGTTGCCCGTCATGGCGCCCCGGTGGTCCTCGCTCCCGAGGCCCTCCAGGAGATCGCCCGCAGTCGCGAGGTCGTCAAGGCCCTCGCCGACGACGTCAAGCCCCACTACGGCGTCTCCACGGGCTTCGGCGCCCTGGCCACCCGCCACATCCCCACCGAGCTGCGCGCCCAGCTCCAGCGCAGCCTCGTGCGCTCGCACGCGGCGGGTTCCGGTCCCGAGGTCGAGCGCGAGGTCGTGCGCGCCCTGATGCTGCTGCGCCTGTCCACCCTCGCCACCGGCCGCACCGGCGTCCGCACCGAGACCGCCGAGGCGTACGCCGCCGTCCTCAACGCCGGCATCACCCCGGTCGTCCACGAGTACGGCTCCCTCGGCTGCTCCGGCGACCTGGCCCCGCTCGCGCACTGCGCGCTCGCCGTCATGGGCGAGGGCGTCGTGCGCACCGCCGACGGCGAGCAGAAGCCCGCCGCCGAGGCGCTCGCCGCGGCCGGGATCACCCCGGTCGTCCTGGAGGAGAAGGAGGGCCTCGCCCTCATCAACGGCACCGACGGCATGCTCGGCATGCTCCTCCTCGCCGCCCACGACCTGCGCCGCCTGCTGAGCACCGCCGACATCGCCGCCGCCATGAGCGTCGAGGGCCAGCTCGGCACCGACGCCGTGTTCGCCGCCGACCTCCAGGCCATGCGCCCGCACCCCGGCCAGGGCGACAGCGCGGGCAACCTGCGCTCCCTGCTCGCCGATTCGGGCATCATCGCCAGCCACGCGGGCCCGGACTGCACCTACGTCCAGGACGCCTACTCGCTGCGCTGCACCCCGCAGGTCCACGGCACCGCCCGCGACACCCTCGGCCACGCCGAACTCGTCGCGTCCCGCGAGCTCGCCAGCGCGGTCGACAACCCGGTCGTCACCCTCGACGGCCGCGTGGAGTCCAACGGCAACTTCCACGGCGCCCCCGTCGCCGCCGTGCTCGACTTCCTCGCGATCACGGTCGCCGACGTCGCGTCGATCTCCGAGCGCCGCACCGACCGGTTCCTCGACCCCGCCCGCAACCGCGGTCTGAACGCGTTCCTCGCCGACGACCCGGGCGTCGACTCCGGCCACATGATCGCCCAGTACACGCAGGCCGCGATCGTCTCCGAGCTGAAGCGGCTCGCCGCCCCGGCCTCCGTCGACTCGATCCCCTCCAGCGCCATGCAGGAGGACCACGTGTCCATGGGCTGGTCGGCCGCCCGCAAGCTGCGCCGCGCCATCGACGGCCTCGGCCGCGTGCTCGCCGTCGAGCTCTACACCGCCGCCCGCGCCCTCGACCTGCGCGCCCCGCTGACCCCCGGCCCGGCCACGGCCGCGGTGCGCGACGGACTGCGCGCGACCGTCGAGGGCCCCGGCACCGACCGGTGGCTCGCCCCCGAGATCGAGGAGGCCGTCCAGTACGTCGCCTCCGGCCGCGCCCTGGACGCCGCCGAGTCGGTCACCGGCACCCTGGCCTGACCGGCCTGCCCCCTGTCGCACGTCCCCGGGATCCGCCGGGCCCCGGGGACGTGGCAGTGTGCACCTTCCCGCCCCGTCCGAGGCGGGCCCGTACAGGAAGGACACCCACCCCCATGGCACCCCGAATACTGCGTGCGCGGGAGCGGACTCCCGCACCGTGGAAGAACGGTGGCGGCATCACCACCGAGGTCCTCGCCCACCCCGAGGGCTCCGGCACCGACGATTTCACGTGGCGGATCAGCGTCGCCGACGTCGCGGGCAGCGGACCGTTCTCCGCGTTCGAGGGCATCGACCGGATCATCACCGTCGTCGAGGGGGCGGGCATGGCACTCACCGTCGACGGGACGGAGCACGTCGTCGACACCCGCTTCGCGCCGCTCGCGTTCTCCGGGGACGCCGCCACCGACTGCCGGCTGCTCGACGGCCCCATCGTCGACTTCAACGTCATGGTCCGTCGCACCGAGGCCAAGGCCGACGTCCGCATCGAGCGCGGCACGACCGTGCTCGAACCCGCACCGGGCACGAGCGTCCTGGCGATCGTGCTGGACGGCACCGCGACCCTGGACTCCGTCGGTCTCGACCGGCTCGACGCTGTCCTGCTCCACGGCGACGAGGCCCCCACCGGGGTCACCGTCGACGGAAGCCTCGCGGTCGTCTCCCTCACCGCCGTGCACTGAGCGCCGCCCTTTAGGATTCTCCCCGGGCAGCAGGCCTGGAGCAGCTGGCCTGAACAGGTGGAATCCGCGGGGGAACGATGGCGAGGACGGTGGGCGGCATGACCGTGGGCCCGGCGGAGCTGGCCCGCTGGTACGAGCAGGGCACCAGCGGCACGCTGCCCGCGTACCAGCGCGTCAAGGAGCTGGTCCGGCGGCAGATCGCCGACGGCCGCTGGCTGCCGGACGACGCCCTGCCCTCGGAGAGCCGGTTCGTCGACGCGCTCGGCCTGTCCCGCATGACGGTCAACCGCGCGCTGCGCGAGCTGGCCGCCGAGGGGGTCATCCGGCGCGTCATGGGCGTCGGCAGCTTCGTCGCCCACCACAAGGCCAGCTCGGCGCTCCAGGAGGTCCACAACATCGCCGACGAGGTGCACGGCCGCGGCCACCGCCACACGGCCCGTGTGCTCTCCCTCGGCGCGGAGCCGGCGGAGAGCAGGACCGCCGCACACCTCGGCCTCGGCGAGGGGGAGCCCGTCTTCCGCTCGCGGGTCGTGCACTACGAGGACGGCGTGCCGCTCCAGTTGGAGGACCGGTACGTCAACCCGGCCTTCGCGCCCGGCTATCTGGAGCAGGACTTCTCGCTGCAGACGCCGTTCACGTTCCTGTCGAAGGTCGCGCCGCTCGGCCGTGGCGAGCACATCGTGGAGGCCGTCCTGGCCTCCGCGGAGGAGTGCGGGATCCTCGGCGTGGGCCCGGCCGAGCCGTGCCTGCTGATCCACCGCCGCACGTGGTCACGGGACGCGCTCGTGAGCATCGCGCGCCTGCTTCATCCCGGTTCGCGCTACCGCCTCGAGGGCGCGTTCGACACGCACTGAAACCTCGTCCGCCCAGCCACCGGACCACCTCTTGACTCGCCTGTATAGACAGGCATATACAGGCTGCCGTTCGTCGTCGGGAGCCCGGACAGCAGGTCCTGCCACACGTCCGCCGCCCCCACCCCCGAAGAGGGAGACACTCGTTTGCGTACCGACAAGGCCGGCCTGAGCCGAGGGCTCAACTCACGGCACATCCGCTTCATCGCGCTCGGCTCCGCCATCGGCACGGGGCTCTTCTACGGCTCCTCCGAGTCCATCCAGGCCGGCGGCCCCGCGGTCCTGCTCGCCTACCTGATAGGCGGCGCCGCCGTCTTCCTGGTCCTCAGGTCGCTCGGCGAGATGGCCGTGGCCTCGCCCACCGCCGGCTCCTTCGGCGAGTACGCGAACCGGTACCTCGGCCCGCTGGCCGGCTTCGTCACCGGCTGGACGTACGCCTTCGAGATGGTCATCGTGGCCGTCGCCGATGTCACCGCCATCGGCGTCTACATGGGCTTCTGGTTCCCCGACGTGCCCCGCTGGATCTGGGTGCTCGCCGCCGTCGTCCTCGTCGGCGCGCTCAACCTGGTCAGCGTCAAGGTCTTCGGCGAGCTGGAGTTCTGGCTCTCCCTCGTGAAGATCGTCGCCATCGTCGCGATGATCCTCGTCGGCGTCGCGGTCATCGCCTTCGGCCTCGGCACCGGTCACGTCCACGTCGGCCTGGACAACCTCTGGGGCCACGGCGGCTTCTTCGCGGGCGGCGTCGACGGCTTCGTCCTCTCCTTCGCCATCGTCATGTTCGCCTTCGGCGGCACCGAGATCATCGGCGTCACGGCGGGCGAGGCGCAGTCTCCGGAGAAGACGATCCCGGGCGCCGTGAACTCCATCCCGCTGCGGATCATCCTGTTCTACGTACTGACCCTCGCCGTGATCATGTCGATCACGCCCTGGCAGCAGATCAGCGACTCCGGCAGCCCCTTCGTGCAGATCTTCGCCGGGGTCGGCCTCAAGTCCGCGGCCGCGGTCCTCAACGTCGTCGTCCTCACCGCCGCGCTGTCCGCCATCAACAGCGACATCTTCGCCGCGGGCCGCACGATGTACGGACTCGCCGAGCGCGGCCACGGACCCGCGGCCATGCGGCGCACGACCCGCAACGGCGTGCCGTGGGTGACCACCCTCGTGATGATCGGCGCCCTGCTCTTCGGCGTCGTGATGAACGCCGTGGTCCCCGGCGAGATCTTCCTGATCATCTCCTCGATCGCCACGTTCGCCACGGTGTTCGTCTGGGTGATGATCCTGCTCACCCACATCAAGGCGCGCAGCGCGATGTCGGCCGAGGAGTCCGCGGCCCTCAAGTTCCCCGCCCCGTTCTGGCCCTACGGGCAGATCATCACGCTCCTGTTCATGGCCGCCGTACTCGTCCTGCTCGGCCTGCACGAGAGCACGCGCGTGGCGCTGGAGGTGGGTGTGGTCTGGGTGGCCCTGCTCACGGTGGTCTACGCCCTCGCGATCCGCCGCAGGAACGGCACGGGCCCGCAGTCCGTACCGGCCGACGGCGGCGCCGAGGACGAAGCCGCCACGGCCCCGGAGAAACCGGCCGAGGTCAACGGCTGACCTGCCGGGCCCTCAGGGCTGCTCGGCCAGGTCCTTCTCGAGGGCGTGCGCCGCGGCCTCCAGCGTGGCGACGATGGGGCGCAGCCGCTCGGGGTCGTAGCGCACGCCGGGCATCGAGACGGAGAGGCCGGCCAGGGCGGTGCCGTCCTGGCCGCGCACCAGGACGCCCACGGCGACGAGTCCGCGTTCGGACCGCTCCCTGTTGACCGCGAAGCCGCCCCGGCGCACCCGCTTCAGCTCCGTGCGCAACCGCGCCAGATCGGGGCGGTCCGCCGGGCGGTCGCGGTAGCGCTCGGCGGCGTAGACCTCCTCCAGCTCGTCGCCGCTCAGATCGGTGAGCAACAGGAGACCCGCCGTGGTGCGGTGGGCCGGGAAGACCATGCCCTCGCGGGAACCGACCCGCAGGGACTGCCGGGACTCGACACTGGCGATGAACCGCGCGGTGTCCCCGGTCCGGACGATCAGGTTCGTCGTCTCGTGCAGCAGGTCGACGACCCGGTGCAGATGGGGGAGGGCCGCCGTGCGCAGCCGTGACACCAGCGACTGGGAGTGCGCGGCCAGTTCGAGCACCGGACCCGCGCGATAGATCCGGTCCTCGCCCCGCACCGCGAAGTCCCGGTAGACGAGCATCGCCAGGACGCGATGGGCCGTCGACCGGGCGACCCCCAGGCGCTCCGCCAGCTGCGCGACGGTCGCGCCGCCCTCCAACTGCAGGATGGTCGCCGCCCGCAGCGCGTGGTCCACGCTGGCGATGGGGTACGGCGGCGGTGTCTTCAGCGGCTTGTCCACGATGGCCCCTCGAACTCTGTGCGCACACTCTGCGCCCGAACCCTGCGCCGACCCCTCGAATTCTGCGGAGCAGAATCTCCATGTTCGGTCAGCGGACCCGCCGCACGCTGACCCTGTGACTGAGTCCTTCCTCACCCAAGACACCGCTACGGGCTCCCCGGTCCGGCTCCAGGCCGTCACCGCAGAAGGGCAGCCCGAGGTCACCCCGGCGCTCCACGAGCTGTACCGGGGCTTCGAGCAGGAACTGCTCGTCCCGCTGTGGACCGAGATCGGCGACCTCATGCCCCAGCACCCGCGCTCGCGCGCCGTGCCGCACCTGTGGCGCTGGGAGAAGCTGCGGGAACTCGCCGCCAGGGCGGGCCATCTGGTCCCCGTGGGCCGGGGCGGCGAGCGCCGCGCCATCGCGCTGGCCAATCCGTCCCTCGACGGCCGCCCATTCGCCACCCCGACGCTGTGGGCGGCCATCCAGTACCTGATGCCCGGCGAGGACGCCCCCGAGCACCGGCACACCCAGCACGCCTTCCGCTTCGTGGTCGAGGGCTCGGGCGTGTGGACGGTCGTCGGCGGTGACCCGGTGCCGATGAACCGCGGCGACTTCCTCCCGCAGGCGGGCTGGAACTGGCACGCCCACCACAACGCCACCGCCGAACCGATGGCCTGGATCGACGGCCTCGACATCCCCCTCCAGTACGTCACCGAGGCCCAGTTCTTCGAGTTCGGCCGCGCCGAGATAACCGACGCCGAGCGCACGACGCCCGAGCGCTCGCGCTCCGAACGGCTGTGGGGCCACCCCGGCCTGCGGCCGCTGTCCGCCGCCCCGGCGACGCCCGGCAGCCCGCTGCTGGCCTACAAGTGGCAGTACACCGACGCCGCACTGGCCGATCAGCTCCTGCTGGAGAAGGAGGGCTTCGGCGGCACCGTCGAGCCCGGCCACGCCGCAGTGCGCTACGCCAACCCGCACGACGGCTCCGACGTGCTGCCGACGATCCGCGCCGAGTTCCACCGCGTCGCCCGCGGCGCCGAGACCGCGCCGGTCCGCGAGACCGGCTCGTCCGTGTACCAGGTCTTCGACGGCTCCGGCGTGGTGACCGTCGGCGACACGTCCTGGACGGTGACCCGCGGCGACCTGTTCGTCGTCCCGTCCTGGGAGCCGTTCTCCGCCCGGTCCGAGGCCGGCGGCACCGACTCCGACTCCGGCGCACTCGACCTCTTCCGCTTCTCCGACGCGCCCGTCTTCGAGGCGCTCCACCTCGACCGCACGCAGGTCGACCGCACCCAGAAGGACGCCTGACCATGAAGCTGGCAACGCTCCGCACCGCCGAAGGCACCCGCGCGGTCCGCCTCGACGGCGAGGCCCTCGTCGACCTCGGCCACACCGACCTGGGCGCCCTGTTCGCCACCGACGGCTGGCGGGACACGGCCGCCGCCGCGACCGGCACCACCTACCCCGTCGCGGGCGCCGACTTCGCGCCGGTCGTACCGAACCCGTCCAAGGTCGTCTGCGTCGGCCACAACTACACCAACCACATCAAGGAGATGGGCCGGGACCTGCCCAGCCACCCGACCCTCTTCCCGAAGTTCGCCGAGACCCTCACCGGCGCCCACGACGCCATCGTGAAGCCCGCCGAGACCGAAGCGCTCGACTGGGAGGTCGAGCTGGCGGTCGTCGTCGGCCGGCGGGTGCGCCGCGCCGACGAGCGGCAGGCGGCCGACGCCATCGCCGGTTTCACCGTCATGAACGACATCTCGCTGCGCGACTGGCAGTTCCGCACCATCGAGTGGACCCAGGGCAAGATCTGGGAGGCCACCACGCCGGTCGGCCCCTACGTCGTCACCCCCGACGAGGTCGGCGGTGTCCGCCCCGCCCTCGAAGTGAAGACGGCCGTCGACGGCGAGGTGATGCAGCAGGACGACACCGGCACGCTGCTGTTCGACCCGGTCTTCCTCGTCCAGTACATCTCCACCGCCATCACCCTGAACCCGGGCGACATCATCGCCACCGGCACCCCGGCCGGCGTGGGCAACGCCCGCGACCCCAAGGTCTTCCTCCGCCCCGGCCAGCGGGTCGTCACCGAGATCACCGGTCTCGGCGCCTGCGTCAACGAGGTGGTCGCGGCATGACCACCGCCACCCGTACCCTCACCGAAGCACGTGCCTGGGCCCGCACCGGCACGCAGTTCCTGCTCGACGCGGCCGCGGCCCTCGACGAGGACGCCTTCGCCGCCCCCAGCGCGCTGCCCCAGTGGACGCGCAAGCACCTGGCGGCACACGTCGCCGCCAACGCCGACGCCCTGTGCAACCTGGTGCACTGGGCGGCCACCGGCGAGGAACGGCCGATGTACGCCTCCGCCGACGAACGCGCCGCCGGAATCGCCAAGGGCCCCACACTGACGGCCGACGAACTGCGCACCTGGCTGCACGAATCCGCCCGGCGGCTCGCCGACGGACTCGACCGGCTCATCGACGAACAGTGGCACCACGAGGTCGTCACCGCACAGGGCCGCACCGTCCCCGCCACCGAACTGCCCTGGATGCGCGCCCGCGAGGGATGCGTCCACGCCGTCGACCTCGGCACCGGAGTCACCTTCGCCGACCTGCCGAGCGGGTTCCTGGCCGCCCTGGCCGAGGAGATCCGTGCCAAGCGCGGACTCGACGAACTTCCCGAGGGGCCGCTCCCCGAGGTCGTCGCCTGGCTGGCGGGCCGGCCCCACGCGCTCACCGACGCCCCCGAACTCGGCCCCTGGCTCTGAGAGGTGAACCCCGTGTCCCAACCTGATGTGATCGTCGTCGGCGGCGGCATCGGCGGCCTCGGAGCGGCGTACTCGCTGACCCGCCGGGGCCTCGCCGTCCGCCTCCTGGAGAGCGCCCCCGCCTTCGGCGAGGTCGGCGCCGGCATCCAGCTCGCCCCCAACTGCACCCGCATCCTCGACGACTACGGCCTGCTGGAGGAGGCGAAGAGCCTCGGCGTCGTCCCGGACGCCATGGTCATGCGCGACGCCGTCGACGGCGAAGAGCTCACCCGACTCGATCTGCGGGACCTCGAACGGCGTTACGGATACCCGTACCTGGTCATCCACCGCAGCGACCTGCACGGCCTGCTGCTGCGCGCCTGTCGACGCGTGGGCGTCGAGCTGATCAACAAGGCGCAGGTGACCTCGTACGAGAACACCGACGGCGGCGCCCGCGTGACCCTCGCCTCCGGTGAGCGCCACGAGGCCGGGCTCGTGATCGCGGCGGACGGGCTGCACTCCGTGGCCCGCAAGCAGTTCGTCGACGACGAGCCGGTGTCCTCGGCGTACGTCGCCTACCGCGGCACCGTCCCCGCCGAGCAGCCGCGGGTGCGCGCCGCGGACCTCGCAGAGGTCGTGGTGCACATCGGCCCGCGCTGCCACTTCGTCCACTACGGGCTGCGCGGCGGCGAACTGCTCAACCAGGTCGCCGTGTTCGAGTCACCCAAGGCCCTGGCGGGGGAGGAGGACTGGGGCACGCCCGACGAGCTCGACGCCGCCTTCGCGGACACCTGCGACTTCGTGCGGGACGGCCTGCCGTTCATGTGGCGCGACAAGTGGTGGCGAATGTTCGACCGCGATCCGGTCATGAACTGGGTGCACGGCCGCATCGCCCTGCTCGGCGACTCCGCGCACCCGCCGCTGCAGTACATCGCCCAGGGCGCCATCATGGCCATCGAGGACGGCTGGGTGCTCGGCGAGCACGCCGCCCGCCACCGCGACGCGAGCGGCGACGTCGACTGGAGCGCGGCGCTCGCCGCCTACGAGGCCGTCCGCCCCGAACACTGCCGCCGGGTGCTGACCACGTCCCGCACGTGGGGCGAGCTGTGGCACCTCGACGGCCTCGCCCGCGAGCAGCGCAACACTTTGCTGCGCGCCCGCGACACGTACGACTACTCCTTCACGGACTGGCTGTACGGGCCCACCGCGCTCACGCCGGACGAGGAGCCCGAGATGTTCACGCCGATCCCGCTGACCTCGGCGGACGTCCCGGAGGGCCGGTGCGTGGCGTGACGTTAGGATTTCCGCCATGGCGAACCTTCGACAGGCGCAGAAGCAGATGACGCGCCGCCTCCTGCTGGAGTCCGGCCTCGACCTGTTCACGTCGAAGGGCTACGCCGCCACCAAGGTCGACGACATCGCGACCGCCGCGGGCACCACCCGTGTGACCTTCTACGCGTACTTCCCCTCCCGCACCGATCTGATGCGGGCGCTCATCGACGAGCGGCTCAACGAGGCGCTCCAGCGGGTCCGTTCCCCCGAGCACGGCTCCACGGCCCGGGACCTCGTCGCCACCGTGGCCGACGGGACGGCGGAGGGGATCCGCGCCTGGCTGCGGAGCACCGCGGACAGCTGGCCGGAGATCCGGCCGATCATCCGCGTGGGCCGGGACGCCGCGGCGGTCGACCCGGAGCTGCGCGATCTGGTGGACCGCTGGATGGAGGAGGCCATCAGCGACATCGAGGACGGCCTGACGCGGGCCGGACGCTTCGCACCCCACCAGCGCCGCTTCAAGGGTGTGCTCGCCATGGCCGAGCTCGACTACGTCGCCCAGCACTGGGGCAGCGCCGACTGGAAGCTCACCCGCGAGCAGCTGCTCGACGAGCTGAGCGCCAGCTGGGTACGGCTGCTGACCTGACCCGGCGGGCGCGCGCCCACCTCGTACCAAGGCTCCTCCGAGGCCCTTCACGGCCTCGGAGGAGCCTTTTTGTGCTCACACATCACGCCCCGGCGCAACGTCATGACCAGTGAGTTCTCATGACGTTTGTTTCCTTGACGCCATGTAAAGCGAATGGCTAGCGTGACGGCAGCCACAGGGTGCACAGCCGCACCCACACCGGACACGTGAGGCAGGCATGAGCGTGAACAGCACCACCGTGAACACCGTCCTGGGCCCGGTGCCGGCCGACGAGTTGGGTGTCGTCTCCGTCCACGAGGCGCTGCTCTCGGTGCTTCCGGGCGCCGAGCACGCCTTCGACATCACCCTCGACCGCGCCGAGATCTTCGAGACGCTCGCCGCCAAGCTGCGCGACTTCCGCGCCGCGGGCGGCGGCACGGTCGTCGACGGCACCGGCATGTTCCACGGCCGGGACCTCCGGCTGTACGAAGCCCTGTCCCGCGCCACCGGCGTGCACATCGTCGCCTCGACGGGACAGGGCCCCGAGGAACTGCTCGGCGGCTACTTCCTCACCCCGCAGACCAACCCGCCGACCCCCTGGCCGGCCGAGAAGTTCGCCGACCTCTTCGGCCGCGAGATCACCGAGGGCATGGTGGTCCCGCGCGTGGAGCGCCGCGCACCGGCCGGACTCGTCACCACCGCGGTGACCCGCTCGGGCATGACCGCCACCGACGAGAGCCTGCTGCGCGGCGCCGCCCGCGCCGCGCTCGCCACCGGCACGGCCGTCACCTTCCGGTACGGCGCCGACGCCGTGGCCGAACTCGACGTCGTCCTCAACGAGCGGCTCCCGGCCGAGCAGGTCGCCGTCGGCGGCCTCGACCGCAGGGCGGCCGTCGCCGCCGGCGCGCCCGAGAAGATCGCCGCCCGCGGCGCCCGAGTCCTTCTCGACCGCGTCGGCACCGAGGACACCGAGCACCTCACCGACGCCGAGCGCGCCGACCTGGTCGCCGACCTCGTCCGCGCCGGACACACCGGCCGGATCCTGCTCTCCGTCGGCGCGACCGGCGTGGCCAAGGGGCACCCCGCCAACGACCTGCCGTACAGCCATGTGCTGACCGACTTCGTGCCGCTGCTGACGGCGCGCGGCATCGGCGAGGACGACGTACGCCGCATCCTCGGGGCCAACCCGCGCGACCTGCTCGCGGTGCGCTGACCGCCCCGCCCCGAACCGACCGTCAAGAACTCTTCCGAATCCGAAGGTGAGCGCAGTGTCGCGAGTGAACACCGTCCTGGGGCCGATCCCCGCCGAGGAACTCGGCTTCGTGGCGATCCACGAACACATCGGCTACGGCATGCCCGGCTCCGAACTGGACACGCAGTGGTGGCAGAGCCCCGAGCGGCGCTACGAGGAGACCGTCCCGAAGCTGCGCCGCTTCCACGAACTCGGCGGCGGCACCTTCGTCGACGCGACCGGCATCTGCAACGGCCGCGACGTCGATTACTACAAGTCCCTCTCGGCGAAGACCGGCGTGCACATCGTCGCCTGCACCGGATTCGTCGGCGGCGACACCGCGCTGCCGCACTTCGCGCGCGCCGATGTCGACTACCTGGCACGGCAGTTCGTCCACGAGATCACCGTCGGCATCGGCGACACCGGCAGCAGGGCCGGAGTGATCAAGGTGGGCGTGAGCCGGGGCGGCCGCATGACCGACCTGGACAAGCGCATCTACCGCGCCGCCGCCCGCGCCGCGCTCGCCACCGGCGTGCCGATCCTGACCCACCTCGCGATCGACGCCGAGAACGCCGTGGCGATCTTCAATGAAGAGGAACTCCCGCTGGACCGAGTGCTGTTCGGGCACGTGGACGACGGGGTCAACGCCGACAGGACGCGCGACGTCTGGATCGCCGAGCAGGGCGGCCGCATCGGCTTCGACACCTTCGGCTACGAGACCGAGCTGCCCGACCCGCCGTTCTGGGCCCGACCCCGGCGAGAGCGCCTGGACCACTTCCTGCGGTTCGTCGACGGAGGCCGCCGCATCGGCCAGGTCCTCGCCTCCGCCGACGCCAACTGCTCCCCGCTCGGCTGGCCCGGCGTCAAGGGCCACACCGTCAACTACCTCTTCGACGAACTGATCCCGGACCTGCGCGCCGCCGGCCTCGACGAGGCGGCCCTCCGGACGCTCTTCGTCGACAACCCCGCCGGCTTCCTGACCATCCAGAAGTAGGAGAGAGCCCCTCCCATGCAGGACCTGAAAGACCTCAAGATCGCCGTCGTCGGAGCGGGCTACGGCGGCGCCGCCGCGGCCAAGGCCCTCGGCCTGCTCGGCGCGGACGTCACCGTGTACGAGCAGGCGAGCCGGATCCGCGAGGTCGGCGCCGGCATCGGCCTGCGCCCCGTCACCATGAACCGCTTCCGCGAGTGGGGGATCCACGACGCGATCGCCGAAGTCAGCTCGCCCAGCGAGTACTTCGAGATCCTCACCGCCACCGGCGCCCCGATCCTGAAGGAGGCCTGGCCGGCCGACGGGACACAGACCCGCACCCACCTCGTCCACCGCGGCGACTTCATCGAGGCCCTGCTCGGTGTGCTCCCCGAGGGCATGGTGCGCCTCGGCCACCGCCTCGAGACCATCGAGGACAGGGGCGAAGGAGCCGTGCTGACCTTCGCCGACGGCACGACCGCCGAGGCCGACCTCGTCGTCGGCGCCGACGGCATCAAATCCGTCGTGCGGCAGCGGCTCTTCAGCGACAAGGGCCCGGTGTTCTCCGGCGAGCACGCCTACCGCGCCGTCATCTCCGTGGCCGACGCCCGCGGCATGGTCACCGACGACAACCTGCGCATGTACATCGGCCGCGGCACGAAGGTCTACCTGCTGCCGCTGCGCCACCGCGACCAGGTGTCCTTCGACATCACCGCCCTGTGCCCGGACGGCACCTGGACACCGCGGGTCACCAAGGAGGACATGCTGCGCACCGTCGAGGGCTTCGACGAGCGGCTCGTGGACATCACACGCGGCCTCGACATGGACACCGTCAACATCCGCGCCGTGTACGACATCGACCCCATCGACACTTGGCACTCGGACTCCGTCGTCCTCATCGGCGACGCCGCGCACTCGATGCTGCACCACCAGGGCCAGGGCGCCAACTCGGCCATCGAGGACGCCGGTGCCCTCGCCGACGCCCTGCGCGCCGCGGACTCCCTGAAGGAAGCGCTGGCCCAGTACCAGGCCACGCGCAAGCCCGTCACCGACAAGCTGCAGGCCATCTCGCGGCAGGGCTGGGCCGAGGACGAGATCGACGAGGTCTTCCCCGGCCAGCAGCCCACGCCCACCGCGACCAAGGAGTGAGAACCATGCCGCTGCACCCCGAGATCTCGACGTTCCTCGCGACCCTCCCGCCCCCGCCCGAGGGCCCGCTCGACCCGGTCGCGATGCGCGCCGACGAAGAGGCCCACGTACCGCCCGTCGAGGAGCGCCTGCCGCTGCACGCGGTCGAGGACCGCACCGCGCACACCGACTCCGGCGACGTACCGATACGCGTCTACACACCCACCGACACCGACCGGCACGGGCTGCTGATCTACTTCCACGGGGGAGCGTTCTTCCTCGGCAGCCTGGAGACCCACGACCACGTCGCACGTTCGCTGGCGAAGGAGACGGGCCTGAAGGTCGTCTCCGTGGACTACCGCCGGGCGCCGGAAGCCGCCTTCCCGGCCGGTCTCGACGACTGTTGCGCCGTCACCCGCTGGGCCGCCGAGCAGGGCGAATCACTGGGCTGGGACGGCACGGTCCTCGCCGTCGCGGGCGACAGCTCCGGCGGCACCTTCGCCGCCGCGGTCGCGGCGCGGGCGCACGACGAGGGCTTCGACCGGATCACCCACCAGATCCTCTACTACCCGTCCCTCGACCTGGACTTCGACGAGGACCGCTACGCCTCGCTGAGGGAGAACGCCGTCGGGTACGGCCTGGAGACGGCAGGGCTCAAGCCGTTCAACTCCTTCTACCTCGACAGCGGCGCCGACCCGGCCGACCCGCTCGTCTCCCCGGTCAAGCGGAAGGACCTGAGCGGACTGCCGCCGGCCCTGGTCGTCACCGCCGAGTTCGACCCGATGCGCGACGAGGGCGAGCTGTACGGCAGCCGGCTCCGGCAGGCCGGTGTCGCGGCGACGGTGAGCCGGTACGAGGGCGCGGGCCACGGCTTCGTCCAGCACTTCTCGTGGATCCCCGAGTACCACCGGGTGTTCGCCGAGACCCGCGACTTCCTCACCGGGCGCTGAGGCCCATGACCCACGACGTCACCGTCCACCCCCTTTTCTCGCCCTGGGGCCGCTTCGGTCTCTACAGCTTCTACGTCGACGCACCGGAACCCGCGATCGTCGACACCGGGATCGCCACCTCTCCCGCCGAGGGCATGGCGCCGGCCCTGGAGGCCGTCGGGCGGCGCATCGAGGACGTGCGCTGGATCCTGCTGACACACGGTCACATCGACCACCTCGGCGGGGCGCACGCCCTGTGGGAGCTCACCGGCCGCCGGGCACAGGTGGTGATCCACGAGGCCGACGCCCCCATGCTGCGCTCGCGGCGCGCGCATGTGGAGGAGTACCTCGCCGGACGCGGCCGGTACCTGAAAGACCCCGACGGCGAGGCCAGGATCACCGCGGCGGCCGACGCCGTCATCTCCGGCGAGCTGGAGCCGACCCTGCTCGTGAAGGGCGGGGAGACACTCCGCCTCGGCGGCGATGTCACCGTCTCGGTGCACGCGCTCCCGGGACACACACCCGGCTCGGTCGCCTACGAAATCGACGGCCAGGGCGCGGTGTTCACCGGCGACGCCGTCCAGGTCCACGGCGCGGCCAACGGCTTCCCCGGCTACACGGACCCGGCCGCCTACCGCGCCGGACTGCGGCACCTGCGCGACAAGGTGCGTCCGCGCCGCCTCTACCTCGGCCACCCCTACCGCAGGGCCGACGGCACACCGTACGGCGTCGAACTCGACGAGGCGCAGGCGCGGGAGGCCATCGACCAGAGCCTCGCCGCGGAGGCGCGGGTCGCCGGGGCCGCCTGCCGCTGCCTGGGGGAGGGCCTCATGGAGACGGACTCCCCGTACTCCCCGTTCGCCGGGGCCGCCGAGGAACTCGGCTACACCGGCGACCCCACGCTCGAACCGTCGCCGTTCTTCACCTCGATGCACGCCTACCGCACACGCGGCGAGCACGCGTAACACAGGAGCTTCCGCAGACATGACCGACCATCACACCATCCAGGCGGGCGGGCAGACCATCGCCGTCCGCAAGGACCTCCGGGTGCCGATGCGCGACGGCGTCACGCTGGCCGCCGACACCTACAGCGCCACGTCCGACACACCACGCCCCGCGCTCGTCGCCCTGAGCCCCTACGGCAAGGAACTCCAGGCCCTCGCCCTCACCACGCCCCCGCAGCGCCGCCCCAGCCCGATGTGGGACGGCTGCGTCGAGGCGGGCGACATCGCACGCGTCGTCAAGGAGGGCTACGTCCACGTCATCGGCGACCTGCGCGGCTCCGGCGCCGCCGAGGGCGAGCACATCGGCAACTACAACGCCGGCGGCGTCCCCCTCGGCCAGGACGCCCACGACTTCATCGAATGGGTCGCGGCGCAGCCGTGGTGCGACGGCAACGTCGGCATGATCGGCATCTCGTACTTCGGCTCCATGCAGGTGCTGGCGGCGGCCGAACGCCCGCCGTCCCTCAAGGCCATCTTCGTCAGCGGCGGTCACTACGACTTCTACGAGACGACGTACCACGGCGGTGTCATGTGGTTCATGCCGCGCGCCGCCCGCGAGGGCCGGGGCGGCGACTCCGGCTGGGCGTTCACCGACCGCGTCAAGTCCCGCATGCTGGAGACGTATTCGCCCGAGGAGATCAGGAAGCGGGTCGCCGAGCGGCTGCGCGACCCGGACGTGGCCGCCTGGCCGAACCTGGTGCACGTCCTCAACTACCCGAAGCACCACGAGGCGTGGTTCGACATCGTCATGAACGAGGTCGACGGCGACTGGTACGAAGAGCGGAACCCGATCACCCTCGCACCCGCCGTCGACATCCCGGTCTGGCTCCAGATCGACCAGGGCCGCGGCTGGACGATGGACGGCACCATCGAGCTGTACAAGGCGCTGAACGGCCCGAAGAAGCTCGACATCGGCCCCTACCCGCCGATGCAGTCGCGCCCCTTCGTCGAGGAGCACGACAAGATGTTCCGCTGGTACGAGTACTGGCTCAAGGGCATCGACAACGGCGTCATGGACGAACCGGCCGTCAGCGTCCACGTGGAGGGCTCCCGCGAGACCGTCACGGGGGAGCAGTGGCCTCCGAGGAACGTGGAACACCGCCCGCTGTACCTGCGCCCGCGCCGCGGGCTCTCCTGCGAGCCCGAGCCCATGGGCGCCGAACACGCCGCCCCCGACGGCTTCTACCAGGCACCCCTGACGGTGACCGACACGGTGGAGATGCTCAGCTGGAGCACCGCCCCGTTCACCGCACCCACCGAGATGATGGGCCAGGGCGCGGCCCACCTCTTCGCCGAGATCGACCAGCCGGACACCAACTTCATCCTGCGCCTGTGGGACGAGGCACCGGGCGGCAAACGGCAACTCGTCACCACCGCCTACCTCAAGGCGTCGCACCGGGAACTCGACGAGGAACACACCACCGAGGGCGACCCGTACCACCCGCACACCCGCGCGGTGCCGGTCGAGCCCGGCAGGATCGAGGAGTACGTGCTGCGGATCTACCCGTTCGCGGCGACGTTCCTGCCCGGCCACCGACTGGTCGCGGAGCTCTCCAACGCGGAACCGCTCGCCGACGACCACAACGCGCTGCTGCCCCCGGACGCCTTCCACCTCCCGGTGGGCCGCCCCGTCACCCACAAGATCTTCCGGGACGCCGGACACCCGTCCAGGCTGGTGCTGCCGTTCGTGCGGACGGCGACGCAAACTGCCGCGCTTCCGTGAAGAGCGGTGGAACCTCCAGGTCCTCGGTGCGACCGCGAGTGGCCGGACCCACTCCTGGACCTTCGACGAAGCCGGTACGTCAGTCGTGGGGCACCACGGCGACCGGGCAGGCAGCGTGGTGCAGCAGGGCGTGACCGACCGGGCCGAGCTGCAGTCCGATGGAGCTGCGGCGGCGCCGGGCGCCGACGACCAGCAGGTCCGAGACCGCGGATGCCTCCACCAGCACGTCGCGGGCCCGGCCCTCGTGGGCCTGCGAGTGCTCCGCGACGCCGCCGTGGACCTCGCGCGGATCGTGCAGCACGGCCGTCAACTCGTTCTCGGCGTGCACCACATGGGCCTCG
>NZ_JBUEGE010000015.1:0-223235 GCF_054963755.1 Streptomyces sp. EDA2-14
GGGCCGAGCCCGAGAGTTGGAGGCCGATGACGCCCGCGATCACCAGGCTGATGGAGACGATCTTGAGGACCGAGACCATGTCGCCCAGGAAGACCATGCCGTAGATCGCCGTGCCGGCCGCGCCGATGCCCGTCCACACCGCATACGCGGGCCCCACGTCGAGCTTCTTCAGGGAGAGCGTGAGGAGGCCGAAACTGCCGAGCGCGAACGCGGCGAACGCGACCGTGGGCCACAGCCGCGTGAAGCCGTGCGAGAGCTTCAGGCAGACGGCGAAACCGGTCTCCAGGATCCCCGCGACGATGACCAGCAGCCACGCCATGTCCTTGTGCCTCCCGCGCTCCACTGATCTCGTACGGCTTACGAGTTCTACGATCTTGCGTCCGGCTTGGTGCGATTATGCCCTTACCGGAGCGGCTCGGCAGTAAACCAGGCTCAGGTCAGTCGCCCTCGCGGCGCTCGCGCGTGGCGAGCAGGCGGCGCAGCGAGTACAGCCGGGCCGGGTCCGCGTGCCCCTCCTCCACGTAGGCGTCGAGGGCGCAGTCCGGCTCGTCGTGGCTGCACGCGCGCGGGCAGTTCTCCGTGCCGGGCTCCAGGTCGGGGAAGGCGTGGATGACGCGCGACGGGTCCACGTGGTGCAGCCCGAACGAGCGCACGCCCGGCGTGTCGATCACCCAGCCCGCGTCGCCGGACAGCGGCAGCGCGAGCGCGGACGTCGTGGTGTGCCGGCCCCGCCCGGTGACCGCGTTGACGTGCCCCGTCGAGCGCCGCTGATCGTCCGGCACCAGGGCGTTCACCAGCGTCGTCTTGCCGACACCGGAGTGCCCGACGAACGCCGTGACCTTGCCGTCGATCTGCTCGCGCACCCGCGCCACCGCCGTACCGTCCTCCAGCTCCTCGCGGCTGGTGACGACGTACGGGATGTCGAGCGCCCCGTACAGGTCGAGGAGCTTGTCCGGGGGCGCCAGGTCCGACTTCGTCAGGACGAGGAGCGGGTCGAGGCCGCCGTCGAACGCCGCCACCAGACAGCGGTCGATCATGCGCGGGCGCGGCTCGGGGTCGGCGAGCGCGGTGACGATGGCCAGCTGGTCGGCATTGGCGACGACCACTCGCTCGTACGGGTCGTCGTCGTCCGCCGTGCGGCGCAGCACGGAGTTGCGGCCCTCGATGCGGACGATGCGCGCGAGGGTGTCCTTCTTGCCGGACAGATCGCCGACGACGGAGACCCGGTCGCCCACGACCGCCGCCTTGCGGCCCAGCTCGCGGGCCTTCATCGCGGTCACGGCGACGTCGTCGATGAGGACGGTGAGGCGGCCGCGGTCCACGGTGAGGACCATGCCCTCGGCCGCGTCCTCGTGCTTGGGACGGATGTTGCTCCGCGGCCTGTTGCCCTTGCGGTTCGGGCGCTGGCGGATGTCGTCCTCGTCGGTGTGCTTGCCGTAGCGGCGCATCGCGGTGTGCCCCTAGGCCCGGTCGGTCCCGAGCATCGCGGCCCACATGTCGGGGAAGTCCGGCAGCGTCTTCGCGGTGGTCGCCACGTTCTCGATCTGTACGCCGTCGACCGCGAGGCCGATGATCGCGCCCGCGGTGGCCATGCGGTGGTCGTCGTACGTGTGGAAGATCCCGCCGTGCAGCCGGCGCGGGCGGATGTGCAGTCCGTCGGCGGTCTCCGTGACGTCACCGCCCAGCTCGTTGATCTCCTTGGTGAGCGCGGCGAGCCGGTCCGTCTCGTGCATGCGCAGGTGGGCGACGCCGCGCAGCGTGGACTCGGAGTCGGCGAGGGCGGCCACCGCGGCGATGCCGGGGGTCAGCTCGCCGACCTCGCTCAGGTCGACGTCGATGCCGTGGATGCTGCCGGAGCCGGTGAATTCGAGGCCGTGGGCGGTCAGCTCACAGTCCCCGCCCATCTGCGTGAAGATGTCGCGCAGCGCGTCGCCGGGCTGCGTCGTGTGCTCCGGCCAGTCGGGGATCGTCACCTTGCCGCCGGTGACCAGGGCCGCGGCCAGGAACGGCTGGGCGTTCGAGAGGTCGGGCTCGATGGTGATGTCCCGGCCGAGCAGGGCGCCCGGCGTGACCCGCCACACGTTCGGCTCGCCGCCCGACTCCGGGGTGTCGACCTGGGCGCCGACCGCGCGCAGCATGTCGACCGTCATGCGGATGTGCGGCATGGAGGGGAGCGCCGAGCCCGTGTGCCGGACCTCGACCCCCTGGTTGAAGCGCGGGCCCGACAGCAGCAGGGCGCTCACGAACTGGGACGAGGACGAGGCGTCGATCTCCACCGGGCCGCCTTCGAGGGCGCCCCCGCCGTGCACGGTCAGCGGCAGCGCCCCGCGCCCGTCGTCGTCGATCCGGGCGCCGAGCGCGCGCAGCGCGTCGATCACGCCGTGCAGTGGACGCTCGTACGAACGGGGGTCGCCGTCGAAGCGGATCGGCCCGGAGGCGAGCGAGGCGACCGGCGGCAGGAAGCGCATCACGGTGCCCGCGTTGCCCACATCCACCGTGGCCGGGCCCTGAAGACCGGACGGGATGACGCGCCACGCCTCACCGGACCCGTCGGGGCCCACGCCCTCCTCGATGCCCACACCCATCTCGCGCAGCGCGGCCGCCATCAGCAGCGTGTCGCGGGAGCGCAGCGGGCGGCGCAGCCAGCCCGGCTCCGCGGCGAGCGCGGCGAGCACCAGTGCACGGTTGGTGACGGATTTGGACCCCGGCACCTGGACAGTCGCGTCGACGGCTCCGCCGGCGAGCGGGGCGGGCCAGAGTGCGGTGTGCGCGGGGTTCGTGGTCATGCCCCAACTCTAGTAGGCCCACGAGAAGGCACCTGCTCACAGCCCCAGCAGCCAGCGACCTCCGCCCAGCAGCGAGCACAGTGAGACGGCGTGGAAGAAAAACAGCCACATTCCCGCGGGTACGTGCGTGAGGCGCGAGAGCTGGTCGGCGTCGGAGTCGCCCGCGCCACCCCTGCGGCGCTTGCGCTGCAGCTCGAAGGCGGGCCGTACGCCGCCGAGCAGCAGGAACCAGACGACGGTGTACGCGAAGGCGGCCTGCACCTGCGGCCCCGTCAGCCAGGAGACGAGGACGAAGGCACCGCCCGTGATCACCACGGTCAGCGCCCCGTACGCGTTCCGGATCATCACCAGCATCACGACGAGCAGCGCCGTGGCCAGCCACAGCAGCAGCGTGATGTGCCCGTCGGAGAGCAGCGCCGCGCCGCCGAGGCCGAGCAGCGGCGGGGCCGTGTACCCGGCGGCCGCGGTCAGGACCATGCCGAGCCCGGTCGGCTTGCCGCGGCTGACCGTCAGACCACTGGTGTCCGAGTGCAGCCGGATGCCGTCGAGCTTGCGGCCCATCAGGAGGGCGATCAGGCCGTGGCCGCCCTCGTGGGCGATCGTGATCGCGTTCCGGGTCAGCCGCCAGACCGTGTGCGGGACGATCGCGGCGAGCGCGACGATGCCCGTGGCGATCGTCACCCACTGGTCGGGGTCGGACTGGGTTCCGAAGATCCGGTCCCAGAGGCTGGCGTCCATGTGTTTCGGCTGCTCCCGTTCGGGTTCGGTGGCGGGTCGGCATCTGGCACTGTGGCACGTATGTGCGGACGTTATGCATCGAGTCGCAGGCCAGAGGATCTCGCAGGAATCTTTGAGATCGAGAAGTGGGAGCCGGAAGAGGCCTATGAGGCCGACTTCAACGTGGCTCCCACCAAGGAGGTCTACGCGGTTCTCGACCGCCCGGTGAAAGACGCCGAGGACCGCCGTCCGGTTCGCCAGCTGCGCAAGCTCAAGTGGGGCCTGGTGCCGTCGTGGTCCAGGACGCCGGAGGGCGGCGCCCGCATGATCAACGCGCGGGCCGAGACCGTGCACGAGAAGCCCTCGTACCGCAAGGCCTTCACCTCGCGGCGCTGCATCCTGCCCGCCGACGGCTATTACGAGTGGGTGACCGCGGCCGCCGAGCGCGATCTGGAGGTCGAGGGCAAGAAGAAGCGGCCGCGCAAGCAGCCGTACTTCGTGACGCCCGCGGACGGGTCGGTCTTCGCGATGGCGGGGCTCTACGAGTTCTGGCACGACCGCACGCTCCCGGACGAGCACCCGCTGGCCTGGTGGGTGACCTGTTCCGTGATCACCACGGAGGCGGAGACCGCGCCGCTCGGTGTCGCGCCGAAGGAGGGGCCGCGGTCGCTCGCCGACATCCACCCCCGGATGCCGCTGATGCTGACGCCGGACCGGTGGGACGACTGGCTCGACCCGGCCCGTACGGATGTCGACGACCTTCGTGCGCTGCTTGCGCCGCCGCCGGAGGGGTTGATGCGGGCGTATCCGGTGTCGACGGCCGTGAGCAATGTCCGTAACAACGGGCCGGAGTTGTTGAAGGAGCTGGAAGGGCCGGAGGAGGGGACGCTCTTCTGATGCGGCGTGCCGGGGTGGAGGTCTCGGGGCTCTGCCCCGGACCCCGCTGCTCAATCGCCGCAGGGGCTTGATTGGGAAGCGGCGGGCCGGGGTGAACGACTCGGGGCTCGGCCCCGGACCCCGCGCCTCAATCGCCGGCGGGGCTTGATTTGCTCGATCGCCGGCGGGGCTTGATGTGCTCGACCGGCGCCAGGGCTTGATGTGCTCGACCGGCGGCGGGGCTTGATTGGATCAATCGGCGCCAGGGCTTGAAGGCCGATGCACCATGGCCGGGTGACACGTAGCGAAAACATTGCGACCGAAGTCGGCGACGCCCGCATCACCTGGCACCCCGCCAAGAACCCGAAACTGGTCCTGGCCGCGAGCCACGGCGCCGGTGGCGGTATCGAGGCCAGGGACCTGCAGGCGATCGCCGCGGCCCTGCCCGCCCACGGGGTGACCGTCGCGCTCGTCGAGCAGCCCTGGCGCGTCGCGGGGAAGAAGCTCGCGCCCGCCCCCAAGACGCTCGACAAGGGGTGGCGGGGCATCTGGCCCGCGCTGGCGAAGCCCGGCCTCCCGGTGATCGCCGGAGGCAGGAGCGCCGGTGCCCGCGTCGCCTGCCGCACCGCGGGCGAACTCGGCGCCGCCGCGGTCCTCGCGCTCAGCTTCCCGCTGCACCCGCCGGGCAAGCCGGAGAAGTCCCGCGCCGACGAACTCCTCGGCGCGGGCGTGCCCACCCTCGTCGTACAGGGCGGCAACGACCCCTTCGGAAAGCCCGCCGAGTTCCCCGGGGCCGGCGCGTACGAACTCGTCGAAGTCCCCTTCGGGGACCACGGCTTCGCCGTTCCGAAGCGCGCGGACATCACTCAGGACGAGGCCCTCACGGTCATCACCGGGGCCGTCGCGAAGTGGACCGGGTCACTCGTCTAGCGGTCGGGAATGTTGAGCGCGGGACCACTGTTGTGGGGACTGTCGGTGCACACAGTTCGTACGAGAGGAAGTCCGCCGCATGGGTTCAGTCGCTTGCCCCAGCCGTGCCACCGCTCCTGACCTGGAGTGGAGCGTGCTGAGCGCGGCCAAGACCGCTCCTGTTCGGGCGGCGGGCGGACCGGATCGTCGTCTATCCTCCGATTCGAGCGGGGTCTCGTTCGTCCCCGCGACGTCGCTTGAGGAGGTGGGTCCGGTCACAGGGACCGACGCAGGGACCGAGCACGGCCAGGCGGAGCGCCCGGAGACCCCTGGCAACGAGGGGAGCAACGGCGAGAGCACCGCCGAGCGCAACGCGCGCTTCGAGCGGGACGCGCTGGAATTCCTCGACCAGATGTATTCGGCCGCCCTGCGCATGACGCGCAACCCGGCCGACGCCGAGGACCTGGTGCAGGAGACGTACGCGAAGGCGTACGCCTCGTTCCACCAGTTCCGTGAGGGCACGAACCTCAAGGCGTGGCTGTACCGGATCCTGACGAACACCTTCATCAACTCGTACCGCAAGAAGCAGCGCGAGCCCCAGCGCAGCGCGGCCGAGGAGATCGAGGACTGGCAGCTGGCCCGCGCCGAGTCGCACATGTCGACCGGTCTGCGCTCCGCGGAGTCGCAGGCGCTCGACCACCTGCCCGACTCGGACGTGAAGCGAGCCCTCCAGGCGATCCCCGAGGAATTCCGTATCGCGGTCTATCTCGCCGACGTAGAGGGCTTTGCGTACAAGGAGATCGCGGACATCATGGGTACACCTATCGGTACGGTGATGTCCCGGCTGCACCGTGGCCGTCGCCAGTTGCGCGGCATGCTCGAGGACTACGCCCGTGACCGCGGGCTCGTCCCGGCCGGTGCCGGTCAGGCGAACGAAGCGAAAGGCTCGGGCTCATGAGCTGCGGAGAGCCGCACGAGACGGACTGCAGTGAAGTCCTGGACCATCTCTACGAGTTCCTCGACCACGAGATGCCGGACAGTGACTGCACCAAGTTCGAGGTGCACTTCGAGGAGTGCTCCCCGTGCCTGGAGAAGTACGGCCTGGAGCAGGCCGTGAAGAAGCTGGTGAAGCGGTGCTGCGGGCATGACGACGTGCCCACCGACCTGCGGGCCAAGGTCATGGGGCGGATCGAAGTGATCCGCTCGGGCCAGGCCACCCCCGAAGAAGGCATGGGCAACCCGCTCGCCTGACGGACCGATTCACCCGATCGTGCGAATCCGGGGCCCATGGCCCCGGCAATCCCGGCGATGCGGCGCGAGCGCCCTCCCACCCGTCCTATTCTCCGTGAACTGGACGCCTTGGGGAGGGAGTTGGGGGCATGCGCTCGGTTCCGCTCGTGGCCCGCGTGTATGTGCTCCTGACCGCCGGTCTCGCCGTCGTCTGCGCCGCGCCCGCGCTCTCCGCCACCACGCCGTGGCCCGCCGTCGCCCTGCTCGCCGCCCTGTACGCGGGGTGCGAGCAGATCGGCCGCTGCCGGCTCGTCGGGCGGCGCGCGCCCAAGGGGATGGGCACCTTCTTTCCCGTGCTGCTCGCCGGGGCGTTCCTGCTGCCGCCGGCCGCCGCCGCGCTCGTCGCGCTGCCCGGCGCCCTGCTCACCCGGGTCGAGCGGCGGCCCGTGCGGCTGCGCAAGGTGTGGCGCGCGGCCCAACTGGCCCTCGCCTCCTGGGCGGCGGCCCAGGTCTTCGGCGCGCTCGGCGGGCCCGGCGCGGTCGCCGAGCCCCGGTTCCCGTCCGCGCTCGTGCCGGGCGGCGCCGCCGGTCTCGCGTTCTGTGCCGCGCTGACCGTGCTCGACGGGGGCGTGCTCGCCTCCGCGGAGCGGGTTCCGCTGCGCAGCGCCTGGCGCGGGCTCTTCCTGCGGCTGCTCGCGCCGGTGGCCGCGCACGGTCTCGCCGGGCTCGTGATGGCGATGATGTGGGCGAGTTCCTACGGTCCGCTCTCCGCGCTGCTCGTGCTCCTGCCGATGTACATCTCCTGCTGGGTGTTCGCCCAGTACCAGCGGGAGCGGGCGGCCCACCAGGCCACCATCCGGGCACTCGTCCAGGCCGTCGACATCAAGGACGGGTACACGCGCGGGCACAGTGAGCGGGTCGGGCAGGCGTCCATGATGATCGCGCGCGAGCTCGGGATGGCGGCGGAGCGGGTGGAGGCGCTGCGGTTCGCCGGGATCCTGCACGACGTGGGGAAGCTCGGCGTGCCCACGCGGCTGTTGCGCAAGGACGGTCCCCTCACGCCCCGGGAGCGCGAGATCATTCAGCTGCATCCCGAGTACGGGCACGAGATGGTGCGGGGGATCGGGTTCCTCGACGAGGCGCGGGCGGCGATCCTGCATCACCACGAGCGGCTCGACGGGAGCGGGTATCCGTACGGGCTCGCGGGCGCGCAGATCCCGGAGTTCGCGCGGGTGGTGGCGGTCGCGGACGCGTTCGACGCGATGACGTCCACGCGGACGTATTCGCGGGCGCGGCCCGTCGCGGTGGCGTTGGCGGAGCTGGAGCGGTGTGCCGGGACGCAGTTCGATCCGGTGATGGTGGGAGCGTTTGTGCGGGTGCTGGCGCGGGACGGGTGGCATCCCGTGGTGACGGCGGACGAGGCGGTGCTGCCACCCCCTCGCCCGGAAACCGTCACCGCCCCGCCGGCGGCCTCCCTGTGACGGGGGCGGAGCCGGGATCCGGGGCCTTGGGGCCGTTGCACGACACGGCGGGTGGGGTCGACCGGCACGGATGGGTCCGGGGGGTGGTCGGGGTTGCCGTGCTGGTGGCCTCGCTGGCGTTGGGCGACACCGTGTGGCACGGGGTGGTCGAGCGGGGGAACGCGCTGGCGTTCGGGTTGCTCGTCGCCGTGGGGGAGCTGGCCCGGTGGGGCGGCGCCGAGGAGCATCGGGAGGCCGCGCCGCTGGGGGCCGCGGGGGCGCTCGCGTACGCGCTGCTCGGGGAGGTCGCCGGGCAGCCCACGCACCACGGTGCCGCGCAGGTCGTCGCGATCGTCGTCGCGGGCACGCTCGTCGGCTGCGTACCGCATGTGGCGCGCGGCAAGGGGGCCTCGCTCGATCACGTGACGCGGCGTGTGCTCACCGTCGGGTTCGCCGCCGTCTGCTTCCAACCGCTCTACAACCAAGGCGTCCTGGCCCAGTGGTTCGGGGACGGGGCGTACTACGCCCTGTTGATCGTCGGGCTGCTGGTGCTCACCGCGCTGTGCGACGCCGTGCTCGCCGCCGCGATGGCGCACGCCAGGACGCGGTGGCCGTTCGGGCCGCTGCTGCGCGACGAGTTGCGGGCGATGCTCGGGATCGGCTCGGCCGTCTGCGCGACGGGGGCCGTGATGGCGCTCGCCGTGGCCGTCGCCGGGCTGTGGGCGCTGCCCCTGATCAGCCTGCCGCTGCTGCTCACCCAGTTGGCGTTCCGCCGGTACTCCGTGGTCAAGGCCACGTACCGGCAGACCATCACCTCACTGGCCCGTGCCACCGAGATCGCCGGCTACACCCCGCACGGGCACGCCCGCCGGGTGGCCGAGCTGAGCCGGGCCGTAGGCCGTGACCTGGGGCTTTCCCAGCCGGACCTGACGGTCCTCGAATACGCGGCGCTCATGCACGACATCGGGCAGCTCTCGCTCGTCGACCCGGTGGCGGCAGGCGCCACCGCCGCGCTGCACCCGGCCCAGCAGCGCCGGATAGCGCTGCTCGGCGGCGCCGTCGTCCGGCAGACCGGCGTGGACCCCCAGGTCGCCGTGGTGGTCGAACGGCAGGCGGACCCGTACCGTGAGCAGCCGCTCGCCGCCCGGATTGTGCGGACAGCGAACGCGTACGACGAGATGGCAAGGGAACAGGGACCTCAGGGGCCGCTCAGGGCGCTGGAGAGCCTGCGCCTGGCCACGGGCAGGGACTACCAGCCGGAGGTTGTTGAAGCCCTGGCCAGAGTGGTTTCCAAGACCGGTCTGAGCCTAGGGTCGGTGGGGTAACCCATGGGTAATGAGCGGTTGTCCGACCGTACGTGGTTGGATGCGAAGCAAGGCAGGGAACGCACAGAACGCGGCGTCCGGAGGCGCAGGCCTCGAGTATCGGCAGGCGGGAATCGTGAGGATCTTCGGCAAGGGACGGCACCGGCCCTCCGCCTCCTGGCGGCAGGCCACGGATCGCGCGTTCACGCTGATCGGCGACGGCCGGTACGAGGACGCGGGAGCGCTGCTCACCCGCGCCGCCGACCTGGAGCCGTGGCTGTCGGAGTCCTGGTTCAACCTCGCGCTGCTGCACAAGTTCCGGCACGACTGGGAGCAGGCCCGCACCACGGGTCTGCGGGCCGTCGCGCTGCTGGAGAAGGAGTCCGGGGCACCGGACTGGTGGAACGTGGGCATCGCCGCCACCGCGCTGCAGGACTGGCCGCTCGCGCGCAGGGCGTGGCAGGCGTACGGGCTGAAGGTGCCGGGCGGCGCCACCGCCGCCGGGGAGCCGACGGGGATGGACCTCGGCAGCGCCGCCGTGCGGCTCTCGCCGGAGGGCGAGGCCGAGGTCGTGTGGGGGCGCAGGCTCGACCCCGCGCGGATCGAGGTGCTCTCCATTCCGCTGCCGTCGTCCGGCCGGCGCTGGGGCGAGGTCGTGCTGCACGACGGTGTCCCGCACGGCGAGCGGACCACGGCGACCGGGCACTCGTACCCGGTCTTCGACGAGATCGAGCTGTGGGCGCCTTCGCCGGTCCCCACCTGGGTGGTGCTGCTCGAGGCGGCCACCGAGGACGACCGGGACGCGCTGGAGCGGCTTGCCGCCGACGCGGGGTTCGCCGCGGAGGACTGGTCGTCCTCCGTGCGGCTGCTGTGCCGGACGTGCTCGGAGTCGCGGATGCCGTCCGACGAGGGGGACGGCACGCATCTGGACCCGCACGACCACAGCGAGCCGGGGCATCCGGGGCCGCTCGGCCACCGCACCGACGGGCAGCTGTGGGTGCCGGAGCGGGAGTGCGGGGTGGCCGCGCCGGCCTCCCTGGTGCGCGGGTTGCTCGACGGGTGGGTGGCGGATTCGCCGGACTCGCGTGACTGGCGGGATCTCGAAGAGGTCTGCTGAGCCGCGCCGCTGGGCCCCCGTACCCTGTTAACCAGCATTCTCACCCCGTTTCCCAGGAAGGCTCGCGTCCGCCATGGCTCAGCAGGACACCGATCAGCAGCACACCGATGGGGTCCTCCCCGTGGACGACGAGGGCTTCGTCATCGACACCGAGGACTGCGAGGCGCGGGAGGCGGCCTACCGGGAGCGCGGCACGTCGCGGCCGATCACGGTCGTCGGCAATCCGGTGCTGCACAAGGAGTGCAAGGACGTCACCGTCTTCGACGACGAGCTGGCGAAGCTGGTCGACGACATGTTCGCCAGCCAGCGCACCGCCGAGGGCGTGGGCCTGGCCGCGAACCAGATCGGTGTGGACCTGAAGGTCTTCGTGTACGACTGCCCGGACGACGACGGCGTGCGGCACACCGGTGTCGTCTGCAACCCGGTCCTGCGCGAGCTGCCCGCGGACCAGCGCCGCCTCGACGACTCCAACGAGGGCTGCCTGTCCGTGCCGACCGCGTACGCCGAACTGGCCCGCCCCGACTACGCGGTGGTCACCGGCCAGGACGAGAAGGGCAACGCGATCACCGTGCGCGGCACCGGCTACTTCGCGCGCTGCCTGCAGCACGAGACGGACCACCTGTACGGGTACCTGTACATCGACCGCCTGTCGAAGCGGGAGCGGAAGGCCGCGCTGAAGCAGATGGACGAGGGCACGCCGCGCTACCCCGTGGTCGCCAACGCCTGAGAACTTTCACAGTTTCATCGCATTTACTTCTTCGCTGTACGCGAATGGGATGCCGAGCGGCGTCCGGTCCGGGAATCCCCCGGCCGGGCGCCGCTTTTCCGTGCCCGCGCACACGCTGCCGTACGCCCGCGTGTGCGAACAGGATCAGCCGCATGTGATCCATATTCAGTCATGTACGGGGACGAATCGCGTGACCGGGGGTAGTGAGGGGAGCAAATCCGTTCCCAGAACGGTCAGTTGTAGTGCTGAATAGAAAGCGCGGGGATACGCAACGGCGCGCGCCCGGCAGTACGGGAGGGGTGTACGCCCACACGCGGCGGAGAGGGGTTTGTACGTGCGTTATCCACAGACAACGGTCCCGGCTGAGCTGGCGCTACCGGCGGTCGAGGAGGCGTTTCCTCGTAATCTGCACCCGTATTGGCCGAAGCTCCAGGAGACGACGCGCTCCTGGCTGCTCGAAAAGCAGCTGATGTCGCCCGACAGGGTCGAGAAGTACGCCGACGGACTGCGCTACACGGACCTGATGGCCGGCTACTACCTGGAGGCGCCCGACGACGTGCTGGCCGCGATATGCGACTACAGCGCGTGGTTCTTCGCCTGGGACGACCGCCATGATCGCGACGTGATCCACGGAAGGACGGCGAGCTGGCGGCGGCTCGCCGTCCAGCTGCACGCGGCGACCGAGGCCCCCGAGCTCCACCTGGACCACAGGGACCCGCTGGTCGCGGGCTTCGCGGACAGTGTGCGGCGGCTCTACGGCACGCTCGGCAGGACCTGGAACGCGCGCTTCGCCCGGCACTTCCACGAGGTGATCGACGCGTACGACCAGGAGTTCCGCAACCGGATCGCCGGCACGGTCCCGGCGGTCGACGAGTACATCGCCCTGCGCAGGAACACGTTCGCGCACTGGATATGGCTCGACCTGCTGGAGCCGAGCGCACAGTACGAACTCCCCACGTGGGTACGGAAAAACGAGGCATTCGCGCGCGCCGGACTCGCCTGCCAGGACTTCTCTGCCTGGTACAACGACCTGTGCTCGCTGCCCAAGGAACTCGCGGGAAATGAATTGCACAACCTCGGGATAAGCCTCATTCGGCATGAGGGCTATTCGCTTCCCGAAGCGACCGAGGAAGTAAGGCGAAGGGTTCAGGGAACCATCGACGAATTCCTCGCCGCGGAGCGGGAGGTCGAACATCTCGCGACCGTCACGGAAAACGTGGGACCGCACGGAAAGGAACTCGCGGCGGCCATCAGACTGTGCGTCGCGAACATGCGGAACTGGTTCAGTTCCGTGTACTGGTTCCACCACGAATCGGGCCGCTATCAGGTCGACAGTTGGGACGACAGGGCAACTCCGCCTTATATCACCGACGTTGCACCGGAAAACGCGGCACACGAAGCGACCGACCAGGTGGGTGAGCGCGCATGAGTGTCGACTCTCTGCTCAAGGACAGCGCGCCCAGCACCGAGCCCGAGCAGCCGCCGCTCGCCCCCGGCGGCGCGCCGCTCCTGGGGCACGCCTGGAATCTGCTGCGCGACCCGCTCGCCTTCCTGGCCGGGCTGCGCGACGGCGGTGACGTCGTCCGGCTGCGACTCGGCCCGAAGACGGCGTACGCGGTGAACGACCCGGAGCTGGTCGCCACGCTCCTCAAGAGCCCCGACTTCCTGGTCGGCGGGCCGCTCTGGGACACCATGGGTGTCCTGCTCGGAAAGGGTGTGGCGACGAGCAACGGGCCGCTGCACAGGCGGCAGCGCCGCGCCGTCCAGCCCGCGTTCAGGATGGACCGGATCCACGAGTACGCGGCGGTGATGGAGCAGGAGGCACGCGCCATGGCCGACCGGTGGGAGGACGGCCAGACCGTCGACATCGGCGCCGAGGTGTTCCGCACGGCGACCCGGATCGTGGCCCGCTCCCTGCTCCGCGTCGACTCGATCGACGAGCGGGCCGACCGGCTCAGCGCCGCGCTGCACACGGTCTTCGAGGGCCTGTACCGGCGTATGGTGCTCTCCTTCGGGCCGCTCTATCGGCTGCCGCTCCCGGCCAATCGGCGGTTCGGGAACGCGCTGGCCGATTTGCATCGCCTGGTCGACGAGATCATCGCCGAACGCAGGGCGCAGACGGCCTCGGGAAGCAATCCCGACGATCTGCTCGCGGCATTGCTCGACGACCGTGACGAGAACGGCGCACGGGTCGACGAGCAAGAGGTGCACGACCAAGTCGTGTCGCTCGTCGTGGCCGGCGCCGAGAATGTGGCGAAGACGCTGACTTGGGTCTTTCAGCTCCTCGCCGAACACCCGGACCACGAAAAGCGGTTGAGCGAAGAACTGGAATCCGTGACGCGTGGTCGGCCGGTCGCATTCGGTGACCTCAAAGAACTCGCATATATGCAGAATCTCATCACCGAATCGATGCGAATACGGCCCGCCGTATGGATATTGACGCGGCTCGCCGCCGTCGATTCCACCCTCGGCGGGTATCGCATTCCGGCCGGTGCGGACATCGTCTACAGCCCGCTCGCCATGCAGCGCGACCCACGCGCGTTCCAGGACCATCTGGCGTTCGATCCGGACCGCTGGCTGCCCGAACGTGCCGCGGACGTGACGCCCGCGGCGCACGCACCGTTCAGCGTAGGCAACCGCAAGTGCCCGGGCGACCACTTCAGCATGGCCGAACTCGCGCTGGTCCTCGGCGCGGTGGTCCAGAAGTGGCGCGTGACCCCGGCCGCGGGGGCGGACGGCACGGCCCGGATCGGGATCACGCTGCAACCGAAGGGGGCGCTGATCGAGGTGCGGGCACGCGGCTAGCTCGCGATCCGCACCCGGAAGGTCCTTCTGAATGCGTTGGGCGTCGTGCCCAGCGCCTTCATGAACTGGTGCCGCATCGCCGCCGCGTTGCCGAACCCGGCGCGCGCGGCGATCGCGTCCACCGTCTCGTCCGTGCGCTCCAGCAACTCCTGGGCGAACAGCACCCGTTGGCGCAGCAGCCAGCGGTACGGCGTCGTCCCGGTCTCCTGCTGGAAGCGCCGGGCGAAGGTGCGCGGGGACATGTGGGCCCGCGCCGCGAGCTCCTCCACGGTGACCGGCTCGTCCAGGTGCCGCTCCATCCAGGTCAGCACCTCGCCCACCGTGTCGCAGCGCGTCGCGGGCAGCGGGCGCTCCACGTACTGCGCCTGCCCGCCGTCCCGGTGCGGAGGCACCACCATCCGGCGGGCGATCGTGTTCGCGACCTCGGCGCCGTGCTCGGTCCGCACGATGTGCAGGCAGGCGTCGATGCCGGCGGCCGTCCCGGCGGAGGTGATGACCGGGCCCTCGTCGACGTACAGCACGTCCGGGTCGACGCGGGTGCGGGGGAAGCGGATCGCGAGCTCGCGTTCGTAGCGCCAGTGGACCGCGCAGCGTCGGCCGTCGAGCAGTCCGGCCGCGCCGAGCACGAACACGCCCGAGCACACGCTGAGTACGCGTGCGCCCCGGTCGACGGCGCGGCGCAGCGCGTCCAGCAGTTCGGGCGGGTACCCGTCCCGCGGTTCGGTCGCGGCGGGCACCGCGATGAGGTCGGCCTCGTCCAGGCGGTCGAGCCCGTACGGGGTGGAGACGGTCATGCCCGGCACGTGGGTGCCGAGCGTGGGACCCGCGGCGGAGACGGCCGCGAAGTCGTACACCGGCAGCCCGGCCTCGCTCCGGTCGAGGCCGAACACCTCGCAGACGACGCCGAGTTCAAAGGGATGCACGCCGTCGAGCAGCACGGCGGCCACGTTCTTCAGCATGCCTGCCAGTGTGCCGCACTCGTGGCAGTAATTCGAGGGTTGCTGACGGTACTGCCACTGCCGCGCAGGCCCGGCCGGGCGGAGAGTGGAGGACATGACCACAGCGATGAACTACCTCGCCGTCCTCTTCGTCTTCCTCCTCCTCGCCGCCCCGTCGCTGTACGGGATGGCCCACGACCGCCGCATCGACCGCCAACTCCGGGCCGCAGCGCGGGACACCGACAAGCCCCGCACCCGCTACGCGAAGGCGGCCTGACCGGGGCGCTGCCCGAAGACCAGCAGATGCGAGCTCGCGACCAGCAGCTCCGGATGCGCCTCGGCGATCCGCGCCGCCGCCAGGGCCGACACGAACAGGTCCGAATCCCGGGGCACGGGCTGGCCGGTGGCGGCCTCGGCGGCCTTCAGGACCGGGTCGGCGGGCCCCTCCACTCCGTACAGCAGGGTGTCGCCGAACCCGGCCTCCCGCACCTCCGCCGCCAGCTCCTCGGCGCGGTGGAAATAGGCGAACGTGAACTCCCGGCCCTCGTTCATCCCGGTCGCGAGCACCCGCCCCGAGCGCTCCTCGCGCCCGTCGAGGTGCAGCCGCCCGAGCGAGGCGTGGTCGAACAGCGCCGCGAAGCGCTGGATCCCGGCGGCCACGACGAGCCCGCCGGGCCGCACCACACGCATCGCCTCCGCCAACGTCCGCTGCCGGTCCGCCGGTTGAGGCAGGTGGTACAGCGGACCGAGCAGCAGCACCACGTCGTACGAGGAGTCGGCGGCGCTCAGCGACCGGGCGTCGCCCACCTCGACCGTGCACCCGGCCCCCGCCGCCTCCCGCACGTGCCGCTCCACCGGGTCGACGAGGTGGACGCGGTATCCGTCCTCGGCCAGCCAGCGGGCGTGTGCGCCGGGGCCGCCGCCGACGTCGAGCACCGAGGCGGGGGCCGCGGGCAGATGGCGCCGCAACAGCTCCTGGGTACGGATGAGTTCGAGTACACCGGCCGCGGAGGACGTCAGGCGGGTGTGCTCGTCGAAGCGGGTGGAGTAGTAGGCGAGGACTTCGTCTGCGCTCTGAGATCCCGTCATGCCCCGCAAGTCTGACCAGGGGCCGGTGGGCGGCGCACCTCAATATCCGCCGCCCACCGGCCCCGCGTGGCCCGACCGGTCAGAAGTCCTCGTCGAACCCGACCGACCCCTCGACCGCGACCTGGTACGCCGACGGCCGTCGTTCGAAGAAGTTGGTCAGTTCCTGGACGCCCTGGAGCTCCATGAACGAGAACGGGTTCTCCGAGCCGTAGATCGGTGCGAAGCCGAGGCGCTGGAGGCGCTGGTCGGCGACGCACTCCAGGTACTGGCGCATCGAGTCGGTGTTCATGCCCGGCAGGCCCTCGCCGCACAAGTCACGGCTGAACTGCAGCTCGGCCTCGACGGCTTCCTTGAGCATGTCAGTGACCTGCTGCTGGAGCGCGTCGTCGAAGAGCTCCGGCTCCTCCTTGCGGACCGTGTCGACCACGTCGAAGGCGAAGGACATGTGCATCGTCTCGTCGCGGAAAACCCAGTTGGTGCCGGTGGCGAGGCCGTGCAGCAGGCCGCGGCTGCGGAACCAGTAGACGTAGGCGAAGGCACCGTAGAAGAACAGGCCCTCGATGCACGCGGCGAAGCAGATGAGGTTGAGCAGGAAGCGGCGGCGGTCCGCTTTGGTCGCCAGACGGTCGAGACCCTCGACGGAATCCATCCAGCGGAAACAGAACTCCGCCTTCTCGCGGATGGAGGGAATGTTCTCCACCGCCGCGAACGCCTCGGCGCGGTCGTCCGGGTCGGGCAGGTAGGTGTCGAGCAGTGTCAGATAGAACTGGACGTGAACGGCCTCCTCGAAGAGCTGGCGGCTCAAGTACAGCCGCGCCTCAGGGGAGTTGATGTGCTTGTAGAGGGTGAGAACCAGGTTGTTCGCGACGATCGAGTCGCCCGTCGCGAAGAACGCGACCAGGCGGGCGATCATGTGCTGCTCACCCGGTGACAGCTTCGCGAGGTCGGCGACGTCGGAGTGGAGGTCGACCTCCTCGACGGTCCAGGTGTTCTTGATGGCGTCGCGGTAGCGCTCGTAGAAGTCCGGATAGCGCATCGGCCGGAGCGTCAGCTCGAAGCCGGGGTCGAGCAGGTTCTTCTCGCCGGTCGTCGTCGTGTGCTTGTCGGCGGCGGTGGTCACTGGCATGCCTCGCAGGACTCGGGGTTTTCAAGGGAGCAGGCGACGGCCTCGGGGTCGGCGGCCTGCTGGGGTACGGGGGTGGTGCGCGAGCCGGAGCCCGCCGCCCGCGCGATGCGCGTCGCGGGGCGCGAGCGCAGGTAGTACGTCGTCTTCAGGCCCGACTTCCACGCGTACGCGTACATCGAGGAGAGCTTGCCGATGGTGGGCGTCTCCATGAAGAGGTTGAGGGACTGGGCCTGGTCGAGGAACGGGGTGCGGGCCGCCGCCATGTCGACGATGCCGCGCTGCGGGATCTCCCACGCCGTGCGGTACAGCGCGCGGATCTCCTCCGGGACCCAGGTGAAGCCCTGCACCGAGCCGTTGGCCTCGCGCAGCGCCTCGCGGGTCTTGGCGTCCCAGACGCCGAGCGCCTTCAGTTCGTCGATCAGGTACGAGTTGATCTGGAGGAACTCGCCCGACAGGGTCTCCCGCTTGAAGAGGTTGGAGACCTGCGGCTCGATGCACTCGTAGACGCCGGCGATCGAGGCGATCGTCGCGGTCGGCGCGATGGCGAGCAGCAGCGAGTTGCGCATGCCGACCTCGGCGATACGTTCCCGCAGCGCCGCCCAGCGCTCCGGCCACGTGAGCTGTACGTCGTAGTGGTCGGGGTGCAGCACACCGCGCGCCGTACGGGTCTTCTCCCAGGCGGGCAGGGGACCGTTGCGCTCGGCGAGGTCGGCCGACGCCTCGTACGCGGCGAGCATGATCCGCTCGGCGATCCGGGTCGACAGCTCGCGGGCCCGCGGCGAGTCGAACGGCAGGCGCAGCTTGAAGAAGACGTCCTGGAGGCCCATGGCGCCCAGGCCCACCGGGCGCCAGCGGGCGTTGGAGCGGCCCGCCTGCTCGGTCGGGTAGAAGTTGATGTCGACGACGCGGTCGAGGAACGTGACGGCCGTACGGACCGTCTCGTCGAGCCGCTCCCAGTCGATGTCGCCCTCCCGCACGAACGCGCCGAGGTTGACGGAGCCCAGGTTGCAGACGGCCGTCTCCCCGTCGTCCGTCACCTCCAGGATCTCCGTGCAGAGGTTGGAGGAGTGGACCGTGTGGCCGGGCTCCGCCGTCTGGTTCGCGGTGCGGTTGGCGGCGTCCTTGAAGGTCAGCCAGCCGTTGCCGGTCTGCGCGAGGGTGCGCATCATGCGGCCGTACAGATCGCGGGCGGGGATGGTCCGCTGGGCCTTCCCCTCGGCCTCGGCCTTCCGGTACGCGGCGTCGAACTCCTCGCCCCACAGGTCGACGAGCTCGGGCACGTCGGCCGGCGAGAACAGCGACCACGGCTGGTCCGCGTTGACCCGGCGCATGAACTCGTCCGGGATCCAGTGCGCGAGGTTCAGGTTGTGGGTGCGGCGCGCGTCCTCACCGGTGTTGTCGCGCAGCTCCAGGAACTCCTCGATGTCGGAGTGCCAGGTCTCCAGGTAGACCGCCGCGGCGCCCTTGCGGCGGCCGCCCTGGTTCACGGCGGCGACCGAGGCGTCCAGCGTCTTAAGGAACGGGACGATGCCGTTGGAGTGCCCGTTCGTGCCGCGGATCAGCGAGCCCCGGCTGCGGATGCGGGAGTACGAGAGGCCGATGCCGCCCGCGTGCTTCGAGAGGCGGGCCACCTGGTGGTACCGGTCGTAGATCGAGTCGAGCTCGTCGAGCGGGGAGTCGAGGAGGTAGCAGCTCGACATCTGGGGGTGGCGGGTGCCGGAGTTGAAGAGGGTGGGGGAGGAGGGCAGGTAGTCGAGTCGGCTCATCAGGCCGTACAGCGACGCCACGTCCTCCAGGGCCCGCACGCCCGTCTTTGAATTGAACGCAGTGTCCTCCGCCAGGCCCGCGGCGACGCGCAGCATGAAGTGCTGCGGGGTCTCGATGACGTGCCGGGTGATGGGGTGGCGCAGCAGATAGCGGCTGTGCAGGGTGCGCAGGCCGAAGTAGCCGAAGCGGTCGTCGCCCGCCACGTCGATCAGCGCGTCGAGGCGCGCCGCGTGCACCCGCGCGAACTCGGCCGTGCGGTCCGCGATCAGGCCCTCGCGGTGGCCGACCGCGATCGACTCCGTGAAGCTCGTGACGCCCTGCGAGGCGGCCTCGGCGGCGATGGAGCGGGTGAGCAGGCGAGCGGCGAGCCGGGAGTAGGCGGGGTCCTCGGAGATCAGCCCGGCCGCGGCCTCGGTGGCGAGATCGCGCAGCTCGGCCTCATCGGCCCGCGCCGAGCGGCCGCGCAGCGCGGCGGCCGCGATCCGGCCGGGGTCGGCGTCGGGGAGGTCGGCGGTCAGCTCGGTCAGGGTGCGCAGCAGGGCTGCACCCGGGCCGTCCTCGGGGGCGGCTGAGACCGGTTCGGCGGGCGCGATGGTCACGTGGAGGCTCTCCCTCGCTCGGCTCGAGGCCTGCGGGGAGGAGGTGGCAGCGCGGGCGCGCGATGGCGGGCCCTCGTCCACCGGCCCTTTCCGCGAGGCCCGGACGTCGTCGACGCCCGGGCCGGACGGCTCGGGCGTACCGTCGACAGGTCATCGGACTCGCGTGGGCGCTTTTGTACGCCTACGCACACCGTTGCGGGACAGTTCCGGATTCGCACCGGATTCCCCTGCGGCGACAGCGAGAGCGAGCATACATGTTGTGTCGGGCTTTCGCGTCAGCCCCATATGTTGTGTCGGCGTGGCGGTGGCGTCCCGCGCCCTCAGCCCGTCGGCGCCTGCGCCGTCAGCCGCAACTCGTACGCCCGTAGCACCACTTCCGGGATCGGGGCCCAGTCGCGGTCCGGGATCCGGGTGAAGCCGAGGCGCTCGTAGAGGCGGTGCGAGGCGGTCGCCAGCGGCTGCGTGCACAGCACCACGGCCGTCTTGCCCGCCGCGCGGGCCCGCTCGACCACGGCGCGCACGAGCGCCTCGCCGACGCCCTTCCCGCGCGCCTCGACGTCGACCGCGAGCATCCGGAACTCGGCCTCGGAGGGGCGGGCGATCTCCGCGTACTCGTGGTCGTGCGAGCCGACGTAGGTGACGCTGCCGACGAGCCGGCCGTCCGGGGCCTCGGCGACGAGCACCTCGGCCGTCCGCGCGCGCTTCTCGACGTCGCGCAGCTCGGCCGCGTACCAGTCGTTCTCGCCGAACGCGAGGAGGCCGCTGCCCAGGTAGGCGCGGGCACTCAACTCGCCTAGCACGGCGTACTCATCGGGGCGCACAGTTCTGATCACGACGCCATGGTTACGCGACCCGCGGCACCGGTGGCAACGCTTTCCGGAAAATGTGTCGGGCCCCTCCGCGGGGAGGGGCCCGACACCGGTCGCGTGCGCGCGCCTAGTGGCCGGTCTCCGCGCCGACCTTCGGCAGCTCGACCTGCACGCCCTTGTCGCCGGCGTCGGCCGTGTAGTCCTCGGCGGACGTCTCGTCGACGCCGTCCGGGGCCTTCACGGCCTTCAGGACGAAGGTGAGGACGACGGTGACGACGACGTTCAGGACGAACGCCGTCGTGCCGATGTAGCCGATCTGGCCGATGCCCGGGATCTCCGCCGACGAGCCGCCGAAGTGCGCCTGCGTCGGCGAGGCGACGCCCCACGCGGCGAGCGTGCCGTAGACCATGCCGACCGCCCAGCCGGCGAGCAGCGCCCACCGGTGGAACCAGCGCGTGAACAGGCCGCCGACCAGGGCCGGGAAGGTCTGCAGGATCCAGATGCCGCCCAGCAGCTGGAAGTTGATCGCGACGGTCTTGTCCATGGTGAGGACGAAGGCGAGCGCGCCCACCTTCACCAGGAGCGAGACCAGCTTGGAGACCTTGGTCTCCTGCGCGGCCGTCGCGTTCGGCTTGATGAAGTCCTTGTAGATGTTGCGCGTGAACAGGTTCGCCGCGGCGATGGACATGATGGCCGCGGGGACCAGCGCGCCGATGCCGATGGCGGCGAACGCGACACCCGTGAACCAGTCCGGGAACATGTCCTCGAACAGCTGCGGGATCGCCAACTGCCCGTTCTGCACCTTGATCCCGGCCGCGATCGCCATGAACCCGAGCAGCCCGAGCAGGCCCAGCATCAGCGAGTACAGCGGCAGGATCGTGGTGTTGCGGCGGATCACGTTGCGGCTCTTGGAGGAGAGCGTCGCCGTGATCGAGTGCGGGTACATGAACAGCGCCAGGGCGGAGCCGAGCGCGAGCGTCGCGTACGTCCACGTACCCGAGGAGCCCGGCGCGAGTCCGGCGACGGGCTTGCCCGCCGCCTCGTTCGCGGCGTCGAACTTGTCGCTCGCCGCGGCGAAGATGTCGTCGAAGCCGCCCAGCTTGATCGGGATGTAGATGATGGCCACCGCGATCACGATGTAGATCAGGGTGTCCTTGACGAACGCGATCAGCGCGGGGGCCCGCAGACCCGAGGAGTACGTGTACGCGGCGAGCACGCCGAAGGCGATCAGCAGCGGCAGGTCCTTGATGAACCAGTTGGTGTTCTCGCCGCCGCCGACGCCCATCACGTCGAGCACGGCCTGGATGCCGACCAGTTGGAGCGCGATGTACGGCATCGTGGCGAGGATGCCGGTGACCGCGACCGCGAGCGAGAGCCCCTTGGAGCCGAAGCGTCCGCGCACGAAGTCCGAGGTGGTCACGTACCCGTGCTTGTGCGAGACCGACCACAGGCGCGGCAGGAAGGTGAAGATCAGCGGGTACACGAGGATCGTGTAGGGCACGGCGAAGAAGCCGGAGGCGCCGGCCGCGTAGATCGCCGCGGGAACGGCGACGAACGTGTACGCGGTGTAGAGGTCGCCACCGAGCAGGAACCACGTGATCCAGGTGCCGAACGAGCGGCCGCCCAGACCCCATTCGTCGAGGGACGCCTCGTTCTCGGCCTTGCGCCAGCGCGCGGCGAGGAAGCCCATGACCGTGACGGCCACGAAGAAGATGATGAAGACGGTGAGCGCGACACCGTTGACGCCGCCGTTCACGCCTGGCCTCCAGCCGACTGAGCAGACTTGCGGGCACGCTGGTCGCGCTGCCACAGCTTGTACGCGATCATCGTGAGCGCGGTCGAGACGAGCACCCAGAGCATCTGGTACCAGTAGAAGAACGGGACGCCGATCAGCGTCGGTTCGACCTTGGCGTAGGAGCTGACCCAGAGCATCGCGACGAACGGTGCGACCAGACAGAGTGCAATGATCACGCGCACCGGCGTGACCACCGGTTGTTTCACTTCAGGCGCATCGGACATTCGCGGTTCCGTTCCCCTCGCGGATCAGAGATCCCACTCGTCTCAGTTTCAACGTGCGGAATCTAGGCGAGAGTCTTGATCTATGGAACCCCTGTCCGGATAACGGACGTGCCCGCACCCCTGTTCAGCAGCAGCGGAACCCCTGCCGGGGATCCGCTTCCTGCCGATCCGTCCGCATGCGCTCGAAGTCGCGCCGAGTCGGCACGGGCGCACCGGGGTGGGTCTCCCCGAGATGCGCCACGTACCGCTCGTAGCCGCTCTCGTCCGTCAACTCCCGGACGAACCAGCGCACATACCTAGCCACCCGTAGTACTGCCGACGCCGGCATCGCGCGCCTCCGCCTTCTCCTCCTGTGTGGGGACGAGCCCGGCCGGTGCCACCAGCGTGGACTCGACGTACGGCGCCTCGCTCAGCTTCGACGCCTGCGGGTTCCGTACGTGCTTCACGCATACCCACAGCGAGTCGAGGACGACCACGAGGACGAGGAGCGCGAGCGCCGCCGAAAGGACGCCGTCCACCGTGGAGTTGGTGACCACCGTGTGCATGTCGTCCATCGTCTTCGCGGGCGGCAGCACCTTCCCGGCGTCGATGGCGTCCTGATAGTTCGCGCGCTGCTGGAAGAAGCCGACCTTCGGGTCGGAGGAGAACACCTTCTGCCAGCTCGCGGTCAGCGTCACGACGGTGTCCCAGACGAGCGGGATCCCGGTGATCCAGGCCCACTTGAGCCGCCCCGACTTCACGAGCAGCGTCGTGCAGACCGCGAGGGCGACCGCCGCGAGCAGCTGGTTGGAGATGCCGAAGATCGGGAAGAGCTGGTTGATCCCACCGAGTGGCTCGTGCACGCCGACCCACAGGAAGTAGCCCCACAGGCCGACGACGACGGCGCTGGTGAACAGCAGGCCCGGCTTCCAGCTCACGTTCCTGAACGGCTTGTAGACGTTGCCGAGCATGTCCTGGAGCATGAAGCGGCCCACGCGCGTGCCCGCGTCGAGCGCGGTCAGGATGAACAGCGCCTCGAACATGATCGCGAAGTGGTACCAGAAGGAGCGCAGTCCGCCCCCTGTCACCTGCGAGAAGATCTCCGATACGCCGACGGCGAGCGTCGGCGCGCCGCCCGTCCGGGAGAGCAGGCTCCCCTCCTCGACGTTCTTCGCGGCCTGTGCGAGGTCGGCCGGCGAGATCGAGTACCCGAAGTTCGCCACGGCCTGTGAAGCGGACTGCACGCTGTCACCGATGACCCCGGCGGGCGCGTTCATCGCGAAGTACAGGCCGGGGTCGATGATGCTCGCGGCGACGAGCGCCATCACGGCGACGGACGACTCCATCAGCATGGAGCCGTAGCCGATCATCCGGACCTGCGTCTCCTTCTGGATCATCTTCGGCGTCGTGCCGGACGAGATCAGCGCGTGGAAACCGGAGAGCGCGCCGCACGCGATGGTGATGAAGACGAAGGGGAAGAGCGAGCCCGCGAAGACCGGTCCGTCGCCGCGCGAGGCGAAGTCGGTGACCGCGTCCATCTTCAGCGTCGGCAGCGCGACCACGACGCCGATGGCGAGCAGCGCGATGGTGCCGAGCTTCATGAACGTCGACAGATAGTCGCGCGGCGCGAGCAGCATCCACACCGGCAGGACCGAGGCGACGAACCCGTAGGCCACCATCCAGATCACGAGCGTCGACGGCGCGAGCGTGAAGGTGTCCGCCCAGGAGGACTCGGCGACCCAGCGGCCCGCGACGAGTGCGATCAGCAGCAGCGCGACGCCGATCAGCGACACCTCGGAGACCCGGCCGGGGCGGAGCACCCGCAGGTAGAAGCCCATGAGCAGGGCGATCGGGATGGTCATCGCGATGGAGAAGGTGCCCCACGGCGAGTCGGCCAGCGCGTTCACCACGACCAGGGCGAGCACCCCGAGCAGGATGATCATGATCGCGAAGGCGGCGATCAGCGCGGCGGCCCCGCCGACCGGGCCGATCTCCTCGCGCGCCATCTGCCCGAGCGAACGCCCGTCGCGCCGCGTCGAGAAGAACAGCACGACCATGTCCTGCACGGCGCCCGCGAAGATCACGCCGACGATGATCCAGACGGTGCCCGGCAGATACCCCATCTGCGCCGCGAGCACGGGGCCGACCAGCGGCCCGGCCCCCGCGATGGCCGCGAAGTGGTGGCCGAGCAGCACGCGCCGGTCGGTGGGGTGGAAGTCCATGCCGTTGTTGAGCCGCTCGGCGGGCGTGGCCCGCTTCGCGTCGACCTTCAGCACCTTGTACGCGATGAACTTCGCGTAGAAGCGATAGGCGATGGCGTACGACCCGAGGGCGGCGGCCACCATCCACGCGGCGGAGACCTCCTCGCCGCGGGAGAGCGCGAGTACGGTCCAGCCGGCCGCGCCCACGAGGGCGACGACGGTCCACAAAAGGATGGTTCTAGGAGAAGCGGTACGCACCGGTGTGTCCTCCCCGTCCATGCGACGACGGGAGGACCGTAAGCCAGAAAACTGAGCCGCGCTACACCGCGAACAGCCTTGTGGCCGTGCGGAAATGAGCGGGTGTCAGTCCACCGGCCGCTTCAGCCGCGCGACGAACTTGTACCGGTCCCCGCGGTACACCGACCGCACCCACTCCACCGGCTGCCCCGAGCCGTCGATCGAGTGCCGGGAGAGCATCAGCATCGGCAGGCCCACGTCCGTGCCGAGCAGGCCCGCCTCGCGCGGCGTGGCCAGCGAGGTCTCGATGGTCTCCTCGGCCTCGGCGAGGTGCACGTCGTAGACCTCGGCGAGCGCCGTGTAGAGGGAGGTGTACTTGGCGAGGCTGCGGCGCAGCGCCGGGAAGCGCTTCGCCGACAGGTGCGTGGTCTCGATCGCCATCGGCTCCCCGCTCGCGAGGCGCAGCCGCTCGATGCGCAGGACGCGGCCGCCGGGGGAGATGTCGAGGAGGTGCGCGAGCGTGTCGTCGGCGGTCACGTAGCCGATGTCGAGCAGCTGCGAGGTCGGCTCCAGGCCCTGGGCGCGCATGTCCTCGGTGTACGAGGTCAGTTGCAGCGCCTGGGAGACCTTGGGCTTGGCGACGAAGGTGCCCTTGCCCTGGATCCGCTCCAGCCGGCCCTCGACGACGAGCTCCTGGAGGGCCTGGCGGACCGTGGTGCGCGAGGTGTCGAACTCGGCGGCGAGCGTGCGCTCGGGCGGGACCGGCGTGCCCGGCGGCAGCGTCTCCGTCATGTCGAGCAGATGCTTCTTGAGACGGTAGTACTTGGGCACGCGTGCGGTGCGGACGGGCGCCCCGCTCTCGTTCTCCGCACTGCTGACGTCGGTGCTCATGCTCCGCCTTCCCGGCTCCGGTGCCGATGCGACCTTTCGTCCCCGTCGGCCACGGCTCACATCGTGGCACGGCTCGCTCGACGGGACTGCCTGCACGCTCCGTGATCCCTTCTTATACCCGTCGCTGCCCATTTGGTCTAGTCCACGTGGGAGGTGTTCGGCCTCTCGTACGCTGGGCCCCATGCTCGCCAGGATCGTGCCGCACGGGGTCGCGGTGGCGGAGTCCTTCGGTGATCTCCCCGGGGCCGCTCTCCTCCCCGAGGAGGAGGCCGGGATCCGCGGGGCGCTCCAGGGCCGCAGGCGTGAGTACACCACCGTCCGGCACCTGGCCCGGCTCGCCATGCGGGAGTTGGGCGTGCCGCCCACCGCCGTGCCGCCCGGCGCCCGGCGCGAGCCGCTGTGGCCCGCCGGGATCGTGGGCAGCATGACGCACTGTGCGGGGTACCGGGCGGCCGCGCTGAGCCGCGCCGACCGGTACGCCGCGATCGGCGTCGACGCCGAGCCGCACCGGCCCGTCCCCTCCGGCGTACTGGCGCGGATCACGTCCCGTGACGAGCCGCGGCGCCTGGCCCGGCTCGCGGAGCTGCGGCCCGATGTGCACTGGGACTGCGTGCTCTTCAGCGCCAAGGAGGCCGTGTACAAGGCGTGGTTCGCCCTGACCGGAAGCGGTCTCGCGGTGCATCGGGCGGACCTCGGGCTGGCGGTCGACAGCGATGCGTTCACCGTCGCCGTGCGCGGTGGGGCAGGACCGGTCGCCGGGCACGGTGGTGATGGCGCTGTCGCCGCGCACGGTGGCGAGAGGGTTGGCGCCGGGCACCCGCCGCCCGTGCTGAGCGGGCGCTGGCGCGTGGATCGGGGGCTGGTCCTCGTGGCCGTCACCGTCACCCCGCGAGGGTCCGCTCCGGCGCCCGGCTCAGGGTCCGGATCGGCCGGGTGACCAGCAGCGCGGCGGCGGTGAGGAGCGCGACCAGGGCGCCGACGAGCAGCACCCGGTCGGTGCCGAACGCGCCGACGGCCGGTCCCGCCAGCGCGCTGCCGACCGGGAACATGCCGACGGAACCCGCGACTTCGTAGGCGTGCACACGGTTGAGCACCTCGCCCGGCACCTGGGTCTGCACGCTCGTGGCCCACATGACCCCCCAGAACGTGATGCCGATGCCGACCGCGACCTGGGCGACGGCGAGCAGCCAGACCGGCAGGTCGAGCACGATGCCGAGCGGGTAGAGGGGGTAGGCCAGCATCGCCAGGGCCCCGGCGGCCAGCGGACGCCGCGGCTTGTAGCGGATGGCGAGCAGCCCGCCGGCCACGGTGCCCGCCCCGAACGCGCAGTTGAGCAGGCCGAACGCGGTGGCACCGTGCTCGGGCACGATCACTCCTGCGGCGACCGACAGTTGCGGCCCCCAGCAGAGCACGGCGAAGAACATCCAGATCGCGATCACCCCCCACAGCCAGCTGCGCGCCCGGAACTCGTGCCAGCCGACCGCCAGATTGCGCCACAGGCTCTCCCCGGCGGGCGGGGCGGGCACCACCCCGAGCCGGAGCGCGAACAGACAGACCGCGCTGGTCCCGTAGGCGACGGCGGAGATCACCATCACCCAGCCGGTGGCGGCGGTGCCGACCAGCACACCCGCGAGGGCCGGGCCGCCGAGCGCGGTGAACGCCTCGGAGATCCGCAGCACCCCGTTGGCGCCCTGTACGTCGCGGGAGATGAGCGGGACCGTCGAGGAGGCGCCCGGCTGGAACATCGCGTTGGCGGTGCCGGCCACCATCAACAGGGCGTAGAGCTGCCAGAGATGGTCGATGCCGCGGAAGAAGAGGAGGGCGAGCAGCACGTGTGTGGCGAGATTGGCCAGATCGGCGGTGATCATCATCCGGCGGGCGGTGAACCGGTCGGCGAGCACCCCGCCGAACAGGACGAGCCCGGCGAACGGCCCCACCAGGAAGGCCATCGCGTACCCCGCCGTACTCACGCCGTACCCGGCGCTCAGCAGACCGGCCGAGACCGCGACCGGGAGCATGGCCCAGCTGAGCAGGCCGGAGCTGCGGGCGGTGAAGTAGTAGCGGAAGTTGCGGGTCCAGATGGCCGGGTCGGCCGGGCCCGCCGGGGTCCCGGAGGGCGGCGCCGGCGCCGTGCGGTGTGCAGAGCTGTCCTTCATGACTCCCCGATGCTCCAGCCGTGGATCGTGAACTTCATGCGTGGTCCGCACGTGTGCGCTTGGTGGGCGGCGGCGCGAGCAGATCCGCCAAGGTGACCGGCTCCAGGCCGCGTTCGAGCAGGCCCTCGATGATCGACGGGAGCGCGAGCACCGTCTGGCCGCGGTCGCCCGCGCCCTCGTGCAGCAGCACCACCGAACCCGGACCTGACCCCTCCAGGACGGTCTCCGTGATCTGCCCGGGACCCGGTCGCGACCAGTCGCGCGAGTCCACGTCCCACAGCGTCAGCGTGCTCGGGTGGTCCGCCAGCGTGTCCAGGACCTCGGGGTTCAGCGCGCCGTACGGCGGCCGGAACCGGGACGGCGGCTCGCCGGTCACCCGGGCCACCGCCTCCGTCGTCCGGTCGATCTGCTCCCGCAGCTGCTCCGGCGTCAGGTCCGGCAGGAAGGGGTGGGACCAGGAGTGGTTGCCCACCTCGTGGCCCGCCGCGGCGATCCGGCGCACCTCGTCGGGCAGCGCCGCGACGTGGTGCCCCACGCAGAAGAAGGTGGCCCGGACGCCGTAGCGGTCCAGGATCTCCAGGACCTGGCGGGTGTGCACGGGATCGGGGCCGTCGTCGAAGGTGAGCGCGATCCGGGGCGTGTCCCGGCTGCCGTGCTCGACGCAGCGCCCGGCCGCCGTCAGCGCCTCCCGTGCGGAAGCACCGCGCCGTACTCCTTCGAAGTACTCGTCGCCGCGGCCGGTCAGGGTGCCGCCCTCGGCGGTGACCCGGGCGAGCGCGCCGGGATCGCCGCACGCCAGCTCCGCGAGCCGGTACGCCGGGACGGAACCGAACCGCGGCCGGTCCGGCAGCAGCCAGGGATCGGCCCGGTACACGTCCAGACCCGCCGCCGTCAGTGGCCCGTCGAGGAGTCCGTTGGTGCTGTCGAAGACGGCGGCGAGGGGCCGTTCGCGCCCCAAGTCCCGCAGCCGTTCGATGAGTTCGGCCAGCTGGGCGGCGCCCCACTCGCTCGGCTCCGTCGCCCGGGTCACCCGGCCACCCGCGCCGTCGAGGACCTCGACCCGGTAGCCCGCGCCGGTCCAGGCGATGCCCGCGTATCGCGTGATCATGCGTCCCCGCCTTCCAGGTCCCCGAGATCCACGAGATCCCCGAGATCCCCGAGATCCACGAGATCCCCGAGATCCCCGAGATCCCCGAGATCCCCGAGATCCCCGAGATCTCCGGGATCCCCCAGGGCGATCGCCGCCTCGACGACCGACTCCTCCACCCCACGCAGGAACCGCTCCATGCCCGCCCGCGTGAGGACCGCCGGGTCGGCCGTCATGCACAGCTCCACGGCGCCCGGCGCGGTCATGACGTCGACCGCGATCGAGACGTTCGCCCGGGGCAGGAACTCCGTGGGCCAGCTCAGCTCGGTGCGCTTCGCCAGCTCGCGCAGCGCGGCGCGCGGCCGGGGCACGGCGTCGAAGGGCCCGGCGGCCGGGTCCCTGGTGTCGTTCCACCAGCACGAGTGGTCGGCCGCCTCGCCTGCCTCGACGAGGCGCGCCACCTCCCGGTCCAGCGCCCACTTGTCGTACCCGGCGTGCCGGAACGCGCCGAAGACGACGGACCGGGTGCGCCGCACCGCGTCCTCGAAGCCCTTGTCCGCGTCCGTCAGCAGGAACACGGCCTCCTGCGCCATCGTGCTGACGGATTCGGCGGCCTCCGACGTGAAGCGGTTGCTCACCACCACCTGGAACAGCACGTCACGGCTCCCGGACTGCACGGCGAGACGGTGCGAGGCCGCCCCGAGCAGCACCGCCGGGTCGCTCACCCCCAGGTGGGCCGCGACCCGTTCCACGGCGACCGCGAGCGCGGGGGAGCGCAGCAGGGCGTTGGGGAAGAGCCGGTCCGGGTCGACCGCGCCGCGCTCCGGCGCAGCGTGCTCCGGCTCGGCGTGCTCCGGCTCGGCGGGCCCGGTGAAGATCCGCCGGGGGCCCGCGGCGAGCCGCTCGCACCAGTAGCGCCGGGCCGCCTCGTCACGGCGCCGGCCGGACGGCAACGCCTGGAGCGCCGCGGCCTCCAGGGGCTGCAGGGCGGGACGCTCCAGGAGCAGCGCGTCGGCGGACGCCCCCGCTTCGATCAACCGCAGGTCGCGCAGCATCCGGCCCTCGCCCCACAGATCCATCGCGGTGTGCGAGGCCGCGAGGACCAGCCGGTGGACCAGGCCCTCGCACTCCACGAGACCGACCCGGAACGGCCACTCCCGCGCATGGTCGAAGGCCCGCCCCGCCAGCTCCTCCATCAGGCCCGCGCCGACCTCCGGGGCCCGCTCGGCGGAGCAGCCGCGGACCGCCACCGGCAGCTCGCCGGCGCCGTCCACGACCTGCTCCAGGCCGTCCGCGCCGTCCGGCAGCAGCCGGGTGCGCAGACTGTCGTGCATCCGGAGCAGCTCCGTCAGGTCCGCCAGTACGCGGTCGGCGGGGCGGGCCGGGCTGAGCGGGAGGTCGAGGCGCAGGTTGTAGCGGGGGGCGTCGGCGCCGAGCCGGGTGACGACACCCCAGATCGCCCGCTGCCCCCAGGTGGCCGGAGCCGCCCCGGTCCGCGCGGAGTCGAGGCGGAGGGTCCGCCCGTCGAGCGTGGTCATGGTGTTCCCAACGTCCCTTCGGTTGTTCGCGTACGAGGTGTGCGGAGGCTTACGAGGCGTGCGAGGCGTACATGGCGTGCCCCCGGCCCCGGGGCGGGCGGGCAGGCACCTAGTCCAGGCCCTGCGAGATGACCATCCGCTGGATCTGGTTGGTGCCCTCGACGATCTGCAGCAGCTTCGCCTCGCGCATCCACCGCTCGACGGGGTGGTCGCGGACGTAACCGGCGCCGCCGAGCACCTGCACCGCGTCGGTGGTCACCTTCATCGCCATGTCGGTGGCGAACAGCTTCGCCTTGGCCGCCTCCAGCGAGTACGGCAGGCCCGCGTCCTTCAGCCGGGCCGCCGCCAGGGTGAGCGCCCGCGCCGCGGCGATCTGGGTGGCCATGTCGGCCAGCAGGAAGCCGACCCCTTGGAAGGAGGCGATGCGCTGCCCGAACTGCCGCCGCTCCTTGGCGTACCGCACCGCGTAGTCGGCGGCGGCCTGGGCGATGCCGACCGCGCAGGCGGCGATGCCGAGCCGCCCGCAGTCCAGCGCGCCCATCGCCATCAGGAAGCCCTTGCCCTCCCGCCCGATCAGTCGCCCGGCCGGAACGCGCACGTCGTCGAAGCCGACCTGGGCGGTGGGGTTGGACCAGACGCCCAGCTTCCGCTCCGGCGGGTGCACGACCATCCCCGGTGTGTCGGCGGGGACCACCAGACAGGACAGGCCGCGGGCGCCGGGCCCGCCGGTGCGGGCGAACACGGAGTAGAAGTCCGCGTGTCCCGCGTGCGTGACCCACGCCTTGGTTCCGTCGACGCGATACCCGCCGTCCTCGCGTACGGCCCGGGTGCTGAGCGAGGCCGCGTCCGATCCGGCCTCCGCCTCGGACAGGCAGTACGCCCCGAGGAGTTCGCCGCCGAGCATGGCGGGCAGCAGCTCCTCGCGCTGGGCCGGGGTGCCGTAGGTGGCGGTGCCGAAGCTGGCGAGGGTGTGGACGTTGACCGCCTCCGCCACCCCGAACCAGTGGTACGCGAGCTCCTCCAGGACCTGGAGGTAGACCTCGTACGGCTGGTCGCCGCCCCCGTACTCCGCGGGGTACGGCAGGCTCAGGAGTCCGGCCTTGCCCAGGGTGCGCACGATCTCGCGCGGGAAGCGGTGGTTCTCCTCGAACTCGGCCACGTTCGGGGCGAGTTCACCGGCCGCGATCTCCCGGACCAGGCCGAGCAGCTCGCCGGCCTCCTCGGTGGGCAGGACGCGCTGGACCTTCATCGCCCCGCCTCCCATTCCCCGGCCTGCGGCCAGTGCCGTACGACCCTGCGGACCGCGTAGTCCCAGTACGAGCGGACGGAGAGGTCGGCGTAGATGAAGTCCTGCTTGGCCGCCACGTCCTGCTCGGTGGACCAGGTGTAGGCGACCCCGGTGCTCTCGGCGGTCAGTTGCAGTCGGCAGGCCCGCTCCAGGACCTGCGCGAAGACGGCTGCGTGCCGCACGCTCTTGCCGACGACCACCCCGCCGTGGTTGCGCAGCAGAACGGCCGGGTGGGTGTCGAGGGCCTTGGCGATGCGGTCCCCGGTCCCGATGTCGAGAACGGTGTTGCTGGTCTCCGTGAACAGACCGAGCCGGTCGCGGAAGTAGGCGCCGTCGTGCGAGACGGGGCGCATCGCCAGGTCCGTGGCGCCGAACAGCAGGGTGTACGGCGCGTGGCTGTGCACGATGCCGTTGACGTCCGGGCGTGCCCGGTAGACGGCCTGGTGCAGCGGCAGTTCCGGCGGGGCGAGGGCGGGCGCGGGCAGCGTGTGGTCGACCGGGCAGCGCACCACGTCCGCCGGGGCGGCCTCGTCGAAGCCGACCAGCGCCCCCTTGATGAAGAACTCGTCCTTGCCGGGCAGCCGGGCGGATATCTGCCCCTGGTTGAAGTCGTCGTGCCCGTCGAGGGAGAGCATCCGGGCGCCGAGCGCGACCTGGACGACGAGCCGGCGCTCGGCCGGCGTCAGCGGCTGCGGTTCGGCGGTGCTCATGGGGTGCTCCTCGCTGTCAGGTCGTCGTAGACGTCGCGCATGGTGGCCAGGCCGGGGGTCGCGGTGCGGGTCCAGTCGGCGGCGGCGAGCGCGCCCCGGGCCGGCACGGTCCAGTCGGCGACGTGATGGCGTACGTGCAGCGCCTCGCCGGGCCAGATGTGGGTCAACTCGTGTTCGCTGACCGGCAGTCCGGACCGTTCGTCGGCGATGTCGGCGACGGCCCGGCCGCTCGCCGCGGCCCAGCGGTCCGCGAGCGCGAGCGCGGTCGCGGACGGCCGGTGGGCCTTGCCGAGCGGGTGCCGCTCCCGGACGGTGGTGGCCGCCGTGAACCGGCCCGTGGCGACGGTGGCCGTGAACTCCGCGATCCGTACTTGGAGGTAGTGGCCGAAGGAGAGGTTGGTGGCCCGGACCACCGGCACCACGTCGGCCAGCTCCGCCAGCGCCTTCCACTGGCCGTCCGCCAGATTGGAGACGCAGACGACGAGCGGGGTGCGGTGCGTGGCGCAGTGGTCGAGGACGTCGGGGTGCGCCTCGGGGGCGCTGGCGTCGACGAGCACGTCGGGCGGCCGTGCGGAGGACCAGCCGGACCGTCGGGACGCGGTGAGCACCACCTCGCGGCCCTCAGCCCGGCACACCGACCGCACCGCCGAACCGAGCCGCCCGAGCCCGACGATCCCGATGGTGGGCGTCTCAGGCATCGGCGCCGACACCGCCCGCGGCGACGAGGGCCGCGACCGAGTCGATGGTCTCGTAGTGCTCGATGTCGGCCTCCGGGTCGAGGTAGACGCCGAGTTCGTTCTCGATGCTGTCGATCAGGCGCATGTACGAGAGGGAGGAGTAGCCGACGTCGCGCAACGAGTAGTCGGCGGCGGCGAGTTCGGCGGCGCTGACGCTGCCGTCGCCGGCCGCGAGGGCGAGGTCGAGGATCTTGGTACGCAGGGCGCTGCTGTCCATGGCGGATTCCTGTGTCTCGAAGGACGTGACGTACACGAAGTACGCGAACGGGGAGGGGAGTACGGGGAGGGCGAGTGCGGGAGTTCAGCCGCCAGGTGTCTCCGCGAGCAGGCGGCGCAGGCGCTCGACGGAGGGCTTGCCGATCGAGTTCGCCGGAATGCGGTCCACCAGGCGCAGGATCCCGGGCACCTTGAACGCGGGGAGCGTCGCCGCGCAGTGCGTACGCAGGGACTGCGCGCTCACCCCGGACTCGACGGCGACGACGGCGGCCAGGGTCGGCTCACCGTGCTGGTTCTCGGCCTCGAAGGCGACCGCGTCCAGCACGCCGGGCGCCGCGCGCAGCACCTCGGCGATCTCGATCGGGTCGATCTTGCGCCCGCCGACGTTGACCAGGCGGCTCGTGCGTCCGGTCAGGTGCAGGACGCCGTCGGTCAGCCGGCCCTGGTCGCCGGTGCGGTAGTAGCCCGCGTCGTCGACGCGCTCCTCGAAGACCCCCGGAGCGTTGAGGTAGCGCGAGCCCATCGACTCGCTCCTGACCCGGATGCCGTCCTCCGGCGTCAGCAGGCGCACTCCGGGCAGCGGAGCCCCGAGCCCGCCGTCGTCCGTTCCGTCGGGGGCGTACGTCAGCGGACCGGTCTCGGCGACCCCGTAGTAGTTGTGGACGGGGACGCCGGTGAGCCGGGTGAACTCCTGGCGCACGCTGTCGCGCAGCGGGGCACCGGAGGAGATCGCGGCCCGTACGGTGCCGAAGCCGTCCTTCGCCCCGCGCCGCACGATCGACTCGTACAGCGCGGGGAAGGCGACCAGGCGGGTGGCGGCGGTGCGCTCCAGGAGTCGTACGACGCGGGACGAGGTGGGCAGCCCGTGGGACAGGTGCAGCGTGGCACCCGGCAGGAAGGCCGCGAGCAGCGAGGTGTTGAAGGCGAGGCCGTTGGAGAGCGCGGCGAAGCAGGCGATCCGGTCGTCCCCCGAAAGGCCGGTGCCCGCCGCCCAGTTGGCGGCCGCCGCGGCGACGGCCGGGCCGGAGAACTCGATGCAGTTGGGGCGCCCGGTGGAGCCGGACGTGAAGCGGCACACCTCGGTGGTGTCGAGCAGCCGGGGCCGGGCCGCGTCGGCGCGCCGCACCCGGCCGAGCACGAGGGCGCCGAACGCGCCGTCGTCCGGGACGGGTTCGTCGACGACGCAGTGGACGTCGGCGCCCGGGGCGTGCAGCAGCAGATCGAGGCCGCAGTCCTCGGCGATCCGGGACAGGTCGAACGGGCCGAAGGCCGAGTCCGCCAGGAAGGGCACCGCCCCGGCGAACAGCGTGGCGAGGTAACCGACCACGTAATCAATGGAGTTGGTGGCGTACACCCCCACGCGCAGGCGCTCGCCCGGCACGGCATCGCCGGGCAGGGCACCGCCCGGTACCGCCAGGGCGGTGAGCCGGTCGGCCGCGGCGCGGGCCTGCGCGGCGAGTTCGGCGTAGCGGAGCGACCCGGCGGCGTCGGTGACCGCGACACGGTCGCCGTGGCGGGCGAGCACGTCGCCGAAGGCATCGGGCAGAACAGTGGAGTGCACCGGGTTCACCGCTCGTTCTGGGCGTGCGCCGTGGCAAGCCGGTCGAATTTGACGCCCGTGTCGTCCGGGTCGCCGAGCAGCAGGGCGTAGAGGATCTCGTCGCCCTGCGGCAACCCCGCCAGCGCCCGCCACATCGGGGTGTCGAAGCCGCCGATGGCGGTCACCCCGACCGCGGCGCGGTGCGCGCCCAGATAGAGCAGCTGCCCCAAAGCGCCGCAACGGAAGGCCAGTTCACGCAGTGTCTCTTCGGCGGTGCCCGCCGCGCGGCCGGCGAGCGAGGTGCGCGGCACGTGCAGCAGCAGGACGGCGGCGGCTCCGGCCAGGGCGCGTTGCTGCATGCAGGCGCGGGCCACGTCGTCGGTGGAGGGCAGCCGGTCCGGTCGTCGCTCTCCGGTGCGCAGCCGGTAGACCGCGTTGCGTTCGGGTTCGGTGGCCGACCGCAGCACCAGCGTCGCGGACAGCGGCGAGGCGCCCGGCAGGTCGGTCCGCAGCGGTGTCGACAGGGCCGAGACGGACTGCCAGACGGCGGTGGCGGAGATGGCCTCGCCCGTGAAGGCCTTGCTGGAGGTCCGGTTGCCGATCAGCTCCGGCCAGCTCGACGGGCGGCCCAGTCCGGCGTGGCTGCCCGGCAGTTGGCCGTCCGTCCGGATGGGGGCGAGGGGCGCGGGTTCGGCGGGGAGGGCCGGGGTGCCGAGGTGGTCGGTCCAGCCGGCGAGCGAGTCCCAGCAGGCGCTCTCCAGCCAGGACCGCCACGCGGGCTCGTGCGGCTTCCGGTCGGTGGCGTCGTGCACGCTCCAGCGGGCCCACGCCGTGTCGACGGGTCCCTGCGGCAGCGGAATCACGGAGTGAATCTCCCGGAAGTTGTCCTCCGCCTCCAGTAATTCCGACAGGGATTCCCGGGGAAAACGCAGCCTCAACTCCGCCGTGCCACCGCGCCCCGCGGTGGCGAGTAAGAGATTTGCGGCGGCATGTCCGGCGTCGAGCTGGGTGTAAAGATAGCCGCGGTCGCCGTATTTGCGCATAGAAAGCCAAGGGCGGGTGAGGGTGACAATCAGCGCCTCATCGGCCGCCGGAAGGGGAAGTGCGGAATCGCGCAGGACCGCGGTGACGCGGTCGCCCGCGCAGAGCCGGGCGCAGGTGTGGCGGTCGGCCTCGACACGGAAGGCGGTCGGCTCGCCGTTCTCCCTGGCGACGACGGCGAACTCGTACGGGTACACGGCCCCGGCCGACGGCACGGCGCGCGCCGCGTACGAGCCGCAGGCACGGTTGGCCCGGCTGGTCAGCACGGCTTCTTCGAGCAGGGAGAGGGCGCGGCGCAGGCCCGGTGCGGCGACGGGGGCGAAGGCGGGGGCGGGCGGCGCCGACGGCAGGGCCACGCGGGCCCACAGGTCGGCGGTGCGGCCCGGTAATTCACGTTCGGATGAGATCAGGTTTCCTTGCACGTCTGACGCAAACTTCCTGTTCGTGGGTAGTTCACGGAATATCAATTACAGTTGCAAAAACCCCTGGCGTGCCGCGAGATCACGTGATGAATTGCGGCGGCCGTCAGCATGCCAAGCGCGTCGGGCACTGGTCAAGACCAATTAATTCGCAACAAAGCTGAGAATAGAACCGGCCCAACCGGGCCAAAGCGGGCGCCGGTGGGTGTACGGCTGCGGCGGGTGCGCGCGGATGTCGGAGGGTGGCCCAACTCCCCTGCCATGGGCGGCGGGTGTCGTTCCGATAACGGACGCGGAGACAGTTCTCGGCCACCCTTGACACCTCTATTGGTCTGGGCCAAGCTCCGGGTACTGGTCTACACCATTAGTGGCCAGGTCCCAGTCCCATCAGCCGTATCCGCGTACGCAGACGCGTGTTCGCCGTATGTCATCGCTGTGGGTGGGGGGTTGCAGGCATCCCTGAGGAGGGTGACATGAAGCGCAAGCTCATAGCGGCTGTAGGTGTCGCGGCCATGATGTCCGCGGTCGCGGCCTGTGGGGGCGACAGCGAAGGCAACGCCGGCAAGGACCCGAAGGACCGCACCGGCGACGTGACGGTCTGGCTGATGGTCGACGCGCAGAGCACGTGGCCCGAGCTGGTCAAGGACGTCAACGCGCAGTTCAAGAAGAAGTACCCGAAGGTCGACGTCAAGGTCTCGTACCAGCAGTGGGCGGACAAGGCCAAGAAGCTCGACACCGCCCTGGGCGGCGACAAGTTCCCGGACGTCGTCGAGCTCGGCAACACCGAGACCATGCAGTACATCCTCAACGGGGCGCTCGCCGAGATCGACCCGAAGAAGTACGACAACAGCGATTCCTGGATCAAGGGCCTCAAGGACACCTGTTCCTTCGAGGGCAAGATGTACTGCGTCCCGTACTACTCCAGTGCGCGCGTCGCCATCTACAACAAGGACCTGCTGAAGTCGGCCACCGGCTCCGACAAGCTGCCGACCGACGAGTCCGCGTTCCTCAAGGCGATGGACAAGGAGACGGCGAAGCAGGGCGCCAAGGACAAGCGCTTCTCGTCGCTGTACCTGCCGGGCCGCTACTGGTACGCCGCCATGTCCTACGTCCACGCGTACGGCGGCGACATCGCCACGTACGACGAGGGCACCAAGAAGTGGAAGGCCAGCCTCTCCGACGCCAAGTCGCAGGAGGGTATCCAGCACTTCATCGACCTGGTGAAGAAGTACAACAAGGGCGACATCACCAAGGACGAGCAGGACCACGCCAACGTGATGGCCAACGAGAAGGCCGGCGTCCTGTACGGCAACGGCTGGGAGGCCGGCTCCGTCGTCGACGGCAAGGCCAACGGCAACCCGAAGCTGAAGGACAAGATCGCCGTCGCCTCCATGCCGGGCCCGAACGGCAAGACCCTGCCGTCCTTCGTCGGCGGCTCCGACCTCGCCGTCACGCAGAAGTCGAAGAACGCGGACCTCGCCCAGGACTGGATCTCCATGTTCACGAGCGAGAAGTCCCAGGAGGTCCTCACCGCCAAGAACGTGCTGCCCAGCAACACCAAGCAGCTGCAGCCGCTGAAGGAGAAGGCGGAGACCGAGGCCGCCGCCAACGCGGTGGAGAGCGCCTGGTTCACGCCGATCGCGCCGGGCTGGACCGCGATCGAGAAGGAGGAGGTCCTGAAGAACATGCTTCTCGACATCCTCAAGGGCAAGTCCGTCGCCACGGCCACCAAGGCGGCCGACGCCAAGATCGACGAGCTGATCAACAAGGAGTCCTGAGCCCCCGGGCTCCGGAGGTGATCGACGGGTGCCGGCTCCGACCGGCCCCGCCGATCACCCTCTCTCCCTTTCGCCGAGAACGAGAAAGGTCAGCCACGTGACTGCCGCCGACACCAAGGCCGCCGGGCCACCGCTCCTCGCGGCGGAGAGGCCGGAAGGGGAGGTCCTCGGCGAGGGCCCCCGCGGTACCGGCCGCCCCCCGCGGAAGAAGGGGGCGACGCTCCCTTACCTCCTGATCCTGCCGGCGATCGTCGCGCTGGCCGCCGTCTACGCGTACCCGCTGGTCAAGACCGTGATCATGTCCTTCCAGGACATGGGGCGGCGCGAACTGTGGACGGGTGACAGCCCGCCGTGGGTCGGCCTCGACCAGTTCACCAACATCCTCGGCGACGCGGAGTTCTGGAAGGTCACCGTCCGCACGGTGGTCTTCATGGGCGTCTGCGTCGTGCTCACCATGGTGGTCGGCCTGCTCATCTCGCTGCTGATGATGCGCCTGTCGACCTGGGTGCGGCTCACGCTCACCACGGCCCTGATCGCCGCCTGGTCGATGCCGCTGCTCGTCGCCTCGTCGATCTTCCGCTGGCTCGCCGACTCCGACTACGGCCTGATCAACACGCTCATCGCCAAGGTCGCCGGCGACGACTTCCTCGGCCACAACTGGTTCCTCGACCCACTGCAGGGCTTCGCGATCATCGCCGCCCTCGTCATCTGGGGCGCGATCCCGTTCGTCGTGATCACCCTGTACGCGGCCCTCACCCAGGTCCCCGGCGAGCTGACGGAGGCCGCCCAGCTCGACGGCGCCACCGCCTTCGGCGTGTTCCGCTTCGTCACCTGGCCGGTCATCAAGCCCGTCTTCATCATGGTCACCACGCTCTCGGTGATCTGGGACTTCAACGTCTTCGGGCAGATCTGGCTGCTGCGCGGCAACAAGCCCGAACCGGACTACGAGACCCTCGGTCTCTACTCCTTCTCCAAGGCGTTCACCTCGACGTCCTTCAGCCAGGGCACCGCCATCGCGCTGATCACCGTACTGATGCTGTCCGGCGTGGCCGTGTACTACCTGCGCCAGCTCATGAAGACAGGAGAGGTCGAATGAGCGCCTCCACCGCCCCGGTCGACGCCCCGGTCGAGCGGGAACTGCGCCCCGACCGCAAGAAGTCCGGGCTCGGCTTCAACATCCTCGGGCTCCTCATCGCCGTCGTGATGGCCTTCCCGGTCTACTGGCTCATCATCTCGGCGCTGCGCCCCAACCACGAGATCCGCTCCTACGACCAGACGCTGTGGCCGTCGTCGATCACCTTCGACAACTTCGCCCGCGCCGTGAAGCAGCCGAACTTCGGCACCGCGATCCAGTCCAGCCTCATCATCTCGATCACCGCCGTCGTCGGCGGAATGATCATCGCGACCCTCGCGGCCCTCGCCATCGGACGCTTCCGCTTCACCGGCCGGCGCGCGCTGCTCATGGCGCTGATCCTGGTCCAGATGCTGCCGCCGACCGCGATGCTCATCCCCATCTACACCCAGCTCAACGCGATGGGCGGACTCAACGAGTACTGGGGCGTCATCGTCGTCTACCTCGTCTCCACGCTGCCCTTCGCCACGGTGATGATCCGCGGCTTCGTGGTCAACATCCCCGTGGAGCTGGAGGAGTCGGCGATGGTCGACGGCTGTACGCGCATGGGCGCGTTCCGCCGCGTCATCTTCCCGCTGCTCGCCCCCGGCCTCGCCGCCTCCTCGATCTTCGCCCTCGTCAACGCGTGGAACGAGTACCTGTTCGCCTACATCCTGATGAACGAGGACTCGAAGTACACACTCAACGTGTGGCTGATGACGTTCACGACGGAACGAGGCACCGATTACGGCGCGTTGATGGCCGCGTCCACGATGATCGCTCTGCCTGTGGTGGTCTTCTTCATGTTCATCCAGAAGAAGATGGCGACAGGTCTCACCTCCGGCGCCGTGAAGGGATAACGCCACCTGATGACGACATTCGCCCCCGGTACCGACACCCTGAAACGCGACGCCCTCACCGTCCTGCAGCCCGGCTTCACCGGCACGACAGCGCCCGAGTGGCTGCTCAGGCGGCTGGGGGAGGGTCTCGCCTCGGTCGGCCTGTTCGGCCGCAACATCCAGGAGCCAGAGCAACTGGCCGCCCTCACCGCCCAGCTGCGGTCCGAGCGCGACGACGTCCTGGTCGCCATCGACGAGGAGGGCGGCGACGTCACCCGCCTCGAGGTCCGCACCGGCTCCTCCTTCCCCGGCAACCACGCGCTCGGCGCGGTCGACGACGCCGAGCTGACGCGGGCGGTGGCGCACGAGCTGGGCCGCCGTCTCGCCGAGTGCGGCGTCAACCTCAACTGGGCGCCGTCCGCGGACGTCAACGCCAACCCCGACAACCCGGTGATCGGCGTGCGCTCCTTCGGCGCGGACACCGAGCTGGTCGCCCGGCACACCGCCGCGTACGTCGAGGGACTGCAGTCCGCGGGCGTCGCCGCCTGCACGAAGCACTTCCCCGGCCACGGCGACACGGCGGTCGACTCGCACCACGACGTGCCGCGCATCGACGTGGACCTGGAGACGTTGACGGCCCGTGACCTCGCGCCGTTCCGGGCGGCCATCGCGGCGGGCTCGCGGGCCGTGATGAGCGCGCACATCCTGGTCCCGGCGCTCGACCCCACGCACCCGGCAACGTTGTCCCGGCGCATCCTCACGGGCCTGCTGCGCGAGGAGTTCGGCTACGAGGGCCTGATCGTCACGGACGGCATGGAGATGAAGGCCATCTCCGCCACGTACGGCATCGAACGCGGCAGCGTCCTCGCCATCGCCGCGGGCGCCGACGCGATCTGCGTGGGCGGCGGGCTCGCCGACGACGACACGGTGCTGCGACTGCGCGACGCCCTCGTGGCCGCCGTGCGCTCGGGCGACCTCCCGGAGGAACGCCTCGCGGACGCGGCGGCGCGGGTCCGGTCGCTGTCCAAGTGGGCCACGACTTCGAGCCGCACCGGGCTCACGGCCGGCAATCCCGAGGTGGGCCTCGACGCGGCGCGCCGCGCGGTCACGGTGACCCGTGGCGAGCACGCCGCCGCGGCGACCGGGCCCGTGCACGTCGCGGCCTTCACGCCGATGGCCAACATCGCGGTCGGCGACGAGACCCCGTGGGGCGTCGCCGCCGAACTCGAACGCCTGCTGCCCGGCACCACCACCGGCTCCTACACCGGATCCGGCGCAGGCTCCGACGCGCTGGCCGCCGCGGGGGAGCGGCGAGTGGTGGCGGTGGTCCGCGACGAGCACCGTCACCCGTGGATGTCCCGCGCCCTGGACGACCTCCTGGCCACCCGCCCGGACACGCTGGTCGTGGAGATGGGCGTCCCCCAGGCCCCACCACGGGGCGCGCTGCACATCGCCACGCACGGGGCGGCGAGGGTGTGCGGGATCGCCGCGGCGGAGGTCATCGTCGGCGCTTGAGGTCACCCGTGGCGAGGTCGCGGGGCTCCGCCCCGGACCCCGCCGCTCAAGCGCCGCAGGGGCTTGACGGGAACAGATCGATGCCGGGCACCCCTCGGGGCGCCCGGCATCGTCATGCGGTCCTGGTGGGCCTACAGCCCCTGCCACTCCGGCTTGTTGGCGTACGTGTGCCGGAAGTAGTCCGCCAGCTTCAGCTTCGACGCGGCCGCCTCGTCGACCACCACGGTCGCGTGCGGGTGCAGCTGCAGCGCGGAGGCCGGCACCACGGAGGCGACCGGGCCCTCGACGGTCGCGGCCACCGCGTCCGCCTTGCCCTCACCGGTGGCGAGCAGCACCAGGTGCCGCGCCTCCAGGATCGTCCCGATGCCCTGCGTGATCACGTGCCGCGGCACCTGGCTCAGGTCCCCGTCGAAGAACCGCGCGTTGTCCGTGATGGTCTGCTCGGTCAGCGTCTTGATCCGGGTCCGCGAGGCGATCGAGGAGCACGGCTCGTTGAACCCGATGTGGCCGTCCGTCCCGATCCCCAGCAGCTGCAGATCCACGCCCCCGGCCTCGGCCAGCGCCCGGTCGTACGCCTCGCACGCGGCCTGCACGTCGGCGGTGCTGCCGTCGGGCCCCATGAACGCCGCCTCGTCCAGCCCGAGCGGCTCGACGACCTCCCGCAGCACCGTCGCCCGGTACGACTCGGGGTGCCCGGTCGGCAGCCCCACGTACTCGTCGAGCTGGGCGATCCGCGCCTTCGACGCGTCGACCGCACCGTCGCGCACCTGAGCCGCCAACGCCTCGTAGATGGGCAGCGGAGTCGAGCCGGTGGCCACACCGAGCAGCGCGTCGGGCTTGCGCCGCAGCAGCTGGGCCATGGCCTCGGCGATCAGCTCGCCACCTGCCTTGGCGTCCGGAACGATCACAACTTCCACGCTGGGCCTGCCGTTCTGGTCAGAGGGGGTCTGGAGGAATCTGGAGAGGTCTGGTGGGACGAGGTCGGGCGGGGGTGCGACTGGATCGGACGGGTGCGGACGAGTGCACTCGGCGGTGGCACCCCGCGCCATGTGGTTTAGACCAATCTAGCAAAGCGGGACCCTGCCAGTCAGGCCCTTGACCGCATCCCGGCGGCTCCTCTCCCTCGCACTCGGCCCGCTGTCACCGCGCGCCTTACCTGCCTCCCTTGCCTCCATGCTCGGCGCTGCACCGCGCCTCGGCACCTCGAAGACACCCGCCCGTCCGGCAAATGAACCGGTTCGATCCGGCACTCGTGCAGGGGTATGGACGTTGAAGTGGGTGCGGGGGCGGACGCGGCCGTTGGAGAATCGGACGACAACAAACCTCTGCCGACGCATAGACATGGGAGAATGGTCTAGTCCACAATGCGTAACTGAAGCTTCCGCCCTCCCCGCACAGGAGGACGGACAGAGGAACCGACGCTCTCTGCCCTGACCGCGTCGGATCCTCGATCGGCAGCCGGGACCGCACACCTGGAGGCCGGTGCACCTGAAGGGCTGCGGTGCTTGGGGAAGGGTTGAGGGTCCCGACCCCCGGCGCCGCGGCCCGTCGGTCTTTTCGGGCCCCGGAGCTTTTCGGGCCCCCGCGCCCCGCCGGTTAAGCTCGGCTCGTGCCCTCCATGAACGATCTCGTACGCCAGCACACCGCCCTCGGTGACTCCGACCTCGAGTGGCTCCATCTGCTGGTCTCGGAGTGGCAGTTGCTCTCCGACCTCTCCTTCGCCGATCTCGTCCTGTGGGTTCCCACACACGACGGCACCCGGTACGTCTCCGTGGCCCAGATGCGGCCGAACACCGGACCGACGTCCTACCAGGACGACATGGTCGGCCACCTGGTCCCGCGCGGCCGGCGCCCCATGCTGGACGTCGCGCTCGACGAGGGCCGCATCGTGCGCGAGGGCGACCCCGAGTGGCGCGAGGAGGTCCCGGTGCGGGTCGAGTCCATCCCCGTACGCAGGGAGGGCCGGGTCCTCGGAGTCATCGCGCGCAACACCAACCTGCTGACCGTCCGGACGCCCTCGCGCCTGGAGCTGACCTATCTGCAGTCGGCCTCCGACCTCGCGCAGATGATCGCGGCCGGCACCTTCCCGTTCCCGGACCAGCAGGTCGACATGGACGCCTCCCCGCGCGCGGGCGACGGACTGATCCGGCTCGACGCCGACGGCGTGGTCCAGTACGCCTCGCCCAACGCCCTGTCCGCGTACCACCGGTTGGGCTTCCAGGCAGATCTGGTCGGCCACCACCTCGGCACGACGACGGCGGAACTCGCCCCGTCCCGCGGCCCGGTCGACGAGGCGCTCGCCAAGGTCGCCAGCGGTTGGGCACCGCGGGAGTTCGAGATCGAGGGCGAGGAGGGATCGATCCAGCTGCGCGCGATCCCGCTCAAGCCCAAGGGCGCGCGCATCGGTTCGCTGGTCCTGCTGCGCGACGTCACCGAACTGCGTCGCCGCGAACGCGAGTTGATCACCAAGGACGCGACCATCCGGGAGATCCACCACCGGGTGAAGAACAATCTTCAGACGGTCGCCGCCCTGCTCCGCCTCCAGGCCCGCCGCATCGGTTCCGACCGCGGACGCGAGGCGCTGGAGGAGGCGGTCCGCCGCGTCGGTTCCATCGCGATCGTGCACGAGACGCTCTCCCAGAACCTGGACGAGCGCGTGGAGTTCGACGAGATCGCCGACCGGGTCCTCGCCATGGTGGCGGAGATCTCACCGGGTCAGGTGGTCGGCCGGCGCACCGGGCACTTCGGCATCCTGGACGCCGAAGTGGCGACCCCGCTGTCGATGGTCCTCACCGAGGTGCTGCAGAACGCGCTGGAGCACGGCTTCCGGCAGGGCGACACCGGCACGGTCGAGGTCTCGGCCGTACGCGGCGGCACCAGCAAGGAGGCCCGACTCCTGATCACCGTTCAGGACGACGGCGTCGGCCTCCCCGAGAACTTCGACCCCAAGCGTGCCGGGAACCTGGGCCTGCAGATCGTACGCACCCTGGTGGAGGGCGAGTTGAGCGGAACGTTCGACATGGTGCCCGCGCCGGAGCGCGGTACGCAGGTCATCCTGGACATCCCCGTGAGCAGCAGCAAATAGCAGTGAGCCCCGGACCGTCGAAACGGTCCGGGGTTCACTGCTCGCGTTGCTCGGGTCAGATCCCGGGCTGAGCCTGGGGGAGCATCGGGGGTACTGCGCGCTGCGGCTCGGGGGCGGGAGATGCGTACTCGATGTACGCGCCGCCGGGCTCAGGCTCGTACGGGGTGTGGGATCAGGCGGAGGCCTGACGCGCCCGGTTGCGAGCGGCGCGGCGCTTCATCGCGCGGCGCTCGTCCTCGCTGAGGCCACCCCAGACGCCGGAGTCCTGGCCGGACTCGAGCGCCCACTGCAGGCACTGCTCCATGACGGGGCAGCGGCGGCAGACGGCCTTGGCTTCCTCGATCTGCAGCAGCGCGGGACCAGTGTTGCCGATGGGGAAGAAGAGCTCGGGGTCTTCCTCGCGGCAAACGGCGTTGTGACGCCAGTCCATGGCTGCTACCTCTCCTTGGTATTACGTGCAGGTTGCTTGTGAATGTGAACGCTTTCACGAATCCCTCAACAAATGAACCGGACGAACGTCACATCTGCGACGGGTGTCCGTTGCTTTGGGGAGGGGGTTCGGGCTCTCTGTGGGGCCGATGTTTCGGGCCGTCCTGAGCGCCATGTAGAGATTCGCAAACCTCGGCGGCGGATACAACCCCTTCTGGAAAGTTTTTTTTGATTCCTCGGTGTCGGCTAGGTCACAGCCGTACTTCCATGGGGTGGATGCTGGCCCAAACGTTCGAGATGAAGGACTTTAGTCCCTTCCACTCACACAATCACACGCAGTGCACGGCGTACGCCTGTGAACGTCACGCTGGTCCGTAGTCCCAGGTGGTCGCCGTCCATCTGAAGGGGCAGCGGCGCCTTCGAATGCAAGGTGAAGTCCGTCAGGTCGTGGAGCGTGACCGCGTTCTTGCCGTGCGGGCCGCGCTCGGGTGTCGAGGCGAGCAGCTGGGTGCCGTAGCGGGCCACCGCCGGAGTCGACAGTTTCTTGAGTCCCAGCACGTCAAGGCCGGTGTCGAAGGAAGCCCGGGGCGTCGGGTACAGCGGCCTGTTGCCCAGGAACGACCACGGCGACGTGTTGCTGACTATGGACACGACGAGATCGGTGACCGGGTCCTCGCCCGGCCGTTCGAGCGTGATCGTGCCGTGCCGGCGGTCGGCCTCGCCGAGGAACTGGCGTACCACCTGTCGCACGTACAGGGCATGCGTCGAACGCTTGCCGCGCTCCCGCTGCTGCTCGACCCGGCCGACCACGCCCGCGTCGAAGCCGAGGCCCGAGGCGAACGTGAACCAGCGAGAGGGCACACCTTCGTCCTCGGTGCCCGGAGTGCCCGTGGCGAGACCGAGGCCCACCGTGCGCCGCCGGCCCTCGCGCAGGGCGTCCAGGAGCTGTCCTGTGGCCTCCACGGGGTGGTTCGGCAGGCCGAGGGCGCGCGCGAAGACGTTCGTGGAGCCGCCGGGGACGACCGCGAGGCCGGGCAGGCGGTCGAGGTCGGGGCCGTTGTGCAGCAGGCCGTTCACGACCTCGTTGACCGTGCCGTCGCCGCCGAGGGCGACGACCAGCTCGATGTCCTTGCTCTCCGCGGCCTGTCGGCCGAGGTCGCGCGCATGGCCGCGGTACTCGGTGGTGACGGCCTCGAGCTTCATCTCGCTCGCCAAGGCGTGGATCAGCACGTCACGCGTGCGCGCGCTGGTGGTGGTAGCTGCCGGATTGACCACGAGAAGTGCACGCATGCAGGGCAGCGTACCCAGCGCCCTTGATCGGGCCCAGACCGAGGTAGGGGTCGGGTAAGAGTCCACCCGGATCCCGGGCGGGGTCCGGGCTTCGGAGCGGCGGCGACCGGCGGCTACTCTGCAAAGGTGACCTCAGAGCAGAACCCCGCCCCCGAAGCCTCCGAAGAAGACGGCCCGCGTCCCGGCCGGCTGACCGCCGCGGCGGCCCTCGCCGGGCTCGAAGGGATCGCGCTCGTCGTCGGCGGTGTCTACATGCTGGTCGCCGGCCTGGGCGGGCACCCCGACAATCCGGAGCAGGCCGTCACCGGCGGTGTCACGCTCATCGTGCTCGCGCTGCTGCCGCTGTTCGCCGCGCGCGGACTGCTCGGCCGCAGGCGCTGGAGCCGCGGACCGGCGATCATCACGCAGATCATGGCGCTGCCGGTCGCCTACACGCTGTTGCAGGCCGACAGCATGGCCATCGGGGCCGGTATCGCGCTCGCCGCCGTGTCGATCGCCGCCCTGGTGCTGCTCGTCAACCGGGAGACCACGCGCGCGCTGGGCATCCGTACGCCGGGGTCCTCGCAGTAGCTCGCAAGCCCGTAACGAGAGGGCGCCCGATGCGGATCCGCATCGGGCGCCCTCTTCGTGTGCGTGCCTGGTCACTCCTCGACGAGGAGCCTGTCCCGGAGCTGGGCCAGCGTGCGGGCCAGCAGCCGGGAGACGTGCATCTGGGAGATGCCGACCTCCTGGGCGATCTGCGACTGCGTCATGTTCCCGAAGAACCGCAGCAGCAGGATGCGCTTCTCGCGCGGGGGCAGGTCCTCCAGGAGCGGCTTGAGCGACTCGCGGTACTCGACGCCCTCCAGCGCCTCGTCCTCGGCGCCCAGCGTGTCCGCGACCGCAGGGGACTCGTCGTCCGTGTCCGGGACGTCCAGGGACAGCGTGGAGTACGCGTTGGCCGACTCCAGGCCCTCCAGGACCTCCTCCTCGGAGATGGCCAGCTTCTCGGCCAGCTCGTGGACCGTGGGGGAGCGGCCGTGCAGCTGGGACAGCTCCGCGGTCGCCGTCGTCAGGGCCAGGCGCAGTTCCTGGAGGCGGCGGGGCACGCGCACGGCCCAGCCCTTGTCCCGGAAGTGCCGCTTGATCTCACCGACGACCGTCGGCGTCGCGTACGTGGAGAACTCCACGCCGCGCTCGGGGTCGAAACGGTCGACCGACTTGATCAGGCCGATCGTCGCGACTTGGGTGAGGTCGTCGAGGGGCTCGCCGCGGTTGCGGAAGCGGCGCGCCAGATGCTCGACGAGCGGCAGGTGCATGCGGACGAGCTGATTGCGCAGCTCCGCGTACTCCGGACTGCCGTCCGGCAGCGTGCGCAGCTCGATGAACATCGCCCGCGCGCCACTGCGGTCCGTCGGATCGTGCCGGCCGTGCTGCTCACCGTGTCGCTCGTGGTCGCTCATCAATCCCGCCCGTCGCGCGTCCGATCCCCCGGGGCCCCCGCGATGCACGGCCCCCGTGGTCGGCGCTGCCTGCTGTGCCGCGTCGGCCGCCGGGTCCGCCGTGTCCACCGGGTGCGGCCGGGCCTGCTGCTCGGGGATGCCGGTGGTCGGCCGCTGCATCCCGTCCGTGCCGTCGGCCGGGAGATCCCGTGTGCCGCGCTTGTCGTCCCGCACCGGACCGTCCCCGTTCCTCACGTCGGGCCGGGGCCCGCGCCGCGCTTCTTGTAGAGGCTGATGGAGACGGTCCTGTCCTCGGCCACCGTGGAGTCGACCTGGCCCGCGAGGGCCGACAGCACCGTCCACGCGAAGGTGTCGCGCTCCGGGGCCCGACCGTCGGTCGTCGGCGCGGAGACCGTCACCTCCAGCGAGTCGTCGACCAGTCGGAACACGCAGCTGAGGACGGATCCCGCGACGGCCTGCTGGAGCAGGATCGCGCAGGCCTCGTCGACAGCGATGCGCAGGTCCTCGATCTCGTCGAGGGTGAAGTCCAAACGCGCCGCGAGACCGGCCGTCGCCGTACGCAGCACCGACAGGTAGGCACCCGCAGCCGGGAGTCGGACTTCCACGAAGTCCTGATTACCGGGGTCGCCTGCGATCTGGGACACCCTCACCTCCAAGGTGGTACAAGCACTTACGGGCTCCGGAGGCGTCGTCCCCCGGGTGATGCGCCACTTATATCTGCGGTGACGCTACCGCGCGCCCGACTTTCCTGTCCCGGGGACCCCCGGCCCATTGCTGTCACTCATAGTAAGCCTACGGGTACGGACAGTGGCTAGAGGGTGTGCGGGCTCAATTGGAAAGAGCGGGCGCCGGTTTGACGTACCCGGGCGCCAGTGGATCGAACCCCGGCGGGGCGGGGGATCCTTCGCGTCAGACGAGAACCGAGTCGACAAAGCACCAACGCCAGCTCTCACCAGGCTCGAAGGTGCGCATCACCGGGTGGCCGGTCTCCGCATGGTGAGCCGTCGCGTGCTTGTACGGCGACGAGTCGCAGCACCCGACGTGGCCGCATGCCAGACACAGCCGTAGTTGCACAGGGTGACTGCCGACGGCCAGACACTCCAAGCAGGTCTCGCTCAGAGGTGCGGGCTCGGGGTGCGGCAACGCGGCGACGTGCGAGCACTCGTTCATGATGGCCAGGTTACGTCGGGTGGCGCGGAGAGGGCGGTGGAAGGCGGGTCATGGACGTATTGCCTCTGGTGGGTCTGGTCGCCGCGAGTGCGGCAGTCGCGGGGGCGGCGCGCAGGACGCCCGTCCCCGCGCCACTCTTCCTGGTCGCGGTCGGTCTGATCGCCTCCTACGTGCCGTGGGTCCCGGAGTACGTGCTCGACCCGCATGTCGTGCTGCCGCTGATCCTGCCTCCGCTGCTGCACACCGCCGCCCTGGAGAGCTCGTACCTCGACCTGCGGGCGAACATCAGGCCCGTCGCGCTGCTCTCGGTGGGCTACGTCCTGTTCGCCACGCTCGCGGTGGGCTGGCTGGCGTACGAGCTGATCCCCGACCTGCCGCTGACGGCCGCGCTCGTCCTCGGAGCGGTGGTCGCGCCGCCGGACGCGGTGGCCGCCACGGCGATCGCCCGGCGGGTGGGGCTGCCCTCCCGGATCACCACGATCCTTCAAGGCGAGTCCCTCGTGAACGACGCGACGGCCATCACCGCCTACAAGGTTGCGCTCGCCGCGGCGGTCGGCGAGGGCGCGAGCTGGGCGGGCGGGATCCGGGAGTTCCTGATGGCGGCCGTCGGCGGCGTCGGTGTGGGGCTGCTGCTGATGGTGCCGCTGCACTGGTTGCGCACGCACCTCAAGGAGGCGCTGCTGCAGAACACCCTCTCGCTGCTGATCCCGTTCCTCGCGTACGCGGTCGCGGAGCAGGTGGGCGCCTCCGGAGTGCTCGCCGTCGTCACCGTGGCGCTCTACCTGGGGCACCGCTCCTGGCAGGTCGATTTCGAGACGCGGCTCCAGGAGACCGCGGTGTGGAAGGTCGTCGCGTTCATCCTGGAGTCCGCGGTCTTCGCGCTCATCGGTCTCCAGCTGCGCTTCGTCCTGCACGGGCTCGGCGAGTACAGCGTGTGGCAGGCCGTCTGGTACGCGGTCGGGGTGTTCGTCTTCGTGGTCGTGATCCGCTTCGTGTGGTCGTATCCGGCCACGTATCTGCCGTGGTGCATGTCGCCGCGCATCCGCGCGCGTGAGAGCGACACGGACTGGAAGCGGCCGCTGATCGTGAGCTGGGCCGGCATGCGGGGCGTGGTGTCGCTGGCCATCGCGTTCTCCATCCCGCTCGTCACGGAGGACGGGGAGCCGTTCCCCTCGCGCAACCTGGTGCTCTTCCTGACCTTCACGACGGTCATCGGAACGCTCGTCGTCCAGGGGCTCACGCTGCCGCCGCTCATCAAGCTCCTGAAGCTGCCGGGCCGGGACACGCAGGCGGAGACGCTCGCCGAGGCCCAGGCGCAGAACGCCGCCTCCGTGGCCGCGGAGGAGCGGGTGGAGGAGTTGATGCGGGACCGGCGCAACTGCCTGCCCACGCCCCTCCAGGACCGTCTGCGCACCGTTCTGGAGCGGCGGCGCAACTCGGTGTGGGAGCGGCTCGGCCAGGCCAACCCGGTGACCGGGGAGTCCGCCGACGACACGTACCGCCGGCTCGCGCGGGAGGCGATCGCCGCCGAGCGCGAGGTCTTCGTACGGATGCGGGACGAACGGCGGATCGACGACGAGATGCTGCGGACGCTGCTGCGCAAGCTCGACCTGGAGGAGGCCGCCGCCTACCGCGAGGTCGACGACTGAGCGCCCTCGAAGGGGGCGCCCGTGATCACCGCCGCGAGGGTGGTGCCGCGCGGGAACGCGCCTTCCCGGGTGAGGGCGACGAGCGCGTACAGCATTTTGGCGACGTAGAGGTGCTCGACGGGTACGCCGTGGCGGTTCTCGAAGTCCTCTGCGAACGCCGCGAGTTCCCCGGGCACGCGCGCGTAGCCGCCGAAATGGAACCGGTCCTCCACGCGCCAGTCGCCCCGCGGGCCGCCGAATGCGGTCTCCTGCAAGGCGCGGACGTCGTCCCCGAGGAACCCGCCCTTGAGGACGGCGACCCCCAGGGCGCGCTGTCCGGGAGCGAGGCCCGCCGCGAGCCCCGCGAGGGTGCCGCCCGTGCCGCAGGCCAGCGCGACGACGTCGGCGCGATCGCGCAGCTCCCGGCCCAGCTCCGTGCAGCCCCGCACGGCCAGGGAGTTGCTGCCGCCCTCGGGCACCACGTACGCGTCCCCGGCGCCCGCGGCGTCGAGCAGCCGGGCCAGCACCTCCGGCTCGGTCTTGCGCCGGTACGCCGACCGGTCGACGAAGTGCAGGCGCATCCCGTCGGCCGCGCAGCGGGACAGGGACGGATTGAGCGGACGGCCGGCGAGTTCCTGCCCCCGGACGACGCCGATGGTGGGCAGGTCCAGGAGGCGGCCCGCCGCGGCCGTGGCCCGCAGATGGTTCGAGTAGGCGCCCCCGAAGGTGACGATCGCGCGGCCCCGCGTCGCCGCCGCGTCGATGTTCGGCGCGAGTTTGCGCCATTTGTTGCCGATCAGGTCCGGGTGGATCAGGTCGTCCCGCTTCAGCAGCAGCCGCACGCCGTGGCGTGCGAAGCGCTCGTCGTCGGCCTCCGCGACGGGAGACGGGAGGCGGGGGCGCAGGCCGGAGGCGGTGGGGCGGGACACCCGGCCATTGTCGGACACCTGGCCGAGTTCCCGCCCGCGCGGTGGCGTGCGGCTACTTGAGGCGGTCTCCGATGCGCTTGCGCATCGACGCCATCGTGAAACCCTTGGGATCCACCTTCCCCGGCTGCCACTCGAGGTGGCCGATGACCGAGCGCTCGGTCCAGCCGTGGTGGCGGCAGATCGCCGCGGCGGCTCTCTCGATGGCCTCCAGCTGGGCGGCGGGCCAGGGGTCGTCGCCGTCGCCGAGGTTCTCGCACTCGAAGCCGTAGAAGCGGCTGTTGCCGTCCGTGTTCGCCTCGTTGTCGTGCGGCAGGCGCTTCTCCGCGATCACCGCGCGCAGCACGTCGTCGTCGCCGAGCCCCGCGTGGTTCGCCCGGCCGTAGCCGACCAGGTGGACGTGGCCGTCCTTCGTGATGACCCCGTGGCACAGCGGCCCCGGCAGGTTCGCATGGCCGTCGCGGCAGACGCGCACCGTGCCGGCGCTGCCCGAGGTGGCGGTGTGGTGGATCATCACCCCGTTCAACGGGCCCCACTCACCGATGTGATTGCGGTTGTGGGTCCGCCAGTCGCCGACCTCGACGACCGTCAGCCCCTCGTCCTTGAGGGCCTTGATGAAGCTGCTTGCGGACATGGGTGGGGCCACGGCCGCCTCCTTCGGGGGAGCGACGGCCGCCGACTGCGTACCGTCTCGTACGGTTCGCTTTTACCCGGAACTGCCGTTCAGCGACCTACTGTTCGCATAACGTGCACAACGTCCGCGACGCCGGCGGCCGGGTCGCTCAGCTGCGCAGGAAGCCGTCCCCGTTCACCGCGATGTGCGACTCGAGGGCCTGCAGTGCCTGCTGGGTCGCCTGCGGGCTGCCGCTGCCCTTGCGCTCCGCGTAGTACGCCGCGCCCAGTTGCTTCAGCAGGTCTCCGCCCGCCCGCTGCGCCTGCATCTCGTCCATCTTCTGCTTGCCCTGCGTCAGACCGCGCTGCGCCTGCTCCTTGGCCCGGTCGAGGAAACCCGCCATGGTGATCACCCTTCTCGCCTGTTCTCGTCTTTACCGTTTCCTGACCAACGGGCGCCGGGATCTTGGAGTTCCGGGTGGTGGCGGCCGGTGGGCCGGACGGGTGCGGAAAAGTGGCCACCCCATGCCCGGACCGCCCGTCATCCATTCCCCCTCATTTGTGTAATGGTGCGCTCGCGCTCCGTGCTGAAGGCTTGTCCTCGCAGGTCAGTTCATGATCGGGAGGGCATTGCACATGTCGGTAGGCGAAGAGGTCCGCGAGCAGGCCCCCGGACCGCAGAAGAGTCTGGGTACGTCCGCGGCGCGGAACCTGGCCACGACGACCAAATCCGCACCGCAGATGCAGGAGATCAGCTCCCGCTGGCTGCTGCGGACACTGCCCTGGGTGGATGTGCGGGGCGGCACGTACCGGGTCAACCGGCGGCTGAGCTACACGGTCGGCGACGGTCGCGTCACGTTCGTGAAGACGGGCGACGACGTACGGGTCATCCCCGCCGAGCTGGGGGAGCTTCCCGCTCTGCGGGGATACGAGGACGAGGACGTACTGGGGGAGCTGGCCCGGCGCTGCACCCAGCGGGAGTTCGCGGCCGGTGAGCTGCTCGCCTCGTTCGGCAGCCGGACCGACGAGGTGTTCCTGCTCGCGCACGGCCGCGTCGAGAAGGTCGGCACCGGCCCGTACGGGGACGACGCGGTGCTCGGCGTGCTCGCCGACGGCTCGTACTTCGGCGAGCAGGCGCTGCTCGACCCGGAGGGCATCTGGGAGTACACGGCGCGGGCGGCCACCGCCTGCACCGTGCTCACGCTCCCGCGCAGCGACTTCGAGCAGATCGCCGAGCGCGCCGATTCACTGCGCGACCACCTCCAGGGGCTGCGCTCACTGCCCGCGCAGCGGTCCAACACGTACGGCGAGAAGGAGATCGACCTCTCGGCCGGTCACGTCGGGGAAGCGGTCCTGCCCGGCACGTTCGTGGACTACGAGGCCGAGCCGCGCGAGTACGAACTGAGCGTCGCCCAGACGGTGCTGCGCATCCACTCGCGCGTGGCCGACCTCTACAACCAGCCCATGAACCAGACGGAGCACCAACTCAGGCTCACCGTCGAGGCATTGAAGGAGCGCCAGGAGCACGAACTGATCAACAACCGGGAGTTCGGACTGCTCAGCAACTGCGAGTACGAGCAGCGCCTCCAGCCGCACGACGGTGCGCCGAGCCCCGACGACATGGACGAACTGCTCAGCAGGCGGCGCGGCTCCAAGCTGTTCCTCGCGCACCCGAAGGCGATCGCCGCGTTCGGCCGCGAGTGCAACAAGCGGGGACTCGTCCCCGAGAGCATCGACGTCGGCGGGAGCCGCATCCCGACCTGGCGCGGAGTGCCGATCTACCCGTGCGACAAGATCCCGGTCTCGGACGCCCGGACCACCTCCATCATCTGCATGCGTACGGGAGAGGAGGACCAGGGCGTCATCGGGCTGCGGCAGTCCGGCATCCCGGACGAGATCGAGCCGAGCCTGTCCGTGCGGTTCATGGGCATCAGCGAGCAGGCGATCATCTCGTACCTGGTGTCCACGTACTACTCCGCCGCGGTCCTGGTGCCCGATGCGCTGGGAGTGCTCGAAAACGTAGAGGTGGGGCGGTGGCGGTGACGGGCCGCGCCCGGTCCGCCGTGTCCCCGCCCAGCCGGGCGGGTACACCCAGGGGGTACGCGCCCACCCGCAGCGGAACCGCCACCGTCCGCACCCTTTCAGGGGTGAGTCCATGACACAGCCGGCCGTGAGAGAGCAGGCGCGAGTGGCAGCAGAGCCGACCGGGTCGGCCGCGGCGGAGGGGCACGACACGCAGGAGGCGTCGGCGATCCTGGCGCAGGCCAGGGCCGCGGTCGACCCGGAGCTGCGGCGGGCCGTCGAGGCCCTGCCCGGATCCATGCGGCGCGTCGCCCTCTACCACTTCGGTTGGGAGCACGCCGACGGCACACCGGCCGCGGGCAACGCGGGCAAGGCCGTGCGGCCCGCCCTCGTGCTCGCGGCGGCGCGGGCCCTGGGCGGGCGGCCGGAGCGGGCGGTGCGGGCGGCGGCCGCCGTGGAGCTGACCCACAACTTCACGCTGCTGCACGACGACGTGATGGACCGGGACGCCACCCGCAGACACCGGCCCACCGCGTGGACGGTGTTCGGGGAGGCCGGCGCGATCCTCACGGGCGACGCGATACAGGCCCAGGCGCAGCGCATGTTCGCCGAGGACGACCACCCGGCGGCCTCGGCCGCGGCCATCCGGCTCGCGGCCTGCGTGGTGGAGCTGTGCGAGGGCCAGGCCGTCGATGTCGCCCTGGAGGGGCGGGGCCCGGCGGAGGTGGGCCTGGCCGAGACGCTGGCCATGGCGGAGGCCAAGACCGGGGCGCTGCTCGGCTGCGCCTGCGCGGTGGGCGGCCTGTACGCGGGGGCCGGAGCCGAGGAGGTCGAGGCGCTCGACGCGTTCGGGCGCTGCGCCGGACTGGCGTTCCAGCTGATCGACGACGTGATCGGGATCTGGGGCGACCCGGCCCGCACCGGCAAGCCGGCCTGCGCGGACCTGGCCGTACGCAAGAAATCCCTGCCCGTGGTCGCCGCGCTCGCCTCCGGCGGTCCGGCGGCGGACGAGCTGGCGGCGCTGTACGGGCCGCCGGGGCCGGGCAAGGAGGGAGTGGCGGAACTGGAGAGGATCGCGCTGGCCGTGGAGCGGGCCGGTGGCCGGGACTGGGCGCAGACGCAGGCCGCGGACCACATGTCCCGCGCGGTGGACCTGCTGTCGCAGGCGGTCCCGGTGCCGGAGGCGGCGGGCGGCCTGCTGTCGCTGGCGGAGTTCGTCACGCGGCGCGGGTACTGACGCCCGCCGGGCAGGGGGGGGCGCCGCCATCGCCCGCGGCGCCCCCCTGCCCCCACGGCGCCCTGCCCGTACACGGAGTGATCGCCTAGAGTGCCAACGGCCGTGCAGAACAAGCTGGTTGGGCGAGGGGCGAAGCGGAATGGGTGTGCGTATCAGGCGGGCGGGGGAGGCCGACCGGGAGCTCGTCGTGCGGCTGCTCGACGAGGTGTTCATGGACGACCCGGTCAGCGGCTGGGTGTTTCCCGATGCGGAGCGACGCCGCAAGCGGCACTCCGGACTGATGGGGGTGTTCGCGGACGCGACGCTCGCGGACGGCTACGTGGATCTCACCGAGGACGAATCGGCTGTCGCGCTGTGGGTGGACATGCCGGCCGAGCCGGTGGACGAGGGCGAGGAGGACGTGCCCGCGCAGGTGCGGGCGGCCGTCGACCCCGACAACGTACGGGTGGAGCAGATAGCCCGGTGGACGGAGCAGACGCATCCCGTGGGCCGGGCGCACGTCTATCTGTGGATGATCGGCGTCGTGCCCGAGCGGCAGGGCCAGGGTCTCGGCACCGCGCTGATGGCGCCGGTGCTCGACCGCTGCGACCGCGAGGGCCTGCCCGCCTACCTGGAGGCCAGCAGCACCCGCAGCCGCGAGCTGTACGAGCGCCTCGGGTTCGTCTTCACCGGAACGGCGATCGACCTGCCGGGCGGACCGTCGATGTGGCCCATGTGGCGGGAGCCGGAGACCGGTTGAGCGCGCCGGGAGGCCTCAGGCCAGGGCCAGCAGCACCGTCGCCGCGGCCGCGCCCACCAGGCCCACGACCTGGGTGCGCGTGACGCGTTCGTGCAGGGCGGCCAGGCCGAGGAGGACGGGGATCGCCGGGTACAGGGAGGCCAGCACCACGGCCACCGCGATGAGCTGGCTGCGGGTGGCGAGGAGATAGCAGGCCAGGCCGAGGGCCGCGCAGCCCCCGATCAGGAGCGAGCCGACGGCCCGGCCCGCCGGCATCCGCAGCGGGATGCGCGGCGCGAGTGGGGCCAGGCAGACCAGCGCGGCGGCCCGGCCCGCCGCGACCGGCCACAGGCCGCTGCCCGTGGCGGCCTGCGCCAGGCACAGGTACTGCACGGCGACGGCGGCACTGGCGGCGAGCGCGTCCGAGGTGCCGGGGCCTCTGCGCGGCGCCGCCCCGTCCGTGGTGGCCGCGCCCGCCGTCCGCGACACCAGCCACAGGGCGGGCAGGGTCATCGCGATCCCGGTCCAGGCAAGCGGTCCCGGGCGGTCGCCGAGGAACCAGACGCCCACCAGGACCGACAGCGCCACTCCGGTGACCGCGCTCACCGGCACCACGACGCTCATCGGGCCCCGGCTCAGCCCCCGGTACAGGAACAGCATCGCCAGTCCACTGCCCGCGCCGGACACCGCGCCCCAGCCCAGGGCGCCGGGCGTGACGTCCGGCGCGGGCGCGAGCACGGCGAGCGCCACGGCCGCGAGCAGGCCGCCGAGCTGGGTCCACAGGGCGATCGCCGCGAAATGGGAGCGACGGGACAGGAGCCCACCGGCGTAGTCCGCGATGCCGTACGCGACCGCGGAGGCGAGTGCGAGGAATATCCCCATTGTGGGCTGTGTGCCCACTCGTCGCCTGCCCTAACGGGCCGCTGGTCAGCCGGTCTTCCCGTCCGGGAAGCTCGCGAAGTAGGTCGCTGCCATGTCCTCGTCCCCGTGCCCCTGCTCGGAGGCGCGCCGGAAGCGGTCGTGGGCGGCGGCCACCGCGTCCACGCGGATGCCCGCGCGTTCGGCCGCGGCGAGTACCAGGCCCGCGTCCTTCGCCGCGTTGTCCACGGAGAAGCTGGGGGTGAGGTCGCCGTTGCGGATGGCCGCGGACTTGTTCTGGAAGTAGGCGTTGTCCAGCGGGCCGCCGGTGATGGCGTCCACCAGGTCGCTCGCGTCCACACCGAGTCCGCGGGCCAGCGCGAGGGCCTCGCCGACGCCCGTGGTCAGCGCGATGACCCAGGAATTGAGGGCGAGCTTGAGACGGCTGGCCGGGCCCGGCGTGCCGTCGCCGATCCACTGCGTACGGGAGCCGACGGCGTCGAAGAGCGGCTGGACGGTCCCGCGCGCGGCCTCGGGGCCGGCCGCGAGCACGACCAGTGCGCCCTGCTCGGCCGGCTGCCGGGTGCCCAGGACGGGCGCGTCGACCAGGAGGAGTCCGGCGCGGGCCGCGTACGCGGCGAGCTCGTCGATGCCTTCGCCGACGGTGCCGGACTGCACCCATACGGTGCCGGGCTTCGGCGTGGCCTGCTGGACGACGTCCAGGGTGCGCGGCCCGTCGGGCAGCACGGTCACCACGACATCGGCGTCCCGGACCGCCTCGGACGCGCTGTCCGTGACCGTCACGCCGTCGGCGGCCAGCGGTTCGGCATTCGCGCGGGTCCGGTTCCAGGCCCGCACGGTGAACCCGGCGCGGGCCAGGTTGCGGGCCATCGGCGCGCCGATCGTCCCGGTGCCGAGCACGGCGACGACGGGGCGGGCGGCGGACGGGTCGGTGCTGCTCATGAGTGAACTCCCTGGTGGGGTGGTGCCTTCCGTGGGCGTGTCCGTCTCAGACGCTAGCCCGTACCGAGGCCTCCATCGCCGTCACGAAGGCATCCCGCGTGGCCTCGTCGACCAGGTCGAGCGAGAGGTAGGGGTTGAGGTCCTCCAGCTCCACGAGGAGCAGCTCGCCGTCCGGGGCGCGGCAGGCGTCGACGCGCTGGATGCCGTGCGGAAGCGTGTTCCACTCGACGAAGGAGCGGGCGAAGTCGCGGTCCGCGGCCGTCGGTTCGTACGGGCGCAGTTCCCAGCGGCGCGCCGGATCGGGCGCGTACAGGGCGTACAGGAGCTGGTCGTCGACGAAGTAGAACGAGACCTCGTACTGGAAGTCGATGCGCGGCTGCACCAGCAGGCCGTCCCCGAACGGCAGCCCCGCGAGCTCGGCGGCGGGCACGGTGCGCAGTCCGATCGAGTCCGCGCCCAGCTTCGGCTTCGCGATGTACGCGTCGGCCCGCGGCAGCCGGTCCAGATCGGCCGCCCGGTCGACCGTCGGGATGACGGGGAACCCGGCCGTGGTCAGATCCAGGAGGTACTGCTTGCCGGCCATGTCGGCGCGCCCGGTCAGCGGGTTGTAGACGTTCGTGCCGCGCTCCAGGGCCTGCGTACGGAACGCCTCGTACGCCTCCTGGTAGCCGAGCACCGGGCCGCTGTTGCGGACCACGACGGCGTCGAAGCCGTCCATGAGCGCGGCCGCGTCCAGCGGATGGCACAGGGCGAGGTCGAACGCCGAGCGCAGCCGGGACGTGAGGTGGATGTCCTCGTCGCAGTAGCGGCGCCCCTTGGCGGGATACGCGAGATCGGTGACGTAGAGGACGCGGGGGCGCGGGGACACGGCGGGACTCCTGATGGTGCCGGTGGGGTGGTGCAGAAGGGGCCCGGCCGAACGGCAGCGCCGCCCGGCCGGGCCCCTTCAGAAGTTCACCGACCCGCGGAGGTGCACCGCCCGCCGGTCGCAGTTGTGAACAGTGCCTTGGGTCAGGCCTTCTTGGTCTCCCAGAAGATCTTGTCGATCTGGGCGATGTAGTCCAGCGCCTTCTGGCCCGTGGCCGGGTCCGACGAGCCCTTGGCGGCCGAGAGGGCCTTCAGGGTGTCGTTGACCAGCTGGTGCAGCTCCGGGTACTTCTCGAAGTGCGGGGGCTTGAAGTAGTCGCTCCAGAGCACCGACACGTGGTGCTTGGCGAGCTCGGCGCGCTGCTCCTTGATGCCGATGGCACGCGTCTGGAACTGCGGGTCGTCGTTGCCGGCCATCTTCTCCTGGACGGCCTTGACCGACTCGGCCTCGATGCGGGCCTGGGCCGGGTCGTACACGCCGCAGGGGAGGTCGCAGTGAGCGCTGGCCTTCACCTTGGGGGCGAACAGGCGGGAAAGCATGGAGCTGTTCCTTCCTCGTGATCGTCTTCTCGGGTGCGACATTACTCCGTGGGGAACGGGTTTTCTCGGGTGCCCCCGGCGGCTTAGGACAAAAGTCCGGGGCAAGACTCGGACTGGTGGAGGATGGAACCGTAAGGGCACCGGGCCCGCGGGCCGGCGGGAGCAGCGGTTGGAACCGGGGAGGTTTTCTGATGCCCGAGGCGATCGAGGAGATGCGCGAGGCGAAGGTGCCGTTTCAGATCATTGAGGTGGAGGGTCCTTCGATGGTCCCGACGCTGTACCCCGGTGACTGGATGCTGGTGCAGCACGGCGCGCGGGTGCGGGCCGGTGACGTGATCGTCCTGCGGCACCCTTTTCAGCAGGACCTGCTGGTGGTGAAGCGGATCGCCGAGCGGCGCGAGGGCGGCTGGTGGGTGCTCGGCGACAATCCGGGCGCCGGTGGTGACAGCCCGGTGTACGGGGTGGTGCCGGACGAGCTGGTGCTCGCGAAGGTGCGCGGGCGGCTGCGGCGCCGCAAGCCGTGGGTCGAGGGCGAGGGTCAGCGCTCGGTGACGGCGGTGCTGTCCTGGCTCTTCTCCGCGGTACGACCCGTGCTCTCGGACCGGTCGGCCTCCAAGCGCTTGCGGGCGCGGTAGGCGGCGACGTTCGCGCGCGTCGCGCAGCGGTCCGAGCAGTAGCGGCGGGAGCGGTTGGTGGACGTGTCCAGGTAGGCGTTGCGGCAGGGGGTCGCCTCGCACACGCCGAGGCGGTCGACGCCGTACTCGGTGAGGTGGAAGGCGAGGCCCATCGCGGCGATGGCGGCGTAACCGGCCGTCGCGTTCGACGGGTGGTCGGACAGGTGCAGGTGCCACAGCGGGCGGCCGTCGTCGTCTCGGTGGTTGTGCCCGGAGATCTGCGGGCTCACCGGGAACTCCAGGAGCAGTGAGTTCAGCAGATTCACCGCCAGCTCCTCGTCGCCTCCGTCGGCCGCCTCGAACACCGCGCGCAGCCGTCCTCGTACGCCCCTGAAGCGGGTCAGGTCGGCTTCGGTGGCGCGGCGGGCCGCCTCCTGGTTGGCGCCGAACAGTGCGCGTACCGCCTCCACCGACGTCAGTGAGTCCTTGCCGCGCTCCGGCTCCTCGGTGTTGACGAGGCGCACGGCGTAGTCCGAGTAATAGGCCAGTTCCACTTGTAGTCCTTACCGGTGCGCTCTATCGTCGTGTCGAGCGAGGGTAATACTCACTCGCGCCTTAAGGGTATTACGGGAGGGTTCATGTCCGAGACCGCTGCCACCACTCGTACCACCGACTGGCGGGCCTGGCAGGAGAGCTGGGACCGGCAGCAGGAGTGGTACATGCCGGACCGCGAGGAGCGGTTCCGCGTCATGCTCGACATGGTCGAGGCATTCGTCGGGCCCGCGCCCCGCGTGCTCGACCTCGCCTGCGGCACCGGCAGCATCACCGACCGGCTGCTGAGCCGGTTCCCGGACGCCACGAGCGTGGGCGTCGACCTCGATCCGGCGCTGCTCGCCATCGCGCGCGGCACGTTCGAGGGGGACCGGCGGGCCGAGTTCGTGACCGCCGACCTGAAGGACCCGCGGTGGACGGAGGCGCTGCCGCACGACTCGTACGATGCCGTGCTCACGGCCACCGCACTGCACTGGCTGCACTCCGAACCCCTCGCGACGCTCTACGGACAGGTCGCCGGGCTCGTCCGCGACGGCGGCGTCTTCATGAACGCGGACCACATGATCGACCAGACGACGCCGCGGATCAACGCCGCGGACCGGGCGCTGCGGCATGCGCGGATGGACTCCGCCAAGGCCGGCGGGGCGGTGGACTGGGCCGCGTGGTGGGCGCTGGCCGCCGCGGATCCGGTGCTGGCGGGGCCCACGGCCGAGCGGTTCGAGATCTACGGAGAGCATGCGGACGGGGATACGCCGTCTGTCGCATGGCATGCGGAGGCGCTGCGCGGGGGCGGGTTCGGGGAGGCGCGGGCGGTGTGGTGTTCGCCGTCCGATGCGATGGTGCTTGCCGTGAAGTAAGCCCCCGCGGCGACGGCGGCGCGGTCTCGGGGCTCTGCCCCGGACCCCGCTGCTCAATCGCCGCAGGGGCTTGAAATGCCTACAGCACCTTCGACAGGAAGGACTGGGTGCGTTCCTGTTGGGGGTTGGTGAGGACCTCGCGCGGGTCGCCGGACTCCACCACCACGCCGTCGTCCATGAAGACCAGGCTGTCGCCGACCTCGCGGGCGAAGCCCATCTCGTGGGTGACGACGACCATCGTCATGCCGGACTCGGCGAGGTCGCGCATGACGTCGAGGACGTCGCCGACCAGCTCCGGGTCGAGCGCCGACGTGGGCTCGTCGAAGAGCATCAGCTTCGGGTCCATCGCCAGCGCGCGGGCGATCGCGACGCGCTGCTGCTGGCCGCCGGAGAGCTGCGAGGGGTAGTTCGCGGCCTTGTCGGCGAGGCCGACGCGGTCGAGCAGTTCCTGGGCCCGCGTGCGGGCGTCGGACTTCGACTGCCTCTTGACCTGGACCGGCGCCTCCATGACGTTCTCGAGCGCCGTCATGTGCGGGAACAGGTTGAAGCGCTGGAAGACCATGCCGATGTCACGGCGCTGAAGCGCGACCTCCCGGTCCCGCAGCTCGTACAGCTTGTCGCCCTGCTGCCGGTAGCCGACCAGGTTCCCGTCGACGTACAGCCGTCCCGCGTTGACCTTCTCCAGGTGGTTGATGCAGCGCAGGAACGTCGACTTGCCGGAGCCGGACGGGCCGATGAGGCAGAACACCTCGCCCTGCTTGACCTCCAGGTCGATGCCCTTGAGGACCTCTACGTGGCCGAAGGACTTGTGGACCTGCTCGGCCTTGACCATGGCGTGCTGATCGGTCATGCCGCGCCTCCGTTCGGACGACCCAGGGAGAACAGGGTTCCGCGCACCTTCTGCCAGGGCGTGGCCGCCAGTTGACGGCTGGTGCCGCGGGCGTAGTGCCGCTCGATGTAGAACTGGCCGACGCTGAGGATCGAGGTCATGACCAGGTACCAGGCGGCGGCCAGGAAGTACATCTCGACCGGCGAGCCGGACTGCTGGCCGATGTCCTGCGCGGCCCGGAACAGGTCCGGGAACTGCACGGCGGACACCAGGGAGGTCGTCTTCAGCATGTTGATGACCTCGTTGCCCGTGGGCGGCACGATCACGCGCATCGCCTGCGGGATGATCACCCGGCGCAGCGTCTTCGCGTGGCTCATGCCGAGGGCGTGCGAGGCCTCGGTCTGGCCCTCGTCGACCGACTGCAGGCCGGCGCGGCAGATCTCCGCCATGTACGCGGCCTCGTTGAGACCGAAGCCGAGCAGCGCCGTCAGGAACGGCGTCATGAAGGACGACCAGTAGTCCTTGTAGATCGGCCCGAGGTTGATGTACTCGAAGACCAGGCCCAGGTTGAACCAGACGAACAGCTGGACCAGGACCGGGGTGCCGCGGAAGAACCAGATGTAGAACCAGGCGATGGAACTGGTCACGGGGTTCTTCGACAGGCGCATGACGGCGAGCAGAATGCCGCCGACGATGCCGATCACCATCGACAGGACCGTCAGGAGCAGCGTCTTCCCGGCGCCGCTGACGATCCGGTCGTCGAAGAAGTAGTCGGGGATGGCGCCCCAGTTGATCTTGCCCTGGGCGAACGCGTAGACGATCAGGGCCAGGACGGCGACGGCGATCAGCGCCGAGAGATACCGCCCGTAGTGCCGCACCGGGATCGCCTTGACGGCTGCCGGTGGGGCTGCGGACGGCGGGGTGTCCTCGGGGCCGCCGCCCGACTTGTCGATGTCAACAGACACGGATGTTGCCTTTCACGACGTCGCGGACGTCCATGACGTGAGCCGCGCGGTCAATGACGGTGAGTGCGCGGTCACTTGCCGCCGTTGAGGCTCGCCGACTTCACGGCGCCCGCCTCCACGCCCCACTTCGCGATGACCTTGTCGTACTCGCCGTTCTTGATGATCGCGTCGAGCGCGGCCTTGATCGCGTCGCGCAGCTGCTTCTGGTCCTTGGAGACCGCGATGCCGTACGGGGCGGCCTCGACCTGGTCGCCGACGATCTGGAAGTCCTTGCCGCCGCCCGAGGTCTTCACCGCGTACGCGGCGACCGGGAAGTCGGAGGAGCCGGCGTCGGCGCCGCCGGAGCGCAGCCGGGTCTGGGCCTGCTGGTCGTCGTCGAAGGCCTGGATGCCCATCTTCTTGCCCGCGGGGCACTTCTTGGCCTGCGCCTTGGCGAGGTCGTGGGAGACCGTGCCGCGCTGCACGACGATCTTCTTGCCGCACAGGTCGTCCCAGGTCTTGATGCCCTGGGTCTTGCCCTTCGGCGTGTAGATCGAGACGCCGGCGTTGAAGTAGTCGACGAAGTCGACGCCCGAGCCGACCTTCTTGCCGGTGTCGGAGTCGATGCCGTTCTGCCGGTCCTTGGTGTCGGTCATGGCCGACATGGCGAGGTCGTAGCGGTTCGACTTCAGGCCCGTGATCAGGGTGTCGAACGTGCCGTTCTGGAACTCGAAGGTCACGCCGAGCTGCTTGCCCATCGCCTTGGCGAGGTCGGGGTCGATGCCGATCGCCTTGCCGGACTTGTCCTTGAACTCGACCGGCGCGTAGGCGATGTCCGAACCGACCCGGATCGTGCCCTTGTCGCGGATCTCCTTGGGGAGCTTGTCCGCGAGCGGGGCGGACTTCGAGCCGGTCTTGCCGCCGTCGGCCGACTTGGTCTGGTCACCGCAGCCGGTCAGCAGCAGAGTGCCGGCGACCGCGATCGCGCCGACCGCTGCCATCCGGGACTTCGCGGACTTCGCGGTCGTGCGCTGGGTGGTGCTTGCGGTCATGGTTGGTTCCTCCGGCCGGGTGTGGGAGTTGCCGTGCTGGTCGCCTTGGCACACGCCTTCGGGTGTCGCGACCTCGTGTGATGAGGCATCTTGCCATTCGGACTGGCCGGATCAGGAGGTCAGCCATGTCAAAATCGGATAACAGGTGACCGAAGAGTGCCAACGCCCGGCGGTTTCACGGTGCATGGGCCCTGCATCATCTGCGGGACTTCCGCCCGCGGGCCGAAAAATCTCCTGCCCGCCGCCCCATGTCTCACCATTCGGGCGGACTTCCCTGGTTTTGTGCGACTGACTTGTTGACTTGTCCAGATATTCGGCTATGAGTCATGTCACCGAGGCGTGATCGATCACGGGCGGGCTCGTGCCCGACACCCCCTGTCAGGTAAGAAGGATCCTTACACCCCTCATCCGGGGCTCAGGGCGTGCGTGCGGCGCGCCCGTCGCGCAGGTGCCTCCCAGGCGGACCACAACAGGGCCGTCCGGTGCGTGCGCGGTGCCCGCCCGTTCCTCAATCAGGGACGGAACCACCCTCAACCTGTGCAACATGACTTAAGGGGTCAGAAAAGTGGCAGCGGAGATCGTCAACCCTCGCAGCGACGCGAGTACCGGCAACGAGGGCTCCGACGAGCCCTTCGATCCGGCTTTCGCGCTGCACCGTGGCGGCAAGATGGCCGTGCAGGCCACCGTGCCGGTCCGCGACAAGGACGACCTGTCCCTGGCGTACACGCCCGGCGTCGCGAAGGTGTGCAGCGCGATCGCCGAGCAGCCGGAGCTCGTTCACGACTACACGTGGAAGTCGAGCGTCGTGGCCGTCGTGACGGACGGCTCGGCCGTCCTCGGACTCGGTGACATCGGTCCCGAGGCCTCCCTCCCCGTGATGGAGGGCAAGGCCATTCTCTTCAAGCAGTTCGGCGGCGTGGACGCGGTGCCGCTGGCGCTCGCGACGAACGACGTCGACGAGATCGTCGACTCCGTCGTGCGCCTCGCCCCGTCCTTCGGCGGCGTGAACCTGGAGGACATCTCGGCGCCCCGTTGCTTCGAGATCGAGCGCAAGCTCCAGGAGCGACTCGACATCCCGGTCTTCCACGACGACCAGCACGGCACCGCCGTCGTGACGCTGGCCGCCCTGAAGAACGCGGCACGGCTCAGCGGGCGGACGCTCGGCGAGCTGCGCGGCGTGATCTCCGGCGCCGGTGCGGCGGGCGTCGCGATCGCGAAGTTCCTCCTCGAGGCGGGCCTCGGCGACGTGGCGGTCACCGACCGCAAGGGCATCGTCAGCCGGGACCGCGAGGACCTCACGCCGGTCAAGCGCGAGCTCGCCGAGATCACCAACAAGGCGGGCCTGTCGGGCTCCCTGGAGGACGCGCTCGCGGGCGCCGACGTCTACATCGGCGTCTCCGGCGGTACGGTCCCCGAGCCCGCGGTCGCCTCGATGGCGCCGGGTGCCTTCGTGTTCGCGATGGCCAACCCGAACCCCGAGGTGCACCCCGACATCGCCCACAAGTACGCGGCTGTCGTCGCGACCGGGCGTTCGGACTTCCCGAACCAGATCAACAACGTGCTGGCGTTCCCCGGCATCTTCGCGGGCGCGCTGCAGGTCCGGGCCTCCCGGATCACCGAGACGATGAAGATCGCGGCTGCCGAGGCGCTCGCCGCGGTGGTCGGTGACGAGCTCTCCGCCGAGTACGTCATCCCGTCCCCGTTCGACGAGCGGGTGGCGCCAGCCGTCACCGCGGCGGTCGCCGCCGCGGCCCGGGCCGAGGGTGTGGCGCGCCGATAGTTGTCGGTTCGCTCCGCTTGTTCGGTGAAGGCCCCGCCTCTTCGGCGGGGCCTTCACCGTATGCGGGGCGTTCGTGGCTACGGGACGTGTGTCACAGGTGGCGGAGGTTCCGCGGTGTGGGCACGGCACATATCGTCAAGGTCATGTTCGCCGCCTACGCAGCCCGAATCGACCGTGATCAGCCGCTGAACGGACTGGAGTTGGGGGAGCGGCCCGCCCCCGAGAACAGGCCCGGCTGGACCACCGTGAACGTCAAGGCCGCATCCCTCAACCATCACGACCTGTGGTCGCTGCGCGGGGTCGGTCTCGGGGAGGAGTCCCTGCCGATGATCCTCGGCTGCGACGCCGCCGGGATCGACAGCGAGGGCAACGAGGTCGTCCTGCACTCCGTCATCGGACAGACCGGATACGGGGTCGGTCCGCGCGAGAAGCGCTCCATCCTCACCGAGAAGTACCAGGGCACCTTCGCCGAGCAGGTCACCGTCCCCGAGTGGAACGTGCTGCGCAAGCCGAAGGAGCTCTCCTTCGAGGAGGCCGCCTGCCTGCCGACCGCCTGGCTCACCGCCTACCGGATGCTCTTCACCAACGCGGGCGTACGGCCCGGTGACTCGGTCCTCGTGCAGGGCGCGGGCGGCGGGGTCGCGACCGCCGCGATCGTGCTCGGCAAGGCGGCGGGCCTGCGGGTCTTCGCGACCAGCCGCGACGAGGCGAAGCGCAAGCGGGCCCTGGAGCTCGGTGCCGTGGAGGCCGTGGAGACCGGTGCGCGGCTGTCGCAGCGGGTGGACGCCGTGATCGAGACGGTGGGCGCCGCCACGTGGTCGCACTCCGTCAAGTCCCTCAAGCCGGGCGGGTCCCTGGTGATCTCGGGAGCGACGAGCGGGCCGAACCCGCCCGCCGCGGAACTGAACCGGATCTTCTTCCTCGAACTCAAGGTCGTCGGCTCGACCATGGGGTCCAAGGACGAGCTGGAGGATCTGCTGTCCTTCTGCGCCGCGACCGGCGTCCGTCCGGTGATCGACGAGGTGCTTCCGCTGGACCGGGCCCGCGAGGGCTTCCAGAAGATGGCCGGCGGCGAGCTGTTCGGCAAGGTCGTGCTCAGCGTCTGACGCCGCGATTGGTGGGGCGTTGCGCGGCGCCGCGGTTTCGGGGCTGTGCCGGGGCGGCGCCCCTGGTGTCCGTTGCACGGCACCGGGGGCCGCCTTGCCCACCCTGCCGCCCAAGGCGGCAGATTGCCCAAGGCGGTGGCGGCACACATCCGCCCACGGGGAGGTAAATCAAGCCCCGCCCCGTGTCACGGATTCGGGGAGCGGAGTGTCGCTGCGATGTGGGCCGCCGCCTCCGACAGGTGGTGGCGGGCCTCCTGGAGCTGTGAGGCCGATACGCCGTGGTCGCGGGCCGCGTCGCGGATGTCGTCGCGGAAGCGGTCCAGGAGGCGGTCCAGGTCGCGGGCCGGGTCGTCGGTGGGCTCCTCGGAGGCCCAGGACGGGACGTACTCCGTGGGGACCTCGTCGCTCGGCGGGCGGTACTGCGGCCCGGGCCTGCTCCAGGACTTGCCGAACTCGCCGAACTCCTTCGCCAGTTCGGTCAGGCCCTCGCGCACCCCGGTCGGCCAGTCGCCGCGCGTGAAGTGGTCCTGCACCTGCTCCTGGACGCGCCTGGCCATGCGCTGGAAGTCCTCCGCCGCCTGCGCCCGCACCTCCTCCTGCGACTCCTTGGCCTGGCGGCGCGCCCGCTGGGCCTCCTCGCGGGCCCGGCGGCTCTCGTCCTTCGCGCGCCGCGCCTGCTCCTTCCACTCGTGCTTGGCGCGCCGCACCTCGTCCTTGGTGGCCCGCCACGCCTCCTTGTCGGTGAAGTCACCGGTGCCCGCGCCGGTACGGGTCTGGGACGCCGCGGCACGGACCTCGCGGCGCAGCTCGCCCGCCGCGCCCCGCACGTCGTCCCTGATCTCGGCCGCCAGCTCGGCCACGGACTCGCGGATCTCCAGCTCCAGGTCGGCCAGCTCGCCGCTGCGGTCGGCCAGCTCGGCCCGGCCCGCGTCGGTGATCGCGTAGACCTTCCGGCCGCCCTCGGTGGTGTGCGTGACCAGGCCCTCGGACTCCAGCTTGGCCAGGCGCGGGTAGACCGTGCCGGCCGAGGGGGCGTACAGACCTTGGAAGCGCTCCTCGAGCAGACGGATCACCTCGTACCCGTGGCGCGGCGCCTCGTCGAGCAGCTTCAGCAGGTAGAGCCGCAGGCGGCCGTGGGCGAAGACGGGGGGCATGTCAGAGCACCTTCTTGTCGGAGGGGGCGGCGTCCTGCGGGTCCGGGGAGTCCTCAAGGCCGGGGGCGTGCGGCGCCTCCTCCGAAGGGGGCCTGCGCAGCAGGGCGATCGATCCGGAGACCGTCGTCGCCTTCAGTTTGCCGGTGCCCGCGCCGAGCCGGCCGGTGATCTTGTGGGCGCCCCAGGCGCCGGAGACCCGCAGGTCCTCGAATGCGTTCGAGACCGCGCCGCTCGCCGTGTTCGCCTCGACCTCCGTGTCCGCCGGGTGCGGGATGCGGATGGCGATCTCGCCGGAGACGCTCGTCAGGCTCACGTCCGTGGGCCCCGCGGGGTCCAGGTCGACGATCATCGACCCGCTCACCGTGTCCGCCTTCACGAAGGAGCCCGAGCCCTCGACGACGGTCAGGTCCCCGGAGACCGAGTTGAACCGGAGGTCGCCCGTGACCGCCTGTGCCTCAACGCCGCCGGAGACCGTGCTGGTGCGCACCGGGCCCGTGACACCCACGAGCGTCGTGTCGCCGGTGACGCCCTTCACCTCGGTCGGCCCGTCGGTGCCCGAGACCACCGCCCCCGCGCCGACCACGCCGACCTCGACCCGCGTGCCCGCCGGCACCGCGAGGGAGACGACCGCGCTGCGGTGCCAGCCCTTGCGGTCGAGCCACTTGAGGAAGCCCTTCCAGGGCAGGTCGTCGTACGCGACGGTGAGGACGCCGTCCGATTGCGTCACCCGCAGCGGCGGCCCCTCCATCTCGGAGACCTCCAGGCGGGCCGGGCCCTCGGCCGTCCCGACCACATTCACCGCACCGCTCACGATGCGTACGTTCAGGGCCGACACCGGCTCGTCGAAGACGAGCTTCTGCGGCTCCGTGACGGACCACTCGGGCATGGTGCGACCTCCTCGACGGCCGGGAGTGAACGCGCCATATCGCGTCCTCTGTCAAACACGATATATCGCGGTTGGGGAAAGTCAAGACTGTCGCGTGACTCCGGGTCCCGGCACCCGGCAGGCTGTCCAATTGCTGCGGTAATGCACCTACTTGCCCTAGCGTGGGGTCATGTCGTCCCTCGAACCCGCCGGTGCGCTGCTGCTCTGCCGCGCCGAACCGTCCGTCGTCGGGCCCGCCGCCCAGCTGCTGCGCGAGCGGATGCTGCTCACCCGTGCCGGACGCGAGTGGAGCGTCCTCGTGCCGGAGTCGAAGCCGTGGCTGTCCATGGAGGACGGTGGCGGTGAACCCGTCGACCGGGTCCTCGGCGGCTGGGCCGGCGCGCTCGCCGTCGGCGCGACCTGGCCGGTGCTCGCGCTGTGGTGGGACGCCGACCGCAGCGGATTCACGCTGGCCTCGGGCTTCCGCCGTCCCGTCGGCTACGAATGGCTCGCGAACGGCACGCCGGTCGGCGAGGGCGAGGCGCTGCGCACCTTCGCCGCCCGCCTCGGCCTGGACCCCGTACTCGACCTTCAGGCCCTCGAAGCCCTCGCGAAACCCGACAACGGCGAGGACAGGGCCGACGCGCGCGCCCGCATGCTCGGCCTCCTCGCGGTCCTCACCCGCACCGGACTCACCCTCCCCACGGGGCTCACCCCCGGCGAGCCCGCCGACCGGCTGCGCGAGGTCGCGCGGATCCAGCCGGACGCGCAACAGGTCACCTGGTCGGGCTGGCGGGACGCCGTGCACGCCGAACTCGACGTCGTGGAGGGCACGAGCTTCGGCCCCTGGCTGCGCGGCCCCAGGGCGCGCCTGCTCGCCGCCGCCCAGCTCGCGGCCGGGCTGCCGCTCACCGCGTACGGCCTGCGGCGGCGCAGCGGAGGCTGGACCACGGCGGGGGCGCTGCTCCTGCTGCACGGGGCGCTCGGATTCGCATACGACAGGATGCGCGCGGCGCGCGACTGACTGCTGCCCCTCCGGAAAGCGCGCGACTGGCCGCTGCCCCCCGGAATGCGCGCGACTGCGCAAGGGAGGCGTGCGCCTGCTCGGCGCCGCCCGCCGCCGCCCCGAGCGCCTACTCCTCGTCGTCCTCGTCGTCGTCGAGCCGCGCCAGCCACGTGGCGAGCCGCTCCACCGGCACCTCGAAGTCCGGGTTGAGGTCGACGAACGTCCGCAGCTGCTCGGCGAGCCACTCGAAGGTGACCTCCTCCTCGCCGCGCCGCTTCTCCAGCTCTTCGATGCCGCGGTCCGTGAAGTACATGGGGCTGTTTCTCCTGCGTGCGGGGCCCGCGCGGGCGCGGGCGTGGTGTGACTGCCCACCAAGCCTATGGGGACGGCCGACCTCGCGGCCCGCCCGAGGGGTAGTGCCCGCGCATTGCGGGAAGGACCCTTGTCCCGCAAGGGAGACCACGGGGGAACGGGAAACGGGGGAGCGGTATGGAGCGACAAGGGGCGCAGGGAGAAGCACAGGAAGTGGCCAGGGTCGCGCGGATCGCGCTGCCGGACGGGACCCCGGTGTGGGCCCGCATCTCCGGCGCCGCCGACGAACTGGGCGCACGGGAAGGGGAGTTGTCGTACTCCGACACCGGATTCACCGACCGCGTCGAGGCGAGCGTGGAGAGTCTGAACGCGCTGGTGACGGGCGTCGCGCGGTCCCTCGCGGCGCCGCTGCGCGCGGTGCGGCCCGACGAGGTGAGCGTCGAGTTCGGTGTCGAGCTGACGGCGAAGGCCGGCAAGGTCGTGGGGCTGCTCGCGGACGGCGAGGCGAAGGCGGGCATCAAAGTCACGCTGACCTGGAACGACGGCCCGCCCGACCTGGAGAATCCGCAGGCACCTCCCACCCGCACGGCCACGCCACCGGCCCCCCGCGCGGACCCGGGCGCGTCACCCGGCGCTCCGGCGCACGGGGGCGGCGACCCGACCGTCGCCGGGGCCGGGGCATGACACCGGGGCACGACGGGGGCGCACCGGGCAAGCGGGATGCCGCCCTCCTTGCGCTGCGTGAACTCGTCATGGCGGCCACCGTGCGCATTCATCGCACGGGGGCCGGGTATGCAGCCGACGGACCCGAAAGCTTCGTCGGGAGCGGCTTCTTCGTCGCCCCGAACTGGGTGTTGACCTGCGCACACGTGGCACACGGCGGGGAAGGGGGCGAGCTGACGGTGGCCTTCGAGAGCGGCCCTGGCCGCGGCACGTCCCGGGTGCCCGGCGAGGTCGTCGCCACGCTCCCCGAAGGCGTCGACCAGGCGGTGCCCGGCAAATGGCCCGCCCCCGACCTCGCCCTCGTGCGGCTGCGCGAACCCGTCGACCATGAGTGCGTCTACGTAGCCGAGCGGCCTGCCTCGTACTACAGCGAGGGGGAGGTCTTCTACGCCGGCTGGACCGTCCTCGACGGTCAGGTGTGCAGGCTCGACGGCCCGATCGGCGTCAAGGGCACCATCGGCGACTGGTCGTCCGGCGTGCAGCTGCGCCTCGGCGAGAACGACCTGCCGTACGGCGTCTCGGGCGGCCCCGTCGTCGACCCGGTGCGCGGTGAGGTCATCGGTGTCCTGAAGTCGCGGGCGGACCACGGGCGGGGCGGGACGTCCATCGGGATCGAGCAGTTGCGCACGCTGCCGGATCCCGTGCCGGGGCAGGCGGTGCGGGCCGAGCACGAGGACCTCTACCAGGCGGTCTGTCACGCCCACGACCGCTACCACCGGGACCGCCAGCGGCAGTCGCACCCCGACCGCCACACCTGGGCCGACGTGCAGACCCGGCTCGGCGCGCGGCCGGGGCGGACGCTCACCGCGGGCGAGCGCGTGCAATTGCTCGGCCGTATCGCGGACCTTCCGCCACCGGTCAGCACCCGCAGTCTGCTCGACATCCTGGAGTCGCTCCCCGAGTTCGGGGGGAGCACACCGCTGCCGTCGCCGCGCGGCTGGCGGGACGGGCTCGGGGCCCTCTACGAGGGCGCGCACGACGAGGGAGTGCGGGCCCTCGTGCTCGACTACGCGGTACGGGTCATGACGGCCGTGCGCCCCTTCGTCACAGCGGGCACGGCGCACGCCGAGCAGGCCCTGTGGGAGTGGGTGCGGCAGGCCGCCGAGGACTGGCTCGACGCGGGGCGCAGGCGACGCCTCGAGAGACTGCGCATGGAGCTCCTGAAACAGCGCGAGCCATTCGACGCGCCGCCGATCCCGCCCCGTGACCGCAAGCCCCGGCCCGCGGCCCTGCTCGAACTCGTCGAGCGCGGCTGGGAGCGGGACTACTGGGACTGGCAGGTGTACGTCTCCCGGCCGGGCGGTGCGCGCGACTGTGTGCAGCAGGACGAGCGCACGCCGACCGACGCGCTCCCCGAGCGGCTCGCGGCGCCCCTCGCGGAGGCCTTCCGCCAGTGCGACGAGCCGGGCTGGCCCGCGGTCCTCCAGGTGGTGCTCCCGCACACCCGCCTCGACCTGCCGGTGGACGGCTGGCGGCTGCGGCCCGACGAGCCGCCGCTCGGCGTGCGCGGCCCCGTCGTGCTGCGCTGCGGCGACCGGGACCGGCTGCCCGGCGAGCGCGGGTTCGCGGAGTCCGACCCGGCCTCGCCCGAGTCGGAGGAGGACCGCGCGGACCGCTGGCGCTGGCTGCACGCGCACGGCGCCAAGGCCGAGATCCTCGACTGCGACGACGGGATGCCGAGGCCCGTCCCGGAGGGCTTCGAGCTGCGCAATCTGTCGCCCGGATCCGTACCGGTGATGTGCCGCTACGGAGAGCACCGCTACGAGGACGACACCGAGGCGCTGGCCCGGATACTGCTGGGCGGCTTCGGTGTCGCCCTGTGGCGCAGGGGCCCGGCCCGCTCGGCCGCGGTCTGCGGCGAGTTCCACCGCGGCGCCGCCGTCACGGTGGCCGACGAGCGCGGGGCGTGCCATCTCCCCGAGCGGGTACACGAGTTGCGCAGGAAGCTTCTTGCCAGCCGTACCGAGGCGTACTGGGCCGACGGCATCGCCCTCTTCTACGACGATCCGAACCAGCCCCTCCCGGGCGCGGGGGAACTCCTGGAGGCGCCATGACGCCACCGCCTCGGAGGGCCACCGGACCGGCCGGTCGACGGAGCACCACGAGGACCGGCTGCCCGTCCCCGGAGGGGCCCTTCAGGCCAGCTCACCACGGAGCCCTTACCACCGCCACGAACCATCGATACCGTGAAGCACGTCCCTTCGGCTGCCCTGCTGGACGAGTGACGACGAGGACCGGACCATGACCGAATCCAGTGAGTGGCTCATTTACCGTGGCGCCGGCGAACCCCATGAGGGCCTCGACCGCCTGCCCCCGCCACCTCCCTGGCGCGACTTCTCGGGGCGGGACTCGACCGGCGGAGACGGCTCCGAGGACCGCAGGCTCGGCGCGCACCGGCACCTGGCGGAGCTGCACAGGCCCGGCGCCGAGGAACTCGAAATGATCAACGCGGCGCTGTATCTGCGCCGCCCGCTGCTCGTGACGGGCAGCCCCGGCGCGGGCAAGAGCACGCTCGCCCACTCGGTGGCGTACGAGCTGGGTCTGGGCAACGTACTGCGGTGGTCCATCGTCAGCCGGTCCACGCTCCAGGACGGGCTCTACCACTACGACGCGATCGCCCGCCTCCAGGACGTGCAGATCGCGGCGCAGGGCGGGTTCGGCTCCGCGGGCGGGTCGCCGGGGGCCGTCGAGGGCATCGGGAGCTACATCCGGCTCGGCCCGCTGGGCACCGCGCTGCTGCCGTCGGCGACGCCGCGCGTGCTGCTCATCGACGAGCTCGACAAGAGCGACATCGATCTGCCCAACGACCTGCTCAACGTGCTGGAGGAGGGCGAGTTCGCGATACCCGAACTGGAGCGGGTCGCCGACCGGTTGCCCGACGGCGAGGCCGAAGTGCTCACCGCCGACGGTGTGAAGGTCCGCGTCCGCGACGGCCGGGTGCGCTGCCACGCCTTCCCGTTCGTGGTGCTCACCAGCAACGGGGAGCGCGACTTCCCCGCCCCGCTGATGCGCCGCTGCATCCACCTCGAACTCGGCAGGCCCGACCACAACCGGCTCGCCACCTTCGTACGCGCCCACCTCGGCGACGAGGCGGCACGCGCGGGGGACGACCTCATCAACCGCTTCCTGGAGCGCTCCCGCAGCGAACTCCTGGCCACGGACCAGCTGTTGAACGCGATCTACCTCACCGACGCGGCCGCCCCGCCCAGCCGTGACCGACTCGCCGACCTCCTGATCCAGCGACTCGACCGCCCGAGGTGATGCGGTGACTCCGGACGCGACGGCGCGTCAGGGTCCCGGTTCGCCCTCGGAGCCCGGACGCCAAGGCGGCGACCCCGTCGCCGAACTCATCGCCAGGCTGCGGCAGATCGGGCTCGACCCCGACGCCGAAGGGCTGTGCGACGCGCTGTGGCTGGCCGGGCACGCCCGCCCGCCGAGTGTCGCGGAGCAGACGCAGCCCGTGCAGGGCGAGCGGCCCACCCATGAAGAGGCGCGGTCCACGCCGCTGCCGACCACCTCGCGTACCACGCTGCCCGAGCGGGTTCCGGAGCCGGCGGAACTCCAGGTGCACGACGGGAGCGGCGAGCGACGTGTCGCCCTGTACCCCGTGTCGCGCCCCGGCCCGGGCCGCCCGCACGGCGAGGGCCGAACCGCCCCGCTGCCGGTCGGTGTCCCCGCGGCGCGCGCGTTCTCCGCCCCGCTCGAACTCCAGCGCGCACTGCGGCCGTTGCAGGGGTATCGCAGCGCCGCCCCGCCGCTGCGCAAGGTGCTCGACGAGACGGCGACCGCGGAGCGCACCGCGCGCGCGGGCGGTCTCGTCCTGCCCGTGTTCCGCGCCGTGACCCGCGCCGACGCACGACTGCACCTCGTGATGGACGCCTCCTCGTCCATGCGCGTGTGGGACCGGATGTTCGCGGAACTGGAGTGGGTCTTCGGCCAGTTGGGCGCCTTCTGGGACATCCAGGTCAGCTATCTGCACGAGGGCCCCGACGCGAAGGCGGCCGTCAGCCGCAGCCCCGATCTGCACGGGGCTCCGCTGCACTCCACCGACCGGCTCAGCGACCCGTCGGGGCGCCAGATCACCGTCCTCGTCAGCGACTGCGCGGGCCCGCTCTGGCACAGTGGCCGTGCCCACCGGCTGCTGCACCAACTGGCACGGCAGGCCCCCGCCGCCGTGCTGCAGCCCCTGCCGCAGCGCATGTGGAACAGGACCAGGCTCCCCGTCTCCTACGGTGAGTTGAGCCGCGGCGAGGACCTCGGCGGTGCCGCGTTGCGGGTACGGACCCATGCGGGGTCCTCGGCGCGGGTCCGCGCGGGCGCGCTGCCCGTGCCCGTGCTGCCGCCCGAGCCGGTCGCGCTCGGCGCCTGGGCGCGAACGTTGTCGGGGGCGGGCGCCGGTCCCGTGGCGGGCGCCGTCGGCTGGGTCAGGGCGGACCAGCGGCAGGTGCCGGTGGGGCGGCAGGCGCAGCGGCCCTCGGTGCTCGAACTGGTCTCCCGGTTCCGCTCCACCGCCTCACCGGACGCGAGCCGGCTCGCCGGATTCCTGGCGGCGGCCCCGCTGTGCCTGCCGGTGATGCAGCTCGTGCAGCGGACCATGCTGCCCGGCTCCGGCCCGTCCGAACTGGCGGAGGTCCTGCTCAGCGGGCTGCTCACGCGCGCCAAGGAGGACCACGGGGGCGACGGCGTGCAGTGGTACGAGTTCGCGCCGGGCGTGCAGGAGTCGCTGCTCGGGCCGCTCGGCAGGGACGAGGCCGTCCTGGTCCTCAAGCACTGCTCCGAGTACATCGAGGCCCGCTTCGGCAAGGGCGGCCCCAACTTCCCGGCCCTCGCGCTGGCGCAGCTCGGCGACGGGGGCGGCGGGCGCCCGTCCGGCGGCGCGTACCGGATGCCGCACACGGTCGGCGGCGAGAACGGCGAGAACGGCGAGCACGGCGCCGAGGACCTCGTACCGCAGCCCTTCGCCGAGGTCGCAGCGCGCGTCCTGGAGCGCTTCATGCCGCTGCCGGAACAGTTCGCGTCGTACGGGAGCAGGGGACGCGACGACCAGGCTGAGGCACCGCCCACCCACCCGGCCGTCACCCGCGCCCGTGAGCTCGCCCAGCGCTTCGACGGCGAGGGCATGGTGCAGGACCTCATCGACGCCGTGCAGCTGCTGCGCGGCGCCACCGAGCACGAGCGGCCCGCGGAGCGGGACTTCGAGCTGTGGGCCGAATACGCCCACTGCGTGCTGCGCCTGTGGGAGGTGCAAGGCGGCGCCGATCTGCTGCGCGAGGCGGAGCAGGCCGCGGAGCGCGCGACCGCGCACCCGCACGCGCTGCGCGAACGGGCCGTCCTCGCGCGCGTACTGAGCACCGCGGCCACGGACCGCAGGCGCCGCGGCGACCGGCACGGCGCGCTCGAACTGCTGCGCAGGGCCGACCGGGAGTACGCGGTCGCGTGCTCGGCGCCCGACCTGGAGGAACGGGAAGCGCTGCGGCTCACCCTGGAACGGGTCGGCGCCCTGGAGACGCAGTGGCGGATCGGCGGCGACAGCGCGCTGCTCCAGGGCGCCGTCGGGATGCTGGAGGCGTTCGTCGACGCCTGGCCCGACCGCGGCCGTCCGCCGGAGCTCCCGCTCGCGCACGGGCGGATACTGCTCCGCCTGTCCGGCGCGACGTCCGACCGTGAGCAGGCGCGCCGGTACGCGGAGCAGAGCGCGCGCTCGCTGCGCGACGGCCTCGACAGCGACCCCGAGGCCACCGCCGCCCTGCCCCGGGTGCGTATCGCCCTCGACCTGGTGGACGCGCTGCTGGCGGCGGGCGGCGCACTCGACGAGGCGCAGGCGCGCGTCGACGACGCGCTGTCGCTCGCCTCCGAGCAGCGCCTGCGGGCCGCCGTGCTGGTGCGCGCCGGACGCGTCGCCGTCGCGCGCTACGACGAGTCGGGCGATCCGCGCGAACTGCAGGGAGCGGCGGAGCACTTCGAGCGCGCCGCGCAGCGCATGCCGCGGGAGGCCCTGGCCCACGCCGACGTGCTCGCCGAATGGGGCGAGGTCCTCCTGCGCGGGGCCGCGCTGGAATCGGGACCCCGCGCCCAGGAGGCCATCTCCCGCTCCATCCGCGTCCTGCGGGACTGTCGTACCGAGACGCCGGCCGGCAGCGCCAAGCTGGCAGGCCGCCTTCTGCTCCTCGGCCGCGCGCTGATGCTCCGCTACCGCGGGCGTGCCGACCGCGTGGACCTGCGGGAGGCCGAGCACCTCCTCGGGCTCGCCGCGGCCGAGGCCGGCGACCCGCTCCTCGCGGCGCGGTGCTGGCTTGAGCTGGGCGAGGTGCAGTACGAGGCCTACCGGAGCCTGGGGCGTCCGGCGCGGCTCGACGAGGCCGTGGAGGCGTTCCGGGCGGCGGCGGACTGCGCCCGGGAGGCCGCGCAGGCCGCGGAGACCGACCAGCGGCGCCACGAAGCGGTGGAACTGGGTGCGCAGGCGCAGCACTGGCGGGGTATGTCCTACGAAGCGGCGGCCCGCCCGCGGGCCGCCCGTGATTCCTACAGGGCGGCACGCGCGGGATGGTCCAGGCTTCCGGAGGGCAGCCTGGGCACCGGCGCGCCGACGGCTCGTGACACGGCGGAGAGGCTGGCCGCCCTGGAATGAGCGGGACACGATGGGGACACGAGGAGGCTGGTGTGACCAGGAACGAGGAACCACTGGACGCCGAGGGAGATCAGGAGGCGAACGAGCCGCTGCCCGACCTGACACAGCTCGCTCTGAAGGACCTGGAGACGCTGCGGCATCCCGTGCTGCGCGACGTGCTCGCCGAACTGCGCGACCGGGCGGAACGACCCGGAGAGGCGCTCTGGGGGTGGAACAACTCCTTCGCCTGATGTCCTGGGGAGCGTGGAAGCCGCTCGGCATGGTTTCGGTCGCGCTCTCCACCGAATCGGACAGTTCGAAAGCGCCGCGTTTGATGCCTTCGGTGTGACGGTAGGCGGCTTTCGCGAACGAGGTCGTTCCACGCGCGTACGACAGGGGGTGCAGGTGTGTCCGGAGAGGCAACGCCCCATGCGATACCTCAACCGCCCTTCCCCTTCCGGCAGTTCGTCGTCAAGGTGCACGGCCGCTGCAACCTCGCCTGCCGCTACTGCTACCTCTACGAAGGCCCCGACCACACCTGGCGCACCCGCCCCGCCGCCGCGGCCGAGGACGTCCTGGACCGCACCGCGTCCCGCATCGCCGAGCACGCACGCGCCCATTCCCTGACCACGCTCTCCCTGGTCCTGCACGGAGGGGAGCCGCTGCTGGCGGGCGCCGACACCCTCGGCCGGTTCAGTGACCTGGTCCGCGAGCGGGCGCCCGCCGGGTGCGCGGTCCGCGCCACCGTCCAGACCAACGCCACCCTGCTGACCGAGAGCCGCCTCGCCACCCTGGCCCGGCACGACATCACCGTCGGCATCAGCCTCGACGGAGGAACCGCCGCGGGCAACGCGCGTCGCGTCGACCACGCGGGCCGCCCGTCCTGGCCCGCCGCCGTCCGAGGGGCACGGCTGGTCGCCGAGCGCTTCCCGCGGTCGTTCGCCGGAGTCCTCGCGGTGGTCGACCCCGCGCAGGATCCCGTGGAGACGTACGAGTCCCTGCTGGGCCTCGGCCCACCGGCCCTGGACCTGTTGCTGCCGCACGGCAACTGGACGAACCCGCCGCCGCACTGGAACAGCGACGGCACCGCGTACGGGGACTGGCTGTGCGCCGCCTTCGACCGCTGGTGGCAGGCCGGGCGCAGGGAGATACGGGTCCGCCTCTTCGAGGAGTGCGTCGCGCTGCTGCTCGGCCTTCCCGCGGCCACCGAGTCGCTGGGGCTCGCCCCCTTCGACGCCGTGGTCGTCGAGACGGACGGGTCGATCGAGCAGGTGGACTCCCTGAAGTCGGCCTACGAGGGCGCCGCCGCGACAGGCCTCGACGTCTTCCGGCACGGCTTCGACGAGGCCCTCCGCCACCCCGGGGTCGTCGCCCGGCAGTCGGCCGCGACGGCGCTGGCCGGACAGTGCCGGGCCTGCCCCCTGCTGACCGTCTGCGGCGGCGGCCACTACGCCCACCGCTACCGGGCGGGCGACGGGTTCAGCAACCCGTCCGTGTACTGCGCCGACCTGCAGCGGTTCATCCGCCACGTGGCTCGGGAGCTCGCAGGGCGCACCACCGCCACCGTCCCGGTCGCGGGCGAGAGGAGTGCCCCTTGATGCTCACCGTGATCCCGGACCGGGCCCTCGACGAACTCGGCAGGACCGAAGGCGGCCCGGACACGCTCGCGCTCCTGGTGCGCGACCAGGACACGCGGCGGCTGCTGCTGATCCGCGCCCTCCTCGACGCGGTCGACGCGGCGGACCCGCAGGTGTGCACCGCCGGACAGAAGGCGCGGTTGAGAGACGACTGGGCACTGCTGACCGAGGCGGAGGGTGTGTCACGGGCCGCGAACCGGGCACGGGACCGGATCCTCTACCCGCTCACCGGCCCGTGGGTGCTGCGCTGCCTGCGCGGCCTCGGCCGGACGGCAGGGCCCCCCGGGCCTGGCGAGGAACGCGAACTGCGGCTCGCCCTGCACCACTTCAGTGTCCTGGCGGCGGCGTCCGCCGCCCGCGCCGGCCTCTCCTTCACGGTGCGGCTGTCCGCGCACGGCGGGACTCTGACCCTGCCCTCCCTCGGCAGGCTGCACACGGCCGCGAACCGCGACGTGCAGATCGAAATGAGCTGCGAGAACAGCTGCGTGACCTTGCGTCAGGAGAATGCCGAGGACGTCGTCGTGGTCCTGGAGAGCGGGTTCGGGGCGTGGTCCGGGGCGCTCGCGTGGACGCCCGCCCACGCGCTGCCGGGGCTCACCCCCGAAGCCGCGCCCATGCCGCTGGACGACCTCGACCCGTACCGCACGGCGCCCGGACCACGCCACCGGCACCAGAGCGGCCCCACGGAGCTGGACGACGCGGAGCGCAAGCGCTGGCTGACGGCCTGGTCGGGCACGGCCGCCGTACTGCGCACCGGCGGCGAGCACCGGCTCACGGAGGCCCTGACGCTGCTGCGGTGCCTGGTGCCCCTGGAGATGCCGCCGGGCGCGGAGGGCCGCGGCGGGTGCAGCGCCACCCGGCGCGAGGCGTTCGGCGCCCTGCTCACCAGCACACCGCCCGCACCGGCCGCCTTCGCCGCGACGGTCGTCCACGAACTCCAGCACGCGAAACTCTCCGCCCTGAGCGACGCCCTGGTGCTCCATCAGGACGACGACCGGGCCCGGTACTTCGCGCCCTGGCGGCCCGATCCTCGCCCCTTCGAAGGGCTTCTGCAGGGCGCCTACGCACATCTGGCGCTCGCCGACTTCTTCCAGCGCCGGGCGCTCACCGAGGCGTCCGACGCGGAATCCGCGTGGACCCAGTACAGCCGCTACCGGGCCCAGGTCGGCGCCGTGCTCCCGGTGCTCGTCGGATCACCGCACCTGACCGTGCGGGGCCGCCGGTTCGTCGACCAGATGATCGTCGCCTACGAACGGATGTCCGCCCACCCGGCGCCCCGAGGCCACACGGCCCGCGCCGAGGCGTACGTGGACGCGGTGCGGTCCCTGTGGCGACAGCGGCAGTCCTCGGCCGCCCGGCCGAATGAGTGAAGATGGCAACCGGTCGGTGCGCCACTGCGCGAAGATCCTGGAACCACGGCGTAGTTGGCGGTGTGCCACTTACCAGCATCGCGCCGAGGTTCTACGATTTTTCGCGACTACGCGCAGCAGGAGGCCGCTGAATGTCTGGAGCTCGTACGCCGGTCGGGGCGACCGTGGGGGAGGCTGCGAATCGGACCGTCACCGTCAGCTACGCCGGGTTCAACCGCGCCTGGGCGGCCTGGATCGCCGACCGCCTGCAGCGGCGCGGTGTCCGGGTGGTGTTCCAGCGCTGGGAGTCCCCGGCCGACACCCCGCTCGTGGATCTGCTGCGCGACCTGAGCCTTTCGGAAGGCCGGATCCTCATCATCGTCAGCGACTGGTACTTCCAGCTCGGTCCGCGCACCCACGAGGAGTGGAACGCGGCGCTGCGCGAGGTCGTCGCGCCCGACCCGACACGGTTCGCCGCGGTCTCCCTGACGACCGCGTCGGTGCCGTCGGCCAGCGCCGTGCTCGGCGCCGTCGGCCTGATCAACCTGGGCGCCGACGAAGCCGAGCGGCGCCTCTTCGAACGGCTCGACCTGCCGACCGACCCGCTGCCCGAGTCCGCCGACGGCGCGCGGCGCGGCCCCCGGTTCCCGGCCACGATGCCCGAGGTGTGGGGCGGCGTCCCGCGCCGCAACACCCGGTTCACCGGCCGCGAGCGCCTCCTCAACGAGGCGTACCACGAACTGACGTCCGCCGAGGCGGGCGCGGGCGTGGTGACCCTGCACGGCATGTCGGGCGTGGGCAAGACCCAGCTCGCGGCGGAGTACGTCTACCGCTTCGGGTCCGAGTACGACGTCGTGTGGTGGGTCAACGCCGAGAAGCGCGTCACCTACCGGCGCGGCCTCGCGGAACTCGCGCCCAAACTCGGCCTGCAGACCGGTCAGGAGTACGGCGAACGACTGCGGGCCGTCCGTGACGCGTTGCGCCGCGGCGAACCGTACGGGCGCTGGCTGCTGGTCCTCGACGGCGCCGACGAGCCGGACCAGATCTGGGACCTGGTGCCGACGGGCCCGGGCCAGGTGATCATCACCTCGCGCAACCCGGAGTGGAGCGAGCACAACAGCATGCTCCTGGAGGTGCCGGTCTACCAGCGCAGCGAGTCCGTGGCGTTCCTCAGGCGCCGGGCGCCGCGGCTGACGGAGCCGGACGCCGACCTGCTGGCGGAGGCCCTGGAGGACCTGCCGCTGCTCCTCGACCAGACGGCCGGCTGGCTGAACGACTCGGACCTGTCGGTCGACGAGTACATCGGTCTCCTGGACGGCGGGATCGACCACGACGTGGTCAAGGTGTCGGCGGACTTCCCGATCGCCTTCCAGACGGCCTGGTCGATACTGCTGAACAAGCTCAAGGAGACCGTTCCGGAATCGGTCGACCTGCTGCGGCTGTGCACGTTCTTCGCGCCGGGCTTCATCCCCGTACGCCTGTTGAAGGAGATGCCGGTCGACGACCTGCCCGAACAGGTCGCGGGGCTGCTGAACGATCCGCTGCTGTGGAACAAGGCGGTCAACCAGCTGCGCCAGTACTCGGTGGTCCGCCTGGAGTCCCACGAGGCGGGGGCGGACGACGCGACCGCATCGGGCGAGTCCCTGTACCTGCACCGCATGGTCCACCAGATCGTGCACGTGGACATGCCGGACGCGGACCGGCGCGAGTTCATCGGCGTCGTGCAGCGGGCCCTGGCCGCCGCCGATCCGCGCAGGCCCACCGACACCCGGCTGTGGCCCGGCTACGCCGAGATCGTGCCGCACCTGAAGTACGCGGACGTGCTGCAGAGCAAGGACCCGAACGTCCAGCGGCTCGTGCTCAACTGCCTGCGCTACATGTACTTCTCCGGCGAGTACACGGCCGGCATCAAGCTGGGCGAGCGCGCCCTGGCGGCCTGGCGGAAGCTGCTCGGCGAGAACCATCCGCGTATCTGGGAGCTGTCGTTCCACTACGTGAACGTGCTGCGCGCCGCCGGTGAGTACGCGCGCACGGAGGTCCTCAACCGCGCCGCCGTCGAGTACCTGCGGGAGAAGCGGGGCCCCGACGACCTGGAGCACCTGCGCGCCGCCAGCGGCCTCGCCGCCGACCTGCGCGGCCTCGGGCGCTACGACGAGGCCCTCGAACTGTGCCGGTGGATCCTGACGGCCTATCAAGGGCTCCTGGGCGAGCAGGACTCGCGCACGCTGAACGCACAGAACAACGTGGCGGTCACCCTGCGGCTGCTCGGCGCCTACTCCGAGGCCCTCGACATCGACCGCCAGGTCCTGGAGTCCCGGCGCTCCCTGCTGAAGGGGCGGCACCCCTGGACGCTCGACTCCCACATCAAGTACGCCATCGACCTGCGTCTGACGGGCCGCTACGACGAGGCCGAGTCGAACCAGCTGCAGAGTCTGCGCGAGAACCGGATCGTGATGGGGGAGAGCAACCCGCAGACGCTCAAGGCGGAGTACAACCTGGCGCTCTGCCACCACCGCAAGGGCGAGCGCGCGAAGGCGGGGCCCGCCCTCGCGCGCGTACTGGAGCGCGGCGAGCGCGTGATGGGCGAGACCCATCCGTGGACCCTCATGTTCGCCTGCGCCCAGAGCTGCTTCGCCCGCGAGGACGGGGACATCGACGAGGCGCGGGAGCTCAGCGAGGCCATCGTCGCCCGGTACGAGCTGATGCTGGCCGACAGCCATCCCTTCGTCGCGGGGGCCCGCGCCAACCACGCGCTCATCCTGCGCAACGTGGGGGAGCGGGAGCACGCGCACGACCTCATCGAGCAGGCCCTGGCCGACATGACCGCCGCCGTCGGGGAGAACCACCCCTGGACCCTCGGCTGCGCCGTCAACGCCTCGGCCCTGCGCAACCTCGTCGGCGACACCGAGGCCGCGGCCGCGCTCAGCAGCAGCACGGCCGCGCGTGCCGTCGAGGCACTGGGCAGGACCCACCCGCTCAGCCTGTCCGCGCGCATCGCGCTCGCCGCCGACCTCCGCGGCCTGCGGGAGCGCCGGCAGGCGGAGAAGACCGAGCAGGAGGCCCTCTCCGACCTGGCGGCCACCCTCGGCCCGCAGCACGTGCACACCATCTCCGCGCGCGCCCGCAACCGCCCCCACTGGGACTTCGAACCCCAGACGACCTGACAGGCCGACCGGTCACCGCCGAAGGCCCGGACACCGCCGAAGGCCCGGCCCCCTCGAAAGGGGACCGGGCCTTCGGCCTTGCTCGTTGCGCTTCGGGGCCTTACGCCTCGAAGACCTCACGCACCAGCTGCTCCTGCTCGGCCTGGTGACGCTTGGCCGAGCCGACCGCCGGGGACGAGCCGTGCGGCCGCGAGATGCGGCGCAGGCGCTCGCCGTGCGGCACGTCGGCGCCGACGGCCAGGTCCAGGTGGTCGATCAGGTTGAGCGCGATGAACGGCCACGCACCCTGGTTCGCCGGCTCCTCCTGCGCCCAGAGGTACTTCTCGGCGTTCGGGAACTTGGCGATCTCCGCCTGGAGCTCGGCACCCGGCAGCGGGTACAGACGCTCGACGCGGATGATCGCGGTCTCCGTGTCGCCGCGCTTCTGCCGCTCGGCCTCCAGGTCGTAGTACAGCTTGCCCGCCACGAAGACGACCTTCTTGACCGCGTTCGGGTCCACCGACTCGTCGCCGATGACCGGACGGAAGCCGCCCGTCGTGAACTCCTCCACCTTCGACGCGGCGGCCTTGAGGCGCAGCATCGACTTCGGCGTGAAGACCACCAGCGGCTTGTGGTGCGGGTTGTGCACCTGCCACCGCAGGAGGTGGAAGTAGTTCGACGGCAGCGTCGGCATGGCGACCGTCATGTTGTTCTGCGCGCACAGCTGGAGGAAGCGCTCGACACGGGCCGAGGAGTGGTCCGGGCCCTGGCCCTCGTAGCCGTGCGGCAGCAGCAGCGTGACGCCGGAGGTCTGGCCCCACTTCTGCTCGGCGGCCGAGATGTACTCGTCGACGACCGTCTGCGCGCCGTTGACGAAGTCGCCGAACTGCGCCTCCCACATCACGAGGGACTCGGGACGCGCCAGCGAGTAGCCGTACTCGAAGCCCATGACCGCGTACTCGGAGAGCAGCGAGTCGTAGACGTTGTAGCGGGCCTGGTCGGGCGACAGGTAGAGGAGCGGGGTGAAGTCCTCGCCCGTCTTGTTGTCGATGAGGACCGCGTGGCGCTGACCGAAGGTGCCGCGGCGCGAGTCCTGGCCGGACAGCCGGACCGGCGTGCCCTCCAGGAGCAGCGAACCGAGGGCGAGGGTCTCGCCCATGCCCCAGTCGATCGTCCCGTCCTCGATCATGCTGGCGCGGCGCTGCAGCTGCGGCAGCAGACGCGGGTGCACGGTGACGTGGTCCGGGATGTTGACCTGGGACTCGGCGATGCGCTTGACGACCTCCTGGGAGATCGCCGTCTGCACGGCCACCGGGAACTCGGCCTGCGGGTCCGGCACCTCGGCGGCGGCCGGGTGCGAGACGGCCTCACGGACCTCCGTGAAGACCTTCTCCAGCTGGCCCTGGAAGTCCTGGAGCGCCTGCTCGGCCTCTTCCAGGGTGATGTCGCCGCGACCGATGAGGGACTCGGTGTAGAGCTTGCGCACCGAGCGCTTCTTGTCGATCAGGTCGTACATCAGCGGCTGCGTGAACGCCGGGTTGTCCGACTCGTTGTGACCGCGGCGGCGGTAGCAGATGAGGTCGATGACGACGTCCTTGTTGAACGCCTGGCGGAACTCGAAGGCCAGGCGGGCAACGCGGACGACGGCCTCGGGGTCGTCGCCGTTCACGTGGAAGATCGGCGCCTCGATCATGCGGGCCACGTCCGTGGCGTACATGGAGGAGCGCGAGGACTCCGGGGCGGCGGTGAAGCCGACCTGGTTGTTGATGACGATGTGGACCGTGCCGCCCGTGCGGTAGCCGCGCAGCTGCGACATGTTGAGCGTCTCGGCGACCACACCCTGGCCCGCGAAGGCCGCGTCACCGTGCAGGGCGACCGGCAGGACCGTGAAGTCCGTGCCGCCCTTGTTGATGATGTCCTGCTTGGCGCGGGTGATGCCCTCGATGACCGGGTCGACCGTCTCCAGGTGGGACGGGTTGGCGGCCAGCGAGACGTTGATCTGCTCGCCGTCCAGGCCGGTGAAGGTGCCCTGGGCGCCCAGGTGGTACTTCACGTCGCCGGAGCCGTGCATCGACTTCGGGTCGAGGTTGCCCTCGAACTCCCGGAAGATCTGCGCGTACGACTTGCCGACAATGTTCGCCAGCACGTTCAGACGGCCGCGGTGGGCCATGCCGATGACGACCTCGTCGAGGCGGGCCTCGGCGGCGGCGTCGATGACCGAGTCGAGCAGCGGGATGACGGACTCGCCGCCCTCCAGGGAGAACCGCTTCTGACCGACGTACTTGGTCTGAAGGAAGGTCTCGAAGGCCTCCGCCGAGTTCAGCCGGCGCAGGATGCGCAGCTGCTCCTCGCGCTCCGGCTTGGCGTGCGGCCGCTCGATGCGGTCCTGCAGCCAGCGGCGCTGCTTCGGGTCCTGGATGTGCATGAACTCGACGCCGGTGGTGCGGCAGTACGAGTCGCGCAGCACGCCGAGGACGTCGCGCAGCTTCATCATCGACTTGCCGGCGAAGCCGCCGACGGCGAACTCGCGCTCCAGGTCCCACAGCGTGAGCCCGTGCTCGGTGATGTCCAGGTCGGGGTGCTTGCGCTGCTGGTACTCCAGCGGGTCGGTGTCGGCCATGACGTGGCCGCGGACCCGGTAGGAGTGGATCAGCTCGAAGACGCGGGCGGCCTTGGTGACGTCGTCGTCGTGCGACGCGTCGATGTCCTTGAGCCAGCGGACCGGCTCGTAGGGGATCCGCAGGGCCTTGAAGATCTCGTCGTAGAACTCGTTCTCACCGAGGAGGAGGTTCGCGACGATGCGCAGGAACTCGCCGGAGGCGGCGCCCTGGATGACCCGGTGGTCGTAGGTCGACGTGAGCGTCATGACCTTCGAGATGCCGAGCTTGTTGAGGGTGTCCTGCGACGTGCCCTGGAATTCGGCCGGGTAGTCCATGGAGCCGACGCCCATGATGACCGACTGTCCGGGCATCAGGCGCGGGACCGAGTGGACGGTGCCGAGGCCACCGGGGTTGGTCAGGGAGACCGTGACACCGGTGAAGTCGTCCATGCCGAGCTTGCCGTCGCGGGCGCGCCGGACGATGTCCTCGTAGGCCTGCCAGAACTCGAAGAAGTTCAGCGTCTCGGCCTTCTTGATGCCGGCGACGACGAGCTGACGGTCGCCGTTCGGCTTCACGAGGTCGATGGCCAGACCGAAGTTCACGTGGTCCGGCTTCACCAGGGTCGGCTTGCCGTCCTTCTCCTGGAAGGAGTAGTTCATCGACGGCATGGCCTTGATGGCCTGCACCATCGCGTACCCGATGAGGTGCGTGAAGGAAATCTTCCCGCCGCGGGCCCGCTTCAGGTGGTTGTTGATGACGATGCGGTTGTCGAACAGCAGCTTCACCGGGACCGCGCGCACGGACGTCGCCGTGGGGACCTCGATGGACTTGTTCATGTTCTTCGCGACGGCGGCGGCGGGGCCGCGCAGCGTCACGAGCTCGGGGCCGGCAGGGGCCTCGGTCGTCACTTCTTCAGCCTTCTTCGGGGTTGCGGGCTTCGCGGGCGCAGCAGCGGCCGGCTTCGGCGCGGTGGGCGCGGCCGGAGTGGCGGGCTTCGCGGGCGCGGCGGCAGCCTGTGCGGGAGCTGCGGCTGCGGGCTTCGCGGGCGCGGCGGGGGCCTGCGCTGCTGGCGCGGCCGGGGCCGCGGACTTCTCGGCCGGCTTCGGGGTCGTCGCGGCCCCCGCGGCCGCGGCACCTGGCTTGTAGTCGGCGAAGAAGTCCCACCAGGCTCGGTCAACCGAATTCGGGTCCTGGAGGTACTGCTGATAGATCTCGTCGACGAGCCACTCGTTGGGGCCGAATGCGGCCGCAGGGTTCTTACCCTGCCCGGCTTGGTCGGTCTCGGTGGAGATGCTCGAGTTACTGGGGGACTGTGGCGACACGGCGGTAACCGCCCTCTTCCGCTTCTCACAAGGTGATGGACAGCGGGAATAAAGGCTACGCCTCCATGTGCGAGACGTGCAGACCGGGCCGGTGATCCGTCACGTAAGTCACATCGGAAGTCGCGTTTCGGGCCTGGAAATGGCGGGAAACAACCGAGGTTTCGGTACGTTCGGATGCGCGCCCGGCGTGCTCTTGTCTGCCTGGCGCGCTCTTGACCCTTGCCTGACCGAAACCCTACGTCAACTTTGCGTTCCGGACTCTCCCGGAAGGGTGACCTTGATCCGGCAGCCCCGAGCGGATTCAGCCACCCGGATCTGTCCGCCGTGCAGTTCGACGGCCCAGCGGGCGATCGCGAGGCCCAGGCCGGTGCCGCCGTCGCCCTTGTCGCCGGTCGCCGCGCCCTGGTTGAAGCGCTCGAAGACCTTGTGCCACTCGGACTGCGGGATGCCGGGGCCCTCGTCGATCACTTCGAGGTCGAGTGACTCGGGGTAGGGACCGCGCCGGGCGAGCACGGTGACGCGGCCGTGCTGCGGCGAGTGTTTCACCGCGTTGTCGATGAGGTTCGCGACGACCTGGTGGATGCGCTCCGGATCGGCGTGCGCGGTCAGCTCGGGCGGCGAGACGTCGAGGTGCAGATGGACGTCCGTGCGGGTGTGGGTGCCGGAGCCCGAGGCGATGCCGGCGCGCTGGGAGACCGCCATGTTGGCCTCCTTCAGGACACCCGACAGGTACGGCCAGACCTCGAAGCGGCGCGCCTTCAGCGGCACGACGCCGTTGTCCAGGCGGGACAGGTCGAGCAGGGTGTCGACGAGGCGGCCGAGCCGCTCCGTCTGTTTGAGCGCGGTGCGCATCGTCTCGGGGTCGGGCGACATCACCCCGTCGACCACGTTCTCCAGGACCGCGCGCAGGCCCGCGATGGGCGTGCGCAGCTCGTGCGAGACATTGGCGACGAGCTCTTTGCGCTGCTGGTCCTGGGCCGCCAGCTCGTCGGCCATGCGGTTGATGGTGACCGCGAGGTCACCGATCTCGTCGCGCCGGTCCGCGCCGCGCACCCGGCGTGAGTAGTCGCCGTTGGAGATGAACCGGGCGACCAGGTTCATCTCGTCGAGCGGCGCCGTCAGCGAGTGCGCCACGAACTGCGTGATGAGCAGCGTCGCGATGATCGAGAACACCGTGATGAAGCGCAGCTCCGTCGCCGTGTACATCGCCACCATGAGCAGGCCCGTGGTGATGAAGACCGAGACGACGACGAGCGTGCCGAGCTTCGCCTTGACGGAGAAGGGGCGCAAGCCCCCGGACGCCCACTGCGGGTTGAACGGCGGCCGGTGCGGCCGCCCGCCCGGAGTCCGGTTCCCACCGCTCACGGGTTCGGCGTCTCCAGCGCGTAGCCCACGCCGTGCACGGTGCGGATGCGCTCCGCGCCGATCTTCCGGCGCAGCGCCTTGATGTGGCTGTCGACGGTGCGGGTGCCCGAGGCGTCCGCCCAGTCCCACACCTCGGCGAGCAGCTGCTCACGGGAGAGGACGGCGCGCGGCGTGTTCGCCAGGCACACCAGGAGGTCGAACTCCGTGGGCGTGAGGTGCACGTCCTCGCTGCGCACGCGCACACGGCGCTGCGCGTGGTCGATCTCCAGCTCGCCGAGGCGCAGTATGCCGCTGCGCGGCGTCGTGGCGGCCAGCGCGGCCCGCTCGACGCGGCGGAGCAGCACGTGCACGCGCGCCGCCAGCTCCCGCATGGAGAACGGCTTGGTCATGTAGTCGTCGGCGCCGACACCGAGGCCGACGAGCATGTCCGTCTCGTCGTCGCGCGCGGTGAGCATCATCACCGGCACCGGCCGCTGGGCCTGCACGCGCCGGCAGACCTCGAGCCCGTCGAATCCGGGCAGCATGATGTCGAGGATCAGCAGGTCGGGCTGCCAGGCCTCGGCCGTGTCCACCGCCGCCGGGCCGTCCTGCGCGGTTTGCACGAGGAATCCCTCGGCACGCAGCCGGGCGGCGATGGCATCGACGATGGTCGGATCGTCCTCGACGACCAGGACCCGTCGTTGGGCTCCCTGTGTCGTCGTGGTGGTGTTGTGGGAGGTGTGTGTCTGCTCCATCGCCCCGCCCCTGAGTGCGCGCCGTCGTGACGCGCTTGACGCTTGAATGATCGGGTTTCGGACGTCAGCGTACGGGGAGTTACCGCCGGTCGGCTACGTGGGCCTCAGTGCGAGGTGCACCACGTCGGGGACGCCCCGGACAACCGGGATCTCTTCGGTGCGCACCGCCTGGAAACCGGCATTCCGCAAGGTTTTTTCGAAATTTGCTGACGGCTGTGCGGACCATACGGCGAGAACACCGCCCGGGTCGAGTCGATCCATGCAGGCGGCGAGGCCCGCGGGCCCGTAGAGCCCGTCGTTGTCCTCGGTCACGGTCCAATCGGGACCGTTGTCGATGTCGAGGCAGAGCGCGTCGTACGTCTCCGTGCTCGTGTGCAGATGCCGTACGAGGTCGGCCTCCACGATCTCTGTACGGGGGTCGGCGAGTGCCTCGGCGGACAGCTCGCGCAGCGGTCCGTCCCGGTGCCAGTCGATGATCGCGGGCTCCCGCTCGACGACCGTGATGCCGCCCCAGCGCGGGTCCGCGGCCGCGTGGGAGAGGGAGAAGCCGACGCCGAGGCCGCCTATGAGGACACGCGGCTTCGCGCGGTCGTCGAGCGGGCCGGCGGTGGTGAGGGCGGTGAGCGCCGCGTCGACGAGCCGCCGCTCGGAGCGGCCGTCGGAGGTGTCCATGAGGAACGTGCCGTTGGCGATGATCTGCAGCAGCTCGCCGTGCCGCCGCAGGACCACCTCGCCGAACGGGCCTTCGTGGCGATCGAGGACGACGGGTGGATCGGGGTCGTGCAAAGTCGTCATGGCCGCCATTGTTGCCGACCGCACCTATGTCCCGCCGGGCTTTTGTGTGTCCCACGTCTCACATGGCGCGCGTCACAGAGGGTGATGCCGACCGCGTCAGTCCTCCGGGGCGCCGACGTACTTCGCGTTCGTCAGCGGTGCCTCGATCCGCCAGCCCACCGACTCGTAGAGCAGTCGCCCCTCCGGTGTGCACGCGAGGACCGCGCGGGTCGCGCCGCGGGTGTGGGCGGCTTCCTGGAGCGTGGCCATGACCACGCGGCCGAGGCCCTTGCGGCGGTGGTGCTCGGAGGTCTCGATCTGGTCGACCACGGCGCTCGCTCCGGTCGGGGCGACCTGGCCGCGCGCGGCGAAGGCGCCCGAGGCGTCGGTCAGCAGGACGCGGGTGACGCCCGCGCGGGTCCAGACATGCCGGATGTAGCCCCTGGGGGCCAGGGGCGCCGGGGCCGCGGTGAGGTCCGTCGACATCAGGAAGTCGTCCGCCCCGTACGCCTCCCACTCCGGGCCCAGCCACGGCAGCACCCGCTCCGCGTCCGCGAAGACCTTCAGGTGGGTGCCGCGGCCGTGCGTCGACTCGGCCGCCTTGCGCACGGCCTCCTCGCGCACGGCGTCGTTGGTGGCGCCGACGACGTGCCGGCTCACGTGCTCCGGAAGGCCCACGTGAATCGTGTAACCCCAGGGCTCGGTGAGCGGGGGAGCGGTGCCGCGCGACGCGACCCAGCCGTCGATCCAGTCCCGTACGAGTTGCTCGCCCGTCATGACCGCACTCCCTTGCGTAAGGGTCCCTTCGTGGTTGCAGTTATTACATACGGTCGCCTCGTTCCGGCGGAAGCCGTGATCGCTGACAGCGAACGGCCTCTCCGGAACATCTGGGGACTCCCGAGCATTGAGTCGACATAGCTCAACTTGACTGCCGAAGGGGAGATCATGGCTTCGACGTCCACACCGCTCACCCTGCCCGTGCTGCCGCTCGACGACGAGGTCGTGCTGCCCGGAATGGTGGTGCCCCTGGACCTCAACGACACCGACGTACGAGCCGCGGTGGAGGCCGCGCAGGCCGCCGCACGCACAGGACCCAGCAAGCCGAAGGTGCTGCTTGTTCCACGCGTCGACGGCACGTACGCGAACACCGGCGTGCTCGGCACCGTCGAGCAGGTCGGACGCCTCGCCGACGGCGACCCCGGCGCGCTCATCCGCGGCGTCGGCCGCGTGCGCATCGGCGCGGGCACGACCGGGCCCGGCGCCGCCCTGTGGGTGGAGGGCCTGACCGTGGAGGAGGAGGTGCCGGACCCGCTGCCCGGCGCCATCACCGAGCTGGTCAAGGAGTACAAGGCGCTCGCCACGAACTGGCTGAAGAAGCGCGGCGCCTGGCAGGTCGTGGACCGCGTCCAGGCCATCGACGACGTGTCCGCGCTCGCCGACAACTCCGGCTACTCGCCGTTCCTCACCACCGCCCAGAAGATCGAACTGCTGGAGGCCGCCGACCCGGTCGAGCGGCTGAAGCTCGCCACCCAGCACCTGCGCGACCACCTCGCCGAGCAGGACGTCGCCGAGTCCATCGCCAAGGACGTCCAGGAAGGCGTCGACAAGCAGCAGCGCGAGTTCCTGCTGCGGCGCCAGCTCGACGCCGTCCGCAAGGAACTGCGCGACCTCAACGGAGAGACGGACGGCGAGGAGTCGGACGACTACCGCGTCCGCGTGGAGTCCGCCGACCTGCCCGAGACGGTGCGCGACGCCGCGCTCAAGGAGGTCGAGAAGCTGGAGCGGTCGAGCGACCAGTCGCCCGAGGGCTCCTGGATCCGCACCTGGCTCGACACCGTCCTCGAACTCCCGTGGAACGAGCGGACCGAGGACAGCTACGACATCCAGGGCGCCCGCGGCGTCCTCGACGCCGAGCACGCGGGCCTGGACGACGTGAAGGAGCGGATCACCGAGTACCTGGCCGTGCGCAAGCGCCGCGCCGACCGCGGCCTCGGCGTCGTCGGCGGGCGGCGCGGCGGTGCCGTGCTCGCGCTCGTCGGCCCGCCCGGCGTCGGCAAGACCTCGCTCGGCGAGTCCGTGGCGCACGCGATGGGCCGCAAGTTCGTCCGCGTCGCGCTCGGCGGCGTACGGGACGAGGCGGAGATCCGCGGCCACCGGCGTACGTACGTGGGTGCCCTGCCGGGCCGCATCGTGCGCGCCATCAAGGAGGCCGGGTCGATGAACCCGGTGGTCCTCCTGGACGAGGTCGACAAGGTGGGCTCCGACTTCCGCGGCGACCCGGCCGCGGCGCTGCTCGAAGTCCTCGACCCGGCCCAGAACCACACCTTCCGCGACCACTACCTGGAGGTCGAGCTCGACCTGTCCGACGTCGTGTTCCTCGCGACGGCGAACGTGCTCGAAGCGATCCCGGAGGCGCTGCTCGACCGCATGGAGCTGGTCCGGCTCGACGGGTACACCGAGGACGAGAAGGTCGTCATCGCCCGCGACCACCTGGTGCCGCGCCAGCTGGACCGCGCGGGACTCGCGGCCGACGAGGTCACCATCGGCGACGACGCGCTGCGCAAGCTCGCCGGCGAGTACACGCGCGAGGCCGGCGTGCGCAACCTGGAGCGGTCGGTGACGCGGGTGCTCAGGAAGGTCGCGGCCGAGCACGAGCTCGGCGAGCGCGAGCTGCCGTTCACCGTCGGCGAGGGCGATCTGCGTCCGCTCATCGGGCGGCCGCACCACGTGCCCGAGTCGGCGCAGGACCCGGCCGAGCGGCGCACGTCCGTGCCGGGCGTGGCGACCGGGCTCGCCGTGACCGGGGCCGGTGGTGACGTGCTCTTCGTGGAGGCGTCGCTCGCCGACCCGGAGACGGGCGCGGCGGGGCTGACCCTCACCGGTCAGCTCGGCGACGTCATGAAGGAGTCGGCGCAGATCGCGCTCTCCTTCCTGCGCTCGCACGGCGCGGAACTGGAGCTGCCCGTCGCCGACCTGAAGGAGCGCGGCGTGCACATCCACTTCCCGGCCGGTGCCGTCCCGAAGGACGGGCCGAGCGCGGGCGTCACGATGACGACGGCGCTCGCGTCCCTGCTGAGCGGGCGGCTCGTCCGTACGGATGTGGCCATGACCGGTGAGGTCTCGCTGACCGGGCGGGTCCTGCCCATCGGTGGCGTCAAGCAGAAGCTGCTGGCCGCGCACCGGGCGGGGATCACGACCGTCATCATTCCGAAGCGGAACGAGGCGGATCTGGACGACGTCCCCGCGGAGGTCCTGGAGAAGCTCGACGTGCACCCGGTGAACGATGTGCGGCAGGTGTTGGAGCTGGCGCTGGCGCCCGCCGACGTCGGGGTTCCCGTCGCCGCGTGACCTGCGGCGGGGGTGAGGTCCCGGGGCTCTGCCCCGGACCCCGCTGCGCAATCGCCGCAGGGGCTTGATCTGCTCAATCCGCCGTCGTGGCTCACCGCGGCAGGACAGCGGCCGGACTCCCTCTGGAGTCCGGCCGCTGTTTTTGGTCAGCCGTTGGCCAGTGCCACGACGCGGTCGAGCGCGCCGTTGAACTTGTTGTGGTCGCCGACCGTCGGGCCCGTCGACGTGTACTGCCACATGGTGTGGAAGGACCAGCCCGCCGGCAGGGTGCCGACCGTGCTCGCGTAGCGGGCGATCCACAGGGGGTTGTTGGCGGCGAAGCCGGAGTAGTTGCCCGTGCACTGGGTCCACCAGCTGGTCGCCGTGTAGATGACGGCGTCGCGTCCCGTGCGGGCCTTGTACTGGTTCAGGAAGTCCCGGATCCAGGTCACCATGCCGCTCTGCGTCTTGCCGAAGCAGGCCGCGCCGTACGGGTTCCACTCGATGTCGAGCACGCCCGGCAGCGTCCTGCCGTCCTTGGACCAGCCGCCGCCGTGGTCCACGAAGTAGTTGGCCTGGGTGGCCCCGCTCGTGGTGTCCGGCGTAGCGAAGTGGTACGCGCCGCGGACCATGCCCACGTTGTACGAGCCGTTGTACTGCTGCGCGAAGTAGGGGTTCGTGTAGTACGTGCCTTCGGTGGCCTTGGTGTAGGCCCAGCGCACGCCGCTGTTCCACAGCGTCGACCAGGCCACGTTGCCCTGGTGGCTGGAGACGTCGACGCCTTCGGTCTGTGTGGCGCGGCCGCCGGAGGAGGGCGGGGAGCCGACGCCGTCGTGCTCGGCGACCCCTGTGCCCATGTGGGCCTCGCCGCGGGCGGGGACGTCGGCGGCCTGCGCCGCACTCGGGAGAGTGAACAAGAGGGAGAGAGCAAGGAGCAGAGTGCCGGTGACGCCGAGACTGGTGCTGCGTCTGCGACGGTTGGTGACAGGTCTGTGCACAGGCATGAGCGGCCTCCGGGGACGACGTGGGGTGACGTTGCGGTGGCGCCAGTGCGCTCGATGGTGAGTGCATGCCATGACCGGCAGCGATAACCACGCTACGCACGTAGACCGGCCGGTGGAAGAGGGGTCGGTGTGTGCCGTTGGTCTACGCCTGCGAAATACTGGCGGAACTGCGGTGATGACCGTGATGGGCGAAAACTTTCAGATTCGGGAATCTCCGGGAAGCAGGGGAAAATCTGGTCATGGGTGCTGACGTGCGCGAAGACGGGAACGACGGGCGGCGGAGTGCGGAGACCGAGCTGCGAACCGCCGCGGCGCCGACGGCCGTGGACGGTGAATTCCTGGCCCTGGAGCGCGAGTTGACCGTCTTTCTGCGCCGGGCGAGGGCCAATTCCGGCGAGATGGCGCGCGAGGTCCACCCCGATCTGGAACCGGCCGCGTACGGGCTTCTCGTACGTCTGGAGGAGTGCGGGGCACAGCGGGCGACCGAGCTCGCCGGGTACATCGGCGTAGGCAAGGCGACGATGAGCCGCCAGCTGCGGGCCCTGGAGGAGCTGGGCCTCGTCGACCGCGCCCCCGATCCGGCGGACGGCCGGGCGTGGCTGGTCTCCCTCACCGAGTACGGGCGTGAGCACTTCCGGCAGGTGCGGGACGCGCGGCGGGGGCGGTACGTGCGGCAGCTCGCGGGATGGGACCGGCGGGAAGTGGCGGAACTGGCGCGGCTCCTGCACCAGTTGAATGCCGGCGCCGAATAGTCCCGGTCACAGCTCCACGTACGCCAGCGTCGCGTCGTCGTGGGTCTTGGCACGGCGGAGGTGGGTGCGGGTTTCCGCGTCCGCGTCCTCCAGGGCGCGCACGCGTGCCACCGTCGCCTCCGCGCCCTCCTTGCGTACGAGGGTGAACAGGTCCGTCCAGTCGCCCTCGTGGAACTTCTCCACCCAGCGCGTCACGCCGTCCGTCAGCGCGGCGAGCGCCCGTACCTCGCCGCGGGGGAGCGTGCCCGTCACCGCGCGGCGCGCCACCGCCGGGTCCGCGGCGGCCGTGAAGAAGCCGCCCTCCTTGTTGCGCACCGTGGCGTCGGCCACCTCGTTCGAGACGAGGTGGGCGCGCGGGACCCGGTCGAGGCGGTCGTCGAGCAGCGGGGTGACCGCGCCGTCCGGGGCCTCGACGAGCAACGCCGAGTCGGAGAGCACCAGATGTTCCACCCGCTCCGCGTCCCAGCGGGCCAGCACCACGGTCGCCTGCGGAGTACGCGGGTGAGAAAGGTCACATGTGTCGCGATGGGCGTCGGCGGTCCGGGCGATCGCCGTGCTCAGCGCGTCGGCCAGGCTCATGTCCCGCCGCGAAACGGACAGTTCGGCCAGCGCGCCGCCGAGGTGGGCGGTGAACCACGGTACGGAGTGCCGGCAGCCGTCGTCGGTGGCCGGGGGAGTGACCCCGTCGAGGACGACCAGCGAACCGCCGTGCCCTGCGGCCGGTGCGGCCACCGATACGTAGTCCTCGTTGGGTCGGTCGGCGGCGCCCGGCTCCGTGGTCAGTTCGATGCGCATGCGATCAGTCTGCACGAGGTGCCCTCACGGGACGGCGTGGCGCCACGAGTTGGAGCGCGTCGAACCGTGGTGGTCGGCGGTGCTTCCGTTCCGGTTCGACAACGATCCGAACCGGCTTGCGGAGCGCCGGATTTGCTTGGAATGATCACTTCCGTCTGGCGTGTGGCGGGGCATCTTGCCAAAGGGCGCCGAAGACGTCCAACCAGCGCGCGGTTGACAGAGCGTGATCACTGCACGGGAACTTGCTCCCCAACTCCCGCTCGATGTTCACTCCTTCGGGTGGCGGGCGAGGTGATGGGCGCCCCCTGCTCACCGGCACTGGAAGGGTCAGGAACCAGGCCAGAGGGTCACGAGTGTTGACGCAGCGTCACCTGGACCCATGCGTAGGACGAGTCAGGAATGCGAGCATCAGTGGGGAACACCTCCGGCGGTAATGGGGCCAGTGGGCTGGGTGTGTCGGGTGATGTCGCCCCAGGCCAGGCGCCCGAGGTGAGCCGCAAGGGTTCCGGCCGGGGCAAGCGCGTCCGGGTCCGCAGCCGATTGATCGTGGCGGTCGCCGTGGTCGCGGCCGCCGTCGTCGGCGCCGGGGCTCCGGTCGTCGTGGGCGCCTCCGACAACGTGGGCGAGTCGCAGAACCTCGTGGACGAGGCCCGGCTGACCCAGCAGGCACTGTCCCTGTCGCACGCGCTCGCCGACGAGCGGGACGAGGTCACCCGGTTCATCGCGGCCGGCCGGCCCAAGGGCCAGGGGCTGAGCGAGGCACGCGGGGCCCGCGTCGACCGGCAGGTCGACGAGCTGCGCGTGGACGCGAGTCCCGCACTGCGCAAGGACCTCGACGGGGTCGCCGCCGTGCGCCGCTCCGCCCTCACCGGCAAGGGCTCCGCCCTGGAGGCCCACGCCGCGTACTCCCGCTCCATCGGCGAACTGCACGCGCGCGCAGAGGACCTGGCCGAGCGCATACCCGTGCGCGCGGGCTCCGGGGCGTACGCGCTCGCGGACCTGGACCGCGCCGTCGAGCAGGCGTCCGCCGCGCGCGGACTGCTGCTCTCCGCGCTCGCCGTGCCGCGCACCACGACCAGCGGGATCGACCCCGCGACCGGACTGCGCAAGGCGGTCGTCGGCGAGTCCTCCGCCGCCCGCGCCCAGCGCGACGCGCTCAGCGCCGAGGGCCAGCGGGCCAGGGTGCGCGAGCAGGCCGCGCTCGACGACTTCCACGACTCGGGCACGACCTCGGCGGTCAACGCGTACGACTCCACCGTCACCGGCCCGGACGCCACGCGCGCCGAGGCCTATCTGACGCGCCTCGCCGACGCCCCGACGCTGAGCGACACCGAACTCGGCTACAACGCCAAGAGCGTCGAAGCCGCTCTCACCTCCCGCATCGACCTCATGCGCGGCGCCGAGTCCGCGCTCGGCGACCAGCGGGTCAAGCGCCTGGAGCAACTGCGCGACGACGACGTCACCGCGCTGGAGATCCGGATCGCGCTGGTCGGCGTCTGCCTCCTCGCCGCCGTCGGCGTGGCCATGGCGACGGCCCGCTCGCTGACCCACCCGCTCGCCGCGCTGCGCATCGGCTCCGCGCGCGTCGCGGGCGATCCGGCGGTCGAGGAACCGGTCAAGTACAAGGGCCGCAACGACGAGTTCGCTCAGGTCGTCGACTCCATCAACGCCCTGCACGCGCACGCCGTGGGGCTGCACGGCCGCATCGGCACCCTGGAGTCCGACCGCAAGCACCTCGTCGGCGAGCGCCAGCGGATGGCCGACGAGCGGGACCGCCTGCGCGGCGAGCTCGCCGAGGTCGCCGGCAAGCTGGACCGCGTCAAGCACTCCATCCACGGCACGTTCGTCAACCTGGCGCTGCGCACCCTCGGACTCGTCGAGCGGCAACTGGGCATCATCGAGGGCCTGGAGGAGCGCGAGCAGGACCCGGACCGGCTCGCCACGCTCTACAAGCTGGACCACTCCGCCACCGTCATGCGGCGGCACAGCGAGAACCTGCTCGTCCTCGCGGGCACCGAGCGCGGCCCGCAGCACGGCGGTTCGGTGGCGCTCGTCGACATGGTGCGCGCCGCCGTCTCCGAGATCGAGCGGTACGAGCGGGTGCGCATCGCCGCGCTCCCGCCGCACGCCCACCTCGCCGGCTTCGCCGCCGACGACCTCAGCCACCTCGTCGCCGAACTCCTGGAGAACGCGACGTCGTTCTCGCCGCCGGACGCCTCCGTCGAGGTCTCCGGCTGGCTCCTGGAGAGCGGCGCGGTCATGCTCTCCGTCCAGGACGAGGGCATAGGGATGACCGACGAGCGGATGCGCGAGCTGAACACGCGCCTCTCCTCGTTCACCGCCGAGGAGGCGCACGACCCCGAGGACGTCGACGGGTTCGGGCTCGGCCTGTACGTCGTCGCCCGGCTCGCGGTCCGCCACGGTGTGCGCGTACGGCTGCGCGAGCAGAAGCAGGGCGGGGTCGCGGCGGTCGCCGTGCTGCCCGCGTCCCTCTTCGCCGCCGCCCCCGCGGCCTCGGTGCCGCCCGCCGTCCTGGTGCCCGGCGCCGCACCCGCGGTCCGCCAGGCGGGCTCCGAGGCGGAGGCCAACTCCAACGAGCTGTACGGCCGCACCGTGCCGGAGGAGCTCGCCCCGGAGCACGGGGACCCGCTGATCGAGGCGGCCGAGCAGGCCGTGCGCGAGTCGGCGGAAGCGGTGGAGTCCGCCGAGTCGCCCGAGTCCTTCGAGCCGGTCGAGTCGCCCGCGGAGACGACCATGGCGCTCGGCGCGCCGGTACCGCCCGAGCCCGAGCCGGAGTCCGAGCCCCAGCCGGATTCCGAGCTTGAGCCCGAGCCCGAGCCGGAGTCCGAGCTTGAGCCGGAGCCCGAGTCGGCGCCCTGGCTCCCCCCGACCCCGGCCCCCGGGCCCGCGGCCGAAGTTCCGCGCCCGCGCGCGCCGCGCGAGGAGCCGGAAGAGCCCGCCGGACACCCCGAGCAGCCGGACCAGCCGCTCGACCGGCGGCCCGAACCGGAGTCCGAACCGCAGCCCGAACCGGCCGAACGCGTCACCGCGAAGGGCCTTCCCAAGCGCACCCCGAAGGTGGCCGCCCCCGCGTCCGCACCGAAGCCGCGCACCGGCTCCGTCGACGCGGACGCGCTGCGCCGCAAGCTCGGCGGGTTCCACCGCGGCGCGACCGCGGGCCGCCGTGACGTCACGGCCGAGCTCGCAGACAACCCTGGACGTAGAAGTGAAGCCGAGGGGGACACAGCCGAGGAGGCAAGCAGTTGACTGCGCCCACCCCTGCACTCAACGGACTAAAGGGAATGAACGGTCTCAGTAGCGAGGCACGCAACCTGCACTGGCTGCTCACCGATCTGGTCGAGGAGGTGCCAGGGCTCCAGTCCGTCGCGGTCGTCTCGTCGGACGGACTGCTCCTGCTCTCCTCCGATCCGGGTCGGCACGACGCGGCCCCGGCGACCGACGCGAGCACCGGCCCCAAAGGGTCGAGCGCCGACCTGGCGGCCATCGTGGCCGGGCTCGGTTCGCTGACCATCGGAGCCGCCAAGCTGATGGACGGCGGAGGCATCAAGCAGACGATGGTCGCGATGGACGAGGGCAGCCTCTTCGTCATGTCGATCAGCGACGGATCCCTGCTCGGGGTGCACGCCTCGGCCGACTGCGACATGGGCGTCATCGCGTACCACATGGCGCTCTTCGTCGGGCGTGCCGGGCACGTCCTGACGCCGGAACTCCGCAGCGAACTGCGCCAGTCGATGGAGGCCAGCCGATGACCCCCGGCTCTTCGAGCAGTGCTCACAGTCCGAACGGCACCAGTAGGACGTACGGAACGAGCAGGCTCCCCGTGCGCGGCGGCGACCGCAGGCCCGCGCGCGTCCGCCCGTACTCGCTGACCGGTGGCCGCACCCGCTTCGGCCATGTGCTGCTCGTGGAGACGTTCATCGCCAGCACCGCGGCGATCGAGGGCCCCGAGGAGCGCCCCGAGCTGGGCTCGGGCGGGCTCGCCGCCATCATGCCGGAGATGCGCGCCATCGTCGCGCTGTGCCGCCGCATGCGGACGGTCGCGGAGATCGCGGCGCTGCTCAAGATGCCGCTCGGCGTGGTGCGTGTGCTGCTCAGCGACCTCGCCGACCAGGGAAAGATCCGTGTATACGGAACAGGCCACGGCCCCGGACAGCCGGACCGGGCGCTCCTCGAAAGGGTGTTGAGTGGACTCCGCCGCCTCTGAACTGCTCGACGAACTGCCCTTGGAAGACGAGGAGTTGCAGGCCTGGCAGACCGACAGGACCCGGGCCCCCGTCGCCACGAAGATCATCGTGGCGGGCGGCTTCGGCGTGGGCAAGACGACCCTGGTGTCCGCCGTGTCGGAGATCCAGCCCCTCGAGACCGAGGCGCTGATGACACAGGCGAGCGAGGACACCGACGACCTCACCGCGACGCCGGAGAAGTCCACGACCACGGTCGCCATGGACTTCGGCCGCATCACGCTCGACGACGACCTGGTGCTGTACCTGTTCGGCACGCCGGGGCAGCAGCGGTTCTGGTTCATGTGGGACGACCTGGTGCGCGGGGCGATCGGCGCGGTCGTGCTCGCCGACACCCGCCGCCTGAAGGACTGCTTCCCGGCGCTCGACTACTTCGAGAGCTGCGGGCTGCCGTACGTGGTGGCCGTCAACCACTTCGACGGCACGACCGAGTTCGCGCCCGAGGACGTACGGGAGGCGCTCACCGTGCCGCCGCACGTACCGGTGCTGATCATGGACGCGCGGCGCCGTATCGCGGCGATCGAGACGCTCCTGGCGCTGGTCGGCCACGCCCTGGACGCGACCCCCGAGTAGTCGCGCGGAACCGTGCCCGCATAGTGGTCAAGCCCCGCCCCCCACACATTAGTTACGGCAGTTAAGGCAGTCTCATATGTCGCGGAAGATACTCGTCGTGGGAGCCGGCCAGTCCGGCCTCCAGCTCGCCCTCGGCCTGCAGACGCAGGGGTACGAGGTCACCCTGATGTCCAACCGCACCGCCGACGAGGTCCGTTCCGGACGGGTCATGTCGACGCAGTGCATGTTCCACACGGCGCTCCAGCACGAGCGCGACCTGCAGCTCAACTTCTGGGAGTCGCAGGCCCCGCGGATCGAGGGCCTCGGCGTCTCCGTCGCCGCGCCCGGTTCGCACGACCCGGGTCCCACCCAGCGCGCCATCGACTGGGTCGGCAAGCTGGACGGCTACGCCCAGTCCGTCGACCAGCGCGTGAAGATGGCCGGCTGGATGGAGACGTTCGCGCAGCGCGGCGGGCAGCTCGTCATCCACGGTGCGGCGGTCTCCGACCTCGACTACTTCTCCCGCACGTACGACCTGGTGCTCGTCTCGGCCGGCAAGGGCGAGCTGGTCTCGATGTTCGGTCGTGACGCCGCCAAGTCCCCGTACACCGAGCCGCAGCGGGCCCTCGCCGTCGCCTACGTGCACGGCATGGGCGTGCGCCCCGAGCACCCGGACTTCGACGCGGTGCGCTGCAACCTCGTGCCCGGCGTCGGCGAGCTCTTCGTGATGCCCACGCTCACCACCTCCGGCCGCGCCGACATCCTCTTCTGGGAGGGCATCCCCGGCGGACCGCTCGACGCCTTCAAGGGCGTCAAGGACCCCTCCGAGCACCTCGCGCTGACGCTGGAGCTGATGGAGAAGTTCACGCCCTGGGAGTACGCGCGCGCCACGAAGGTCGAACTGACCGACGCCAACGGCACGCTGGCCGGGCGCTACGCCCCGACCGTGCGCAACCCCATCGGCCGGCTGCCCTCCGGCGGTGCGGTCCTGGGCGTCGCCGACGTCGTCGTCGCCAACGACCCGATCACCGGCCAGGGCTCCAACTCGGCCTCCAAGTGCGCGGCGTCGTACCTCGCGTCGATCGTCGAGCACGGTGACAAGCCGTTCGACGAGGAGTGGATGCAGTCGGCGTTCGACCGGTACTGGGAGACGGCGCAGCACGTCACGAAGTGGACGAACACGATGCTGCAGGCTCCGCCGGAGCACGTGCTCAACCTGATCGGTGCGGGCGGGCAGCTCCAGCCGGTGGCCGACCGCTTCGCGAACGGCTTCAACGACCCGTCGGACTTCGAGAACTTCTTCTACGAGCCCGAGAAGACGGACGCGTACCTGTCCTCGCTCACGGGCGCCTGACCTCCACCGGCCGTGGGCCGTCCCGAGACGGCCCACGGCCGGCGCCGTGACGTCATCTCCGCATCACCGGGACTTCGCCCGGCCGTTGCCCGCGCTCCGTTTCCGGCGGGTAGAGCAGCCGCACGAAGCGAAGGCCGGACCGGTGAAGTCCGGTGAGCAGGAGGGTGGTTCCCATGGCCAGTTTTGTGCAGGCCCTGTTGGTGAAGGTCGGTCTCGTACTCGTCGAGGCGGTCGTCTCCCGGCTCGTGTACGAGCTGTACGCGGCGTACACGCGGTCACGACAGGCCGGTACCGCGACCGCCTGACATTTCTTCCGGTTCCTGTGCCGTCCCGTGCGCGCCTTCCGGTCCGGCCGCCGGTTCCCCTCGCCTGCTCCGGATCACCCAGGTCGCTCCGGCGACCGCCAGGGCCACCGGCCATTCGAGGGCTCCGGCCACCGCGAGGGCGCCGAGGCCGCCGTAGTAGACCACGTCCTTCGCGGGCGGTGCCGATGGCAGCCAACCGGTGACGGTCCGCGTGTTGTTCGCCAGGTCGCCCGGGGTGAAGTACGGGATGGGCAGCTTGGCGTCCAGCGTGTGGACCGCCAGGTGCTGCTCGCTCTCGTGCTCGTGGGTCTCGATCCGCTCGGACTTCTCGGCCGCCGAGGCCCGCTTCGCCCCGGCGCTCTCCTGCTTGCTCTTGGCTGGACTGGGCATGGCTGCTCCTGTCTCGTTGCCTGAGAGTGCTGTGCGTACCCCTGCCGGCCCCGGCCACACCCGCCTTCCGGTTCGCGATGCGGCCCTGCCGGAAGACCGGAATGCGACCGTGCCCGGGGGCCGGTTGTGCGGGAGGATACCCCCCTCTCGGAAGGTGGGGCCGCACGATGTGGGATCTGGGAATCGCCCGGTTGTCCGCGCTGGTCGGGCCGCTCTTCGCGGGCCTGCGGGAGTCGGACGACTCCCGCGTCCACATCCACGGGCCGCGGGCGCACATCGCGGTGCGCGGCTTGCAGGGGCCCCGGGGCACCGACCTCGCCGCCATGTACGAGCAGCGGCTCGCCGCCGTGCCGGGAGTCCGCTGGGCGGCGGTCAACAGCCATCTGGGCCACGTCGTCGCCGAGGCCGACGGAGCCGACGGCGAAGGCGGCGGGACCATCGAGGAGAGCACGGTCGCGGCGCTGGTCGACGCGGTCGAGGCGCTGGAGAGCGAGTACGCCGCCGCAGGGGACCTGCCCGGACATCCGCTGTCCCCCGTGCCGCCGCGGCGGGCCCGCCTCGTGCTCGCCGCTCACCTGGCCGCTCTGCCGGTGGCCGTCGTGGTCCAACTGGCGGGCCGCACCCCGGTTCCCGCGGCGGTGGCCTCGGTGGTGAGCGCCCTGGACTCCCAGCCCCGGCTGCGCCGCTCGGTGGAGCGCGTCCTCGGCGTCGACGACACCGAGATGGCCCGGGCCCTGCTCAGCGCGGTCGTCAACGCGGGCTCCGGGATCGGCCCCGGCCTCGGCGTGGACGCCGTCCGCCATGCCCTGCGCCTGATGGAACTGCTCGCCCACCAGTCCGCGTGGCGGACGGCGGAGCACCGGCTCACGGGCACGGCGGAGCGGTTCGCGGCCCCGGACATCCGGCACGCACCCCGTGAGGTGCCGCTGCGCACCGGTCCCGTGGAGCGGTACGCCGACCGCGCGGAGACGGTGGCGGCCGCCTCCTTCGCCGGGGCGGTGGCGCTGACCGGCCGGCCCCTGCACGCCATGGGAGCCGCCGTGTCGGTGATCCCGAAGGCGTCCTGGCTGGCCCGCGAGGCCTTCGCCTGCACGCTGGGCCGGGGTCTTGCCCGGCGCGGGCTGATCGTCGGCGACGTCGAGGCGCTGCGGCGGCTCGACCGCGTGGACGTCGCGCTCCTCGACACCGACGCCCTTCTGACGGGTGATCATCTCCTCACCGATCTGTGTCTCCTCGACGAAGACGACGACGTGGGGGAGTCGACCGCCGTCGCGTACCGGTTGTTCGACCCGCGGCGGCCGGACCAGGCGCACGAGGACGGACCGTGGCGGCTCGACGCGGTGGACCGCTGCCCCCGGCCGGACCCGGCGCACACGGAGACGTACGCGGCCTACACCGATGCCCGCACGCGGCTGGAGGAGGGCGGCGCACGCCAGGTACTCGGTCTGGTGCGGGGCGACCGGCTGCTCGCTCTGGTCGGGGCGGTCTCGGAAGTGGACGAGGCGTCGGGCGCACTCGTCGCCGTGGCGCGCCGCGCCGGACTCACGGTACTGACCACCCGGGCCGACTCGGGGCTGCCCGGCGTGCCGGGCGGCGACCGGGTCGTCGAGGGCGGCGAGCACCTGACCGACGCCGTGCGCGCGGCCCAACGGGACGGCTCGGGCGTGCTGTTGCTGTCCCGGCGACGGGACGCGCTGGCCGCCGCGGACGTGGGGATCGGGGTCGCCGCGCACGCCGACGAACTGCCGTGGGGCGCCGACGTCCACCTCGACGCGGATCCCGGGCAGGCGGCCGTGCTGCTGGCGGCGTGCGCGTCGGCGCGGTCCGTGTCGGGCTGGGGTGTGCGGCTCGCCCAGACATCAGCTGGACTCGGGGTGGCGATGTCCGCGGTGCAGACCGCGCGCCGGCCGATCGCCCGCTTCCTGATGACCGTCAACGGGGCCGCGGCGGTCGGCCTGGCCGTGGGGGTGTGGTGCGCGGCCCGGTCGCTGGCGCAGCCCGTGCCGGCGCGTACGGTGCGCCACCCCTGGCACGCGATGGACCCGGACACGGTGCTGGCCAGGACAGAGGGCAGCGCGGACGGGCTGACGTCGGATCAGGCGCGCGAGCGCCCACGGCCGCCCGAGCGCGCGGCCCCGCGCCCGTCCCTCGCGAGGGCGTTCGTCACCGAGACGGCCAATCCGCTCACGCCGGTCCTCGTCGGCGGGGCCGCGCTGTCCGCCGCCGTGGGCGCGGTCCTCGACGCGTCGATGATCCTGGCCGTCACCGGGGTGTCCGGCCTGATCGGCGGGGTCCAGCGCTTTCTCGCCGACCGGACGGCGGCGCGGCTGTACCACCGCACGGTGATCCCCGCCCGGGTCGTGCGCGACGGCGAGGAGACGGAACTGTCCGCGGAGCGACTGGTGGTGGGGGACGTCGTGGTCCTGCACGCGGGCGACGCGGTCCCCGCGGACTGCCGGCTGCTCACGGCCGACGGGGTGGAGGCCGACGAGTCGTCGCTGACCGGCGAGTCGCTCCCGGTGGCCAAGTCCGCCGCCCCGGTCCTCGCCCGGTATCCCGCCGAGCGCACGTCCATGGTCTACGAGGGCACGACGCTCGCGGCGGGGCACGCCCGCGCCGTCGTCGTCGCCACCGGCGAGGCCACCGAAGCGCGGCGCGGCACCGGGGGCGTCGACGACGAGGCCCCGCAGACCGGAGTGGAGCGCCGCCTCGCCCGGATCACCAGGGCCGCGCTCCCCGCTGCGCTCGCCTCGGCGGGTGCCGTGGTGGCGGCCGGGCTGTTCCGCGGCCGCCCGGTCCGGGAGACCATCGGCGCGGCCGTGGGTCTCGCCGTGGCCAGTGTCCCGGAGGGGCTGCCGTTCCTCGTCACGGCCGCACAGCTCGCCGCCGCGCGGCGGCTCGCCGAGCACGGTGTCTTCGTGCGCGACGCCCGCACCATCGAGGCGGCGGGACGCACCGACGTCCTGTGCTTCGACAAGACGGGCACGCTCACCCACGGGCGTCTCGCACTCGAATCCGTCCACGCCCGGGGCGACACCTTCCCGCTGGACAGCCGGGAACCGCAGCACCGGGCCGTCCTCGGCGCCGCGCTGCGGGCCACGCCGCGGGCCCGCGGCAGCCGCCGCCTGGCCCATGTCACCGACCAGGCCGTCTCGGCGGCCCTGCGCGAGCAGGGGGTGCGCAGGGACACGGGGGCGCCCGGCTGGAAGGCCACCGCTTCCCTTCCGTTCGAGCCGAGCCGCGGCTTCCACGCGGCGCTGGGCCGCGGCAAGGCGGGGGTCGTGCTGTCCGTGAAGGGGGCGCCCGAGGAGGTCGTGGACCGCTGCACCCACCGGGACGGCAGCGCCCTGGACCGGGCCGGCCGGCGGGCGGTGCTGGCCGAAGGGGAGGAGCTGGCCGCGGCCGGGCACCGCGTCCTCGCGGTCGCCGAGCGGCGGGAGGCCGTCGGGACCGGTTCGTTGCCGGACGGCGCCGAGCTGACCGACGAGGACGTGAGCGGCCTGGACTTCCTCGGCTTCCTGGCCCTGACGGACCAGGTGCGCGGGAGCGCCGTCGCGCCGATCGAGCGGCTCACGGACGCGGGCGTGCACATCGTGATGATCACCGGTGACCACCCCGACACCGCCGAGGCGATCGCCCGGGAACTGGGCCTGGTCAACGGGCACCACGTCGTCAGCGGCGCCGAACTCGACAACCTCGACGACGCCAAGCTCGCCGAGATCCTGCCCACGGTCGGCGTCGTCGCCCGCGCCACACCGCACCACAAGGTCCGGGTCGTGCAGGCCTTCCAGAGCATGGGGCGCACGGTGGCCATGACCGGGGACGGCGCCAACGACGCGCCCGCCATCCGCCTGGCCGACGTCGGCATCGCCTTCGGCGGCGGCAGCACCCCCGCTGCCCGGGCGGCGGCCGACCTCGTGGTGACCAACAGCCGCCTCGAACCGGTCCTGGCGACCCTGATCGAGGGGCGCGCCCTGTGGGTGACGGTGCGTCAGGCGCTGGCGATCCTCGTGGGCGGCAACCTGGGGGAGATCGCGTTCGCCGTGTCGGCCGCGGCGCTCACCGGCCAGTCCCCGCTCACCGCACGGCAGTTGCTCCTGGTGAACCTGTTCACCGACCTCGCCCCAGCGGTGGCGGTGGCCACCCGCGACCCGGGCGGTGTCCTGACGTCAGGACCGCTCAAGGAGGGCCCCGAGATCTCGCTGGGCGCCGCCCTGGCGCAGGAGACCGGAGTGCGTGCGGGCGCCACCGCGCTCGCCGCCCTCGCGGGATGGCTCGTGGCCCGCGTCACCGGCCGCCCGGCCCGGGCCCGCACCGTCGCCCTGCTCGCCCTCGTCGGCGCGCAACTGGGGCAGACCCTGCTGACCGCGCCCCGCAGTGCGACGGTCCTCGCGGCCGTCGTGGGGTCGGCGGCCGCGCTGGCCGCCGTGGTGCAGACCCCGGGGGTCAGCCACTTCTTCGGTTGCACACCGCTCGGCCCGTTCGCGTGGGCCATGGCCGTGCTCGCTGCCGCGGGGGGAACGCTGGCCTCGGTCCTGTTCCCCGACCCCGCCGTGGGGCGAGCGAGCCGACCGGCCCTGACCGCGGCCCCGCTACCGTCCTGAAGGAGCCCCGGCCGCGCCGTACCCCGTATCGCCCCCGTCCATCGCCCCCTCCGGCAGCGCCGGCGCCCGGTACCCCGACATCTGCGGCGCTCCCGGATCCGGCCGGACGGCGCCCAGCAGGGGGTTCGCCGCGATGGGGGAGACCTTGACGTCGGCGCCGGGGCGCGGGGCCTGGACCACCATGCCGTCGCCCAGGTAGATCGCCACGTGCGTGGCCTTGGGGAAGTAGACGACCAGGTCGCCGGGGCGCAGCTCCGACAGGGGGATCCGCGGCAGCGAAGCCCACTGCTCCTGCGACGTGCGCGGGACGGCCCGCCCCGCATGGGCCCACGCCTGCGACGTGAGACCGGAGCAGTCGAAGGAGTCCGGCCCCTCCGCACCCCAGACGTACGGTTTGCCGATCTGGCGGACGGCATAGGAGAGCGCCTTGTCGCCCGCCTCCGACGGCGCCTTTCCGGTCGAGCTGAGCGCTCCGGACGCCATGAACGCCCGTTGGGCACGTGATGTGCCCTGCGCCTCCAGGCGGGCCACGTCCGCGAGCTGGTCGGCCGTGAGCGAGGAGAGCAGCTGCTCGACCTCCTTGAGGTGGCCGCGTACCTTGTCGCGGTCCTTCTTCTGCCGCTCCGCGAGCCGAAGTTGATCGTCCAGTGCGGCCCGCGCCTTCGTCGCCAGCGCGTCCGCCTTCTTCTCCCGGCCCGTGAGCCGGTCCACGGTGGCCTTCTGCTCGCGCGCCGCCCGCCGCATGACGTGGCCCTCGTCGAGCGCCTGCTGGGGGTCGCGGGCGAGGAGCAGGCGCAGATACGGGGAGAAGTCGCTGCGCCCCTGGTACTGGTCGCGCGCGAGCCGCCCGGCGTCGGTCCGGCTGCTGTGCAGCGAGGAGCGCGCCGCGGCCAGCTTCTTCGCGAGGTCGTCGGCCGTCCTCCGGCGGTCCTTGAGGGCCTCCGCCGTCGCGTTGTACGTCTCGGTGGCCGCCTCGGCGTCCTGGTACAGGCGCTGGAGGTCCGTGAGGAGGTCGGCGACGGAGCCGGTCCCACCGTCCTCCGGCTCCGGGTACGGAGCCGCGCTCGCGGGCAGCGGTGCGAGCAGCGCCCCCGTGACGGCCACCGTGCACACCCACCGCACAAGCCTGCCTGACACCTGATCACCTCCGGTGCGGGCCAACCCCTGTGCCCCGCACCGTGAACATGAACAGACGGGCGGCCCGCCCACGCGCCGGGCTGCTCGCTTCGGCCCAACCGGACCACCCGTCCGGTGCCCGCCCGGCGCGTCCGCTTTACGCCTCGGGCGACCGGTTCCTCGACCAGGGCCACGTGACCGCCCGCTCGACCTTCCCGTCGGGCGCGAACGCGTACCGCCACTTGGCCACGAGCCGCACCCCCTTCCTGCCGGGCACCGCCTCCCGTACGTAGACGAGCACGGTGTCCGGGCCGCCCTCGGCGTCCGGCACCGGAACCCGGTAGACCTTCGGCGGGTTCCCGGTGGCGGTCACCAGTACCGGCAGGGTCCGCCCGTCGAGGGGGCCGCCCACAAAGGGGATGTCTTCGCTCTTCACGCCACCAGTGTCACGCAGGCCGGCGCCCGGCCCTCACTCACAGCAGATGTCCCGCCCCGGCGACCACCGGCAGCACCCTGCGCGCCAGTTCCCCCACCGGCCCCTCCGGCGACTCCAGCGCCAGCGCGTACCGCACCACTTCCGCGGTCTGCGGGTCCCGGCCCGCCGTCGCCGTGAGGACCGCCATGAACTGCTCGACGAGCCCGTCCCGCAGCTCGTCCAGCGGCGGCTGCTTGTCCTCGTCGAGCCAGATCAGGGAGGCCGCCTCCACCGCGGTGATCCACATGCGGACGGTCATCCGCAGGCGCGGCCCCGGCGCGTCCTGGCCGAGGTGGCTGAGGATGTGCTCGGCAGCGGCCCGCCGCACCCCGTCCACGATCGCCGTCGTACGGGAGGTCTCCACCACGCTGCCGCCCTGGAGCAGCGCCGCGAAGCCCATGTCGTGCTGGTCGACGAAGCCCAGGTAGCGGTCGAGCGCGCGGGTGAGGCGCGCGGTGAGCGGGCCCTCGGGCGGCTCCGCGAAGCACTGCTCCAGGTCGTCGGCGGCGGAGCGCAGCGCGGCCTCGTACAGCTGCTGCTTGCCGCCCGGGAAGTACCGGTAGACGAGGGGCCGGGAGACCCCCGCGACCTCCGCCACGTCGTCGAGCGAGACCTCCTCCGGCGCCCGGTGCGCGAACAGCGACAGCGCCGATTCGAGCAGCTGGGCCCGCCGCTCCTCGACGCTGAGCCGTTTGTAGGCGGGCGTGCCGGTTGCCGACGTCATGCTTCGAAGCGTAACCGGCACGCCATGTCCACCGTCTAGGCCAGAAGTCCCGAGGATCGCCACATCTGCCGGCCGATGCCGCGCAGCACGCCGATGTCGTCGAGGAAGTCGGTCAGGCGCTTGGCCCCGGTCTGCATGACCTCGCGGCGGTGGCCGCTGGCCTTGACCTGGGCCATGGCCTCCTTCTTGTTCAGGCCCACGTTCTCGTACACCTGCGGGTTGATGAACGCCACCGAGAAGACGCGGGCGAACTCGCCCGAGGTGAGGCGCGTGAACTCCTGCGACCAGCGCGGCGCCGTCATCATCTGGCGGCGCAACTCCTCTCGCGCGTACCGGACATGGCGTGCCTCCTCCACGACGTGGATGCGCGTCACGCCGCGGATCAGCGTCTGCACGCGCTCGTCGGGGAAGGTCAGGCGCTGCATCCAGTCGAGGATCTCCTCGCCGAGCAGCGTCGCCGTGAACGAGCCGGGGGTCGTCGAGACCGTCTTGAAGAGGCGGCCCAGATTGTGGTGGACGGGCGCGACCGGGTAGTGCGGGGTGCCGCCGCGCGTGATGAGGCGGGCGAACATCTTCGAGTGCCGGCACTCGTCCTCGATCTCGGTGAGCGCGTAGCGCACGTGCGCGCTCGTCGCCGCCTTGTCGTAGACGTGCCGGACCAGGAGCTGCATCAGGATCAGTTCGAACCAGATGCCCAGCGAGGCCAGGGCCGCCGCCTCGTGCTGCGACAGCAGGATCCGCTGTTCCTCGCCCATCCGCTTCCACAGCGGGGTGTCGTACAGGGACACCAGCTCGGGCGGCCAGAACCACTTGCCCTCTTCGAAGGGAGCGTCCCAGTCCAGCTCCTTGTCCGGGTCGAAGGAGTGCTTGGCGGAAGAGTCGAGCAGCCGCTCGGCCACCTGCTCCCGGTCCTTGAGCAGACCGAGCGCGTCGCGCAGTCCCGCCAGCGCGTCGGCTTCCGTCATGGTCGTCATGGCTGTCCCCACCTCGTCGTACGGGTGTGCATCGGGCGGACGCCGGTTACCGGCGGTCACGCCGCCTCCACTCTTATGAGACTGCGCGTCAGCAAGCCCGTCAATCCCTTGCGCACGACTTGTTGACCCCGCGTCTACCACCGTGTGAGCCTGCCAACATGGCGACGCATGAGCTGTACACCAAGGCCCCGGAAGGGTCCAACTGGCAAGTACCGTCCGCCAGTTCGGCCCGACTCAGCTGGGAATACGACGATGGGCGCGACCGCCTCCTCTCCCTCTACCAAAAGGGCAAGGACAAGCAGTGGGACGGCGCCAAGCGCATCGACTGGGACCTCGAAGTCGATCCGTACGACCCGCTCGGCACCCCCGACGACGTGCTGGCCCTCTACAACACGCCCTACTGGGCGAAGATGACCGACAAGGACAAGGCCGAGCTGCGCAAGCACTCCGCCTCCTGGCAGTTCAGCCAGTTCCTGCACGGCGAGCAGGGCGCGATGGTGTGCGCCGCGCGCATCGTGGAGTCCGTGCCCGACCTCGACGCCAAGTTCTACTCGGCGACCCAGACCATGGACGAGGCGCGGCACGCGGAGATCTACGGCCGCTTCCTGCACGAGAAGATCGGCATGCTGTACCCGATCAACGACAACCTCCAGGCCCTGCTCGGCGACACGCTCCGCGACTCCCGCTGGGACATGCCCTACCTGGGCATGCAGGTGCTCATCGAGGGCCTCGCCCTCGCCGCCTTCGGCCTGCTCCGCGACACCACCGACAAGCCGCTGCCCAAGCAGATCCTCGCGTACGTGATGCAGGACGAGGCCCGGCACGTGGCCTTCGGGCGGATGGCGCTGCGCGACTACTACAAGCAGCTCACCGAGGCCGAACTGCGCGAGCGCGAGGACTTCGTCATCGAGGGCTGCTACCTGATGCGCGACCGGCTGCGCGGCCTCGAAGTGCTGGAGAACTTCGGCATCCCCAAGGCCGACGCCGAGAAGTACACGGAGCAGTCCGAATTCCTGGCCATGTTCCGCCAGCTGCTGTTCTCGCGGATCGTCCCGTGCGTCAAGGACATCGGCCTGTGGGGCAAGCGCCTCCAGCAGGCCTACGTCGACATGGGCGTCTTCGACATGGGCAACTCCAACCTCGACCAGCTCATGGCCCAGGACGAGGAGATCGCCGAAAAACTCGACGCGGAACGCTTCGCGACGGAGGAGCAGGAACGGGTGGCGGAGGTGGCGGAGGCCGTGGAGGCGGGTAAATCAACGTGACCGCGCCCCCGCTTCGGCTCAACCGTCCGACGAGTCCAGCACCGCCTCCATCACCGACTTCGCGATCGGCGCCGCGCTGCCCCCGCCACTGATGTCGTCACGATTCGCGGAGGCGTCCTCCACGACCACCGCCACCGCGACCTTCGGCGTGGCCGCGTTCTTCTCCTTGGCGTAGGAGATGAACCAGGCGTACGGAGTGCCCTCGTTGTTCTCGCCGTGCTGCGCGGTGCCGGTCTTGCCGCCGACGGTCGCGCCGGAGATCCGCGCCCCGGTGCCCGTGCCCTCGGAGACCACGTCCTCCATCATCGACTGCACCTGCGTCGCCGTGTACGGGGACATGACCTGCTTGTAGGTGTCGTTGCCGGTCTCCGAGACCGTGTCGCCCTCGCTGTCCGTGGTCCTGTCGACGAGGTGCGGCTTCATCAGGGCGCCGCCGTTGGCGACGGCCGAGGAGACCATCGCCATCTGCAGCGGCGTGGCGGCGGTGTCGTACTGGCCGATCGAGGAGAGCGCGAGCTGCGCGTCGTTCATGTCGGTGTCGAAGTTCGACTTCGCGGCCGTCATCGGGACGTTGATGCCGCTGTCGTTGAAGCCGAAGTTCTCCGACATCTTCACCATGTCCGAGAGCCCGGTCTTCACCCCGAGGTTGGCGAACACGGTGTTGCAGGAGACCCGCAGCGCATACTCCAGCGTCGCGTCCTTGCAGGCGGCCGACGAGGACTCGTTCGTCAGCTGCGTCGTCGTGCCGGGCAGGGTGTAGGGCGACGGGGTGTCGGTCGCGGAGTCGATGCCGTTCACCACGCTGTTCTCCAGGATCGCGGCGGCCGTGACCACCTTGAACGTGGAGCCCGGCGGATACGTCTGGCGCAGCGCCCGGTTGAGCATCGGCTGGTCGTCGGCCGCGTTCAGCCTGGACCAGGCGTCGGTCGCCGAGGTTCCGGTGCCCGCGATCGTTCCGGGGTCGTACGAGGGGGTGGAGACCAGCGCCAGGATCTTGCCGGTCGACGGGTCGATCGCCGCGACCGCGCCCTTCTTGCCGCCGAGCCCGGAGTACGCGGCCTGCTGCGCGCGGGCGTTGATGGTGGTCCTGACGTTGCCGCCGGGCTCCTGGGCGCGCGAGATCTCGTTCCAGAACGGGACGGGGGACAGCATGGGGTCGGTGCCGGAGAGGATGTCGTCCTCGGCGCTCTCCACGAACGTCGTCCCGTACGTCTGCGAGGCGTAGCCGGTGACGGGGGCGTAGAGCGGCCCGTTCTTGTACGTCCGCTCGTAGCGCAGCGACTCCCCGGTGTCCTTGGAGCCGGTGACGGACTCTCCCTGGACGAGGATGTCGCCGCGCGGCTGCCCGTACCGCTCGATCGTGGAGCGGCGGTTGGCCGAGTTGCCGTCGAGCTTGTCGGCCTGGAAGAACTGGATGCGGGCCGCGTTGATGAGCAGCGCCACCAGCAGGATCAGGCAGAAGACCGAGGCCCGGCGGATGTACTTGGTCACTTGACGCCCTCCACGGGGTCCGGGGCGGTCCCGGCGGACTCGGGCAGCAGCTGGCTCCGGGCCCGGTCGCTGACCCGGATGACGATCGCGACGATGATCCAGTTGGTGACGAGCGACGAACCGCCCTGCGCGAGGAACGGCATCGCCATGCCGGTGAGCGGGATCAGGCCCATCACGCCGCCCGCGATGACGAAGACCTGCAGCGCGACGATCGAGGCGAGCCCGATGGAGAGCAGCCGGCCGAACGGATCGCGCAGCGCGAGCCCCGCCCGGTAGCCGCGCTCGACGAGGAGCGCGTACAGCAGGAAGATCGCGGTGAGCCCGCTGAGGCCCAGCTCCTCGCCGGCCGTCGCCAGGATGAAGTCCGATTTGGCGGCGAAGCCGATCAGGATGGAGTGGCCGAGCCCGAGGCCCGTGCCGAGCATGCCGCCCGCCGCGAACGCGAACAGCGACTGCGCGAGCTGGCCTGCGCCCTGACCCGCGTCGATGGAGGCGAAGGGGTGCAGCCAGTCCTCGACGCGGCTGTGCACATGCGGTTCGAACGAGGCCACGACGACCGCGCCCGCGGCCGCGAGCACGAGCCCGATGGCGATCCAGCTGCCGCGCCCCGAGGCCACGTACAGCATGATCACGAACAGGCCGAAGAAGAGCAGGGAGGTGCCGAGGTCGGTCTCCAGGACCAGCACGCCGACGGTCATCAGCCAGATCACCAGGATCGGCGCGAACACCCGCATCGTCGGCAGCTGGAACCGCCAGATCCGCTTGCCGGTGTACGCGAGGGCGTGCCGGTTGGCCGCGAGATAGCTGGCGAAGAAGATCGCGAGCAGGATCTTGGCGAACTCGCCGGGCTGGATGGAGAAGCTGCCGATCCGGATCCAGATCCGGGCACCGTTCACGGCGGGGAAGAAGATCGGCAGGATCATCAGGACCAGGGCCGCGACCACGCTGAGGTACGCGTATCTCTGTAGCACCCGGTGGTCGCGCAGGAACAGCACGGTGACGATGAACAGGGCCACGCCGAGCGTCGACCAGATCAGCTGCGTGGGTGCCGCCTGGTCGCTCGGCGTCTCCTGGTCGAGCCGCCAGATCAGCACCAGGCCGAGGCCGTTGAGCAGCACGGCGATCGGCAGCACCAGCGGATCCGCGTACGGGGCGCGGAACCGGACGACGAGGTGCGCGACGAGCGCGAGGGCCCCGAGCCCGGCGCCGTAGGCGGCCGCCCCGCCCGGCACCTTGCCGTCCTTGGCGAGCCCGACGTCGATGTATCCGTAGACGCTGAGCAGTACCGCCAGGACGAGCAGGACCAGTTCGGTGCCCCTGCGCCGGGGGACGCGCACGGCGGGCACCGAGGAGGGGGCGGCCGTTCCCGCTCTCCCCGATGAACTCGCTGCTCCCGATGATCCCGTTGATCCGGTCATACCGGGAACGTAGCAAGCAAATAGGGGATAACGGGTTATGTCAGCACCAGCGGGGCGCGGCACCCACGTTCGCGATGTACTTCGCCGAACCCCACGCCCACGTGCCGTCCGTGAGCAGGTACCAGTACGAGTTCCCGTCGACGCTGTCGCCGGAGGTCTTGCAGAAGATCGGGACGATCGCACGGTACGGCTCGGAGCGCACGACCTTCGCGCCGCGCGTCGGTGCGTCGCGCAGCAGCAGTCCGGACTTGGCGATGACGCGGCCCTTGTAGACCGGCGGCTTGTCTCCGGAACCGGGCGCGCCGCCGCTCGCGACGGCGGGGACGGCGGCGGTGCCGACGAGGGTGGCGACGGCGGCGACGCCTATGCCGAGGCGCGTGGAGAGGGACATGCGAATCCTCCTGAGGTGGGGGAGTGAGGAATGCAGGGCGCCTTGAATGCCCGGTTTCACACTAAAAGCGACACGGAGAGCACGCAAAAGGTCACTCTCGGCTACGACTCCTCGGAGTCGGCCCCCTCGTACGGCAGCGTCAGCGTCGCCACCGCGCCGCCGTCCGGCGCGTTCCCGAACTCCAGGTGCGCGCCCAGGACTTCGGCCTGCCCGAACGCGATCGTCAGCCCGAGCCCGTGCCCGCGGGCGCCCCCGTCGGTGCGGAACCGCTGCGGTCCGTGCTCCACGAGATAGCCGGGATAGCCCGCGCCGTGGTCGCGCACGGTGATCACCGGGCCCGCCACCGTCAGGACGACCGGCGGGGCGCCGTGCCGGTGCGCGTTCGCCACGAGATTGCCGAGGACCCGCTCCAGCCGCCGACGGTCCGTCAGCACACGGACGTCCCGCACGAGATCGACCTCCGTGGCCGTGCCGGACGCGCGCACCACCCGCTCGGCCACCGGGCCGAGCCAGGTCTCGTCCAGGTCGAGGCGCTCGCTGCGCGCGTCGAGCCGGGAGATCTCCAGCAGGTCCTCGGTGAGCGTGCGCAGCGCGGCGACCCGGTCCCTGACCAGCTCCGTGGGCCGCCCCGGCGGCAGCAGCTCGGCGGCGGCGTGCAACCCGGTCAGCGGAGTGCGCAGCTCGTGCGCGACATCGGCCGTGAACCGCTGCTCGGTGAGGATCCGGGCCCGCAGCGAAGCGGCCATGCTGTCGAGGGCGCCCGCCACGTCGGCCACCTCGTCCTGGCGCCGCCCCGGATCCTTCGTCCGGGGATCGTCCACGCGTACGTCCATGTCGCCCGCGCTGATCCTGCGCGCCACCCGCGCCGTCGTGTGCAGGCGCCGCGTCACACGGGTCACCGCGAACGCGCCGACCAGCAGCGTCGCCCCGATCGCGAGCACGGACGAGGTGAAGATCGCCCCGTCGAGCCCGTCGATGGTGCGCCTGCCCTGCGTGAAGTCGACCCGCACCGCGAGGGCCCGCCCGCCGGAGCGGTCGGCCTCCGCCGGTCCCGCCGCCCACATCGTCGGGTGTCCCCGGTGCGCGGTGAGCATGGTGCCGCGCTGCCCGCGCGCGGCCAGGGCGCGCAACTCGGCGGGCAGGCCCGGCGGATCGAGGCCCGCGCCTGGCGCGAGCCTGGCCCCGGCCTCGTACCGCTTGGTGGTGGACTTCAGGAGGGTGAGGGCGCGTTCGCGGGCCTGGCCCGTCGTCTGATCGGTGACCGAGACGTGCACGAGGACGCCGAGCAGCGCGGCGAGCGCACAGCACATCACGGTGATGAACACGGTCGCCTTCCACGTCAACGACGCGGTCCAGGCGGGCAGTCGGAGCGCGCGCGGACTCATGAGCGCTCCGGCGACGGCACGGGGGAGCGCGAGGACCCGGTGCGCAGGATCTCGTCGCGGGTCGGCAGCATCGCCTTCTGGTGGCTGTCGTACGACCAGGACGTGCGGTACTCGTATCCGGACAGGTCGGCGGCGGCGCGCACCACGATGTTCCGGCCTGCCAGGTGCACATTGATGACCGCGTCCCGGTCGTCCATGATCAGGACCAGTTTCCCGTCGCGGTACGTGTACGCCTGCACGTACGCCTGACGGTGCGGGGCGCGGACGGCGACGAGCAGATCGTCGTGCCCGTCGCCGGTCAGGTCCCGGTAGTAGGCGTCGAGCACGGGACAGCCGTCGCCGCCGCCCCTGCCGCAGTCGGCGACGTCCGACGCGACGTCCTTGTACTCGTCCCGCGCGGACGCGACGCGGGCCTTGACGATCGTCACCGGGTCGACCGCGCGCAGCTTCCCGCCGGGCACCTCGACGCCCTTGACCACGGCCGTGTCCCCGGCGCCGTAGTCGTCGGTGGCCTTGGTCGCCGACGGCAGCGCCGGCCACAGCCGCTCGGGACCCACGGCCGTCGGGGTCGGGCCCGCGCTCTTCGGGCCGCCCTGGTCCCCGCAGCCTGCGCACGCGCACAGCAGCGCGGCGAGGGGCACCGCGAGGGCCGATCGGCCGAGGCGCCTTGACGTCACTGCACTCCTGCCTGCCTGCCGGGATGAACGGGTCGCGATGGTCATCATGCCGGGCCTGCGGGCTTCTTGCCCTGCGGCACGGCTTGCTGCTCCCATGGTCGTGGGGTGATGGGGCATGAGCGGACTGCGCGTCATACCGACCTGGCGGCACGGCCAGGAGTGGCTCTACGTGTGCGGGGACGACGGCACCCATGTCGCCTGGTACGACCGGGACGCGGGCCGGGTGAACCTGCTCAACGAGACGCGCGGCGGGGACGTGCTCGACGTGCTCCGCCCGTTCATCGTCGGCAGCGTCACGGTCGGCCCGCCGCCGGTGCCGACCCCCGCCGAAATGGCCGGGCTCACCCTCCACCCCGACGACGACCTCGCGCCGAACCGGCCGGGCGAGGCGCTCGTCGTCTCCCTCGACCGGGACCCGGCACCGCAGCGGAGGCTGCGCACCGACCCGCGGCGCAAGGCGCTCGCCGCGCAGGAACGGGTGGGCGAGGTCCTCGACGCCCTGGAGGGGGTGGGCTGGCGGGTGCTGCACTCGGTGCCGCTGCCCGGCGGGGCCCGCATCCACCACCTGCTGATCGGCCCCGGCGGCCTCTTCGCGCTGCACACGCTGCCCGCGCGCAAGCAACGGGTCCGGGTCGACGACCCCTGGGTGACGACGGGCCGCGCCGAACCGGAGCCCCTGCTCCGCCGCGTACGCGCCGACGCCTCCCGCGCCTCCTTCGCCCTCACCGCGGAGGTACGGGCGGCCCTGGTCCTGGTGGAACCGTCGACGGTGGAGGTGACGGCGGCCCCGCGGGACGTCCACCTGTTCACGGACCAGCAACTCCCACCCCTCGCCCGAACGGGCGGCCAACTGAAACCGGCGGACGTGGAGGCCCTCCACATGATGGCCCGCGACCGCGGCACGTGGTCGAGGGTGTAACCCGTCCAACCCCCGAGCCCACCTCCCACCACCCCCCTCCGGGGGGCGTCGGCCTCACGGGGCTGCCGCACCTCGCCTCGGGCAGCCCGGTGCCGCCGTCGCCTCGGGCAGTCTGTCGCCACCTCGCCTTGGGCAATCTGCCGCCTTGGGCGGCAGGGTGGGCAAGGCGGCACCCCGGTGCCGCGCACCGCTACGGACGGCCCCGGCCCCGGCCCCGGCGCGGCCGAGCCCGCCACCGGCGACGGCAACCGCTCACGGCAAAGCCCCCGCCCGCCCGGGCGTCAGAAGCGGCCCGGCCAGATCCCCGTGCCGCTCCAGCCGCAGGACGACGTCTTCCGTAAGAAACACCAGGTCACCCGCGGCCGTACACCCCTCCACCTCCTCCCACGTCACCGGCGCCGACACCATCGGCACCTCCCGCGCCCGCACCGTGTAGGCCACCGCCGTCGTCTTCGCGGCGGAGTTCTGGCTGTGGTCCACGAACACCTTGCCGGGCCGCAGACTCCGCGCCATCCGATGCACCACGAGCCCCGGCAGCGCCGCCTCCGCCTCCCGCGCCAGCCCCTTCGCGTACGCACTCACCCGCTCGGCCGCCACCGGCACCAGCGGCACGAGCAGATGCAGCCCCTTGGACCCGGAGGTCTTCGCGTACGCCTCCAGCCCGTCCCGCCCCAACCGCTCCCGCAGCCACACCGCCACCTCGCAGCACTGCACGACATCGGCCGGCGCACCGGGATCCAGGTCGAACACGAGCCGGTCGGCCAGCCCCGGCGCGTCCGCCCGCCACTGCGGGACGTGGAACTCGGTCACCAGGTTCGCCGCCCACATCAACGTAGGAAGGTCCTGCACGAGGATCTGCCGGGAGGCCCCGTCCGAGCGCGGCACCCGCGCCGTCCTCACCCATGAGGGGGTCCCCGGCGGCACGTTCTTGGCGAAGAACCGCTGGCCCCCGGGCCCGTCGGGAAAGCGCAGGAAGGAGACGGGCCGGTCGCGGAGATGGCCGAGCAGCGCCTGCGCGGCGGTCGCGTAGTAGTGCAGCAGCTCGCCCTTGGTGAACCCGGAGGCCGGATACAGGACCTTCTCCAGATTGCTGAGCGTGAGCCGCCGCCCCTCCACTTCTGTGATGGGCGCCATACGGTAATACTCTGGCATCCCAGCCCGTTTTGTCCGCTATGTCGTGCATTGGCGCGAACCGGGAGGCCCACCGTGCGCTCCATATGGAACGGCGCCATCTCCTTCGGCCTGGTCAGCATCCCGATCAAGCTGGTCAACGCCACCGAGAACCACTCGATCTCGTTCCGCCAGATCCACCTGGAGGACGGCGGCCGCATCCGCTACCGCAAGGTGTGCGAGCTGGAGGACGAGGAAGTCCCGAACGACGAGATCGGCAAGGGGTACGAGGACGCCGACGGCTCCATCGTCCCGATCACCGAGGACGACCTCGCCCAGCTCCCGATCCCCACCGCCAAGACCATCGAGATCGTCGCCTTCGTGCCGGCCGAACGGATCGACCCGCTCCAGATGGGCACGGCGTACTACCTCCAGGTGAACGGCGTACCGGCCGCCAAGCCGTACACGCTCCTGCGCGAGGCGCTCAAGCGCAGCAACAAGGTGGCCATCGCCAAGTTCGCGCTGCGCGGCCGTGAGCGGCTCGGGATGCTGCGCGTCGTCGACGACGTCATCGCGATGCACGGGCTGCTCTGGCCGGACGAGATCCGGGCCCCCGAGGACGCCGCCCCCGACTCCCACGTCACGGTGCGCGACGCCGAACTCGATCTGGCGGACGCCCTCATGGACACGCTCGGCGAGGTCGACCTGGACTCCCTGCACGACGACTACCGGGACGCCGTGGAGGAGATGATCGAGGCGAAGACCTCCGGCACCGAACCGGCCGGAACCCCCAAGAAGTCGGACGACGGGGGCGGCAAGGTCATCGACCTCATGTCGGCGCTGGAGAGCAGCGTACGAGCGGCCAAGAAGGCGCGGGACGAGGGCGACGACGTCGCCGAGGTGACGGAGCTCGCGTCCCGGTCCCACAGGAAGAAGACCACCGCCAAGAAGACGCCCGCGAAGAAGTCCACCGCCAAGAAGTCGGCCCCCGCGAAGAAGACCGCATCCGCCAAGAAGACGACATCGGCGAAGAAGACCACCGCGGCCAAGAAGTCGACCGCGGCAAAGAAGAAGCCGACGCCTCGCAAGAAGACGTCGGCCTGAGCATTCAAGCCCCTGCGGCGGTTGAGCAGCGGGGCCCGGGGCAGAGCCCCGGGACCGCAACCCGTCGCCGGGTGAACACAGAAGCGGCTACCGCCCCCGCGCGACCTTCGCGGCGTCCCGCTTGAACGCCCACTCCATCTTCGGCTCCATCACGAACCGGAACATCCGCTGGACCGGTGGCGTGCACAGCACGGTGATCAGGCTCGCCGCGAGCACGGTCACCACGACCTCGCCCCACGGGGTGTGCACCCAGCTGACCTCGTACCAGTCCCAGAAGCGGGAGCCCTTGGCGACGAAGCCGTGCAGCAGGTAGCCGTACAGGGTGCCCGCGCCGAGCGCCGTGAACCACATCTTGCGGCCCGGCACCCACGCGAAGAAGCACGCGGTGAGGATCACCGAGCAGCCGAACATGGCCAGCGTCATGACGATGCCGGTCCAGCCCGGTGCGCCCAACTCCTGCGCGCTGTCCCGGTGGTACGTCCACGCGGCCGTCATCCGCGGCGCCGCCCAGTACGCGAACAGCAGGGCGCCCGCGAACACCGGCACCGCGATGATCCGCGCCTCCTTGCGGCGCACCAGCTGGAAGTGCTCCGGCTTCAGGCACAGGCCGAGCACGAAGAACGGCAGGAACTGCAGCAGGCGCTGCATGTCCAGGTCGTCGCCGATGCTGGGCGAGACGGCGGCCAGCGCCGCGATGGCGAGCGCCACCGGCAGCGGCCAGCGGATCGTCTTCCAGATCGGGGTGCTCAGCCGCCACACGAAGAGCGACACCAGGAACCAGGTGAGGTACCAGGGGTCCAGGAGGCTGAAGTCGTACCCCGGATCGTCACCCGCGTACCGCTTGAAGAGCGTGTACACGACTTCGAACACCACGTACGGCACGGCCACACCCGTGATCAGCCGCTTCAGCCGACCGGGGCTCGCGTCGAACGACCGCGAGAAGTAGCCGGAGATCACGATGAACGCCGGCATGTGGAACGTATAGACCGTGATGTAAAGGGCAGAAGCCGCACGACTGCCGTCACGCAGCGGCTCCCAGGAATGGCCCATCGCGACCAGGACGATCGCCAAATACTTGGCGTTGTCGTAGAACGCGTCCCGTGCCTTGCCCGACTTCTTCGTCGGGGCGGCCGCGGGGGAGGACGCATGTCTCCGGGGTGGAGCACTCGCTGGCTGTGCGACGGCGTCCTGCTGATCGGGCAGCGGGGCGCGATGAGCCGCGAGCTGTACCGGTTCGCTCACGATCCCTCCCGTTGGGAACCCCGGCTACCGGATACGCATCTTCCTGGATTTGTGAGGTTCAAGTGGCTGCGAGACATCGACCGAACCGTAGTCATGCCGTGGGGCACGAGTAAACCTGGATCGGGTCCGCGTGGCGGCTCTCACAGTCCTGATCAGGAATGACAATCACTCAAACCGGTTCTGTGCCGGTCTCCGTAGCGAGAAGTCGACAACGGCCGAAAGTGCTCGTCACCCGAGCTCGGTCTCCGCGACCCGCAGCAGCAGTCCGTGCAGCGTCTCGCACTCGTCCGCGTCCAGCGGCGCCAGCAGTTCGCTCGTCACGCGCAGTCCCGCCTCGTCCGTGCCGCGCAGGAAGTCCCGCCCCGCGTCCGTGAGCACGACGATCCGGGTGCGCCGGTCGCCGGGGGCCGGTCGCCGCTCGACGAACGACGCCTTCTCCAGGTCGTCGACCAGGCCCACGATCGCGCTCGGGTCGTAGCCGAGCCGCGCGCTCAACTCCCGCTGCGGCGCGCCCTCGCCCGTGGCCAGAAAGCGCAGCACCGCGTAGTGCCGCAGCCGCAGGCCCGACTCCTGGAGCGAGGCGTTGAACAGCTGCCCCGAGCGCAGGCCGAGCCGGTACAGCAGATAGCCCGTGTCCGCGTGCAGCCCGCGCATCCATGGCTCGTGCGCGTCGATGGGGGCGGGGGTCATGGGGTCTCCCGGGTCTTCGGTCCGTCTTCGGTTCGCGGTGGTGATGCGTGCGCGGACAGTCTGCCGCATGCCCCGGTCGGCAACAACTATTGACGTCAACAATGATTGCTCTTAGCTTCTTTCTCGCCCCACGTATCGCTGGCAAGAAGGGACCCGCACGTGTCCATCGATCTGACCGGCAAGGCCGCCGTCGTCACCGGCAGCGGCCGCGGCCTCGGCCTCGCCTACGCCCATGCCCTCGCCGCCCACGGAGCCCGCGTCGTCGTCAACGACGTCGACGAGGCCGTCGCCGAAGCAGCCGTGAAGTCCATCCGGGAGGCGGGCGGCACGGCCGTCGCCGAGGTGGTCCCAGTCGGCACGGCGGAGGCGGCGGACCGCCTCGTGGCGCGGGCGGTGAGCGAGTTCGGCCGCCTCGACGTCCTGGTCACCAACGCCGGCATCCTGCGCGACAAGGTGCTGTGGAAGATGACCGACGACGACTTCGACGCGGTGCTCACCACCCACCTCAAGGGCACCTTCACCTGCGCCCGCGCCGCCGCCGTCCGCATGCGCGAGCAGGGCGAGGGGGGATCCCTGGTGCTCGTCGGCTCGCCCGCCGGCCAACGGGGCAATTTCGGCCAGACGAACTACGCCGCCGCGAAGGCCGGCATCGCCGCCATGGCCCGTACGTGGTCGATGGAGCTGTCCCGGTCGAACATCACGGTCAACGCGATCGTCCCGGTCGCCGCGACGGCCATGACGGAGACGATCCCGGCCTTCGCCCCGTACATCGAGGCCCTGCGCGGCGGCGAACCGCTCCCGTCCTTCCTCCGCAAGGGCGAGGGCTTCGGCACCCCGGAGGACTGCGCGGCCCTCGTCCCCTTCCTCGCCTCCGGCGCGGCCCGCTCCGTCACGGGCCAGGCGATCGGCATCGGCGGCGACCGGCTCACCCTCTGGTCCCACCCGCAGGAGATCAAGGCGGCCTACGCGGACGGGGGCTGGACCCCGGACACGCTCGCGGAGGCGTGGCCCACGTCGATCGGCGCCGAGCCCGAGACGGTCGGCATCCCGGCACCGAAGCTCCCGGAGGCGTGAGATGAGTACGGAGAGCACGGGCGGCCCCATGAACATCGACGAGCTCGCGGCGATCGACGTGCACACCCACGCGGAGGTGTCGTCACGCGGCCATGCCTCCCTGGACGAAGACCTCCACGCGGCCTCGTCCGCGTACTTCAAGATCGAGGGCAAGCGGAAGCCGACCCTGGAGGAGACGGCCGCGTACTACCGCGAGCGGAACATGGCCGCCGTGATCTTCACGGTCGACGCGGAGTCCGCGACGGGCACGGAACCGGTGCCGAACGAGGAGGTGGCGGAGGCGGCGGCCGCCCACCCGGACGTCCTGATCCCCTTCGCCTCGATCGACCCGTTCCGGGGCAAGGCAGGCGTGAAGCAGGCCCGCCGCCTGGTGGAGGAGTACGGGGTGAAGGGCTTCAAGTTCCACCCCTCCATCCAGGCCTTCTTCCCGAACGACCGCGCGGTCGCCTACGACCTCTACGAACTGATCGAGGAAACCGGCACCATCGCCCTCTTCCACACCGGCCAGACGGGCATCGGCGCGGGCGTGCCGGGCGGCGGCGGCATCCGCCTGAAGTACTCGAACCCGCTGCACGTGGACGACGTGGCGGCGGACTTCCCGCACCTGAAGATCATCCTGGCGCACCCCTCGTTCCCCTGGCAGGACGAGGCGCTGGCGGTGGCGACGCACAAGCCGGGCGTGCACATCGACCTCTCCGGCTGGTCCCCGAAGTACTTCCCGCCCCAGCTGATCCAGTACGCGAACACGCTCCTCAAGGACAAGGTCCTCTTCGGCTCGGACTACCCGGTCCTCACCCCGGACCGCTGGCTCTCCGACTTCGCGAAGCTGCAGATCAAGGACGAGGTCCGCCCCAAGATCCTCAAGGAGAACGCGGCCCGCCTGCTCGGGCTGACGAAGCCGTAGGGAGGCGCCGGATGCGCAACGAGGGACTCGGATCATGGCCCGCCCGCCGGGCCCGCAAGACCCCGCACCGCACCGCCCTGATCCACGACGGCACGGCGTACTCGTACGCCGAGCTGCACGACCGCACGACCCGCCTCGCGCACGCCCTGCGCGCACAGGGCGTGCGCCGCGGCGACCGCGTCGCCTACCTCGGCCCGAACCACCCCTCGTACCTGGAGACACTGTTCGCGGCGGGCACCCTGGGGGCGGTCTTCGTCCCGCTCAACACACGCCTGTCGACGGCCGAACTCGCCTACCAGATACGGGACTCGGGGGCGCAGGCCCTCCTGTACACCGGTGGCGGGGAACCGGCGGAAGCGCTGTCGGTCCCCTTGACGGTCGCGGCCGAGGGAAGCGGTTACGAGGAGCTGCTCGCGGCCGCGCCGACGGACCCGATCGACGAGACGGTCGCAGGCGACGACCTCTGCCTCATCATGTACACCTCGGGCACGACGGGCCGCCCCAAGGGCGCCATGCTCACCCACGCCAACCTGACCTGGAACGCGATCAACGTCCTGGTCGACCACGACCTGATCGCGGACGAGGTCGCCCTCGTCTCGGCGCCCCTGTTCCACACGGCGGGCCTGAACATGCTCACGCTGCCGGTGCTGCTGAAGGGCGGTACGTGCGTCCTGGTCGGCGCCTTCGACCCGGCGGCCACGTTCGAGCTGGTGCGGCGGCACGGTGTGACGTTCATGTTCGGCGTCCCGACGATGTTCGACCTGCTGACCAGGCAGCCCGCCTGGCCGACCGCCGACCTCTCCTCCCTACGTCTGCTTACCTGCGGCGGCGCCCCGGTCCCACCCCCGCTCATCGCGGCGTACCAGGAACGCGGCCTCACCTTCCTCCAGGGCTACGGCATGACGGAGGCGGCCCCCGGCACCCTCTTCCTCGACGCGGAACACGCGGTGAGCAAGGCGGGGTCGGCGGGTGTGCCGCACTTCTTCAGCGACGTACAGGTGGTGGGCCCGGACCTGGCGCCGGTGGACGTGGGGGAGACGGGCGAGGTGGTGGTCCGCGGCCCGCACGTGATGCCGGGCTACTGGGGCCTGCCGACGGAGACCGGGGCCGCGTTCTCCGACGGCTGGTTCCGTACCGGGGACGCGGCACGCGTGGACGCCGACGGCTACGTCACGATCGTCGACCGCTTCAAGGACATGATCATCTCGGGCGGCGAGAACATCTACCCCGCCGAGATCGAGGCCGCCCTCCTGGCCCACCCCGACGTGGCGGAGTGCGCGGTGATCGGCGTCCCCGACGAGAAATGGGGCGAGGTCCCCCGCGCCGTCGTCGTCCCGCACCCGGACACGACCCCACACCCCGACTCCCTCCTCGCCTCCCTCTCCGACCGCCTGGCGAAATACAAAATCCCCAAATCCCTGATCCTCACCCACGAACTCCCGCGCACGGCATCCGGAAAGCTCATCAAGTCCCGCCTGCGCGCGACGCACGGCACCGACGAACAGGACGGCTGACAGCAATGACGACGACCCTCACGGTGAACGGCCTCGCCGAACTCCAGAAGCTCAGCGGCACGGACCTCGGCACCAGCGACTGGCTGGAGATCACCCAGGACCGCATCAACACGTTCGCCGACGCGACGGGCGACCACCAGTGGATCCACGTGGACCCCGAACGCGCCGCCGCCGGCCCCTTCGGCGCCCCCATAGCCCACGGCTACCTGACCCTCTCCCTCTTCATCCCCCTCTTCACCGACCTCCTGGACGTCCAGGGCGTCACCACAAAGGTCAACTACGGCCTGAACAAGGTCCGCTTCCCGTCCCCGGTCAAGGCGGGCGCCCGCATCCGCCTGGCGGCGAAGGTGGCGTCGGTGGAAGAGGTACCGGGCAACGGAGCCCAGATCACAATCGACGGCACCATAGAAATCGAGGGCACCCCAAAGCCGGCCGCAGTCCTCCAGAGCGTGTCCCGCTTCTACGCCTGACCCGCGACAACAAAAAGACCCCGGCCTCAGCGTCTCCGCTGGTGACGGGGTCTTCGGGCACCCAATTCAAGGTGCCCCCGGCAGGATTCGAACCTGCGCACACGGCTCCGGAGGCCGTTGCTCTATCCCCTGAGCTACGGGGGCGTGCGCCGCGCTGTGCGTGGCGACGGGTAGAACACTACCAGCTCCTTTGGGGTCCTCAGGAACGGGTTATGGCGCGGGGGACGGTGGGGTTCGGGCCGCCTGTACGGGGCGGAAGTGGGGAAAACCCGGACGCGGTGGCCGGTGCCGACCTACTCTCGAGTTGTGCCAGGCGCGTCCGGCCGAGTCCTTGTCGTGGACGACAACAAGGTCATTCGGCAGCTGATCAGGGTCAACCTCGAGCTGGAGGGCTTCGAGGTCGTGACCGCGGCCGATGGTGTCGAGTGTTTGGACGTGATCGACCAGGTGCGTCCCGATGTCGTCACGCTCGATGTGGTCATGCCCCGGCTCGACGGGCTGCGCACCGCCGCCCGGCTGCGGGGTGACGCGCGAACGAGCGCGCTGCCCATCGTCGTCATTAGCGCCTGCACCCAGTACGAGGTCGAGAGCGGGCTCGACGTGGGGGTGGACGCGTTCCTCGCCAAGCCCTTCGAACCCGGCGAACTGGTTCGGGTCGTACGGCAGTTGAGCGAGCGGGGGCGTGCCGGGGCGGGGTCCGGTGGTGCCTCGCGCGCGGGCGCCGTGCGTACCGCCGAATCCGCGGGCGCCGCCGACGGCAGCGAGCAGGCTCCCCGTACCGCCGACGCCTGAGCTCCGTGCCGATACGCGTCGGCACACTCCCTTCATTCCGTCTCTCGCTACTCCCTCCACCTCACCCACCCCGTCCGCATCCCGGACCTTCCGGGAAACCGGGTCGCCTGGGTGCCCCCCTTCTCCCATACGCTTGTCCCGTGACCCCCGCCGAGCTCTCCCGCACCGTCCTGCGCGCCGTACGTCGCGCGGTCGACGACGGTGAGCTCGACGCTGCTGTGTGCGCGGCCCAGCAGCGGGTCGTCGTCGAGCGGCCGCGGGCCGGTGGGCAGGGGGACTACGCCACCAACGTCGCGCTGCAGCTCGCCCGCCCCGCGGGCCGGCCGCCGCGTCAGGTCGCCGAAATCCTGTCCCGTCGGCTCGGCGACAGCCCCGGTATCGCGGACGTCGTCGTCACCGGGCCCGGGTTTCTGAACTTCAGGGTGTCCGAATCCGCTGCCGGCGAGCGCGTCGCGCGGATTCTGCGGGACGGGGCCTCGTACGGGTTCGCCGAGGAGCCCACCGGGCAGGTCGTCCAGCTGCATGCTCCCCACGAGGTCCGCGCCGTCGTCGTCATGGACGCCGTCGCCCGCCTCCTGCGCGCCCAAGGTGCCCGCGTACGGACCGGCTGCGCCGATCGGCCCCGCCCCGAATGGGTCGATGTCCTCGGCGTCCGGATCGACGACAGTGACGCCACCGCCACCGCCACCGCCACCGCCACCGCCTCCGCCACCGAGACTGTCGACATTCGGCCCGTGCCCGCGCCCGCCGACCCCGCCCCCCTCGGCCGCGACGCCGCCCGCTGGGCCCTGCTGCACCCCGCCGGTCACGACCGCCCCCGGATCGGCGACGAGCACCTCGCCCAGCGCGAGGCCAACCCGCTCTTCCGCGTCCGGTACGCCCACGCCCGCACCCGCGCCCTCGGCCGCGGCGCCGCGGCCCTCGGCTTCACCGCCGAGCCCGGTGACCCCGGCCACGTACCGGGACAGGAAGACCTCGTCGCTGCACTCGACGACCACCCCCGCATCCTCCGTGCCGCCGCCGAGCAGCACGCCCCCGACCGGCTCGCCCGGCACCTCGTCGGCGTCGCCGACACCTTCATGGCCTCGCTCCACCCGGCCGTACTGCCCCAAGGCGAGGAGAAACCCTCGGCCGCCCACCGCGCCCGGCTCGCGCTCGCCGAAGCCGCCGGGACGGTGCTCGCAGGCGGCCTGACCCTGCTCGGCATCGACGCCCCTGAACATCTGTGACACAGAAGTAGACGAAGAGAGCCACCGCAGCCATGAGCCGTTCCGCACACCCCGCCGGCCCCCGCCACGCCGACGTCCTGCCCGAGGGCCACTACAACAGCGGCCCGCCCACCGACCTCAACGTCCTCGACCCGAAGGTGTGGGCGCGGACCGTGGCCCGTACCGACGACGGCGCCGTCAGCGTCGGCGGCATCGAAGTCGCCCGGCTCGCCGAGGAGTTCGGCACCCCGGCGTACTTCCTCGACGAGGCCGACTTCAGGGCCAGGTGCGCTGCCTGGCGCGATGCCTTCGGGCCCGATGCCGATGTGTTCTACGCCGGCAAGGCCTTCCTCTCCCGCGCCGTCGTGCGGTGGCTGGACGAGGAGGGGCTGAATCTGGATGTGTGCTCCGGGGGTGAGCTCGCCACGGCGCTCTCCGCCGGCATGCCCGCCGAGCGCATCGCCTTCCACGGCAACAACAAGACCGAGGAAGAGATCACCCGCGCGGTCCAGGTGGGCGTCGGCCGGATCGTGCTCGACTCCTTCCAGGAGATCGTGCGCGTCGCCCACATCGCCGACAGCCTCGGCAAGCGGCAGCGCGTGCAGATCCGCGTCACCGTGGGCGTCGAGGCCCACACCCACGAGTTCATCGCCACCGCGCACGAGGACCAGAAGTTCGGCATCGCGCTCGCGGACGGCCAGGCGGCGGAGGCCGTGCGGCGTGCGCTGAAGCTCGACGGGATCGAGCTGATCGGGATCCACTCGCACATCGGCTCGCAGATCTTCGACATGGCCGGCTTCGAGGTCGCCGCCCGCCGCGTCGTCGGGCTCCTCGCCGAGGTGCGCGACGAGCACGGCGTCGAGCTCCCCGAGATCGACCTCGGCGGCGGCCTCGGCATCGCGTACACGAGCGACGACGACCCGCGCGAGCCGCACGAGATCGCCAAGGCGCTCAATGAGATCGTCAGCCGCGAGTGCGAGGCCGCGTCGCTGCGCACCCCGCGCATCTCCGTCGAGCCGGGCCGCGCCATCGTCGGCCCGACCGCCTTCACGCTCTACACGGTCGGCACCGTCAAGCCGCTCGACGGACTGCGTACCTACGTCTCCGTCGACGGCGGCATGTCCGACAACATTCGCACCGCCCTCTACGACGCCGAGTACACCGTCGCCCTCGTCTCGCGCCGCTCCGACGCCGAGCCGATGCTCGTCCGTGTCGTCGGCAAGCACTGTGAGAGTGGCGACATCGTCGTGAAGGACGCGTTCCTGCCCGCCGATGTCGCGGCCGGTGATCTGATCGCCGTGCCGGCCACCGGCGCGTACTGCCGCTCCATGGCCAGCAACTACAACCACGCGCTTCGCCCGCCCGTCGTCGCCGTCCGGGACGGTGAGGCGCGGGTGATCGTCCGCCGCGAGACGGAGGAAGATCTCCTGCGTCTCGACGTCGGATAAATGAAATCTACGTCTCACGATCCGGACCGGGGGCTGAATCCCCGGTCCGGTGGGTGAGACTGGTCCCACCGTAGAAATACGGCGTAGAGATACGTCGACGTATCAGAAGTAGCAGAGGGAAACGAGGTCGCATGATGCGTACGCGTCCGCTGAAGGTGGCGCTGCTGGGCTGTGGGGTTGTCGGCTCAGAGGTGGCGCGCATCATGACGACGCACGCCGACGACCTCGCCGCCCGGATCGGTGCCCCCGTCGAGCTCGCGGGTGTGGCCGTGCGGCGGCCGTCCCGTGTGCGCGAGGGAATCGATCCGGCACTGGTCACCACCGACGCCACCGCGCTCGTCAAGCGCGGCGACATCGACGTGGTCGTCGAGGTGATCGGCGGCATCGAGCCCGCCCGCACGCTCATCACGACCGCCTTCGAGCACGGCGCGTCCGTCGTCTCCGCCAACAAGGCGCTCGTCGCCCAGGACGGCGAGGCGCTGCACGCCGCGGCCGTCGAGCACGGCGAGGACCTCTACTACGAGGCCGCGGTCGCCGGAGCGATCCCGCTGGTCAGGCCGCTCCGGGAGTCCCTGGCCGGGGACAAGGTCAACCGGGTGCTCGGCATCGTGAACGGCACGACGAACTTCATCCTCGACGCCATGGACACCACCGGCGCCGGCTACCAGGAAGCGCTCGACGAGGCCACCGCACTCGGGTACGCCGAGGCCGACCCGACCGCCGACGTCGAGGGCTTCGACGCCGCCGCCAAGGCCGCCATCCTCGCCGGGATCGCCTTCCACACCCGGGTGCGCCTCGACGACGTGCACCGCGAGGGCATGACCGAGGTGACCGCCGCCGACTTCGCTTCCGCGAAGCAGATGGGCTGCACCATCAAACTGCTCGCCATCTGCGAGCGGGCCGCCGACGGCCAGTCCGTCACCGCCCGCGTGCACCCGGCGATGATCCCGCTCACCCACCCGCTGGCCTCCGTGCGCGGCGCGTACAACGCCGTGTTCGTCGAGGCCGAGGCCGCGGGCCAGTTGATGTTCTACGGACCCGGCGCCGGCGGCTCGCCGACCGCGTCCGCCGTACTCGGCGACCTCGTCGCCGTATGCCGCAACCGCCTCAATGGTGCGACGGGACCCGGCGACTCCGCGTACACGCAGCTGCCCGTCTCGCCGATGGGCGAGGTCGTGACGCGGTACCACATCAGCCTCGACGTGGCCGACAAGCCCGGCGTTCTCGCGCAGGTGGCGACGGTCTTCGCCGAGCACGGTGTCTCCATCGACACCGTGCGCCAGTCGGGGAAGGACGGCGAGGCCTCCCTCGTCGTCGTCACCCATCGCGCGGCGGACGCGGCCCTCACCGGGGTCGTGGACGCGCTGCGTCAGCTCGACACCGTGCGCGGTGTCGCCAGCATCATGCGTGTTGAAGGGGAGTAGCAGGGATGACCGGAATGACCCACCAGTGGCGCGGCATCATCGAGGAGTACCGGGACCGGCTCCCGGTGACCGACACCACGCCGGTCGTGACACTGCGCGAGGGCGGTACGCCGCTCGTGCCCGCGCAGATGCTCTCCGAGCGCACCGGCTGTGAGGTGCACCTGAAGGTCGAGGGCGCCAACCCGACGGGTTCCTTCAAGGACCGCGGGATGACCATGGCCATCACGAAGGCCAAGGAGGAGGGCGCGAAGGCCGTCATCTGCGCCTCCACCGGCAACACGTCGGCGTCCGCCGCCGCGTACGCCGTGCGCGCCGGAATGGTCTGCGCCGTCCTCGTCCCGCAGGGCAAGATCGCGCTCGGCAAGATGGGCCAGGCGCTCGTCTACGGCTCGAAGATCCTCCAGGTCGACGGCAACTTCGACGACTGCCTGAACCTGGCCCGCGCCCTCTCCGAGAACTACCCGGTGGCGCTGGTCAACTCGGTGAACCCGTACCGCATCGAGGGCCAGAAGACCGGCTCGTTCGAGATCGTGGACGCCCTCGGCGACGCGCCCGACATCCACGTCCTCCCGGTCGGCAACGCCGGCAACATCACGGCCTACTGGAAGGGCTACCAGGAGTACGCCGCCGACGGCGTCTCCTCGCGCACGCCGCGCATGTGGGGCTTCCAGGCCTCCGGCTCCGCGCCGATCGTGCGCGGCGAGGTCGTCAAGGACCCGTCGACGATCGCCACCGCGATTCGCATCGGCAACCCGGCCTCGTGGCAGCACGCGCTCGCCGCGCGCGACGACTCGGGCGGCTTCATCGACGAGGTGACGGACCGTGAGATCCTGCGCGCCTACAAGCTGTTGGCGTCCCAGGAGGGTGTCTTCGTCGAGCCCGCGTCCGCCGCGTCCGTCGCCGGTCTGCTCAAGGCGGCCGAGGAGGGCAAGGTCGACAAGGGCCAGAAGATCGTCTGCACCGTCACGGGCAACGGCCTGAAGGACCCGGACTGGGCCGTCGCCGGTGCCCCGCAGCCGGTCACGGTCCCGGTGGACTCCGCCGCGGCCGCCGAGCGCCTCGGTCTCGCCTGAGCCGTGCCGCTCCTTATGCGACGCTGACACCTCGTCAACTGCACCTTTCCGTGCAGGGGGTGCACAGGGGGCTTACGACACGCATCGTGCGCCTCCTGTGCGCCCTATGTCGCCACTGAACCTTCCTTCGATAGGCTGTATCGAACCCGCCCACCGCATATGCCGTGGTGCTGCCGCTGATCCGTTGATCGCGGCCCGGGTGTCGACCTATGCATCACAAGACATCGGAAGTTCTCGAAACATCCCGCAGCTCAAGGAGAGTCATCGAGCGATGGCCGGTCCCGCATTCCGCGCCGCCGCCGTCAGGGTGCGCGTCCCCGCCACCAGCGCCAACCTCGGCCCGGGCTTCGACAGCCTCGGCCTGTCGCTGGGGCTCTACGACGACGTGGTCGTCAGGGTCGCCGACTCCGGGCTGCACATCGACATCGCCGGCGAGGGCTCCGAAACCCTGCCCCGCGACGAGTCGCACCTTCTCGTACGGTCCCTGCGCACGGCCTTCGACGCCCTCGGCGGACAGCCGCGCGGCCTCGAGATCGTCTGCGCCAACCGCATCCCGCACGGCCGTGGCCTGGGCTCCTCGTCCGCCGCGATCGTCTCCGCCGTGGTCGCCGCCCGCGCCGTGACCATAGGCGGCGGCGCCCTGCTCGACGACGCGGCGCTGCTCGAACTCGCCACCGAGATCGAGGGCCACCCCGACAACGTGGCCCCCTGCCTGCTCGGTGGTTTCACCATCGCGTGGACCGAGACCGGAGCCGGACGGGCCATCCGGCTCGACGCGGCCCGTTCCGTCGTTCCGGTGGTTTTCGTTCCGGGAAAGCCGGTCCTCACCGAAATGGCGCGAGGACTGCTGCCGCGCTCCGTCCCGCACGTGGACGCCGCGGCCAACGCGGGCCGGGCGGCCCTGCTCGTAGAGGCCCTCACCAGGCGCCCCGAGCTGCTGCTTCCGGCCACGGAGGACCGCATTCACCAGGAGTACCGGGCGCCCGCGATGCCGGAGAGCGCCGCCCTGGTGGAGCGGCTGCGGGCCGACGGGGTGCCCGCGATGATCTCCGGGGCAGGGCCGACGGTCCTCGCCCTGGTGGAGGAAGAAACGGCCGACAAGGTCGCCCGGCTGGCCGGGGAGGGCTGGGCCGCGAACCGGCTCGCCCTCGATGTCGACGGAGCGAGCGTGCTGCCGCTTGGCTCCTGACACCCGGTTGCCGGATTAAGAGAGGGGGAATGTTTGTTGGATCCGGTAGTGTTAACCTCAAGTCTGCACCCGGCCCTACCATGGCGAGGTGCTGTGTGTCCCCGTCAGGGACAACCATTCTTCCGGGAGCCTCCCCAGCGATTCCGTGCATCGTTCTCGCGTGTCGAGACGCGGCGCTGAAGAGTGGCGAGCACGCTCCGGAACGGGCTTGACCGAGCCGCGTGACACAGAAACTCCAGTGCACCCGCGGAATCGGGCAACGCCGTCACCACCGAATTCTTCCGCCTCTTCGGCGGACAACCGCCCCGGCACGGTCCGTACAGGCAGGACCACACCGCCGGACAGCACAACCGGTCGCCGAGCCAGACAGGCCGACGTCCGCTCCAGGGAAGGACCCTTCGTGAGCGACACCACCGATCTGATGGGCGTGACTGCCGACAGCTCTGCTGCCGCGCCCGCCGCGTCCTCTGCGGACGCCTCTGCCGCGCCCGCCGCCGGTGCTTCGGGCTCCCGGCGGCGCCGCGGTACCGGCCTTGATGGCATGGTGCTGGCCGAGCTGCAGCAGGTCGCATCGGGCCTCGGAATCAAGGGCACCGCGCGGATGCGCAAGAGCCAGCTGATCGAGGTCATCAAGGAGGCGCAGTCCGGGGGAGGCAACTCCGCCCCCGCGAAGAGCGCCGACGCCGCCGAGACGAAGCCGAAGCGGCGGGCCACCTCGAAGGCCCGTACCGGCGAGGAGTCCGCGGCCGACGCCGCGCCCGCGAAGTCGGGTGCCAAGGCGGACAAGGCCGAGGCGGGTGACGCCAAGGCGAAGAAGGCCACCGCCCAGCAGCAGATCGAGATCCCCGGCCAGGGCGCCGGTGACGAGCAGCCGGCCGGCGAGCGTCGCCGCCGCCGCGCCACCGCCGACGCGGGCAGCCCGGAGACGGTCGCCGCGGAGGCCAAGGCCGACAACCGGCAGGACAAGCAGGACCGCCAGCAGGACCGTCAGGACAAGCAGGAGCGTCAGGACGGCGGCGACGGCAACAAGGGCGACGGCGGCCAGGACGGCAACAACCACGAGGGTCGTCGCGACCGCCGGGACCGTCAGGACCGCCAGGACCGCCAGGACCGCCAGGGCGGCCGTGGTGGCCGTGACCGCGACCGTGACCGCCAGGGCGGCCGCGGTGGCGGCAAGGGCGACGACCAGGGCAACAACCAGGGCGGCGGCCGGAACAACCAGCAGGGTGGCGGCCGGGGCAACCAGCAGGACGACGGCTTCGACGACGACGGCGGCGGCCGCCGCGGGCGCCGGGGCCGTTACCGCGACCGCCGTGGCCGTCGCGGGCGTGAGGACTTCGGCAACGAGCCGCAGATCTCCGAGGACGACGTCCTGATCCCCGTCGCGGGCATCCTCGACATCCTCGACAACTACGCCTTCATCCGTACGTCGGGCTACCTGCCGGGTCCCAACGACGTCTACGTCTCGCTGGCCCAGGTCCGTAAGAACGGCCTGCGCAAGGGTGACCACGTCACCGGCGCCGTACGCCAGCCGAAGGAGGGGGAGCGTCGTGAGAAGTTCAACGCGCTCGTCCGCCTCGACTCCGTCAACGGCATGGCGCCCGAATCCGGCCGTGGGCGACCGGAGTTCAACAAGCTGACGCCCCTGTACCCGCAGGACCGCCTCCGTCTGGAGACGGACCCGGGCGTGCTGACGACCCGCATCATCGACCTCGTGTCGCCGATCGGCAAGGGCCAGCGCGGTCTGATCGTGGCCCCGCCGAAGACCGGCAAGACCATGATCATGCAGGCGATCGCCAACGCGATCACGCACAACAACCCCGAGTGCCACCTGATGGTCGTCCTCGTCGACGAGCGTCCGGAAGAGGTCACCGACATGCAGCGGTCGGTGAAGGGCGAGGTCATCTCCTCGACCTTCGACCGCCCGGCCGAGGACCACACCACGGTCGCCGAGCTCGCCATCGAGCGCGCCAAGCGCCTCGTGGAGCTGGGCCACGACGTCGTCGTGCTGCTCGACTCGATCACCCGTCTGGGCCGCGCCTACAACCTGGCGGCGCCGGCCTCCGGCCGCATCCTGTCCGGTGGTGTCGACTCGACGGCCCTGTACCCCCCGAAGCGCTTCTTCGGCGCGGCCCGCAACATCGAGGACGGCGGCTCGCTGACCATCCTCGCCACCGCGCTGGTGGACACCGGGTCCCGCATGGACGAGGTCATCTTCGAGGAGTTCAAGGGCACCGGCAACGCCGAGCTCAAGCTCGACCGCAAGCTCGCCGACAAGCGCATCTTCCCGGCGGTGGACGTGGACGCGTCCGGTACCCGTAAGGAAGAGATCCTGCTCGGCAGCGACGAGCTGGCGATCACCTGGAAGCTGCGTCGCGTGCTGCACGCGCTCGACCAGCAGCAGGCGATCGAGCTGCTGCTCGACAAGATGAAGCAGACGAAGTCCAACGCGGAGTTCCTGCTGCAGATCCAGAAGACGACGCCGACGCCGGGCAACGGCAACGACTGACGCTTCACAGCGATCGAAGGGCTGGGCCCCGCCGCCTCGTGCGGCGGGGCCCAGCCCCTTTTTTGGCCTGTTCAGAGCGATCCGGGGTACTCGGAGTCCGGAGACCTTCACCACACGTATAAGGGTCTGTGCCTTCTGTGAAGCATGCGCCACATGGGCGTGAAAGTGCAGGTGAGAGGGTTGCGGGCCCTTGGTCCCACTACGTACGGTCGCGGTTTCGCCCCGGAGCGCGCACATGTGTCTGTGCAACCCTTCATGGCGGTCCGCCGTCACAAAGAGTGAACGACGCAGCGGATCCAACGTTCAGAAGCAGACGAACCTGCGAGGAGTTATGCCGGACCGTGACAGCAAGCCCGGGCGCCACCGCGGTGCCAAGGGCAGCCGCCGCAAACCGCGCAGCGGGCGCAGCAAGGCGCTGCGTATCGCGGCGTGGAGCGCCGCGGGCGTCGTCGTCCTCGGTGGCACCGGCCTGGGGTACGTCTACTTCCAGCTCAACGGGAACATCAAGAGCGTCGACATCAACGCGCAGCTCGGCACCGACCGCCCGCAGAACGTGGACAACGGCTCCCAGGACATCCTCGTCCTCGGCTCCGACACCCGGGCCGGCGACAACGAGAAGGTCGGCGGCGGCGCCGACGAGGGCTCCGCGCGCTCGGACACCGCGATGGTCGTGCACGTCTACAAGGGCCACAAGAAGGCCAGCATCGTCTCCATACCCCGGGACACGCTGGTCCACCGGCCCTCGTGCACCGACAAGAAGGGCAACGAGTACCCGGCGCAGGACGAGGCCATGTTCAACTCCGCGTACTCCACGGGCGGCGCGGCCTGCGCGGTGAAGACCGTCGAGTCCATGAGCGGGATCCGCATGGACCACTACGTCGAGGTCGACTTCAGCGGCTTCCAGAAGCTGATCGACGACCTCGGGGGCGTCAAGGTCACCACCACGAAGGCGATCAACGACCCCGACAGTCATCTGAACCTCGACGCGGGCACGCATACGCTCACCGGCGAGCAGTCGCTCGGTCTCGTCCGCACCCGGCACGGCGTCGGCGACGGCAGCGACCTGGGCCGCATCCAGCTCCAGCAGGCGTTCATGAAGGCCCTGATGGACCAGATCAAGAGCGTCGGCGTCTTCACCAGCCCGAACAAGCTGTACGCCCTCGCCAACACCGCCACGAAGACGGTGACGACGGACTCGCAGCTGGCCTCGGTCAAGGATCTGACCTCGTTCGCGAGCGGCCTCAAGGGCATCGGCTCCGGCGACATGAACATGGTGACGCTGCCGGTGCAGTACGACCCGAACGACGCCAACCGCGTCCTCCTGGACGAGACCAACTCGGCGAAGGTCTGGAAGGCGCTCAAGGGCGACAAGACCATCCCGAAGTCGGCCACCAAGGACTCCGCCAAGGGCACCGCCGACAGCGTCGTGAAGTAGCCGGACCCCCTCGGGGAGGGTCCGGGAATACTTCCGGGCCCTCCCCGGTTTTGGGGGATACGGCCAGTCCTGGCAGACTGGTACGTCGGCCCCGGTTCACGCTCCCGCATCCCGCGTCAGCGACCCGGCGCCCTCCCGAACCTAGGAGACACCTTGAAGCGCGACATCCACCCCGAGTACGTCGAGACGCAGGTCTCTTGCACCTGCGGCGCGTCGTTCACCACCCGCAGCACGATCTCGTCCGGCACCGTCCGTGCCGAGGTCTGCTCCGAGTGCCACCCGTTCTACACGGGCAAGCAGAAGATCCTCGACACCGGTGGCCGTGTGGCCCGCTTCGAGGCCCGCTTCGGCAAGGCTGCAGCTGCCAAGAAGTAGCGAAGCTCCAGCGCCGGTCCACGGTGCCCCTGTACTCGCGGGGGCACCGGGACCGGCGCTTTGCGGTGCAGCCCCTTTTGACCCCCCGTAACTGCAGGAGCCGGAGATGTTCGAGGCCGTCGAGGAACTGATCGGTGAGCACGCCGATCTGGAGCAGAAGCTCGCGGACCCCTCGGTCCACGCCGACCAGGCCAACGCGCGCAAGCTCAACAAGCGCTACGCCGAGCTGACCCCGATCGTCGCCACGTACCGCTCCTGGAAGCAGACCGGGGACGACATCGAGGCGGCGAAGGAACTCGCCGCCGACGACCCCGACTTCGCGGCCGAGGTCAAGGACCTGGAGCAGCAGCGCGAGGAGATCACCGAGAAGCTGCGGCTCCTCCTCGTCCCGCGCGACCCGTCCGACGACAAGGACGTGATCCTCGAGATCAAGGCCGGCGCCGGCGGCGACGAGTCCGCGCTGTTCGCGGGCGACCTGCTGCGCATGTACCTGCGCTACGCGGAGCGCATCGGCTGGAAGACCGAGATCATCGACTCCACCGAGTCCGAGCTGGGCGGCTACAAGGACGTCCAGGTCGCCGTGAAGACCAAGGGCGGGAACGGCGCGACCGAGCCCGGCCAGGGTGTCTGGGCCCGCCTCAAGTACGAGGGTGGCGTGCACCGCGTGCAGCGCGTCCCGTCGACCGAGTCGCAGGGCCGCATCCACACCTCCGCCGCAGGCGTGCTGGTCACGCCCGAGGCCGAGGAGGTCGACGTCGAGATCCACGCCAACGATCTGCGCATCGACGTGTACCGCTCCTCCGGCCCCGGCGGGCAGTCCGTCAACACGACGGACTCCGCCGTCCGCATCACGCACATCCCCACCGGCGTCGTGGCTTCCTGCCAGAACGAGAAGAGCCAGCTGCAGAACAAGGAGCAGGCGATGCGTATCCTGCGCTCCAGGCTCCTCGCAGCGGCGCAGGAGGAAGCGGAGAAGGAGGCCGCCGACGCCCGCCGCAGCCAGGTCCGCACCGTCGACCGCTCCGAGAAGATCCGCACGTACAACTTCCCGGAGAACCGCATCTCGGACCACCGCGTCGGCTTCAAGGCCTACAACTTGGACCAGGTGCTCGACGGCGACCTCGACTCCGTGATCCAGGCGTGCGTCGACGCGGACTCGGCCGCGAAGCTCGCCGCCGCGTAACACCGCACAGCCGCCCGTACGACAGCTCAGCCCGGAGGACCAGCGTGCAGCAACATTTTGGGGGGCGACCCCCAAACCCCCGCAGCGTGCTGCTCGCGGAAGTGGCCCAGGCCACCCAGCGCCTCGCCGACGCCGGCGTGCCCTCGCCGCGCAATGACGCGGAGGAGCTCGCCGCCTTCGTGCACGGCGTCAAGCGGGGCGAGCTGCACACGGTCAAGGACGCGGACTTCGACGCCCGGTACTGGGAGGCGACCGCGCGCCGCGAGGCCCGCGAGCCGCTCCAGCACATCACCGGGCGCGCCTACTTCCGCTACCTGGAGCTCCAGGTGGGCCCCGGCGTCTTCGTGCCCCGACCGGAGACCGAGTCGGTCGTCGGCTGGGCCATAGACGCCGTCCGCGCGATGGACGTCGTCGAGCCGCTGATCGTCGATCTGTGCTCCGGCTCCGGCGCCATCGCGCTCGCGCTCGCCCAGGAGGTCCCGCGCTCGCGCGTGCACGCCGTGGAGCTGTCCGAGGACGCCCTCCAGTGGACGCGCAAGAACGTCGAGGGGTCCAGGGTCGACCTGCGCCAGGGCGACGCCCTGACGGCCTTCCCCGACCTCGACGGCCAGGTCGACCTGGTGATCTCCAACCCGCCGTACATCCCGCTCACCGAGTGGGAGTACGTCGCCCCCGAGGCCCGCGACTACGACCCGGACCTGGCCCTGTTCTCCGGCGAGGACGGGCTCGACCTGATCCGCGGCATCGAGCGCACCGCCCACCGCCTGCTGCGCCCCGGCGGCATCGTCGTCATCGAGCACGCGGACACCCAGGGCGGCCAGGTGCCGTGGATCTTCACCGAGGAGCGGGGCTGGGCGGACGCCGCCGACCACCCCGACCTCAACAACCGACCGCGGTTCGCGACCGCCCGCAAGGCGCTGCCGTGAGCACCTCAGTTCTTCCCCAGCCTTACGAATTCGAGCAGTACGCAGAGCAGGAGGCCCGCTAGATGGCACGGCGTTACGACACCAATGACGCGACCGACCGCGCTACCGGTCTGCGTGAAGCCGCCTCCGCAGTGCGCCGTGGCGAGCTGGTCGTCCTGCCCACCGACACCGTGTACGGCATCGGCGCCGACGCGTTCACGCCCGAGGCGGTCGGTGACCTCCTGGAGGCCAAGGGCCGCGGCCGCAACATGCCGACGCCCGTCGTCATCCCGTCGCCGAACACGCTGCACGGCCTCGTCACGGACTTCTCCGAGATGGCCTGGGAGCTCGTCGACGCGTTCTGGCCGGGCGGCCTCACGATCGTCGCCAAGCAGCAGCCGTCGCTGCAGTGGGACCTCGGCGACACCCGCGGCACCGTCGCGATCCGTATGCCGCTGCACCCGGTGGCCATCGAGCTGCTCACCGAGGTCGGCCCGATGGCCCTCTCCTCGGCGAACCTGACCGGCCACCCGTCCCCCGAGGACTGCGACTCCGCGCAGGAGATGCTCGGCGACTCCGTCTCCGTGTACCTCGACGGCGGGCCGACGCCCGGCAACATCCCGTCCTCCATCGTCGACGTCACCGGCAAGGTCCCGGTCCTGCTGCGCGCGGGCGCGCTGACCGCGGACGAGCTGCGCAAGGTCGTACCCGACCTCGAGGTGGCGAATTGACAGCCCCTGAGACGGGGCGTGGCATAGGCAACGGGTACGTACGCACGCCGGCCCTCCCCGGCGACACCTTCCGCATCCTCCACGTCAGCACCGGCAACGTGTGCCGCTCGCCGATCACCGAGCGGCTGACCCGGCATGCCCTCGCGGACCGGCTCGGCGCGCCGCTCGCCGGCGGGCTCGTCGTGGAGAGCGCGGGCACCTGGGGCCACGAGGGCGCGCCCATGGAGGCCAACGCGGAGGCGGTCCTGGCCGACTTCGGCGCGGACGCCTCCGGCTTCGTGGGCCGCGAGCTCCTCGACGACCACGTCATAAGAGCCGACCTGGTCCTCACCGCGACCCGCGACCACCGCGCGCAGGTCATCTCCATGGGCCACAGCGCGGGCCTGCGCACGTTCACGCTGAAGGAGTTCACGCGGCTCGTGCAGGCCATAGACCCCGCCACGCTCCCGGACCCCGTGGAGTCCGGCGTGGTCGAGCGCGCCCGCTCCCTGGTCCGCGCGGCGGCCGCCCTGCGCGGCTGGCTCCTGGCCCCGTCGGTGGAAGCGGACGAGGTCTACGACCCGTACGGCGCACCCCTCCCGTTCTTCCAGTCGGTGGGCGGCGAGATCAACGAGGCGCTGAACCCGGTGGTTACAGCGCTGACAGGGGTTCGTAAATAAGCCCCTGCGGCGATTGAGCAGCGGGGCCCGGGGCGGAGCCCCGTGACGTGATGCCGGGCGCCCGCAACCACACGGATCTACATTGGAAGGCACCCACCTCCCCAACGCGAGGCCCCGGAGCCGACCATGCCGGTGATGACAGAACCCGCAGCCATAGCGGAGCTACAGCGGCAAGACCCCGAACTGGCCGAGATCCTCCTGGGCGAGACTGCCCGCCAGGCGGACTCCCTCCAGCTCATCGCCGCGGAGAACTTCACGTCCCCCGCGGTCCTCGCGGCCCTCGGCTCCCCGCTGGCCAACAAGTACGCGGAGGGCTACCCCGGCGCCCGCCACCACGGCGGCTGCGAACTCGTGGACGTCGCGGAGCGCCTGGCGGTGGACCGCGCCAAGGCCCTCTTCGGCGCCGAACACGTCAACGTACAGGCGCACAGCGGCTCTTCGGCCGTGCTCGCCGCGTACGCGGTGCTGCTCAAGCCCGGCGACACCGTCCTGGCCATGGGCCTGCCGTCCGGCGGCCACCTCACGCACGGCTCCCCGGCCAACTTCTCCGGCCGCTGGTTCGACTTCGTCCCCTACGGCGTCGACCCGGAGTCCGGACTCATCGACTACGAGCAGGTGCACGCGGCGGCCCGCGCCCATCGCCCGAAGGCGATCGTGTGTGGCTCGATCTCGTACCCCCGGCACATCGACTACGCCGCCTTCCGGGAGATCGCCGACGACGTGGGCGCCCACCTCATCGCCGACGCCGCGCACCCCATCGGACTGGTCGCCGGGGGAGCGGCCCCCAACCCGGTCCCGTACGCCGACATCGTCTGCGCCACCACGCACAAGGTGCTGCGCGGACCGCGCGGCGGGATGCTGCTGTGCGGCGCTGAGCTGGCGGACCGCGTCGACCGGGCCGTCTTCCCCTTCACCCAGGGCGGCGCGCAGATGCACACGATCGCCGCGAAGGCCGTCGCGTTCGGGGAGGCGGCGCGCCCCGCCTTCACCGCGTACGCCCACAGAGTCGTCGCCAACGCGCGGCTGCTCGCGGGCGCCCTGGAGGCGGAGGGCTTCGGTGTCACCACGGGCGGCACCGACACGCATCTGATCAACCTCGACCCGGCGCCGCTCGGCGTCGCGGGCCCGGTGGCGCGCGGCCGGCTCGCCTCCGCGGGCATGATCCTCGACACATGCGCCCTGCCGCGCTGCGGTGCAACCGAACTCGCGGCCGGAGACGGCCGGGGCCTGCGCCTGGGGACCGCGGCCGTCACGACCCAGGGCATGGGTGACGGCGAGATGGCCCGTATCGCGGTGCTCCTGTCGGGTGTCGTACGTGATGTTCTCGACGCCCGGACGGTCCGCGAGGAGGTCCGCGAACTGGCTGGAAGATTCCCCCCGTACCCCGCCTAGAACGGGGTAGGCGCACACCGAGACACCCCCTGCGTCACACCAGGTGCGTCCTGGGAACCGTCACCCGTGCAACCATCGTCGCTACCCGGAAGTCCTCAACCCTAAGCACGCGAAGCTAGGGTGTGGGGCTGAGATGGCCAGCGATACCTGTGGGGAAGCCCGTGCGTGAATACCTGCTGACGCTCTGCATCACGGCCGCGGTGACCTATCTGCTCACAGGCCCGGTGCGGAAGTTCGCGATCGTGGCCGGCGCCATGCCGGAGATCCGTGCGCGTGACGTGCACCGGGAACCCACGCCGCGGCTCGGCGGTATCGCCATGTTCTTCGGCCTGTGCGCGGGCCTGCTCGTCGCCGATCACCTCACGAACCTGGACAAGGTCTTCGAGTCGTCCAACGAACCGCGGGCGCTGCTCTCCGGCGCCGCGCTGATCTGGCTGATCGGCGTCCTGGACGACAAGTTCGAGATCGACGCCCTCATCAAGCTCGGCGGCCAGATGATCGCCGCGGGCGTGATGGTCATGCAGGGCCTGACGATCCTGTGGCTGCCGATCCCCGGCGTGGGGACGGTCTCCCTGACCCAGTGGCAGGGGACCCTGCTCACCGTCGCGCTCGTCGTCATCACCATCAACGCCGTGAACTTCGTCGACGGCCTCGACGGTCTCGCGGCGGGCATGGTCTGCATCGCCGCCGCGGCGTTCTTCCTGTACGCGTACCGGATCTGGTACGGCTACGGCATCGAGTCCGCGGCCCCGGCCACGCTGTTCGCGGCGATCCTCATGGGCATGTGTCTGGGCTTCCTGCCGCACAACATCCATCCGGCCAGGATCTTCATGGGCGACTCGGGCTCGATGCTCATCGGTCTCGTCCTCGCGGCCGGCGCGATCTCCATCACCGGACAGGTCGACCCGGACGCGCTCAAGCTCAACCTCGGTGGCTCCACGCGTGACACCACGCACGCGATGCTCCCCGTCTTCATTCCGCTGCTGATGCCGCTGACGATCATCGCGATCCCGTTCGCGGACCTGGTGCTCGCGATCGTGCGCCGTACCTGGAACGGTCAGTCGCCGTTCGCCGCGGACCGCGGGCATCTGCACCACCGGCTCCTGGAGATCGGCCACTCGCACTCCCGCGCGGTGCTGATCATGTACTTCTGGTCGGGCCTCATCGCGTTCGGCGCGGTCGCCTACTCGGTGCACTCGGCGTCCGGGATGTGGGTGATGCTCACGATCGTGGCGCTGAGCTTCGTCGGTCTGGTGCTGCTTCTGCTGCCGCGCTTCACGCCGCACGTGCCCGGCTGGGCCCAGCACTTGGTGCCGCCGCGCTACCGGCGTCCGGTGGACGTCGCGGGGGAGGACGAGGCGGCCGAGCCGTCCGAGGGCGCTGCCGCCGCCGAGGACGAACCGGACCGCAGCCGGTATCCCGCGGGAGTCAACGGAGCGACCGCGATCGGCGCCCGTTCGCGCTTCACGGATCGGCGTAAGGCGGGAACGTCCCGTTGACGCGGGTGATCACGCAGACCGAAATGGTCCCAATACCAGACATGTTGGCCTCGCGTGTGCACAGACGCGCAGGATCCCCCTCACGTGTGACGGTTGGCACACCTTCTAGGTAAAGACCGCATCAAATAGTTTGTGATACCGTTCACGAAGCCGGGGGAAGGACCGAAAGGCCGTAGTGCGACGGCCATTTGGCCCGAATCGGACCACTGAACCCCGGACTACGCTCGTCCATGACGACACCCTGCCCCACACCAGTAAGCGGAGTTGCCGCCATGCCGTCCAATGACGCACGGACCCTTCTTCAAATCGTCGTACCCACCGCTGCCGCGGGCGTGATTGCCGCGGTGATCAGTGGTGTGGTTGCGGGCGGCAAGGGGGCCATCGGTGCGCTGGTCGGTGCTCTGGTAGTGATCGTCTTCATGGGTCTCGGGCAGGTCGTGCTGCTGCGCACGGCAAAATCGCTTCCGCAGCTGTTCCAGGCGATGGGGCTGATGCTCTACGTCGCCCAGCTGCTGCTGCTCATGATCTTCGTGGCCATTTTCAAGGACACGACTCTTTTCAATCCCAAGTCCTTTGCCGTCTCTCTGGTCGTCTCGACCGTTGTGTGGATGGCTGCCCAGGCCCGCGCCCACATGAAGGCCAAGGTTTTCTATATCGATCCCGAGGCGGCTCCCGGCTCCAAGGGGACCGGGACCAGTGAGAAGGCCGAGAAGACCGGGTCGTCGTCGTGAGAGGTAGGGCCGGGATAAGCGCCCGTTCGTCGGGCTGCTATCGTCCGGTGCCAACTGCGGCATCGCCGGCGCGGGCACGAGAGCTGACGCCTGCACGATCGCGAGGCTCACTGCCTGCCCGCCGCCCCCACACCCGAAACACCAGACCGGTGCCGACCCGCGGCTGCGCGCCGCACCGACACAACGAGGTTGCCGTACTTATGCGTCACGCCGAAGGAGCCCGCGGTGAGTGCTGACACGACCCAGCTCGCCTTTGACTGGAGCTGTCGGATCATGTCCGACAACGGATGCGGCTTCCCGGCACCGGGCCTGCACTCCTTCCTGTTCGAACCGATCGCCGACTTCGGCTGGTTCTACATCAACAAGGTGATGCTGCTCGCCCTGCTCACCACGCTCGTCATCTGCGTTTTCTTCTTCTTCGCGTTCGGCCGCTCGAAGGTCGTTCCCGGAAAGATCCAGATGATCGGTGAGGCCGGCTACGACTTCGTCCGCCGCAGCATCGTCTACGAGACGCTGGGCAAGAAGGAGGGCGAGAAGTACGTCCCCCTCATGGTCTCGATGTTCTTCTTCATCTGGATCATGAACGTCTGGTCGGTCATTCCGCTGGCCCAGTTCCCGGTCTCGTCGGTCATCGCCTACCCGATCATCCTCGCGGTGATCGTGTACCTGATCTGGGTGCCGCTGACCTTCAAGCGCCATGGCTTCGTGGGCGGTTGGAAGAACGTCACGGGCTACGACCCGTCGCTCGGCCCGATCAAGTGGCTGGTCTCGTTCATCGAGTTCTTCTCGAACCTGCTGGTCCGCCCGTTCACGCACGCGGTGCGACTCTTCGCCAACATGTTCGCCGGTCACCTGATGCTGGTGATGTTCACCGTCGCCTCCTGGTACCTGCTGAACAGCTGGATGATCCCGGCCGCGGGCGTCTCCTTCGTGATGACGATCGCGATGATCCTCTTCGAGCTTTTCGTTCAGGCCGTCCAGGCGTACGTCTTCGTCCTCCTGGCCTGCACGTACATTCAGGGCGCTCTCGCCGAGCACCACTGAGCCCCACCCCGCCCAACCACCCCAAGTCGTCCGGTGGACAACAGCCACCGGTTCGTAAAGAAAAGGAAGTAACGGCATGTCCGCGTCCATCGAACTCGCCGCTGGCGTCTCCGGCTCCCTCGGTTCCATCGGTTACGGTCTCGCCGCGATCGGCCCCGGCATCGGCGTCGGCATCGTCTTCGGCAACGGCACCCAGGCGCTGGCCCGCCAGCCCGAGGCCGCCGGCCTGATCCGCGCCAACCAGATCCTCGGCTTCGCCTTCTGTGAGGCGCTCGCCCTGATCGGCATCGTTATGCCGTTCGTGTTCGGTCAGTAATCACCGCTTACTGACTGACACTTTCGACGAAAGGCACTGATGTGATCGCCAACCTGGTTGCACTCGCGGCCGAGGAGAAGCAGAACCCGCTTGTCCCGCCCGGTCCCGAGCTGCTCATCGGCACCATCGCCTTCGCCATCGTCTTCTTCGTCTTCGTCAAGAAGCTCCTTCCGCGCATCAACGCGACGCTGGAAGAGCGTCACGCGCAGATCGAAGGCGGGATCGAGAAGGCCGAGGCGCTTCAGACCGAGGCCCAGAGCGTGCTCGAGCAGTACAAGGCTCAGCTCGCCGAGGCCCGGCACGAGGCCGCGCGGCTGCGCCAGGAGGCGCAGGAGCAGGGTGCCGCGCTCATCGCCGAGATGCGTGCGGAAGGCCAGCGGCAGCGTGAGGAGATCATCGCCGCCGGCCACTCGCAGATCGAGGCCGACCGCAAGGCCGCCGCTCAGGCGCTGCGTCAGGACGTGGGCCAGCTGGCCACCGACCTGGCCGGCAAGCTGGTCGGCGAGTCCCTCGAGGACTCCGCCCGGCAGTCGCGCACGATCGACCGCTTCCTCGACGAACTCGAAGAGAAGGCAGAGGCTGCTCGATGACCGCCCACGGAGCGAGCCGCGAGGCGCTGGCCGCCGCACGCGGGCGTCTGGACGCGCTGACCGACAACACGTCGGTCGACGCCAAGGCGCTCGCCGGTGACCTGGCCTCGGTGACCGCGCTGCTCGACCGCGAGGTCAGCCTGCGGCGGGTCCTGACCGACCCGGCGCAGGCCGGCGAGGCCAAGGCCGAGCTCGCGAGCCGCCTGCTCGGCGGCCAGGTCGGCGGCGAGACCGTCGACCTGGTGTCCGGCCTGGTCCGCTCCCGGTGGTCGGCCTCCCGCGACCTGGTCGACTCCCTCGAGGAGCTGGCCAACACCGCGGACCTCACCGCGGCGCAGAAGAGCGGTGACCTCGACGACGTCGAGGACGAGCTGTTCCGGTTCGGCCGGATCGTCTCCTCCAACACCGAGCTGCGCGCCGCACTCACCGACAAGTCCGCCTCGGCCTCGGCCAAGGGCGAGCTCGTCAAGCAGCTGCTCGACGGTCGGGCCAAGCCCACCACCGAGCGGATCGTCGCGCGTCTTGTGACCGCGCCGCGTGGACGTAGCCTGGAAGCGGGACTCGAGTCCCTCTCCAAGCTCGCCGCCGAGCGTCGCGAGCGCATGGTGGCGGTCGTCACCACGGCGGTCCCGCTGAGCGACGCGCAGAAGCGGCGCCTGGGTGCTTCCCTGGCGAAGCTCTACGGCCGCGAGATGCACCTGAACCTGGACGTGGACCCCGAGGTCCTCGGCGGGATCAAGGTGCAGGTGGGTGACGAGGTCATCAACGGCTCCATCGCGGACCGCATCGAGGAGGCCAGCCGCCGCATGGCGAGCTGACCGCAGCAAGCTCAACACGTACGACTACGGCCCTAGTTGGGCCGTGCAGAGGATTCCTGGGGGCTGACCCCAGACCCCCCAAGAACACTTCGGGCCCAACAAGGAGAGCAGGGAACCCAGATGGCGGAGCTCACGATCCGGCCGGAGGAGATCCGGGACGCGCTGGAGAACTTTGTCCAGGCGTACAAGCCGGACGCGGCCTCGCGCGAGGAGGTCGGTACGGTCACCCTTGCCGGCGACGGCATCGCGAAGGTCGAGGGTCTCCCCTCGGCCATGGCCAACGAACTGCTGAAGTTCGAGGACGGCACGCTCGGCCTCGCGCTCAACCTGGAAGAGCGCGAGATCGGCGCCATCGTCCTCGGTGAGTTCAGCGGCGTCGAGGAGGGCCAGCCGGTCACGCGTACCGGTGAGGTCCTGTCCGTCGGTGTCGGCGAGGGCTACCTCGGCCGCGTCGTCGACCCGCTCGGCAACCCGGTCGACGGTCTCGGCGAGATCGAGACCAACGGCCGTCGCGCCCTTGAGCTGCAGGCCCCCACGGTCATGCAGCGCAAGTCGGTGCACGAGCCGATGGAGACCGGCTACAAGGCCGTCGACGCGATGACCCCCGTCGGCCGTGGTCAGCGTCAGCTGATCATTGGTGACCGCCAGACCGGCAAGACCGCCCTGGCCGTCGACACGATCATCAACCAGCGTGACAACTGGCGCACCGGCGACCCGTCGAAGCAGGTCCGCTGCATCTACGTCGCCGTCGGTCAGAAGGGCTCCACCATCGCCTCCGTGCGCGGTGCCCTCGAAGAGGCCGGCGCGCTGGAGTACACGACCATCGTCGCCGCCCCGGCGTCCGACCCGGCCGGCTTCAAGTACCTGGCGCCGTACACCGGCTCGGCCATCGGCCAGCAGTGGATGTACGAGGGCAAGCACGTCCTCATCATCTTCGACGACCTCTCGAAGCAGGCCGACGCCTACCGCGCCGTGTCCCTGCTGCTCCGCCGCCCGCCGGGGCGCGAGGCCTACCCGGGTGACGTCTTCTACGTGCACTCCCGTCTGCTCGAGCGCTGCGCGAAGCTCTCGGACGACATGGGCGCCGGTTCGATGACGGGTCTCCCGATCGTCGAGACGAAGGCGAACGACGTGTCGGCGTTCATTCCGACCAACGTCATCTCCATCACCGACGGCCAGTGCTTCCTGGAGTCCGACCTGTTCAACGCCGGCCAGCGTCCGGCCCTGAACGTCGGTATCTCGGTCTCGCGTGTGGGTGGTTCCGCCCAGCACAAGGCCATGAAGCAGGTCTCCGGTCGTCTCCGTCTGGACCTGGCCCAGTACCGCGAGCTGGAGGCGTTCGCCGCCTTCGGTTCCGACCTGGACGCCGCGTCGAAGTCGCAGCTGGAGCGCGGTCAGCGTCTGGTCGAGCTGCTGAAGCAGGCTCAGTACCAGCCGATGGCCACCGAGGACCAGGTCGTCTCCGTCTGGGCCGGTACCAACGGCAAGATGGACGAGGTGCCGGTCGCCGACATCCGCCGCTTCGAGAAGGAGCTCCTTGAGCACCTGCACCGCAAGGAGCAGGGCCTCATGACCTCCATCAAGGAGGGCGGGAAGATGTCGAACGACACCATCCAGGCCATCGACGACGCCGTCGCCGAGTTCAAGAAGCAGTTCGAGACCTCGGACGGGAAGCTTCTCGGCGAGGACGCTCCGGCCGCCGCCGGTAAGTGACGACGGAAGGGACCTGACTCATGGGAGCCCAGCTCCGGGTCTACAAGCGTCGCATCCGATCCGTCACCGCGACCAAGAAGATCACCAAGGCGATGGAGATGATCGCCGCCTCGCGTGTCGTCAAGGCACAGCGCAAGGTGGCGGCCTCCACGCCCTACGCGACCGAGCTCACGCGCGCGGTCACGGCGGTGGGGACGGGGTCGACCACAAAGCACCCGCTGACGACCGAGCCCGAGACGGCGACCCGCTCCGCGGTGCTGCTGCTCACGAGCGACCGCGGTCTTGCCGGTGCCTTCAACTCGAACGCGATCAAGGCCGCGGAGCAGCTCACCGAGCGGCTCCAGGCCGAGGGCAAGGAGGTCGACACGTACATCGTCGGCCGCCGCGGTCTCGCCCACTACAACTTCCGCGAGCGCAAGGTCGTGGAGTCGTGGGCGGGCTTCACCGACGAGCCCACGTACGCGGACGCCAAGAAGGTAGCGGCCCCGCTGATCGAGGCCATCGAGAAGGAGACGGCTGAGGGCGGCGTGGATGAGCTCCACATCGTCTACACCGAGTTCATCTCGATGATGACGCAGACGGCCACCGACGGCCGGCTGCTGCCGCTCAGCCTCGAAGAGGTGGCGGAGGAGTCGAAGGCGTCCGGCAAGGGCGACGAGATCCTTCCGCTGTACGACTTCGAGCCGTCGGCGGAGGACGTCCTCGACGCCCTGCTGCCGCGCTACGTCGAGAGCCGGATCTACAACGCGATGCTCCAGTCGGCTGCTTCCAAGCACGCCGCCACGCGCCGCGCGATGAAGTCGGCGACCGACAACGCGGGAGAGCTGATCAACAACCTCTCCCGACTTGCCAACGCGGCCCGCCAGGCCGAAATCACCCAGGAAATCAGCGAGATCGTCGGTGGCGCGAGTGCCCTGGCCGACGCGACCGCGGGGAGTGACAAGTAATGACCACCACTGTTGAGACGGCCACGGCGACGGGCCGCGTCGCGCGGGTCATCGGCCCGGTCGTCGACGTGGAGTTCCCCGTCGACGCGATGCCGGACATCTACAACGCCCTGCACGTCGAGGTCAACGACCCGGCGCAGGACGGCGCGAAGAAGACTCTGACGCTCGAGGTCGCCCAGCACCTCGGTGACGGCCTGGTCCGCGCGATCTCCATGCAGCCCACCGACGGCCTGGTCCGCCAGGCCCCGGTCGTGAACACCGGCGCCTCCATCACGGTGCCCGTCGGCGACTTCACCAAGGGCAAGGTGTTCAACACCCTCGGCGAGGTCCTGAACGTCGACGAGGAGTACACGGGCGAGCGCTGGGGCATCCACCGCAAGGCCCCGAACTTCGACGAGCTCGAGTCGAAGACCGAGATGTTCGAGACCGGCATCAAGGTCGTCGACCTTCTCACCCCGTACGTCAAGGGTGGAAAGATCGGCCTCTTCGGTGGTGCCGGCGTCGGCAAGACGGTGCTCATCCAGGAGATGATCTACCGCGTCGCCAACAACCACGACGGTGTCTCCGTGTTCGCCGGTGTCGGTGAGCGCACCCGTGAGGGCAACGACCTCATCGAGGAGATGGCCGAGTCCGGCGTCATCGACAAGACCGCGCTGGTCTTCGGTCAGATGGACGAGCCGCCGGGCACCCGTCTGCGCGTGGCCCTCGCGGGTCTGACCATGGCGGAGTACTTCCGCGATGTGCAGAAGCAGGACGTGCTGTTCTTCATCGACAACATCTTCCGCTTCACGCAGGCCGGTTCCGAGGTCTCGACCCTGCTGGGTCGCATGCCCTCGGCCGTGGGTTACCAGCCGAACCTCGCCGACGAGATGGGCCTCCTCCAGGAGCGCATCACCTCGACGCGTGGTCACTCGATCACGTCCATGCAGGCCATTTACGTGCCCGCGGACGACCTGACCGACCCGGCCCCGGCGACCACGTTCGCCCACCTCGACGCGACGACGGTGCTTTCCCGTCCGATCTCCGAGAAGGGCATCTACCCGGCCGTGGACCCGCTGGACTCCACGTCCCGCATCCTGGACCCCCGCTACATCGCGGCGGACCACTACAACACCGCCATGCGTGTCAAGACGGTGCTGCAGAAGTACAAGGACCTCCAGGACATCATCGCGATCCTCGGTATCGACGAGCTCGGCGAGGAGGACAAGCTCACTGTCCACCGCGCCCGTCGTGTGGAGCGCTTCCTGTCCCAGAACACGCACGTCGCCAAGCAGTTCACCGGCGTCGACGGTTCGGACGTTCCGCTGGACGAGTCGATCACGGCCTTCAACGCGATCATCGACGGCGAGTACGACCACTTCCCGGAGCAGGCGTTCTTCCTGTGCGGTGGCATTGAGGACCTCAAGGCCAACGCCAAGGAGCTCGGCGTCTCCTGAGCCCCGTGCTCGTAGGGAGGGTCGGGGGTATGTCCCGGCCCTCCCGTCACGCCCACTAGACTTTGAACCGACACCCGGCAGCGAGTGCCGCCGGGTGGTGACCCGAGGAGCCCACCTTGGTTGCTGAGCTGCACGTCGAGCTCGTCGCCGCGGACCGTAGTGTCTGGTCCGGCGAGGCCACCCTGGTCGTCGCACGTACCACGTCCGGCGACATCGGCGTCATGCCCGGTCACCAGCCGCTGCTCGGTGTGCTGGAGTCGGGACCCGTGACGATCCGTACGACGGACGGGGGAACGGTCGTGGCTGCTGTCCACGGCGGTTTCATCTCGTTCGCCGACAACAAGCTGTCCCTGCTGGCCGAGATCGCCGAGCTTTCGGACGAGATCGACGCCCAGCGGGCGGAGCGGGCGCTGGAGCGCGCGAAGTCGGACGCCGATGCGTCCGCCGAGCGTCGCGCCGACGTGCGACTCCGTACGGTGGCGGCGCGCTGAATCCAGCGAGCCACATGATGTACCTCAGCCGCGGCACGGGCCGGAGATAATCTCCGGACCGGGTCGCGGCTGAAGCGATCTATCGGTAAGTGCTGTTTTTGCTGTTCCGTTATCAGGCATCCGGTGCCTGATCGGTCGAGAAGCGAGGAGGTCGGTGCAGATGGTCCTCGTTCTCGTGCTGTGCGTAGTCGCGGTCGTCGTACTCGTCGTGGTGGGACTTGTCGCCTTCGGAGTGCGGCGGCGGCTCATCCAGCGCTCCGGCGGAACGTTCGACTGCTCGCTGCGCTGGGACGCGCCGGCGCCCGATGCGGTCGACGCCTCCGGCAAAGGGTGGGGCTACGGGATCGCCCGCTACAACGGTGACCGGGTCGAGTGGTTCCGCGTCTTCTCGTACGCGCCGCGTCCCAAGCGGATTCTGGAGCGGGCCGCCATCGAGGTGACCGGGCGCCGGGCGCCCGAGGGCGAGGAGGAGCTCGCGCTCCTGTCTGACGCGATCGTCCTCGCCTGTACGCACCGCGGTACGCGTCTGGAGCTCGCCATGAGCGAGGACGCGCTGACCGGCTTCCTGGCGTGGCTGGAGGCGGCGCCTCCCGGCCAGCGGGTCAACGTGGCGTGACGCCCATGGAAGAAGCCGGGCCGACGGGGGGCGTTCCCGTGGGCCCGGCTTCGGTATGAGGGGTTACTTCAGGCCGGAGTTGATGGCCGTGACCAGTTCGCCGTTGCTCGTGTCGCCGGAGAACTCCCAGAAGAACGCGCCGCCCAGACCCTGCGACTTGGCCCAGCTCATCTTCGAGCCGATCGTCGCCGGGGTGTCGTAGGACCACCAGTCGGAGCCGCAGTGGGCGTACGCCGTCCCGGCCACCGTCCCGTTCGACGGGCACTTGGTCTTGAGGACCTTGTAGTCCTCGATGCCCTGCTCATAGGTGCCGGCGGCGGGACCCGTCGCCGTGCCGCCCGGTTCCTTCTGCGTGACACCGGTCCAGCCACGGCCGTAGAAGCCGATGCCGAGCAGGAGCTTCGAGGCGGGGACGCCCTGCGCCTTCAGCTTGGCGATCGCCTCGGCCGAGGTGAAGCCCTGCTGCGGGATGCCGGAGTACGAGGTGAGCGGGGAGTGCGGGGCCGTCGGACCCTTGGCGTCCCAGGCACCGAAGAAGTCGTACGTCATGACGTTGTACCAGTCGAGGGACTGGGCGGCGCCCGCGTAGTCGTTCTTCTCGATCTTGCCGCCGGCGGAGGCGTCGGCCGTGATCGCGGCGGTGACCAGGTTCTTGGAGCCGAACTTGGCGCGCAGCGCCGTCGACAGCTTCTTCAGGGCGTCCTGGCCGCTGGCGTCGCAGGACAGACCGCAGGCGTTCGGGTACTCCCAGTCGATGTCGATGCCGTCGAAGACATCGGCCCAGCGCGGGTCCTCGACCAGGTTGTAGCAGGACTCGGCGAACGCGGCCGGGTTCTTCGCGGCGTCACCGAAGCCGCCGGACCAGGTCCAGCCGCCGAAGGACCAGAGGATCTTCAGGTTCGGGTGCTTGGCCTTCAGCTGGCGCAGCTGGTTGAACGCGCCGCGCAGCGGCTGGTCCCAGGTGTCGGCCTGGCCGGAGACCGAGTTGGCGGCCGTGTACGCCATGTCCGTGTCGGCGTAGGAGTCGCCCATGGTGCACTTGCCGCCCTGGACGTTGCCGAAGGCGTAGTTGATGTGCGTGACCTTGGCGGCCGAGCCGGAGGTCTCCAGGTTCTTCGGGTAGTACTGGCGGCCGTAGACGCCCCAGTCGGTGAAGTAGCCCAGGTTGACCTTGTCGCCGGTGCCCGGGCCCGGGTCGGTGCCGCCGCCGGTGGTGTGGACCTTGACGGCGCCGGAGACCGGGCCGGTCTGGTCGGCGGTGTCGCGGGCCTGCACCGTGTACGAGTAGTCGGTGCCGGCGGTCAGCCCCGTGTCGGTGTACGTGGTGCCGGTCACCGTGGCGACCTTGGCGCCGTCGCGCAGCACGTCGTAGTTCTTGACGCCCTTGTCGTCGGTGGCGGCCGTCCAGGACAGCTTGGCCGAGGTGTCGGTGATGCCGGAGGCGGTCGGGGTGCCGGGCGCGGAGGGCGCCGCGTCGCCGGGCACGTCGCCGCCGTCGCAGGAGGCGCCGTTGATCTTGCAGCCGGTGGGGGCGCCGCTGCCGGTGCCGTTGAACCCGAAGGAGATCGAGGCGCCGGGGGCGAGCGTCCCGTTCCAGGAGAGGTTCTTGCCGGTCCAGTGGTCGGCGGAGTTGGTGACGGTGGCGTCCCAGGCGGAGGTCACCTTGGTGCCGGAGGGGAAGTCCCACTCGACGGCCCATGAACTGACCGACGTGGTGCCGGAGTTCTTGATCGTCCACTTGCCCTCGAAGCCGTTGCCCCAGTCCTGGGTCTTGGCGTACGTGGCGGTGACGGTGGATGCCTGGACGGCGGCGCTGGAGGGGGTGGCGAGGCCGACGAGGGCGGCGGCGGGGAGCGCGAGAGTCGCGAGTGCCGCGGTCGTTCTGTGCCGAAGTCTCTGTCTGGGTACGTCAGTCGGGTGCATCGGGTGCTCCTCGGAGGTCCGGGGTCCGTATTGGGGGTGGAACCCTGCGACGCCCATGAGCACCGGAGTGGGGGGTGTGCTCACCGCAGTGCGGCGAGAATAGAAAGGTCTGGACCAGCGGTCAAGGTCTAAACCAATCACGGCTTTCGGACAACTTCAGTCAGCAGGTCAGAGCCCCAACTCCTGTGCGAGCACCGCCGCCTGCACCCGGCTGCGCAGCTCCAGCTTGCCGAGAAGTCGGCTGACGTGGGTCTTCACCGTCGCCTCCGCCATGTCCAGCCGCTCCGCGATCCCGGCGTTGGAGAGCCCTTCGCCGAGGCAGCCCAGCACCTCCCGCTCGCGCCGCGTCAGGCTCGCCAACTGCGGGGGAGCGGTCGCGCGTTCGGGCCCCGCCGCGAACTCGGCGATGAGCCGCCGCGTGACCGCCGCCGCGATCGTGCCCTCGCCGCGCGCCACCGTCCGTACGCCCTCGATCAGGTCCTTCGCGTCCGTGTTCTTCAGCAGGAACCCGGACGCTCCCGCCCGCAGCGCCCCGAACACGTACGCGTCGAGGTCGAAGGTGGTCAGCACGAGCACGTCCGCGAGTCCCTCGCCGACCACCGCGCGGGTGGCCGAAACGCCGTCGAGCCGCGGCATCTGTACGTCCATCAGGACCAGGTCGGGCCGCAGCTCGCGGGCCAGCTCCACCGCCCGCTCGCCGTCCTCGGCCTCGCCGACGACCTCGATGTCGGGCGCGCTGTTCAGGATGAGCACGAGCCCGGCCCGTACGGCGGACTGGTCCTCGGCGACGAGCACGCGGATCACGTGGGATCCCCTCCTTCGGTGTGCAGCGGGAGGACGGCGTGCACCCGCCATGCCCCGCTCTCCTGTGGACCGGCCTCGAAGCTGCCGCCCAGCAGCGCCGCCCGCTCCCGCATCCCGACGAGCCCGGCGCCGGAACCGGGCGCCCGCGGACCGCCCCTCTCGCCGTGCGGGCTGTCGACCCGCACCTCGATCCGCTCCTCGGAACGGTCGACGACCACCGTGACCCGGCCGGGCCCCGCGTGCTTGAGCGCGTTCGTGAGGGACTCCTGGACGATGCGGTAGGCGGCCAGGTCGACGGGCGCGGGCAGTCCCGCGAGGGTGCCGGAGACGGCCGGTTCGACGTCGAGGCCGTTCGTACGGGACTGCTCGACGAGGGCGTCGAGGCCCGCCAGGGTGGGCGCGGCCACCGGCTCCGCGTCCTCGCCCGCGTCCCGCAGGATGCCGATGAGGCGGCGCATCTCCGCGAGTCCTTCGACGCTGTTCTCGCGGATCGTCGTCAGCGCCGTGCGGGTGGTCGCCGGATCGTCGAGGGACAGCGCGGCCGTGGAGTGGATCGCGATCGCCGAGAGGTGGTTGGCCACCATGTCGTGCAGCTCGCGCGCCATCCGCGCGCGCTCCGCCGTGACGGCCTGCGTCCGGTCCATCTCGGCGAGCAGGGCCGTCTGCTCCGCGCGCAGCCGCTCCGTCTGCGCGGCCTCGCGGTGGCCGCGCACCAGCATGCCGGTGGCCGCGGGCGCGAACGACACGAGTCCGGTCAGGACGCCGATCAGGACCGCTTCGGGCCGCCGCCACCAGGCCACGAAGCCGAGAGTGACGGCCACCGTGAGCAGGCCGGTGACGACCGGGAGGCGGCGCGCGGCGGCCGGCGTCCCGTACAGCGCACCCGCGTACATCAGGTCCGTGAACATCAGCACCGTGGCCAGATTGCCGTCGGTGAACTGGTCGGCGATCACGGCCGCCGTGCCGACGAGCACCGCGAACCGGGGCCGGGTGCGGCGCAGCAGTTCGAGCGCCGCCATGACGACGAGCGGGACGAGCGCCCATGTCCCGCCGAGGGGCCGGCCCCCGTTCATCGGCAGTCCGATGCCCCACAGCGCGAGCCCGCCGAGCAGCCCGCCGACGGCGATGCGCACGTCGTCGCGGTGCGGACGGGGGAGGGCGGTGGCCTGCATGCCTCCATCCAACACGGCCGGAAGCGTCCTGCCATGGTGCGGCGGGACGAGCCGCGCCCCCGTGCCACTACATCGAAGGATGCAGTCCCACTTCGTCACGTACGACGACGATCGCGCGCCGCGCGGCAGGGAGCCTGGAAGCGGGGAACGAGAGGAGCCCACCGTGATCGTCACGCTGATCGTCATCTGCGAGGTCGCCTTCTGGGTGCTCCTCGCCGCCGGTCTCGCCCTGCGCTACTGGGCGAGGATGTCGCGCGCGGGCGCAGCGGTCCTGCTGTGCGAACCGCTCCTGGAGGTCGTCCTGCTGGTGGTCACGGCCGTCGACCTGAGGAACGGCGCCGAACCCGACTGGAAGCACGGCCTCGCCGCCGTCTACATCGGCTACTCGATCGCGCTCGGCCACTACACGGTCAAGTGGGTCGACGTCCGCGTCGCCCACCGCTTCGCGGGCGGCCCGCCGCCGTCGACCCCCAAGTACGGGGTCCCGCGCGCGATCCACGAGTGGAAGCTGGCCGCCCGCTGGATCCTCGCGGCCCTCATCGCGATCGGCCTGCTGCAGGCCGCGATCTGGTACGTGGGCCGGGCCGGCGCCACCGAGTCGCTCACGCAGTGGCAGCAGCGCATGCTCTTCCTGATCGCGATCAACGTGACCATCGCCCTGAGCTACACGATCTTCCCGAAGAAGACCCCGGCGGCGGTGTCGTCCGGACGCAGGTGAAATACGGTCGGCGAGCCCTTGGCGGGGCCCGGGGGCGGGCCGACGATACGGGGATGGACAGCACGTTGCTGGCCGCCCTGATCGCCACGGTGGGCACCGGCCTCGCCACGGCGGGCGCGGCGTGGCTCAGGGTGCGCAGCAACGTGCGGACGGCCGCACGGCTCATCTACGCGGAGCTGACCCGGGACAGCACCGCCGTCGCGTACTTCCGGCAGACCGGTCACTGGCTGGCGCCGAACCTCTCGCGGGCCGCCTGGGACAGTCACGGCGAACTCATCGCGCGGCGCCGCAGCAGCGCGTCCTTCGAGACGGTGTACCGCGGGTACGAGGCGCTGGAGCTGGCCCCGTTCCTCGTGGACGACACGCTCTCGCCCGCCGCCCGCGACCAGTGGCTGCAGAGCGCGGTGGACCACCTCACCGCGGCGATCCGGGAGGTCGGGGCCCTGGCCCAGGTGTCGGAGGACGACGTGGCGAAGTGGACCGGTGGCCTCGCGGGCGACGGCCGGTCGGGCGGCGCCGCGATCCAGGTCCTCCGGGGCACCGCGGTGGTCCCGCTCGCCCTCCTGGAGCGGATCGTGGACGGCTCCGTGCCCCCGCTGACGTACGAGGGCCCCGGCCTGACGGTCAGGAACGGTCAGGTGGAGGTGGCGTCCTGGCGGCAGGGCGAGGAGACCGTCGGGATCGTCGTCTTCGACGCGGGCGGTGGGAGGGAGCTGGAGGAGCTGCCCGCGGTGCGGTGGACCGGGCGGCCGCCGACGGGGGACGTGTCGGTCGACGAGGCGTACGACAACCTCGCGAAGGCCGTCCGGTTCCTGCGCGAGGTCCTGGGCCGCGACGCAGTGCCCCGGGCAGGCCAACCGCTCGCCGCGGTCGTCCACTACGACAAGGAGTTCAACAACGCCTTCTGGAACGGGTCCCTCATCGTGCTGGGGGAGGGCGACAACAAGCTCTTCCGCCGGTTCACCCGATGCGTCGAGATCATCGGCGCCGAGGTGTGGCGCGGCCTGCCGGAACTGATGACGGTCTTCACCTACTGGGGAGAGAACGGCGCGCTCAGTACGTCTCTCTGCGATGTCTTCGGCGTGCTGACCAAGCAGTACTCCCTCGGCCAGACGGTCGAAGCGGCCGACTGGATCCTCGGCGCGGGACTGCTCGCGCCCGGAGTGAGAGGTGTCGGCCTGCGGTCCCTGAAGGCGCCGGGGACCGCGTACGACGACCCGACACTCGGCAAGGATCCGCAGCCCGCGCACATGACCGGCTATGTGGAGACCAAGCTGGACAACGGTGGCGTCCACATCAACGGGGGCATCGTCGGACACGCCTTCTACCGTCTCGCCGCCGCGCTCGGCGGCAAGGCGTGGGAGCGTGCCGGACTCATCTGGTGGGACGCCCTGACGAGCGGTGAGGTGGACGACAAGACCCGCTTCGCCGACTTCGCCCGGCTGACCCTCGCGGCGGCCGCGGCCCGCTTCGGCGACGACAGCGAGGAGCTGCACGCCGTGCGGGAGGCCTGGGAGGGCGTCGGCATCCGGCCCTAGCGCTCACCACCCGGCACCCACAGCACGTCGCCGGTCTCCTTGTTGGCGATGCGGGCCAGGATGAACAGGAGGTCCGAGAGACGGTTCAGGTAGGTGGCCGTCAGGGGGTTCATCGTGTCGCCGTGGGACTCCATCGCCGCCCACGTCGAGCGCTCCGCCCGGCGTACGACCGTGCAGGCCTGGTGCAGCAGGGCCGCGCCCGCCGTGCCGCCCGGCAGGATGAAGGAGCGGAGCTTCTCCAACTGCTCGTTGAAGTGGTCGCAGTCCGCCTCCAGCTTGTCGATGTAGAACTGCTCGACGCGCAGCGGCGGGAACTCGGGGTTCTCGACGACGGGCGTGGAGAGGTCGGCGCCGACGTCGAAGAGGTCGTTCTGGACGCGCGTGAGGACCTTCACGACCTCCTCCGCCAGGCCGCCGAGGGCGATCGCCGTGCCGATCACGGCATTCGCCTCGTTGGCGTCCGCGTACGCCGAGATCCGCAGATCGGTCTTGGCGGTCCGGCTCATGTCGCCGAGGGCGGTGCTGCCCTTGTCTCCGGTACGGGTGTAGATGCGCGTCAGATTGACCATGCGACCAGCCTAGTTACGCGGCGGCCCGGCGAAAGCCACGTGTGCCGACCGTCACGGCGAGCACCGCGAAGACGAGCGCGACCAGCACCCCGTACAGCATGTTCGCGCTCGCGTAGTGACCGGCGTACGCGTCCCGCATCGCGTCCACGAGATAGCGCAGCGGCATCACGTGCGAGAGCGCGTCCAGCCAGCCGGGCGCGAGCGCCATCGGCAGCATCAGGCCGGACAGCAGCATCGACGGCATGGTGACCGCGTTGATGACGGGCCCGAACTCCTGCGGCGTGCGCGCCTTGAAGGCGAGCGCGTACGACAGCGAGGCCAGGGACACTGTCAGGAGTGCCACGAAGGCGAAGCCGATCAGGACCCCGCCGAGCGGTGCTCGCAGGCCCATCGCGAGTGCGGCGAGCACGAGGAGCACGGCCTGGAAGAGGAACAGCGCGGTGTCGCGCAGCACGCGGCCGAGCAGCAGCGCGAGCCGGCTGACCGGCGTCACCTGCATGCGCTCCACCACCCCGTGGTTCTTCTCGATGATGATCCCGAAACCGCAGAACGCGGCACCGAACAGACCGAGTTGCAGCAGCAGGCCGGGGACGAGGATCTGCCAGGAGCTGCCGCTGGAGCCCAGCGGGAGTTCGGTGAGCAGCGGGCCGAAGAAGAGCAGGTACAGCAGCGGCATGAGGATGCCGAAGAGCATCTGGAAGCGGGAGGAGAGGGTCTGGCGGGCGTAGCGCCCGAAGATCAGGGCGGTGTCGGAGAGCAGCGTCCGCATCGTGTTCACACCGCCACCGGGGTCGTGTCCACGGGCGCGGGACCGCGCCCGGTGATCGCCAGGAACGCGTCCTGGAGCGTCGCGTCGATCGACCCGCCGTGCGCCAGCTTGAGCGCGCTCGGCGTACCGTCGGCGGCCACGACGCCCTTGTCCACCACGACGATCCGGTCCGCGAGCGCGTCCGCCTCGTCGAGGTAGTGCGTGGTCAGGAAGACCGTCGTGCCGTGCTCGGCGCGCAGCCGCCGCACCAGGTCCCACAGGTCGGTGCGGCTGCCGGGGTCGAGCCCGGTCGTCGGCTCGTCGAGGAAGAGCACCTCGGGGCGGTGCGTGAGCCCCATCGCGATGTCGAGGCGGCGCCGCTGCCCGCCGGAGAGCGCCGCCGTCCTGCGCCCCAAGAGGTCCGTGAGGCCGAGGTCCGCCGCCAGCTCCTCGGCGCGCGCCGTCGCCTGAGTCTTCGTCAGCCGGTACAGACGGCCCTGCGTGACCAGCTCCTCGTGCACCGAGACGTTCGGGTCGACGCCGCCGGACTGGGCGACGTAGCCGACCGCGCGCCGCACCCCGGCCGGGTCGCCCGCGAGGTCGTGGCCCGCGACGGTGGCCGCGCCGCCGGTGGGCGCGAGCAGCGTCGTGAGCATCCGCAGGGTCGTGGTCTTGCCCGCGCCGTTGGGCCCGAGGAAGCCGAGGATCTCGCCCGGTTCGACGCGCAGGTCGATGCCGCGGACCGCCTCGACGGGTCCGCTCCTGGTGGTGAAGGTCCGGGCGAGCCCGGACGTGCTGATGACTGCCATGCGAGCCAGAAAAACAGAGTCACTGAAATTTTGCAACGCCACCAAAATTTCAGCGAGGTCAGCGAACCCGTAGGATCGGCGCATGGCAGAAGGGCTCAGGGAGCGGAAGAAGCGGCAGACCAGGCAGTACATCTCGGACGTGGCGACCGGTCTGTTCCTGGAGCGCGGATTCGACGCGGTGACCGTCGCGGAGATCGCGGACGCGGCGAACGTCTCCGTGAACACCGTCTACAACTACTTCCCGGCCAAGGAGGACCTGTTCCTCGATCGCTCCAAGGGCGTCGTCGACCGCATGTCGCGCTGGGTGCGCGGTCGCGGCGCGGGGGAGTCCGCGGCCACGGCCGTGCTGCGCGAACTGCGCGAGGAGGTCGAGTCGGTCTCGCCGCGCGTCGGGCTCATGGCGGGCTACAGCGACTTCATGCGCGTGGTGCACGCCGCGCCCGCGCTGCGCTCCCGGCTGTGGGCGATCCAGCAGGAGGTCCACGACAACCTCGTGGAGACGCTGCGCGAGGAGACCGGCGCCGCCGTCGGCGATCCGCTGCCGGACCTGATCGCGGGTCAGATCGGCTGGGTCTACCAGACCGTCATGGCGGGCATCGGGCGCCGGATGGTCGCGGGCGGCAGCCCCGCCGAGGTGTCCCGCGAGATGCTCGACGTGCTCGACGAGATGGAGGAACTTCTGAGCGGCAAGGTGCTCAACTACGCCGTCCGTGACGCCTGATGAGCACGGATGATCGATCACTGACCCGTGTCAGTGTGATGTCCGTCATTCGAGACGTGACGCGCATCTCTTAGCGGTCACACGGCCGCCCGCGGGCGCTAGTGTCCGCAAAAGAGCAACGTAAACAGTGGTTGAGCGGTCGCGCGGGACACGCGGTTAGGGGACACGTACGTGGCAAGGAAGCTCGCCGTCATCGGAGCCGGCCTCATGGGGTCGGGTATCGCGCAGGTCTCCGCCCGGGCGGGCTGGGACGTCGTGTTGCGCGACGTCACCGACGAAGCGCTCACGCGCGGCACCGACGGAATCAAGGCCTCGTACGAGAAGTTCGTGGGCAAGGGGAAGCTCGACGCCGCCGACGCCGAGGCCGCGCTCGGCCGCATCACGGCGACCACCGACCTGGACGCGGCGGCCGACGCGGACGTCGTCGTCGAGGCCGTCTTCGAGAAGCTCGAGGTCAAGCACGAGATCTTCCGCGCGCTCGACAAGATCGTGCGGGACGACACGGTGCTCGCCTCGAACACCTCGGCCATCCCGATCACCAAGATCGCGGCTGCGACCGCTCGCCCCGAGCGCGTCGTCGGCGCGCACTTCTTCTCGCCCGTGCCGATGATGCAGCTGTGCGAGCTGGTGCGCGGCTACAAGACGAGCGACGAAACCCTCGCCACCGCGCGGGAGTTCGCCGAGTCCGTCGGCAAGACCTGCATCGTGGTGAACCGGGACGTCGCCGGCTTCGTGACGACCCGTCTCATCTCGGCCCTCGTCGTCGAGGCCGCGAAGCTGTACGAGTCGGGGGTCGCCACCGCGGAGGACATCGACGTCGCCTGCAAGCTGGGCTTCGGACACGCGATGGGACCGCTCGCCACCGCCGACCTGACGGGCGTCGACATCCTGCTGCACGCGACCGAGAACATCTACACCGAGTCACAGGACGAGAAGTTCGCACCGCCGGAGCTGATGCGCCGGATGGTGGACGCCGGTGACATCGGACGCAAGAGCGGGCAGGGCTTCTACAAGCACGATTGACCGCACGGCTGATGCCATGTCACCCCTCGGGGTGAATTCGGTATCGGTTCGCTTACAGACGGCAACTTTCGGCCCCCGCGGCCCGTCAGTTGCAGTGACATACCCAGATCACCCGGATCACATGAACAGCTGAGTACCGGCTCAGAAGAAGCAGTCGCGTACTCCGACCACGCCGACCACTTCTGGAATTCCCACGGGGAGCGCATATGTACATCAGGGGCGACCACGTCGAGCTGGTCGTCGGGGGCCGCCTCGACGTCCGCAGCGCGGCGGACGCCCGTTCGGTCCTGCACACCGCCGTCGACGACGGAATCGGCGACCTGGTGCTCGACCTGTCCGAACTCGACTCCTGGGACGCGACCGGCCTCGGCGTCATCATGGGCGCCCACCGCCGGGCGGGCCGCTGCGGCCGCCGCCTCGTGCTGCGCCGCGTGCCACCCCAGATGCAGCGACTGCTCGTCGCCACCAGACTGCACCGGATCCTCGCCATCGAGGGCGGCATCGGCGTCGAGTCCCTGCCGCGCGTCTGAGGCCGAACGCCGGTCGCGTGAACCGGAGTTGCGCGGTCGACCGGAAGGTATGCCCCCGGAAGGGGTGAACCAGTCCCTCCGGCCGGATTCGCTGACAATCCTCATGAGACTGTGACGTCTCGGGCGGCGCCGCACCTCCCGGCTTCGTAGATACTGAGCAGAGCGACAGCGCGGTATGTCCAGGCCGGGAGGGGCAAGCGGCACACCACGCTTATGGGGGGCTTTGATCATGGACCCGATGAACCGGGGACCGGAAGATTCCAGCCAGGACCAGCGCGACGGGGGAGTGGACGGCGGGGCACGACAGGGGCCGCCCCGTGACCCTTCCCCCCGTACTCCCGCGGGCTCTCCGCCGCGACCGAGCAGGGGAGAGCCCGATGCGGCCGACTTCAGCCGGCTGCCGCCCGCACCCGCCCGCGCCGTGCAACTCGTCAGTGGCGAACACCTGCTGACCGTCAATCCCGTCGACGGCAGCGAGATCGAACCCTGCCCGCCCGGCGAGCGCCCGGACCGGCCCGCGAAGTACGACGCCACGGAGCGGGCGGCGCTCGCCCGCGCCGCCAAGCCGCCGCTGCCACCCGGCCCCGCCCAGCCCCAACTGCCGCTCCTGGAGCGACAGGAGGAGCGCGAGCGCCTGGTACGACTCCTGGCGCGCGGCCGCTCCGTACGGCTCACGGGGCCCGCGGGAGCCGGGCGCACGGCGCTGCTCGACCAGGTCACCGAGGACTGCGCCGACCTGGCGCCCGACGGAGTCGTCCGCCTCAGCGGCCACCGGCGCTCCGTCGAGGACCTGCTGTACGCCCTGTTCGCCGCGGTCCACCACGCGCCGCTGCACCGCCCCGACCGGGCGCTGCTGCTGGAGATCGTCCACGAGATCGGCGCCGTCGTCGTCCTCGACGACCTGGAGTTCGGCGGCGCCGCGCTCGACGAACTCCTCGAAGCGACGCCCGAGTGCGCCTTCCTGCTGTCCGCGACGCCCGACGTGCCCGCGCCGTCCCCGGACTCGCACGTCGAGGAGGTCTTCCTCGCCGGGCTCGGCCGCGGCGGCGCCCAGGATCTCCTCGAGCGGTCCGTCGGCCGGGTGCTCACCGACGAGGAGGCGCAGTGGGCCGCCGACCTCTGGTTCGAGTCCGAGGGCCTGCCGCTCCGCTTCGTCCAGGCCGGGGCCCTGCTCCGGCAGCGCGACCAACTCCGCACCGACCCGGCGGCCTTCGACGCCTTCGGCTACTACGAGGGTCCCGACGCGGCCCCCGTCGACGCGCCCTTCGGCGCCGACGGGCACGACGTGCCGCTGCCCTCGCTCGCCGAGGCCGCCGCGCCCGCCGCGCTGCTCGCGTCCCGGCTCGGCGCGTCCGCGCGCGCCACGCTGGAGTTCGCGGTCGCGCTCGGCGGCGAGATCCCGCACCAGGCGCATCTGCCGGCCCTCGTCGGCGACACGCACGCCGACGCCGCCCTCTCCGAACTCGTCTCCTGCGCGCTCGTCACCCCGGTCGGCGGCCGCTACCGCCTCGCCGCGGGCGTGCTCCGGCAGTTGCGGTCCGCCGGCTACGACAGCGACGCCGCGGGACGCGGGCGCACCGCCGCCCAGCACTACGCCTGGTGGGCCGCGCACCCGTCGGTGGGGCCCGAGCGGGTCACCGCCGAGTCCGACGCGCTGCTCGCAGCGCTCGCGGCGACGGCCGGGACCGACGGGCTCGTGGCCGGGGAACTGGCCCGCGCCGCCGCGCCCGCCCTCGCCGCCGGACTCGCCTGGAGCGCGTGGGAGCGCGCCCTCAGGGTCGGACTCGAAGCGACGCGCTCCACGGGGGAGGTGGCCGAAGAGGCCTACTTCCACCACGAGTTGGGCATCCTCGCGCTCCTCGGCGGGCAGCTCGACCGGGCCCGTGTGGAGCTGGAGGCCTCCATCGCGCTGCGCGGCGCCGTCGCCGACAAGCGCGGCACGATCGCCGGACGCCGGGCCCTCGCCCTGGTCGCCGACCGCTCGGGCGGCGTGCTGCCCGGTGGGCGCACGGCGGCCGGAGAAGAGGTCCCGGACGCGATGTACGAGGAGTCGGCCTCGCCGCCCGGCGGCGTCCCCGCGCAGGCGCCCGAAGAGCCGGACGAGGACGACACCTTGGTGACCCGTCAGGGCTCTCCGTCGGCCCCGCCCACTCCGACCTTCGCCGGCGGCAGGGCGCCCTCGCGCAAGTCGGTGGCCGGCGGCGCCCGGCGCAACATGGTGGCGGCGGGCGCGGGCGCGCTGCTCGCGGCGGTCCTCGGCACGGTCGTCACGCTCGGCGCCACGTCGGGCAACGACGACCCGCCGTCGAACAAGGTCGACACGAATCCGTCGGCCACGGCGGGGGAGAGCGGCGGGGACCTCGGCGCCGACAAGGCGGGCGGCGGCGGTGGCGGATCGAGCGCGACGCCGAGCGACCCCGGCGCGGACGGCGTGCCGGGCACGGCGGACGACCCGACGCCGTCGAGCGGCGCCACCGGCACTCCGTCGGACGGACCGAGCGGATCGAAGACACCGGACGGCCCGACGAAGTCGCCGGGCAAGTCGCCCACGAAGTCGCCGAGCAAGCCGCCGACCACGTCCCCGTCGAGGCCGCCCACGACACCGCCGACGACCAGGCCGCCGACGACCACGCCTCCGCCGGACCCGACCACCACGCCACCGACGACCCCGACGACGACTCCGGACACGTCCGACACGGCGAGCGGCCCGATCACGACGACACCGGGCTCGCCGAGCGGGGTCATGTGAGTCGGTAAGGGCGGGATTGTGCAAGCCCCGCCGGCGATTGAGGCGCGGGGTCCGGGGCGGCGCCCCGAGACGTCAACCCCGGACCACCGCAGCCCTCAGAAGAGCCGCAACTTGTCGTCCTCGATGCCCCGAAGCGCGTTGTAGTCCAGCACGGCGCAACCGATACCCCGGTCGGTCGCAAGCACTCGCGCCTGCGGCTTGATCTCCTGCGCCGCGAAGATGCCCTTCACCGGGGCGAGGTGCGGATCGCGGTTCAACAGCTCCAGGTAGCGCGTGAGTTGCTCGACTCCGTCGATCTCACCGCGGCGCTTGATCTCGACGGCGACGGTCCCCCCGTCGGCGTCCCGGCACAGGATGTCGACGGGGCCGATCGCCGTCATGTACTCGCGGCGAATGAGCGAGTAGCCCTCGCCGAGCGTGTCGATGCGGTCGGCGAGCAGCTCCTGGAGGTGGGCCTCGACGCCGTCCTTGATGAGGCCGGGGTCCACGCCGAGCTCGTGCGAGGAGTCGTGGAGGATTTCCTCCATCGTGATGATGAGCTTCTCGCCCGCCTTGTTGACGACCGTCCACTTGCCTTCTTCGTCGCCGGTGCCCTCCTTCAGGGTGCACGGCGGCGACATCCAGTTCAGGGGCTTGTAGGCACGGTCGTCCGCGTGGATCGAGACGCTGCCGTCCGCCTTCACGAGGATGAGGCGGGGTGCCGACGGGAGATGGGCGGTGAGCCGGCCCGCGTAGTCCACGGAGCAACGGGCGATGACGAGACGCATGGTCGGCAACGCTACTCGACCACCAATGGTCCATGCACTTCGCCCTAGTAAGCGTGCGTTCGCCATTGGCCGGTTGTGTGCGAACGAATACCCCTACGCCCTGTTGCCGGTCGGACACGTTGCCTACCGTAGATGCAGGAGGTCGCGGCGCGTGCACGCTGCGTGTCCATGGGCCCGTGCGTGCCGTGGACTTCTGCCCTGTCCGTCAACCCCCGCTCCCCGGGGGTGCGAGAGGAGAACCCATGTCGCTCGACGTCTCACCGGCACTGTTGGAACAGGCCGAGCGAGGCGAGGTTGACGAAAAGGATTTCGTCGACTGCGTCCGGACCTCCCTGCCTTACGCATGGGAGATGATCAGCTCCCTGGTGGCTCAGCTGAAGGTCGACGGCGGAGCATTCGCCGACAACCAGACGCCGCCCCCGGACGAGCAGGCACGTGGACAGCTTCTGCGTGCGCTCGCGAGTGACGCGATACGTGGCGCGCTGCAGCGGCACTTCGGTGTCCGGCTTGCGTTCCAGAACTGCCACCGGATCGCGGTGTTCCCGCAGGACCCGGCGGTGGACGAGACGCTCGCCCGCTTCACCTCGGCCCGCAATCAGCTGCTCAACCAGTCACCGGAACTTCGTGACTGCTGAGGGCTGAGGGTGTAACAACCTTGCCCGCCGCCCCGTATGCGGGAGGTGCATCTGTACGGGGCGGTGGGCGCCGAGGTGAAGTCGTGGCGAGGTCAGTCCAGTTGAGGCAGTACCTCGGCGCCGAGGCGCCGCACGTTCTCTTCCGTGGCCGTGAGGTCCCCCGAGCCCTCGACGAGCAGGGCGAAGCGGGTGATCCCCGTCCGCTCCGACGTGGCCGCCAGCCGGTCCGCGCACAACTGCGGGGTGCCGACCGGGTGCAGGGAGCACAGCAACTCCGTGTAAGCATGCGGGTCGCGCATCGCCCGCGCTCTGCCGTCGACCGTCACATGGGCGTCAAGCCCCTGCTTCAGCCAGCCCGGCATCGCCTTCAGGAGTGTCTCCCCGGCCTCCGACTCGCTGTCACCGATCTGGGCGACACCCGCGGACACGTGCGCCGCCGAGAGGATCTCCTCGCCCGAGCGGCCCGCCTCGCGCGCGCAGCGCCGCCACAGGCCGACCATCTCCGCCTTCTCCTCGTCCCCGATGTGCATGCCGAGCAGCATCGGCAGGCCCCGCTCGGCGGCGAGCCGCACGGTCTTCGGTGACGTACAGGCGACGACCACTTCCGGCCCTTCCCGGCCCGCTTCGCCGACCGCCCCGCCGAGGGCCTCCGCCGGGCGCGGTACGACCGGTACCTCCCGGAAGGCGAACCGCTCGCCGGTGCCCCCGACACGCTCGTCCCGCAGCCATCGCAGCAGCAGGTCGAGGGATTCCGGGAACCCCTCCTCGTACGACTCCAGGCCCGCCCCGAAGACCTCCAGGTCCACCCAGGGGCCGCCCCTGCCGACGCCGAGCGAGAACCGGCCGCCCGACGTGACGTGCAGCAGCGCCGCCTGCTCGCCGAGGGCCACCGGGTGCGCGGTCGGCAGCACACTGACCGCCGTGCCGACCCGCAGCGTGTTCGTGCGGCCGAGCAGCAGCGCGGCCAGCGTGACGGCCGAGGGACACGTCCCGTACGGCACGAAGTGGTGCTCGGCGAGCCATGCCGAGTCGAGCCCGGCCTCCTCGGCGACCTCGGCGGACCGCACCGCGCGGTGCAGTGCCTCTCCCTGCCCCTGACCCGGAAACTGGGCGGCCAGTACAAACGTTCCTACACGCATCGCACTCCTGCCTTCCTTGGCGCCGACGCGGGCATTCCCCCTAAAGGCAATAACGTTTGGCAAGTGCCAAAGACACGGCGTCCCAAGAAGATTGGCGGATTTTCCGGCAAGTCTTGACGCGTGGCACGGCCGGCTGTCTTTCAGGTGCTCCCCGGCTGTCGGCGTAGGCTGGACACGACCGCCTGCTCCGTATCGACGTCCCGAGGTGAGACGTGTCTCCGCGCCGCAACCGCCCCAAAGCAGGCGGATCGTCCAGCAGCAGTGAGGATGTGGGGAGGCGCTACGGCGGGTTCCAGTTCTCCGAGAGCTGGCAGGGCGAGCAGTGGAGCGTGCGCCATGTGGCGGGCGCGAGCGCCGTCGGAAAGACGTACCGCTGCCCCGGCTGCGACCAGGAGATCGCCTCCGGGGTCGCACATGTCGTCGCCTGGCCCGAGTACGGGGGAGTGGACGACCGGCGGCACTGGCACAAGGCGTGCTGGAACGCGAAGGACCGCCGCACCACGAAGGTGCAGCGGTCCAGGAACGCGCCGCGGTACTGACGTACCGCGCCCCGCTCACACGTCGCGGTTCTGCAGCGTCAGGAACGCGCCGCCGAGCGCCACGGCGGTGATCGCCGCCATGATCCACAGCGGCTGCCAGCCCGTCGGGCCCGATCCCGCGGTCACCGAGTTGTCGTAGAGCACCGCGAGTTGGCTGGGGACCGAGTACTCCAGCAGCGCCTGCTGAAGGTCCTTGAGCGACTCCGAGAACATGAAGATCGCCATGACCAGCGGCAGCAGCACGATGCCGACCATGATGGTGATCGCGCCCGCCGAGTGCCGGACGAGCGTGCCGACGGCGAGACCGAGCAGGCCGAGCAGCGCGACGAACAGGCCGACGCCGAACGTCGCCTTGATCAGCGTGCCGGTCTCCGGCGAGTCCACGCCCACGATGCCCATCTGGAGCGCGCCGACGAGCGCGGCGCACACCGTGGTCAGCACCGTGACGAGGACGAAGAAGACGATCGCCTTGGCGGCGAGCACCCGGCTCCGGCTGGAACAGGCCGTCATCGTCGTACGGATCATTCCGGTGCCGTACTCGGAGGCGATGGTCAGGACGCCGAGGGTCATCACGCAGATGGTGCCGAGCAGCGTGCCGAAGAAGCCGAGGCCGAGCACCTGGTTGCCGCTAGGCGCCGGTCCGTCGTCGGAGGCGACCACGGCGGCCGAGGCGAGACCGATGCCGACCATCAGCACGATCATCACGCCCAGCGTCCACATCGTGGAGCGCACGGAGCGGATCTTCGTCCACTCCGAGACCAGCGCGTCGCCGAGGTGGGCCTTGCGGATCGGGATCGGCGAGGCGTACGAGGCGCCGGGTGCGGTGAGGGGCTGGGGCGGCGTGCTCATCGGGCGTCCTTGTCCATCGGCGGGGCGGTCGGGCTCGGGGCGGCCGGCGGGGCCGGCGGGGCGACCGGGGCCGCGTACGGGTTCTGGTCCACGACCGGCTGCTGGGCCGGGGCCTGGGGCGGCGGCGGGGCGTACCAGCCCGGCTGGTCCTGGCCCGGCACCGGCATCTGGGCGGGCGGCACCATGCCGGGTGGCAGCGGCTCCTGGAAGCCCGCACGCTGGTCCGCGGTCGAGCGGTAGTCGACGGCGCCCTGCGTCATCCGCATGTACGCCTCCTCCAGCGAGGCCTGGTGCGGCGACAGCTCCCACAGCCGTACGTCCGCGCCGTGCGCGAGATCGCTGATGCGCGGCAGCGGCAGGCCCGTGACCCGCAGCCCGCCGTCCTGCTCGGGCAGCACCTGGCCGCCCGCCTCGGTCAGCGCGGCGGTCAGCTTCTCGCGCTGCTGCGGCTCGCTGTCCGGCGTACGGACCCGGGCGAAGCCGGCGGAGTTGTGCGCGATGAAGTCCTTGACGCTCATGTCGGAGAGCAGCTGTCCGCGTCCGATGACGATCAGGTGCTCGGCGGTGAGCGCCATCTCGCTCATCAGGTGGGAGGAGACGAAGACGGTCCGCCCCTCGGAGGCGAGCTGCTTCATCAGGTTCCTGACCCAGAGGATGCCCTCGGGGTCGAGACCGTTGACCGGCTCGTCGAAGAGCAGCACCTGCGGGTCGCCGAGGAGCGCCGCGGCGATGCCGAGCCGCTGGCCCATGCCGAGCGAGAACCCCTTGGAGCGCCGCTTCGCGACGTCCTGCAGCCCGACGACGCCGAGCACCTCGTCGACCCGGCGGGCCGGGATGCCGGAGAGCTGGGCGAGGCTCAGCAGGTGGCTGCGGGCGGTCCTGCCGCCGTGCACGGCCTTCGCGTCGAGCAGCGCGCCCACGTGGCGCGGCGCGTTCGGCAGCTTGCTGTACGGGTAGCCGCCGATGGTCACACGGCCTGCGGTCGGCTGGTCGAGGCCGAGGATCATGCGCATCGTCGTGGACTTGCCCGAGCCGTTCGGCCCGAGGAACCCGGTCACGGTCCCCGGCCGTACTTGGAAGGAAAGGTTGTACACGGCTGTCTTCGCGCCGTAGCGCTTCGTCAGGCCGACTGCCTCGATCATTCTCCGCACCCATCGGAAGGTTCTGAGAGTTTCAGGACGTCGGGGCAGACGCCCCCGTAAGGGTTAGGAGCGTATACGGGCGCTGACGGTTCCGGCCAAGAGTGAGCAAAGGGTCAGGCGGGGCCGGAGGGGACGGTTCCGGCCGTGTGCAGGAGCCGGGTGCCCTCCTCGCGCACGGCGGGGGAGGCGGCGGCGCGGCGCACCCAGTCCCGTGGAGTGGGCCCGAGCAGCGCGGCCAGCTCCGTGGAGGCCGCCATGAGGGCGCTCAGGAGGCCCGCCTGGTCGCCGCCGCCGGGTCGTGGGGCTCTGGTGGCCGGGTCGACGAGAACGCCGTGCTCGCCGACGTACATCTGCAGACCGGGCACGGGTGCGCCGGGGACGGCGGTCCTGCGGTAGTTCGGCAGCTCCGTGGCGTCGACCGCCTTCAGCTGGGCCGCGTCGAGCCAGGACACGACGAGGGTGCGCTCGGCCCGCGGATCCGGGTAGGGGGCGACGGCGACGTATCCGTTGCGGCCGATGTGCGCGGAGCAGCCGACGCCGATGCCGCGGGTGCGGACCGGCACCATCGGCACGGCGACCGGCAGACCGAGCTTCCTCAGCTTGTGGGCGACCTGGGCGGGGGCCGCGTTGGAGCCGACGGCGAGGACGGGGGTGCGGTCCGCGGCCCAGCGGGGCAGCTCGCGCTCCACGTCGAGGTCGAGGAGCTCGTCGTCCATGAGGAGGGCCGGGGCGGTGACCGGGCGGCCGGGGTAGCTGAGCGGGCTGAGGGCGGGGACGGTGTCGTAGCCGAGGGCGGCGAGGGTGCGGCCGGGGTCGATGAGCGCCATGGGGCCGCAGGCTAGGGCAGGGGTGGACGGCTGTTCCAGGCGGCCCGTCTACGCGTCCCGCTTCTTCAGCAGCACGTATCCGACGATCAGGGCCACGGCCACCCACACCAGCAGGATCGCGAGCCCGCCTCCCGGACCGTACGGCGAGTCGTCGTTCGGCGGCGTCACCACCTGCATGATCTTCGTGCCCGCCTGGTCGGGGAAGTACTGGGCGACCTTCTTCGTCGCCGAGACGCTGCCGAGGATCGGCGACACCAGGAAGAAGAACGGCATCAGGATGCCGAGCGCGAGCATGGGGGAGCGGAGCACCGCGGCGATGCCCATGGAGAACATCGTCATCAGCGTCATGTAGACGGCGGCTCCGAACACCGCGCGCAGCACGTTCGGGGCGCCGATGTCCGTGCTGTGGTCGCCGAGCATCAGCTGGCCGAGGAAGAACGACGCGAAGCTGATCACCAGCGAGACGGCGAGCGCCAGCAGCGCCGCGACCAGGATCTTGGAGAACAGGAACGTGCCGCGCTGCGGGACCGCCGCCAGCGAGGTGCGGATCATGCCCGTGCTGTACTCGCTCGCGACCACGAGGACCCCGAAGACCAGCATCGCGAGCTGGCCGAGGGTGAGGCCGGAGAAGGAGATGAAGGTCGGGTCGAAGGTCAGCTTGTCCCCGGTCGACATCTTGTCGAACTCGTTGCCGGTGAAGGCGCTGATCAGCATGCCGAGTCCGACGGAGACGACGACGGCGAGGCCGAGGGTGAGGGCCGTCGAGTTCACCGATTTGATCTTGGTCCACTCGGAGCGGAGGACCTGGGCCGCGGCCATCTCAGGCGCCCTTCTCTCGGTTCGGGTCCTGCGCTTGGTTCCAGCTCGCGCCCCAGCCGGACTGCTGCGGGTTCTGCGGGGGCTGCGGGGCTTGCGGGGTCTGTGGGTTCTGCGGGCCTTGCGGATTCTGGGGTGCCTGCTGGTCCGGTGCGGACGAGTGCGCGTGGTACTCCACCGACTCCGCCGTCAGCTGCATGAACGCCTCTTCCAGGGAGGCCTGCTGCGGGCTCAGTTCGTGCAGGACGAGCTGGTGGCTCGCGGCGAGCTCGCCGAGCTCCTCGGCGGAGTGGCCGTCCACCTCCAGGGCGCCGCCGGACTCCACGACCGTGATGCCGGACCGGTGCAGCACGTCGAGCAGGCGCTCGCGCTGCGGCGAGCGCAGTCGGACGTACGAGCGTGAGTTCTGCCGGATGAACTCCGGCATCGACATGTCGGCCAGGAGGTGCCCCTGCCCGATGACGACCAAGTGGTCCGCGGTGAGCGCCATTTCGCTCATCAGGTGGGAGGAGACGAAGACCGTGCGGCCCGCCGCCGCGAGGGACTTCATCAGGTTGCGGATCCAGTGGATGCCCTCGGGGTCGAGTCCGTTGACCGGCTCGTCGAACATCAGGATCTGCGGGTCGCCGAGCAGCGCGCCCGCGATGCCGAGCCGCTGACCCATGCCGAGGGAGAAGCCCTTGGCCTTCTTGCGGGACACGGCCGTGAGGCCGACGGTGTCCAGCACCTCGTTCACCCGGCTCTTGGGGATGCCGTTGGACTGCGCCAGGCACAGGAGGTGGTTGTAGGCGCTGCGGCCACCGTGCATCGCCTTCGCGTCGAGCAGGGCGCCGATGTAGCGCAGGGGGTCCTTCAGCTGGGAGTAGTGCTTGCCGTCGATGCGGACGTCGCCCGCCGTCGGGTTGTCCAGGCCCAGCATCATCCGCATGGTGGTGGACTTGCCCGCGCCGTTGGGGCCGAGGAAGCCGGTGACGATTCCTGGCCGGACGGAGAAGGTGAGGTCGTCCACGGCCGTCTTCTCGCCGTATCGCTTGGTCAGCCCCGAGAGCTCGATCATGCAGCCACGCTAAAACGGGTCATAGGGGTCGGCCACTCAAGTGGGGCCGGGCTTGATCTTTCAAGCCCCTGCGGCGATTGAGCAGCGGGGTCCGGGGTGGAGCCCCGTGGCGGGGCACGGTGCAGCAAGACGCCCCCTGCGGGACCCGGGCGGGGCTCGCAGGGGGCGACGGGTAGAACCGCGGCTAGCGGGACTGCTGGGCCGGAACTCCTCGGGAGACCGGCTCGTCCTCCGCCGGGGCGCCTGCGGCGGCCACCGCCGCGCCCGTGAGCGTCGCCAGCATTTCGCGGACGTTCGTCAGCTGGGCGTTGATCGAGTCGCGGCGGTTGGTGAGGGCCGCGAGCTCGCGCTCGGATTCGCTGCGGATACGGTCCGCCTTGGCGTTCGCGTCCGCCACGATGTCCTCGGCCTGGCGCTGGGCCGTCTCGACCGTCTGGCGCGCGCGGCGCTCGGCGTCCGTGCGGAGCTTCTCGGCCTCGAGGCGGAGCTGCTCGGCGCGGTGCTCGATCTCGGCGAGGCGCTTCTCGGCCTTGGCCTGACGGGAGGCCAGGTCGCGCTCGGACTGCTCGCGGCGCTTGGCCAGGTTCGTCTCGAAGTCGGCGGCGGCCTGGGCGGCCTTGGCGCGCGTCTCCTCGAAGAGGGCGTCCGCCTCCTCGCGCTTGGACTGCGCGTCCTTCTGCGCCTCGGTGCGCAGCGCGGTGGCCTCGCCCTTCGCCTTCTCGACGATCCGAACGCCCTCGTCCTCGGCCTTGGCCTTGCGCTCGGCGGCGAAGGACTCCGCGTCGTTGCGCACCTGCTGGGCCGCGGACTCGGCGAGCTCCCGGTGCTGCTCGGCGGCCCTGCGGGCCTCTTCGCGCAGGTCCTTGGCCTCCTCCTCGGCGAGGCGGAGAATCTTCTCGACGCGGGCGCCGAGGCCGGCGTACGACGGCTCCGCGTCGTTCACCTGTGCCTGAGCGTTCTGCGTCTCGAGGTGGAGTTCCTCGATGCGCTTTTCCAGAGCAGTGATGCGAGCGAGAGCGCTGTCACGGTCGGAGACGAGCTTGGAGATCCGTTCGTCCACCTGAGCGCGGTCGTACCCACGCCGCACAAGCTCGAAGCCGTAGGGGGAAGTGTCGCTCATGGGGTTCCTGTCGAATGAGACCGGTGAGGTGATAGGGGGAATCCTAGGGGGCGTAGCGGCGTGTCATCGGGCAGATGTCGTATTGATCAGCCTTCGGCTCTAGAATGTCACCCCTTTTGAGTGGCGTAGGGACGGAGTGCTTGCCAGGAACCGGGACCAAGGTCCTTGGTGAGCACGGTTGTTGGCCGAATGGCTAGCCCTCCGAGCTCTTGCCACTCGAACGTGTGGCACCTGCCGCGGCCCCCGCCTTGACGCCGCCGTCCTTGCCTCCCCCGCCGGACGGAGCCTCAAAACTCTCCAACGCCTCCAGTACGTCCTGGACACGGGAGATTTCGGCATTGATGTCCTCGCGACGCCTGACCAGCACGTCGAGCTCCCGCTGGCCCTTCTCGAGCATAGCGGTCGCTTCTTCCTCCGCGTCCGCCTTGATCTTGTCCGCCTCGCGGGACAGCTCGGTCTTCTTCTGCTCGGCCTCCTTGAGCAGGCCCTCGGCCTTCTTCACGGCGGCGATACGGACCTTGCCGGCCTCCGAATTCGCGTCGCTCAGCATCTCCTTGGCCTTGGCCTGCGCCTCGGACAGCTGCTCCTCCGCGGCCTTGACCAGGGCGTCGCAGCGCTCGCCCGCGCTCTTCATGGCCTCCGCGGACTCGCGGCGCGCGTGCTCGTGCAACTCCTCGATCTCGGCGGTGATCCGGTCGCGCAGCTCCTCGGCGCGCTCCCGGATCTGCGTCGCGTCCCTGCGGGCGCCGACGAGCAACTCGTCCGCGTCCGTACGGGACTTCTCGACGATCGAATTGCCCTCGACGGTCGCCTCCGAGACCAGGCGCTCGGCCTCCGTGCGGGCCGCGCCGACCATCGTGTCGGCCTGCGACTCCGCGTCGGCGGTCGTCTTCTGCGCCGTCTCCTGCGCCTCGCGCGTCAGCTTGTCGGCCTCGGTCGCGGACTCCGTGATCAGCTTGTCGACCTGCTCGGCGGCCTCCGTACGCCGCTTGTTGGCGTCCTTGCGGGCCTCGTCCAGGGTGCGCTCGGCCTCCTCGCGGGCGGCCGCCGTGATGCTCTCGGCCTCCGCCGCGGCGTCCGCCTTGACGCGCTCGGCGTCGCTGCGGATCCGCTCGGCGTGCTGCTGCGCGGACGTGACCGTCTCGGCGGCCTCGGCGCGCAGCCGCTCCGCGTCGCCGGACGCGTCCGAGATCAGCTTCTCGGCCTTGGCGACGGACTCGGCCCGTACGCGCTCGGCCTCGGCCTGCGTCTCGCTGGTCAACTGCTCGGCGGCGGCCGTCGATTCGGCGCGCAGCCGCTCGGCCTCCGCGGTCGCGTCGCCGACGAGCTTCTCGGCCTTCGCCGTGGACTCGGCGGTCAGCCGCTCGGCCTCGCTGGTGGCGTCGCCCACCAACTGCTCGGCCCGCGCCGTGGACTCGGAACGGACCCGCTCCGCCTCCGCGTTGGTCTCCGTCGTCAGGCGCTCGGCCTCGGTGGTCGCCTCGGTGATCAGCGTGTCGGCCTGCTCGGCCGCGTCGGAGCGGATCCGGTTGGCGTCCTCGCGGGCGTCGGCGCGGGTGCGCGAGGCGTCCTGGTCGGCGGCCGTCCGCAGGTCGGAGGCCTCCGTGCGGACCTGCTGCGCGTGCTCGGACGCCTCCGTGCGCAGCCGCTCCGCCTCCGTGAAGGCCTCCGAGACGGTGCGCTCCGCCATGGCCTTGGCGGCCTCCGCCTCGGCGGTGGCGTCGGCCCGGACCCGGTTCGCGTCCTCGGTGGCGCGCTCCCGCTCCGCGTAGGCGTCGGAGCGGACCCGGTCGGCCTCCTCCTGCGCCTCCGTCCTGGTGCGCTCCGCGGCGTGCTCGGCGGCGCTGCGCAGCCCGGTGATCTCCTCCTGGGCCTGCTCGTGCAGACCGGCCACGGAGTCGCGCACCTGCTGAGCCGTCTGCTCGGCGGTGGAGACCATCTCGGTCGACCGCCGGTCGGCCTCCTCGACCAGGCGTACGGCCTCGGCCTGTGCCTCCTCGACGCGGGCGCGCGCCACGGCGAGCAGTTCCTCGCTCTGCTCGCGGGCCCGCTCGCGCTCCTGCTCGGCCTCCTCGCGCGCGCTGCCGAGCGTCTCCTCGGCCTCGCGACGGCGCCGCGCCGCCTCGTCCTGCGCGGCGGCCAGCGTCTCGGCGGCCTCGGCGGCGATCCGCTCGGCGGCCGTCCGCGCCTCGGCGCGGGTCCGGTCGGCGGACTCCTGCGCCTCCGTCTTGAGGCGCTCGGCCTCGGTGGCGGCCTCGGTGCGCATCCGCACAGCCGCGTTCTCGGCCTCGGAGCGGCTCGTCGAGGCGTCGGCCGCGGCCTCCGTACGAAGGCGCTCGGCCTCCGTCTCGGCCTGCGCCTGCACCGTACGGGCGCGCTCGGCGGCCTCCGCGCGCAGCCGGTCGGCCTCCTCCGAGGCCTCGCGGCGCAGCGTCTCGCCCTGCTCCCGCGCCTCGTTCAGCGCCGTCTCCGCCGAGGTCAGACGCTCCTCGGCCTCCGTGTGCAGGCGGGTCAGCTCCCGGGCCGCCTCCTCCTGCTTGGTCTCCATGGCGCGCTCGGCGGCGTCCTTGAGCTCCTGCGCCGCGCGCTCCGCGTCGGACCGGGTGGTCTCGGCCTGCTCCTCGGCCTCGGTGCGGTACCGCTCGGCCTCCGCGCGCGTGCGCTCCAGCGTCTCCTCGGCCTGCTTGCGCAGCGACGTGGCCCGCTCGATGGCCTCGGTGCGGACGCGCTCGCTCTCCGTCGTCGCGTCGCCGCGCAGCTCGTCGGCGTCGGCCTTCGCCTTGGCGAGCAGCTGCTCGGCGGTGCTGGCCGACTCCTCGATCTGCTGGACGGCCTCGCGGCGGGCCTCCGCCCGGATCCGCTCGCCCTCCTCGACGGCCTCGGCCCGCAGCTGCTCGGCCTCGCCGCGCAGGCGGCGTGCCTCCTCCTGGAGCTCGACGGTCTTGGCGCGGTACTCCTTGGTGTCGTCCTTGGCCGCGCCCTTGAGCTCCGTGGCCAGGTCGTGCGCCTCGGCGCGCAGCCGGTCCGCCTCGGCCTCGGCCTCGGCGCGGATCCGCTCGGCGTCGTCGGCCGCCGCCTTCGTCGTCGTCTTCGCTTCCTCGGACGCCTTGTTGAGCACGTCCTCCGCGGTGCGCGCGGCCTTCGCGAGCTCGCCCGCCGTCTCCTCGGCGGTGACCGTACGGGCCTTCTCCTTGGCCTCCGCGATCAGCTTCTCGCCCTCGGCGCGCGCGTCGGCGACGAGCTGCTCGGCCTCCGCCTTGGTGGCCTCGGCCTCCTTGGTGGCCTCACCCACCAGGCGGGCCACCTGCTCCTTGGCGGTGCGGGTGCGCTGCTCGTTGGTCGACTCGGCGCCGGCGAGCTGCTTGGCCGCGGCGTCCTTCGCCTCCGCGAGCACCTTCTCGGCCTCGGCGCGGGCCTCGCGCAGCGCGCTGTCCGCCTCGGCGATCTTCTGCTCGGCGGCCCGGCTCAGCTCGCCGGACCTGCGGCGGGCCTGCTCGGACTCCTCGCTCGTCGACGTGCGCAGCTGCTCGGCGTGGTCGGTGGCCTCCTGGGCCTGCGTCGACGCGGCGTTCAGCAGGCGCTCGGCGTCCTGGCGGGCGCGGGCCAGGATCGACTGCGCCTCGGAGCGCGCCTCCTCGGCCTCGGAGGTGAGGCGCTGGCGGGCCTGCTCGGCGACGCGCTCGGCCTCGGTGCGGGCGGCGGCGAGCGCCTGGTCGGCCTCGGCGCGGGACTCGTCGAGGAGGCGGCGGGCCTGCTGCTCGGTGCGGGCGCGCAGCTGCTCGGCCCACTGCACGTTCTCGTTGACGTGCGTCTCGACCGTGCGGCGGCGCTCCGCGAGCTCCTGGTCGAGCTGCTGACGGCGGTTGACGGCCTCCGTGTGCAGCTCGGACTGGAGCCGGGACTGCTGCTCGGCGTGCTCCTGGAGGATGCGCTGGGTCTGCGCGCGGGCGTCGCGCAGCTCGCGCTCGGCATCGGCGCGCAGCTGGTCGGCCTGGAGCTGCGCGTTACGGAGGAGCTGCTCGGCCTGGTAGCCGAGGTCCGCGCTGTCGTAGGCAGGCCGGGTCGCGAGGCTGCGGCGCGCCTCGTGCAGCTTGGCGCGCAACACCTCCACCTGGTAGCCGAGGTCCTCGGCGTGCTGGACGGCCTTCTCCCGCTCGGTCTTCAGCCGATCCATCTCGGCTTCGAACCGCGAGAGATGGTCGGTCTCAGCCGGCCGACGGCCGTCCTGGCTCTCATAGCCCCGCACTGCGCGGTCCCATCCGTCCCCTGGTCGCAAGTTCTTCTTACGAGCCCCGCCCATTCCGCGAACGAGGCCCCCGGGGAATGGTGTCAGATCGAACCAGCCGGTGCCGTCGGACCGTTACGGCTGATGCCGTCCGCTGCCCGACTTGCTCCGACCCTCGTCCCCCGAAACCCGGACCCCGGCCCACGACTGGCCGCCCGAGACGTCAGTCGCCCCACAACCCTACCGGCCCGACTATGTGGAGGTCAGTGCTCCGTCGACTCCTTCGGTGCGGCGGTGACGAGTTCGGTGAGTACGCCGTGGCAGTCCTTGGGGTGCAGGAACGTGATCCGCGAGTCCATCGAGCCGCGCCGGGGCTCGTCGTACAGGACGCGTACGCCCTTGTCCTTGATGGCGCTCGCGTCCGCGTCGACGTCGGCCGTGCCGAAGGCGATGTGGTGCACACCCTCGCCGTTCTTGGCCAGCCACTTGCCGACGGCGGAGTCCTCGCGGGTGGGTTCGAGCAGCTGGAGGTAGGACGCGCCCCCGTCGCTCGTCTCGTTGATCTTGAGCATGGCCTCGCGCACGCCCTGCTCCTCGTTGACCTCGGAGTGGAAGACCTCGAAGCCGTACGTCGCCCGGTAGAACTCGACTGTCTTGTCGAGGTCGAAGCAGGCGATCCCGATGTGGTCGATTCGCGTCAGCATGCTGTCAGTGCAGCGCGGACCGAGTGGTTACGCAACGTGCGCGCGATCACACCGTCGTGGCGATGACGCGGCGCATACCGGTCAGTACATTCGAGTAAACCCTCGTTCACTCCTCACCTCCAAGGGGCCGTGCCTCATGTCAGGAACGACCGGTACCACGTCAGTGATCGTCGCGGGCGCGCGGACGCCCATGGGCCGACTGCTCGGCTCGCTCAAGTCCTTCTCCGGAGCCGACCTCGGCGGCTTCGCGATCAAGGCCGCCCTCGACCGTGCGGGAATCGGTGGCGACCAGGTGCAGTACGTGATCATGGGCCAGGTGCTGCAGGCCGGGGCAGGGCAGATCCCGGCGCGCCAGGCCGCGGTCAAGGCGGGCATTCCGATGAACGTCCCGGCGCTCACGATCAACAAGGTGTGTCTGTCCGGGCTCGACGCCATCGCGCTCGCCGACCAGCTCGTTCGCGCCGGCGAATTCGACATCGTCGTGGCCGGCGGCCAGGAGTCGATGACGAACGCCCCGCACCTGCTGCCGAAGTCCCGCGAGGGCTACAAGTACGGCGCCGTCGAGATGCTCGACGCGATGGCGTACGACGGCCTCACCGACGCCTTCGAGAACATCCCCATGGGTGCCTCCACGGAGAAGCACAACACCCGCCTCGGCATCGCCCGTCCCGAGCAGGACGAGATCGCGGCGCTCTCCCACCAGCGGGCCGCCGCCGCGCAGAAGAACGGCGTGTTCGAGGCCGAGATCACGCCCGTCGAGATCCCGCAGCGCAAGGGCGAGCCCGTCGTCTTCAGCAAGGACGAGGGCATCCGCGGCGAGACGACCACCGAGTCGCTCGGCAAGCTGCGCCCCGCGTTCGCGAAGGACGGCACGATCACCGCCGGCACCTCCTCGCAGATCTCGGACGGGGCCGCCGCGGTCGTCGTCATGAGCAAGGCGAAGGCGCAGGAGCTGGGCCTCGAGTGGATCGCCGAGATCGGCGCGCACGGCAATGTCGCGGGCCCGGACAACTCGTTGCAGTCGCAGCCTTCGAACGCGATCGCGCACGCCCTCAAGAAGGAGGGCATCGCCACCGAGGACCTCGACCTCATCGAGATCAACGAGGCCTTCGCCGCCGTCGCGGTGCAGTCAATGAAGGACCTCGGAGTGTCCTCGGAAAAGGTGAACGTCAACGGCGGGGCCATCGCCCTGGGTCACCCGATCGGGATGTCCGGCGCGCGCATCGTGCTGCACCTCGCCCTGGAGCTGAAGCGGCGCGGCGGCGGCATCGGCGCGGCCGCCCTGTGCGGCGGTGGCGGTCAGGGTGACGCGCTGGTCGTGCGGGTACCCAAGGCGTAACCCTTCTTCGTAAGGGCACAGGAACTGGCGAACGGAGCTGTGATGCAGGACGTCCCCACGCTGGTCGCGCAGGCGAGGGAGGGCAGGCCGCGGGCCGTGGCCCGGCTGATCTCGCTGGTCGAGGGGGCGTCCCCGCAGCTGCGCGAGGTCATGGCGGCGCTGGCCCCGCTCACGGGCGGTGCCTACGTCGTCGGGCTCACCGGATCGCCCGGTGTCGGCAAGTCGACCTCCACGTCGGCGCTCGTGAGCGCGTACCGGCGGACCGGGAAGCGGGTCGGCGTGCTCGCCGTCGACCCGTCGTCGCCGTTCAGCGGCGGTGCGCTGCTCGGTGACCGGGTCCGGATGTCGGAGCACGCCTCCGACCCCGGTGTCTACATCCGCTCGATGGCGACGCGCGGACACCTCGGCGGGCTCGCGTGGGCCGCGCCGCAGGCGATCCGGGTGCTGGACGCCGCCGGGTGCGACGTGATCCTCGTCGAGACGGTCGGCGTCGGTCAGTCCGAGGTCGAGATCGCCTCGCAGGCGGACACGTCGGTGGTGCTGCTCGCGCCCGGTATGGGCGACGGGATCCAGGCGGCCAAGGCCGGAATCCTGGAGATCGGCGACGTGTACGTGGTCAACAAGGCGGACCGGGACGGCGCCGACTCCACGGCACGCGAGCTCAACCACATGCTGGGGCTCGGCGAGTCCCGGGCCCCCGGCGACTGGCGCCCCCCGATCGTGAAGACGGTCGCGGCGCGCGGCGAGGGCGTCGACGAGGTCGTCGAGGCCCTGGAGAAGCACCGGGCGTGGATGGAGGAGCACGGCGTGCTCGCCGAGCGGCGCGCGGCGCGTGCGGCGCGCGAGGTCGAGACGATCGCGGTGACGACGCTGCGCGAGCGGATCGGCGACCTTTCCGGCGACCGCCGCCTCGGCGCCCTCGCCGAGCGCATCGTCTCCGGCGACCTCGACCCCTACCGCGCCGCGGACGAACTGGTGGAGGGCCTCACGGGGTCCTGACGGCCTGTCCCGACCGTCTGTCCACCCCGGCCGCACCCTGTTACGGTGCGGCCATGTCTTTCCTCCGTGCGTAGAGAACTCCGGTGCGTCCACGCCCCGTTGAGTTCTCCACGCATGCTTCGTTCCGGAGGAAAACCGTCATGTACGCCGCCGTGCTGCGGACCCCGTACGCCCTGCGCACCTTTGGTGCCGCCCTGCTCGGGCGCCTCTCGTACGGGACCGTCGCTCTCTCCCTGATGCTCGCCGTGACCGCCGCCACCGGCTCGTACGCCGTCGCGGGCGCGGTCATGGCGCTGTACGGCGCCGCCAGCGTGCTCCTGTCGCCGCTGCGCGCCCTGTTCATCGACCGCTACGGGCCGCGCCGCGCGCTGCCCCCGATGGCCCTGTCGTACGCGGCGCTGCTCGCGGTCCTCGCCGCCGTCGCCTGGAGACCGGGGGCGCCCGGTTGGCTGCTCGTGGCGCTCGCCCTGCCGACCGGGGCGCTCACGCCGCCGCTCGGGCCCACGATGCGCACCGTGTGGGGTCGGCTCCTGTCCGACGACCGGCGGCTGTTGCAGCGGGCGTACAGCCTGGACGGGGTCGCCGAGGAGTTGCTGCTCGTGTGCGGTCCGCTGCTGGTGGGCGTGCTGGTGCTGTGGGCCCCGGCCGCCTTCGGAGTCGCCCTGAGCGCCGCCCTCGTGGCCGTCGGGACGCTGGCGTTCGTCGCCTCGCCCGCGGTGGCGGGGGTGGTCGCGGCGCCGCGGTCCGGCCGCCGTCGTACGGGCCGGGGGAAGGTCGCCCGCCGGCTCCGGCAGCCCGTGGTGGTGACCCTCGGGGTCGGGGCCGCGCTGGGGGCGGTCGACCTGCTCGTCCTCGCCTTCGCCGAGGAGCGCGGGCGGGGCGGGGCGGCCGCGTGGATCCTCGCGGCGCTGTCGGCGGGCAGCGCGGTGGGCGGGCTGCTCAACGGCGCCGTCGACTGGCGCGGGTCCGCCCACTCCCGGCTGGTGTTCCTGGCGGTCGGGCTGGCGGCGGCGCTGGGGGGTGCGGCGCTCGCACCCGGGCTGTCCGCGCTCGCGGGGGCGGCGGCGTGCGTCGGCCTGTTCGTCGCTCCGGCGCTGACCACGGCGTACCTGATCGCGGACGAGTCGGTGGACGACGGGTTCCGTACGCAGGCCGGGGCGTGGGTCAACACGTCCCTGAACGCGGGTATGTCGGCCGGTTCGGCCGGGGCGGGACTCCTGGCGGGCCATCTCCCGCTGCCCGTGTGCTTCGCGGCAGCGGCCCTGGCCCCGTTCCTGGTGGCACTCGTTCCTGCGCCTCCGAGCGCCGGTGTTTTGAGCCCGCCTTTCGAACGAGAGCCAGCGGGGTCCGGGGCGGAGCCCCGTGAGTGCAACCACGGTGCCGCGCCCCGATGACCGGTAGGGGGTCAGTCGTCGTCGCCGTCGTCGTCCGAGGAGTGGTCCACGGACACCGCGCCGGAGCGGAAGTCCACGTGCCAGTCGTGCTGCGTGCCGTTCGGCGACGTCGTCTCGACCTCCCAGACCTTCACCGAGCCGTCGTCGTCGGCGTCCACCGAGGTGACCGTGCCCTTCGAAGCGGCGGCCTTGGCGGCGTCCTCGGCCGACGTCGACGCGCCCTTCAGGGTCGCCGCGACGCGGGCCGCGCTGTCGTCGCCGTCGTCGTCGCGCTCGGTGTGGGAGCCGAGCACCTTGCCGGTGCCCGGGTCGATCTCGACGTGGCTCCACTTGTCGCCGGAGCCGATCACGTCGACGTCCCAGACGAGCCGGCCGTCGTCGGAGTCGAGGTCGGCGCCGACGGCCGTGCCGCGTGTGTGCTTCAGGGCGGCGGCGATGGCGTCCTCGGCCGACACCTTGGCGCCCTTCGCCTCGTTCGCCTCTTCCTGGTTGTCGCTCACGCCGTCGTCGTCCTTGACCCGCACGGACGACTGCTGCGTCGCGCTCGACGAACCGTCGTCGCCGGAGACCGCGACCGCGGTGGCCGTGCCCGCGCCGAGCAGGGCGACGGCGGCGATGGCGGAGATGACAGTGGTACGGCGCTTCATGAGCTTCTCCCGTGTCTGGTGGGCGACTTCGGGCCGCCCTGTCCGTCCTTCGGGAAACACACTGCCCGTACGACCCTGAAGCCCCGCTGAAGAAGCCTGAAGGGCTCTTCAGGTTCCTTCAGGGTTCTTCAGGTTCGACCTGCGACCCTTGCTCACATGCGCCTGTTGATCGTCGAGGACGAGAAGCGACTCGCCCTGTCCCTCGCCAAGGGCCTCACCGCCGAGGGCTACGCCGTCGATGTGGTCCACGACGGCCTGGAGGGCCTGCACCGGGCGAGCGAGGTGGCGTACGACCTGGTCGTGCTCGACATCATGCTGCCGGGCATGAACGGCTACCGGGTCTGCGCCGCCCTGCGCGCCGCGGGCAACGACGTGCCGATCCTGATGCTGACCGCGAAGGACGGCGAGTACGACGAGGCCGAGGGGCTCGACACCGGCGCGGACGACTATCTGACCAAGCCCTTCTCGTACGTGGTGCTTGTCGCACGCGTGAAGGCGCTGCTGCGGCGCCGGGGGAGCGCCGGTGGCGCCAACCCCGTGCACACCGTCGGCCCCTACGCCGTCGACACCGCCGCGCGCCGCGTCACCCACGCCGAGAACGGCGAAGTCGCGCTCACCACCAAGGAGTTCGCGGTCCTGGAGCAGCTCGTGACCCGCGCCGGTGAGGTCGTCTCCAAGGGCGAGATCCTCGACCACGTGTGGGACTTCGCGTACGAGGGCGACCCGAACATCGTCGAGGTGTACGTCAGTGCGCTGCGGCGCAAGCTCGGCTCCTCGCTGATCCGCACGGTGCGCGGCGCCGGATACCGCCTGGAGGCGCCCCGATGAGCAGGCTGCGGCGCCCCTTCAGCTCGGTGCGGGCCCGCGCCGCCCTCGCCGCCACACTCGTCGTCGCGGTCGCCCTGGTCGCGGCCGGCGCCACCGTGCTGCTCTCGCTGCGCGGCAACCTCACCGACCGGGCGGGCGGCGACGCCGACTCCACCGCCCGCCGCGTCGCCACCGCCCTGGCCACCGGCACCGCGCCCCGTTCCCTCGACCTGGACGACGAGGACCCGGTGCAGGTCGTCGACGACGACGGCAGGGTGCTGGCCACGTCCGAGGACCTGGAGAAGATCTCCGGCACCGGCGTGAGCGGGGTGACGCCCGGCGCGGCGCGCCCCGACGACGACGGGGACGACGACGGGGGAGACGACGACAACCGGAACGGCAGCGTCTCCGACCACACCGACTACACCGAAGGCAGCGCCACCATCGACGGCGACAGCGCCGACTACCGGTTCGCCGCGGTCGAGGTCGAGGACACCGCGTTCGGGGATCTGACCGTCTACGCGGGCGGCTCCCTCGAAGCCGAAAAGAGCGCGGTCAACACGGCATTGACCTCCATGCTGATCGGTTTCCCCGTGCTGCTCGTCGTCGTCGGCGGCGTCACCTGGCTGGTGACCCGGCGCGCGCTGCGTCCCGTGGAGGGCATCCGGGCCGAGATGGCCGCGATCACGGCGTCGCAGGACCTGGGCAGGCGGGTGCCGGAACCGGACACCCACGACGAAGTGGCCCGGCTCGCCGGCACCACGAACGAGACGCTCGCCGCCCTGGAGTCGTCCGTGGAGCGGCAGCGCCGGTTCGTCGCCGACGCCTCGCACGAGCTGCGCAGCCCGATCGCCTCGCTGCGCACCCAGCTCGAAGTGGGCGCCGCCCACCCGGAGCTGCTGGATGTGGACGGCGCCGTGGAGGACACCGTGCGCTTGCAGGAGCTGGCCGCCGATCTGCTGCTGCTCGCCCGGCTCGACGCGGGGGAGAAGCCCGGCGGCGCCGAGGTTGACCTCGCGGCCCTGGTGCGCGAGGAGCTGTCCCAGCGCACGGGCGACCGCGTACCGGTCACGGCGGACGTGACGGAGGTGCCCGGGGTCAGCGGCTCACGCGGTCAGTTGGCGCGGGTCCTCGCCAACCTCGTGAACAACGCGCAGCGGCACGCCCGCGCCGGGGTCCGGGTGGCGGTGCGTGCCGAGGGGGATCGGGTGCTGCTGGAGGTCGCGGACGACGGGCAGGGCGTGCCCGAGGACGAGCGCGAGCGGATCTTCGAGCGGTTCGTACGGCTCGACGACGCACGCAGCCGGGACGGCGGCGGGGCCGGTCTCGGCCTCGCCATCGCCCGCGACGTGGCGGAGCGGCACGGCGGCACGCTCATGGTGCGTTCCGCGCCGGAGGGCGGCGCTCTCTTCGCGCTCGCGCTGCCCGCCGACTAGCGGCGCTACGGTTTGCCGCGTTGCGAACGCAGGTGTTCCGCGATGGGGGACAGGGCCTGGCGCATGCTGCCCAGCTCCTGCGCGGAAATGAGGTCGACGAAGTGCCTGCGGACGGACGCCACGTGGTGCGGGGCGACCTTCCGCATGGTCTCCATGCCGTAGTCGGTGAGTACGGTGTAGAGGCCGCGGCGGTCCGACTCGCAGTTCTCGCGGCGGACCAGGCCGGCGTTCTCCATGCGGGTGATCTGGTGCGACAGCCGGCTCTTGGACTGGAGCGTCGCCGCGGCGAGATCGCTCATCCGCATCCGGAGATCCTCGGCCTCGGAGAGGTTCACCAGGATCTCGTAGTCGTTCATCGTCAGGCCGAAGGGCTGGAGATCCTTCTCCAGCTGATAATTGAGCAGTCTGTTGACCTCCAGGTGCGTGCGCCAGGCGCACTGCTCCTCGTCGGTCAGCCACGGCATGGCCGTCTCGGTCTCCATGGAATCGATTCTACCTAAGAAGTTGAAAGGTGAACGAATGTGGGGGGTGACACTGGGCACTCCCCGCACACCCAAGGGGGTGCGGACTACGGATAAGGGGTCACGCGTTCGACGTCACACTCCGCAGACTACCGCTCACAGCCCGAAGCGACGCTGGAGGTCACCGAGCTGTCCGGGAAGACGCGGTGCCCCTTGCTGTCCAGGGGGCGCCCCGGATCCGGCGGGAACTCCCGCCTGGTGAGGTACGCCACCCACCGCCTGTTCGGGCATCAACGACTCGCTCGATTGCAAGAGCACCGTCCCGGCGCCCACGAACTCGAACTGGTGCTCCTCGCCGGAGACCCCGCCGATGCCCGTCATCGCACGTAGACCGCCGATCACGCCCGTCAGATATCCATGGTCGTAGTGGTGGCAGGGCGAGGGGCAGTCCGCCCAGCCGACGAGCGCCTGCGGATCGACCCGGATCGGCGGCTCCATGAACACAACCGGACCGTTTGATGCCGCGACGAATTTGCCGGTGCCAATGAGTGTGAGGAAGCCGGGAACGATCGATTGCTTCAGCGAGAGAGTTGGCTGAAAAGCGAGCAGGTTCCCCGCGCGGATCGTCAGATTCCCGTCGTCGAGGTCGTACGAGTTCACGTCGAAGGCCCGGTCCGCGAGCAGCATCTTGCCGCTGCCCTCGGCGACCACCCAGTCGCTCGCGTGCAGCGGCGAGTGGAACGAGGTGCGCACGAGCCGGTCGAGGCGCCCGTGACCGATGCCGTTGAACTCGATCCGCCCGTAGTGGGCGATCATCTTCCCCTTCTGCAGGAACCACTGGCTGCCCTTGAGCTCCACGCAGAAGGTGTACGCGTTGACGTTGTCGTCGACCGGCAGGGTCATCGGGTCGAAGACGGCCGGGCCGCCGGCCGGTTGAGCGCTCACAGCTTTTCCTCCGAAGCCTGGACGTACACGGCACCGCTCCCGCTCAGCTCCAGCTGGAACGCCTCGCCGCTGCCGCGCCCCACCATGTCCCGCCAGCCGAGCGCCGTGGACAGCTTGTTGCGCACGTCGCCGTGGTGCGCCACGTACGCCTGCGGGTCGACGTGCACGGACCGCCCCGGCGTGATCGGCACCTCGACGACCCCGCCGTGCGCCATGACGGCCACCGCCCCGTGCCCCTGCAGCGTCGTCGTGAACAGGCCCTGGTCGCTGACCTGGCCGCGCACCATCCCCATGACGCCGCCCTGCGAGCCCATGAACATGGTCCCCTGGCGCAGCGCCCCGTCGAAGGCGAGCAGCCGGTCCGCCTCCACGTACAGGGTGTCGCCGGAGAGCGTGATCACCTGCACGTGGTGCCCGCCGTGCCCGAACAGTACGGTGCCGCTGCCCTCGACCGTCATCAGCGGCGTCGACTCGCCCGCCACCCGCCGCCCGATCATGGACATCAGTCCGCCCTGACCGCCCTGGACGTTGGGGGTGAAGGAGACGTCGCCCTGGTAGGCGAGCATCGCGCCGCGCTGGCTGTAGAGCCGCTGCCCCGGCACGACGGTCGCCTCGACCATCCGCGCATTGATTTCCCTGAAGGCCGTCATCGTCATACGTCCCCTGCGATCGTGTTCCGCTCACTGGGCTGTACGTAGACGAGACCGTCGCCCTCGAAGAGGATCTGGAAGGCCTCGCCGCCGCCCTCGCCCAGGAACGTACGGAAGGTCACCCCGGACTGGAACGACTGCCGCAGGTTCCCCTGGTGCGCGATGTACGCGCCGGGGTCGACGGTCAGCGGGTAGTCGGGCCCGACGCGCAGCACGACGGCCGGGCCCTCGCTCATGATCGCGGCCTGGCCGTGGCCCTCGACGGTCGTCGTGAACAGGCCGTTGCCCTGGGACGCGCCGCGTACGCCGGTGAAGGACGTGCCGGTGCGCAGGCCCGCGTCCGTGCAGAGCAGATTGCTCGCCTCGACGTACAGCTTGTCGCCGGTCAGTCCCACCAGATTGATCTCACTGGCCCGGTCCGCGAACCAGCATGTGCCCTCCCCTTTGACCTCCATCACGGTCATCTGCTCACCGGTGATGCGCCGGGTCACCATCCCGCGGATCCCCTCGCCACCCCCGCTCAGCTTCTTGAACGCCATCCGGCCGTCGTACGCGACCATCGAGCCGTTCTTCGCCTTCACACTGTCGCCCGTCATGTCGACGGCGAGCATCTTGCTGCCCTGGAGTCGGAACGTCGCCACGGGGACGAAGGTATCCGGCACAGGGAGCCCGCCGACAGGCCCCGACCGGCGCGATGCCACAATGGGAAAACGCTTGTGCGCACATTCACAAGATCAACGACAGTCCGCCCGCTTAGCCGAAGGTGCCCCGTGGACCTCAAGACCGCCTCCGCCCTCCGCCGCCTCCGTCTGGTCTCCGCCCCGGAGGCCGTCTCCTTCCTGCTGCTGCTGATCTGCTCCGTTCTGAAGCGGACGACGGACTTCAACGCGGTGCCCGTGATGGGCATGGTCCACGGCGTCCTGTTCGTTCTGTACGTGATCTTCTGGCTCGACGCCTGGAACCGCGCGAAGTGGAGCTTCGGCACCGGTGTCCTCTACTTCGTCCTCTCGGTGCTGCCCACCGGCGGCTTCTTCGCCGAGCGCAAGCTCAAGCGCGAGGGCGAGGCCGCGGTGATCGCCGGCCGCGCCCGCCAGGAAGGTGTCGTGAACGCATGATCGTCGCCTTCTCCGTGACCCCGCTCGGGGTCGGCGAGGACGTGGGGGAGTACGTCGCCGACGCCGTCCGCGTGGTCCGCGAATCCGGCCTCCCCAACCGCACCGACGCGATGTTCACGTCGATCGAGGGTGAGTGGGACCAGGTGATGGCCGTGGTCAAGCGTGCCGTCGCGGTGGTGGAGGAGCGTGCGCCGCGGGTGTCCGTGGTCCTGAAGGCGGACATCCGCCCGGGCGTGACGGACGGCCTGTCGTCGAAGGTGGAGACGGTGGAGCGGCAACTCTCCGGCGAGTGACCGGCGTAGAGCCGCCCATACCTCACCCTTACGCCCTTCTCTGGTCGACACGCCCGTCAATGTCCCCTTTTGTGGGGGTATCGAGACGGTCGATCACCAGATCCTGGAGGGCACTGTGCGGCCTGACGAGGGCTACGACTACGACACCTACAGCAGGCTCGCCGGGCCGCTCACCGAGCCGCCCGGCGAGGGCGATTACCGGGTCCAGTACACCTCGCTCCTGTCGAACGAGCCGCACCGAATACGCGCCGTCCTCCTGATGACGCTCGCGCCCCTGCTCACCGGGGCGCTCCTCGTGTACCTCGTGTGGCCCACCCACTGGGTGGAACGGGAGGGCGGAGACCGCTGGTTGGTCTCGCTCGACATCGTGATGCTCGTCGCGATCGGACTCATCGAGCTGTTCATGCTCGTCAACGTCCTGTCCATCGCGCACGCGACGATGGTCGCGAGGGACCCGGTCCCCGTCCGCCCCGAGCCCGGCACCCGCGTCGCGTTCCTGACGACGTACGTGCCCGGCAAGGAACCCCTCGCGATGGTGCGGTCCACCCTCGAAGGCGCCGTCCGCCTCACCCACGACGGGCCGCTCGACGTCTGGCTCCTGGACGAGGGGGACGACCCCGACGCCAAGGCACTGTGCGACCGGCTCGGCGTCCGGCACTTCTCCCGCAAGGGCGTCCCGGAGTGGAACCGGGCGAAGGGCCCCCACAAGACCCGTACCAAGCACGGCAATTACAACGCCTGGCTCGCCGCGCACGGCGGCGGCTACGACTTCTTCGCCTCCGTCGACACCGACCACGTACCGCACCCCGAGTTCCTGGAACGGATGCTCGGCTACCTCCGCGACCCCGACGTCGCGTTCGTCGTCGGCCCGCAGGTCTACGGCAATTACGACTCCCCGGTCACCAAGGCCGCCGAGTCCCAGCAGTTCCTCTTCCACGCGCTGATCCAGCGCGCGGGCAACCGCTACCGCGCCCCCATGTTCGTCGGCACCAACAACGTCGTACGGATCTCCGCCCTGAAGCAGATCGGCGGGCTCGTCGACTCCATCACCGAGGACATGGCGACCGGCTTCGAGATCCACCGCCACCGCAACCCGGAGACCCACGCGCGCTGGCGCTCCGTCTACACCCCCGACGTGCTCGCGGTCGGTGAGGGCCCCGCCTCCTGGACGGACTTCTTCACCCAGCAGACCCGCTGGTCGCGCGGCACGTACGAGACCCTGTTCCGGCAGTACTGGAAGGCGCCGGCCACGATGCCGCCCGGCCGCCTCTTCTCGTACTCGATGATGCTCGTCTACTACCCGATGACGGCCGTCAACTGGCTGCTCGGCGTGCTCAGTTGCGTACTGTTCCTATGGACCGGCGCCTCCGGCACCCAGGTCACCGCGTCCATGTGGCTCATGCTCTACAGCGACGCGGCCGCCCTCCAGATCGGCCTCTACCTCTGGAACCGCCGGCACAACGTCTCGCCCCACGAACCCGAGGGCTCCGGCGGTCTCGCCGGCATGGGAATGTCCGCGATCTCCGCGCCCATCTACCTCAAGTCGCTCGGCGCGGCCCTGCTCGGCCGCCCCAGCCGCTTCGTCGTCACGCCCAAGGGCGGCGACGTCAGCGCCGACCGGCCGCTGACCTTCCGTATCCATCTGTTCTGGGCCGCCGTGCTGGGCACGTCCCTCGCGGCGTCCGTCGCCCTCGACCACACCCATGTCGCCATGCGCACCTGGGCGTTCCTCGCCCTGTGCATCGCGCTCGCGCCCCCGGTCGTCTGGTACGCCACCCAGCGCCGCGAGGCCGCCGCGGCCGCCGCGACCAGGGTGGAGGCCGAACCGGTCCGCGCCGTGCCCGCGGTGTCCAGCACGTCGACCTCAGGAGGGAACTGACCCATGGCCTACAGACCTTCACGCCGGATGCGGAAGACGGTCCTCGGCGCGGGTGGCGTCGCCGTCCTCGTCGGCCTGAACGCCCCGGCCGCCTGGACCTTCGCCAGCGAGCGGTACGAGGACTGGAAGATCTCCCGGCCCGGCTACAAGGCCAAGTACGGCTCCTGGTCACAGGTCGACATCCCGAAGGAGTACCGCACCAACGCCATCCACGCCGCGCTCCTGCACACCGGCAAGGTGCTCATCGTGGCGGGCTCGGGCAACGAGCAGAAGAAATTCGACGCGGGCACCTTCGACACCGTCCTGTGGGACCCGAAGGCGAACACCTTCAAGAAGATCCCCACCCCCGCCGACTTCTTCTGCGGCGGCCACGCCCAACTCCCCGGCGGGCGGCTCCTGGTGGCGGGCGGCACCGCCCGCTACGAACGGCTCGACGGCGAGGTCGAGAAGGCCGGCGGCGGCATGCGCGTCAAGAACGAGAGCCCCGACAAGGCGGTGCACCTGAAGAAGGGCACGACGTTCCGCTCGCCCTCCGGCACCGAGTACGTCTCGCAGTTCGACGTCACCGTGCCCAAGGCCGAGCGCGGCTTCGACAAGAAGCGCAACGCCGCCGGCGGCACGCAGCCCTGGAAGACGAAGATCACGGCGAGCGAGGCCCGTGTCTTCGTCGAGTCCACCGAGAAGGGCAGGCAGTACGTCACCGACGACAACGCCCAGTACGAGATCGAGGGCCTGCGCGGCAAGGACGCCGACAACACGTACGGCCTCTCCGAGAAGATCACCCTGGAGAAGCAGGACTTCCAGGGCATCAAGGAGGCCTACGAGTTCGACCCCGTCGCCGAGCGGTACGTCCCCGTGGAGCCGATGAAGAAGGCCCGCTGGTACCCCACCCTGGTCGGCCTGGAGGACGGCAGGGTGATGGCGGTGTCCGGGCTCGACGACGTCGGCACGATCGACCCCGGCGACAACGAGATCTACGACCCGAGGACCAAGAAGTGGTCGATGGGCCCGAAGCGCTACTTCCCGACGTACCCGGCCCTCTTCCTCACCAAGGGCGGCAAGCTCTTCTACCCGGCCTCGAACGCCGGCTACGGACCCGCCACCAAGGGGCGTGAGCCCGGTCTGTGGGACCCGAAGACCAACACGTTCGACAAGGTGCCGGGCCTCACCGACACCGACCAGACGGAGACCTCGTCCTCGCTGCTGCTGCCGCCCGCGCAGGACCAGCGCTTCATGATCCTCGGCGGCGGCGGGGTCGGCGAGTCCAAGAAGGCGACGTCCCGCACGGCGGTCGTGGACCTGAAGAAGGAGAACCCCTCCTTCAAGACCGGGCCCGAACTCCCGCAGGGCACCCGTTACCTGAACTCCGTGATCATGCCGGACGACTCCGTCTTCACGACGAACGGCTCCAAGGACTACCGAGGCCGCAGCGCCAGCAACATCCACAAGGCGCAGTTCTACGACCCCGAGCAGAACGCCTTCCAGGAGGCCGCCGCCCCCAAGGTCGGCCGCAACTACCACTCCGAGGCGCTGCTGCTGCCCGACGGCCGGGTCGCCAGCTTCGGCTCCGACCCGCTCTACGACAACCAGCAGAACACCAAGCTCGGCCACTTCGAGCAGCGCATGGAGATCTACACGCCGCCCGCCCTGCACCGCGGCGGCGACCGGCGGCCCGTCCTCGGCGCGGGCCCGCAGTCCCTCCCGGCGGGCGGCGAGGCCACGTTCCGCACGCGGCAGGCCGGGGACATCGTCACGGCCCGCCTCATGCGGCCGTCCGCCGTGACCCACACGACGGACGTGGAGCAGCGCTCGATCGCCCTCGACGTCAAGAAGTCCAAGGACGCGGTGACGGTGGACGTCCCCAAGGACCGGACCCTCGTCCCTCCGGGCTGGTACATGCTGTTCGCCTCCGACAAGGACGGGGTCTCGTCCGAGGCGAAGTGGATCCAGGTGACGTAGGCACATCCAGCCCCGGCGGGGCTCAGCCCTTCGCGTTCCGGGCGAGCCCAAGGGCGTACTCCGCCCACCAGGTCCCCGCGGCGGGCCCGCCCCGGCACGTGCCGTCCGACTCGCCGGGCCGCTTCACCCACAGCTTCGCGTCGATCAGGGCGTCGCCCGTGCGCGTGGTCGGGGCGGAGCCGAGCGCCCGGCCCGGCGGATTGCACCAGGCGTCGCCCCGGCCGTCGCCGTAGGGGCCCGCGCCGTTGCGGCTCGTGTCGGCCACGAAGTGCGCGCCGCCGAGCAGCCCGGAGAGCCGGCGACCGTACGCCGAGGTGTCCTTGTCCGTCCGGAAGTTGGACACGTTCAGGGCGAAGCCGTCCGCCTTTCCGATCCCGGCCCGCCGCAGCGGCTCCACCAGCTTGTTCGCGTCGGGGATCCAGGCCGGGTTCCCGGCGTCGACGTACACCTTCGTGTTCGGCTGCCGCTTCAGGCGGTCGACCGCGGACGACATCAGCGCGTACCGCTCGTCCTCGTACTTCGCCGGGCTGCACCCGCTGACGAGGTGTGCGATCGCGTCCGGTTCGAGGACGACGACGGCCTTCGCCTTCCCGATGCCGGTGGCGAACGCGTCGATCCACTGGTGGTAGAGGTCCGCGCTGTGCGCCCCGCCCGCCGAGTGCTGACCGCAGTCGCGGTTCGGAATGTTGTACGCGACGAGGACCAGCGTCTTGTCCGCCTTCTTCGCCTGCGCGGCGGCCTCCGCGACCGGGGGCCGGGGGTAGTCGCCCGGCGCCCACATCGCCTGCGGGCGCAGGGCGATCCGCTCGATCAGGGCGGCGTCGGAGCCGCGGCCCTCCTGCTTCCACCGGGCGGCCTGCCGCGCGGCCGCGGTGTCCGGGTCGACCCAGAACGGCGAGGAGTCGGTGACGGCGCCGGACGGGGCGGTCCGCCGCGCGGCCTCCGCGGCGGAGTCGTGGCCGCCTCCGCCGCTGCCCGCGCCGCCACCGCCGCCGCTCTCGGAACAGCCGACGGCGAAGGAGGACAGGAGGAGCGCGGCGGTGGCGAGCGCGAGGGTGCGGGTCGGCGTACCGGCCATGGTGCGGGTGGGTGGGACGGGCATCCTGCCCCCTGGTTCGGAGCGCGTACAGGGCATGCGAAGGAGTACAAAAGCGCAAATACCGGGCAATCGTTACACAGGGTTGTCGGTTCGACGCGCATTGAGCCGGTCGGGCGTCCGGCTGTGCGAGGCGGGCCCGTGGCCCAAAGGTCGAGACGGGGCTGACCGCCATATGACCGCCCGGTAAGGTCGGTCGCGTGCCGAAGCCCCTCTCTCTCGCCTTCGATCCGATCGCCCGCGCCGACGAACTCTGGAAGCAGCGATGGGGGTCCGTGCCGTCCATGGGCGCGATCACCTCGATCATGCGCGCGCACCAGATCCTGCTCGCCGAGGTCGACGCGGTCGTCAAGCCGTACGGGCTCACCTTCGCGCGCTACGAGGCCCTGGTCCTGCTCACCTTCTCCAAGGCGGGCGAGCTGCCCATGTCGAAGATCGGCGAGCGGCTCATGGTGCACCCCACGTCCGTGACGAACACGGTCGACCGGCTCGTGAAGTCCGGCCTCGTCGACAAGCGCCCGAACCCCAACGACGGGCGCGGCACGCTCGCCACGATCACCGAGAAGGGGCGCGAGGTCGTCGACGCGGCCACCCGCGACCTCATGGCGATGGACTTCGGGCTCGGGGTGTACGACGCGGAGGAGTGCGGCGAGATCTTCGCGATGCTGCGCCCTCTGCGGGTGGCGGCGAACGACTTCACGGACGAGTGATCACCGGAAAGTGCCGTCCACCCGGCCCGCCGGAAGATCCCGCAAAACGGGCGGTTACCCTCGACTCATGAAGAAGAGCGTGCTGACCCGGTACCGGATCATGGCCTACGTGACCGGTGTGCTCCTGGTCCTCCTGTGTCTCGGCATGATCGCCAAGTACGCACTCGGCATGGACGGGGCCGCGGATGTCACGCGCGTCGTCGCCATCGCGCACGGCTGGCTGTACGTCGTGTACCTGGTCTTCGCCTTCGACCTGGGTTCCAAGGCGAAGTGGCCGGTCGGCAAGCAGCTCTGGGTGCTGATCGCGGGCACGATCCCGACCGCCGCGTTCTTCGTGGAGCGCAAGATCTCCGCGGAGCTCGACGGCAAGGTCGCCGACGACGCGAAGCTCGCCAAGGCGTAACCGCAGCTCGGAAACGGTGCGCGCATCCCTCCGCGGACGCGCGCCTTTTCTGTGACCAGGAGTGTACGTCCGTACGCTCCTCGGTGTACGTTCGTCCGCATGCCCACGGACCACTTCGCCGACGACCCGCGCAGCAACCTGGAGCGGATGCTCGCCGGTGACCTCTACATCGCCGACGACCCGGAGATCGCCGCCCGCCAGCAGCGCGCCATGCGGCTCGCCGCCCGGTACGAGGAGGCATTCCTCGACAACCCCGAAAAGGCGGGCGAGGTGCTGGCCGAGCTGCTCGGCTCCGTCGGCGAGGGCGTCGAACTGCGACCGCCCCTGTACGTCGACTACGGCAGCAACATCACCATCGGCGCCCGCACCTTCGTCAACTACCGGCTGACCGCGCTCGACGTCGCCCGGATCACCATCGGCGAGGACTGCCAGATCGGCCCCGGCGTGCAGCTCCTCACCCCCACCCACCCGGTGGAGCCCGGCCCCCGCCGCGACAAGCTGGAGGCCGCGCTGCCCATCACCATCGGGGACAACGTGTGGCTCGGCGGCGGCGCCATCGTCTGCCCCGGCGTGAGCATCGGCGACAACAGCGTGATCGGCGCGGGCGCGGTCGTCACCAAGGACGTACCGGCGAACGTCGTCGCGGTCGGCAACCCCGCCCGCCCGGTCCGCGAGATCTGAGGAGCACGCCGTGGCCACCGGACAGACGGACCCGGGGCGGCGCGAGCGCATCCTCGCCGCGACCCTCGACCACATCGCCGACGAGGGCGTCGCGGGCGTCTCGCACCGCAAGATCGCCGCGCGGGCCGGGGTGCCGCTCGGCTCGATGACGTACCACTTCGCCGGGATCGACGATCTGCTGCGCGAGGCGTTCACGGGGTTCGCCGACCACATCGTGGCGGTCTTCGAGCGGCATCTGGCGGGCGTCGAGACCCCCGACGGGGCGCGGGAGGCCGTCACCGGACTGATCCACGCGCTCTCCGAGGGCCCCCGGCGCGATCTGGTGCTCACCCAGGAGCTCTACACACTCGCCGCCCGCCGCCCGGAGTACCGGGAGCTGACCCGGGCATGGATGGCACGCAGCAGGCAGCTCCTCGAACGCCACTTCGACCCGGTCACGACCCGGCAGCTGGACGCCCTCATCGAGGGCATGGCCCTGCACCGGGCCCTGGGCGAGGCCGGTCCCTATACCCGCGAACTGACCGGTGAGGCGGTGCGGCGCCTCACGATCATGTAGACCGCCTGTGGGGGCACGGACCTGACACCGTGTCCCCACAGGCACGTACGGCCCCGAGGAGCACCCGCATGACCGCCACCGCACCCCGCCGCCTTGAGGACCACCCGCTGGTGGACGCCGCCCGGCGCCTCGCCGCGGACGTCCTCGCGCCCGCCGCCGAGGCCCACGACCGCACCGGGGTCACTCCCGAGGCGATCGCCGCGGTCAGGGCCTCGGGTGTGCTCGGCGTGAACGCGCCCGTCGCGTACGGGGGTTCGGACGCGCCGGCCGCCGTCGCGCGAGAGGTCTCCGAGATCCTGGCGGGCGCCTGCTGCTCGACGTTCTTCGTGCAGGTCCAGCACCACACGCCGGTACGCACCCTTGCCACGGGAGCGGAGGCGGCCCGCGAGCGGTGGCTGCGCCCGCTGGCCGAGGGCGCCGCGCTCGCCGGCATCGCCTTCTCGCACCTGCGGGCCTTTCCGAAGCTGCCGGTGCGGGCGACGCCGCTGGCGGACGGCGGGGTGCGGTTCGACGGGCGGGTGCCCTGGTACACGGGCTGGGGCCTGAACGACGTGTTCCTGCTCGGCGGGGCGACCGAGGACGGCGAGGTCGTCTTCGCGGTCGCCCGACCGCGCGAACAGCCGGGCCTGACCCCCACCGACCCGCTCGAACTCGCCGCGCTCACCGGCACCCGCACCGTCGGCCTGGTCCTCGACGGGCTCACGGTGCCCGAGGAGGACATCGTCGTGCGACAGCCCTATGAGGAGTGGGCGCGCGCCGACCGGCCCAAGAACACCAACACCAACCCGGCCGTCTTCGGCGTCGCACGGGCCGCCCTCGACCTGCTCGACGCGTCCGGCGACGCCGAGGCGAAGGAGACGGCGGGCGTGCTGCGCGCACGCCTCGACGCCGCGCGCCGGGACGCGTACGCGCTGGTCGACGAGGTCCCGGCGGGGGAGCGGCTCGCGGACCGGCTCGCGGTGAAGACGCGCGCGTACGACCTGATGCGGGCGGCGACGACGGCGGCGATCGTGGCCGGCGGGGGCCGCGCCTTCGGCCTCTCCGCGCCCGCCCAGCGGCTCGCGCGCGAGGGCCTGTTCCTGGTGGTGCAGGGGCAGACGGCGGAGGTGCGCGCGGCGCATCTGGCGGCGCTGCGGGCCTGACCGGGCCCATGAACGGCCGGGTTCGCGGCGATCGGCCGCCGTGGCCCATCGACATTTAGTAGGACGTCCAAGTAAATTTGAAGCATGGACGCTGACGCGATCGAGGAAGGCCGCCGACGCTGGCAGGCCCGTTACGACAAGGCCCGCAAGCGCGACGCGGACTTCACCACGCTCTCCGGGGACCCGGTCGACCCCGTCTACGGGCCGCGGCCCGGTGACACGTACGAGGGCTTCGAGCGGATCGGCTGGCCGGGCGAGTACCCGTTCACGCGCGGCCTGTACCCGACCGGCTACCGGGGCAGGACCTGGACCATCCGCCAGTTCGCCGGGTTCGGCAACGCCGAGCAGACCAACGAGCGCTACAAGATGATCCTCCGCAACGGCGGCGGCGGGCTCTCGGTGGCCTTCGACATGCCCACGCTGATGGGGCGCGACTCCGACGACCCGCGCTCGCTCGGCGAGGTCGGGCACTGCGGTGTCGCGATCGACTCCGCGGCCGACATGGAGGTCCTGTTCAAGGACATCCCGCTGGGCGACGTCACGACATCGATGACGATCAGCGGCCCGGCGGTCCCCGTCTTCTGCATGTACCTGGTCGCGGCGGAGCGGCAAGGGGTCGACCCCGCCGTCCTCAACGGCACGCTCCAGACCGACATCTTCAAGGAGTACATCGCACAGAAGGAGTGGCTCTTCCAGCCCGAGCCGCATCTGCGCCTGATCGGCGACCTGATGGAGCACTGCGCGTCCGCCATCCCCGCGTACAAGCCGCTCTCGGTCTCCGGCTACCACATCCGCGAGGCGGGCTCGACGGCCGCGCAGGAGCTGGCGTACACGCTGGCCGACGGTTTCGGCTATGTGGAACTGGGCCTGAGCCGCGGCCTGGACGTGGACGTCTTCGCTCCCGGCCTCTCCTTCTTCTTCGACGCGCACGTGGACTTCTTCGAGGAGATCGCCAAGTTCCGCGCGGCGCGCAGGATCTGGGCCCGCTGGATGCGCGACGTGTACGGGGCGCGCAGCGAGAAGGCGCAGTGGCTGCGCTTCCACACGCAGACGGCGGGCGTCTCGCTGACGGCGCAGCAGCCGTACAACAACGTCGTACGGACGGCCGTGGAGGCGCTGGCGGCGGTCCTCGGCGGTACCAACTCGCTCCACACCAACGCCCTCGACGAGACCCTCGCCCTGCCCAGCGAACAGGCCGCCGAGATCGCGCTGCGCACGCAGCAGGTGCTGATGGAGGAGACCGGCGTCGGCAACGTCGCGGACCCGCTGGGCGGCTCTTGGTACATCGAGCAGCTCACCGACCGGATCGAGGCGGACGCCGAGAAGATCTTCGAGCAGATCAAGGAGCGGGGCCTGCGGGCGCACCCGGACGGGCAGCACCCGATCGGGCCGATCACGTCCGGGATCCTGCGCGGGATCGAGGACGGCTGGTTCACGGGCGAGATCGCCGAGTCGGCGTTCCGGTACCAACAGGCGCTGGAGAAGGGCGACAAGAAGGTCGTCGGCGTCAACGTGGCGGAGGGGTCCGTCACGGGCGACCTGGAGATCCTGCGGGTCAGCCACGAGGTCGAGCGGGACCAGGTGCGGGTGCTCGGCGACCGGAAGTCGGGCCGGGACGACGCGAAGGTGCGGGCCGCACTGGACGTGATGATCGACGCCGCGCGCTCGGGCTCGAACATGATCGCCCCGATGCTCGACGCGGTCCGCGCGGAGGCAACACTGGGCGAAATCTGCGGAGTGCTCCGCGACGAATGGGGCGTCTACACGGAACCCCCCGGTTTCTGATCGGGGCATTTCAAGCCCCTGCGGCGATTGAGCAGCGGGGTCCGGGGCGGAGCCCCGATCTTTCCAGCCCCGCCGGCGCTTGAGGCGCGGGGTCCGGGGCGGAGCCCCGAGGGCGCAACCACGGCGGCCTCGGGGGACGTTACAGGTGTCACCAAGTGATCTTGGGGTAGGCGCGGGCACGCCAAGTGCCCACGACGAACCAGGAGCCACCGTGCCGCTGCCCGCGCCCACCCGCACCACAACCACCGTCGGCATCGCCGCCCTCGCCCTCCTCGGCGGAATCGCCATCGGCGGCGCCGGCGCGGTGAGCGCGAGCCCGCCCGCCGAGCCGAAGGTGCAGAACAGCTTCGACTCGCTCGGCGCCGACGTCCGCGCGGCCAAGCTCTCCTCGGGCCGCACCGCCCACTACACCGACTCGGGCCCGGCCGACGGCACCCCCGTGCTCTACATCGGCGGCACCGGCACCAGCGCCCGCGCCGTCCACATGACCGACTTCATGCGCACCACCAGAGAGAACCTGGACCTCCGCATGATCACGGTCGAGCGCAACGGCTTCGGCGACACCGACTACGACCCCAAGCTCGGCAAGGCCGACTACGCCAAGGACGCCCTCGAGGTCCTCGACAAGCTGGGCGTGAAGAAGTTCAAGGTGATCGCGATATCCGGCGGCGGCCCGTACGCCGCCGAGATCGCCGCGAAGGCCCCGGAGCGGATCAGCGCCCTGCACCTCGCCGCCGCCCTCCCGCCGTACGGCCAGAAGTCCGACTCCTGCGCCCTGACGGACGACCAGATGGCCGCCGCCGTCAAGGACCAGATCAGGGACCCGCGCAAGTGGTGGGCCTTCCCCGACGACAGCCCGGTCAAGTCCATCCCCGGCTTCCAGGACACCGCGTACGAGGAGGGGGCACGGACGTACAACCAGCGCGGCCAGCAGGCCGATCCGGCGCCGCAGGTGCACGAGCAGCGGCTGTACTGCGAGCGTCCGGGCCCGGACCTGGCGAAGCTGAAGGCCCCGGTGTTCCTGTACCACGGCGACAAGGACACGACCGTGCCCGCGAGCACGCTCAAGGCCTGGCGCGACAACCTGCCCGACACGGCGCACGTGAAGACCCGTACGTACGCCGACACCGGGCACGACGTCCAGTACCGCCACTGGGACCAGATCCTGGTCGACCTCGCGGGCCGCGCCGACCGCACCGTGGTCTGCCACGACAAGCGCACGCGCGCGCTGCCGGCGGGCGAGGCGGACGCCCTGGTGTCCAAGAAGCGCGCCACGCTGGGCAGCTGCGCCTGGAACGACTAGGCAGCCCCCGCACACAGCACTACTGGTCGGCGGCGGCCGCCGCGAGCCCTCCCAGCAGGAGCGCCGTGAACCGCCGCACCCACTCCGCGTCGGCCGGCTCCGCGCTCACCAGCGTGCGGTGCACGACCGCCCCCGCCGCCACGTCGAAGATGAGATCCGCCGTGGCCGCGGCGGCGGCCGGGTCGGGGGCCGGCGGGAGTTCGCCGCGGCGCTCGGCCCGCGCCCGTCCCTCCAGGACGAGTCGTTTCTGCCGGTCGACGATCGACGTACGGATCCGGTCCCGCAGCGGCGCGTCGCGGGTGGACTCGGCGACCACGGCCATCAGCGCCGTCTTCGTCTCGGGCCGGTCCAGGATCGCCGCGAACTGCCGCACCACGCCCTCCACGTCGGCCGCGAGCGAGCCGCGGTCGGGCAGTTCGAGCTCGTCGAAGAGGACCGCGACCGCGTCCACGACGAGCTCGCTCTTGCCCGGCCAGCGGCGGTACAGCGTCGTCTTCGCGACACCCGCGCGGGTGGCCACGTCGCCGAGCGTCAGCTTCGACCAGCCGAGCTCCACGAGCGCCGCCCGCGTGGCCTCCAGAATCGCCTCGTCCGCCGCCGTGGAACGCGGACGCCCCGTCCGGACGTTGGAGGGGGCAGAAGGACGGGAGGAGGGAGACGGCGTGCGGCTCTGCATGGTCGTCGACCATACCGGCGAGTACGGCCGAAAGATCGCGTGAGCCAGATCACGGGGTGATCGCCGGGGTGCCGTTTCCGTGCTCCGGTCATGGCAGTTACGCTACGAGTCGTAGCGAAAGCTCGATCTCGTACGACCGACTCGGATCTGCACCTCCGGGCGGCCCGGACGAGCGGCAACCACTAGGTGCCGGGTGGGGACCCGGCACCGCAGCACATCAGGCCGAGTCCGCTCCGTGCCTCCAGATGCGTCTCGCATTCCGGCGGGAGGTCTGCGGGGCCGGACCCGGCCCACAACTGTCCGCGGAAGGGGGAGACTGTACGCATGCAGCCACGGAACATGTCCATGAGCGGAGTCGTCGACCTCGCCGCGGTGAAGGCGGCCCAGGAGGCCAAGGCGAAGGCGGAGCAGGCGCGCGCCGAGCAGGCCCGGCAGGGCGGCGGCGGTGCCGTACCGCCGTCGAGCCTCGTCATCGACGTCGGTGAGGCCGACTTCGAAAGCGCCGTACTGCAGCGCTCCACCGAGGTGCCGGTCGTCATCGACTTCTGGGCCGAGTGGTGCGAGCCCTGCAAGCAGCTCAGCCCGCTGCTCGAGCGGCTCGCCGCCGAGTACAGCGGCCGCTTCGTGCTCGCCAAGATCGACGTCGACGCCAACCAGATGCTGATGCAGCAGTTCGGGGTCCAGGGGATCCCGGCCGTCTTCGCGGTCGTCGCGGGACAGGCCCTGCCGCTCTTCCAGGGCGCCGCCCCCGAGTCCCAGATCCGGGGCACGCTCGACCAGTTGATCCAGGTCGCCGAGGAGCGCTTCGGGCTCACCGGCATCGCGGTCGACCCGGAAGCGGAGGGCGCGGCGCCGGTCGTGGAGGAGGCCCCAGCGGGCCCCTACGACGCCCTTCTGGAGGCGGCCGTGCAGGCGCTGGACGCCGGCGACCTCGACGGCGCCGTTCAGGCCTACAAGAACGTCCTGTCCGACGACCCCGGCAACAGCGAGGCCAAGCTCGGCCTCGGCCAGGCGCAGCTCCTCCAGCGCGTCCAGGGGCTCGACCCGCAGCAGGTCCGCAAGGACGCCGCCGAGAAGCCCGCCGATGTGCAGGCGCAGATCGCGGCGGCCGACCTGGATCTGGTCGGTGGCCACGTCGAGGACGCCTTCGGGCGGCTCGTCGAGACGGTGGGGCGCTCGGCCGGCGAGGACCGCGACGCGGCACGTGTCCGACTGCTCGAACTGTTCGAGGTTGTGGGCGCAGACGACCCGCGCGTGACGACGGCGCGTACGGCTCTGGCCCGGGTTCTCTTCTGAGCCGTCAGTGACCAGTTGTTAAACACTGCGGCTTGTGATGCCGGAGTGAAAATTTCGTTGTCGGGGGCGCACAGCGGCCGCGTTTTACCAAAACTTGGTAATCGCGGCCGCTGTTACTTGGAGTAAGTCGGACTCGATCTTCTGTCCGCTTTCGTCCCGTATTCAACCTGTATTGCAACTTGAGTGACGGCACCCTCAGTTGTTGTTCGGTGTCACTGCGTCGGTGTTCGGTTATCCGTCCGTTACCCGCGAGTAACGAACCCCCTTGTGTCCGCGCCGTTAATGCACCACGATCGGGCACGCTCGGTCCTCTCCCCACCGTCCGACAGCCATTCGAACGGCGGGGTTCTTGGGTCCCCACCGGGCGGTCGACGGCGAACCAGCGGGAGCGCCGGCGGTCCAAGGACAGGGGGGTCTCAGCCGTCCGGCTGGGCCTGTCCGGCAGGTTGCGCGTGATGGCTCAGGTGCGACCAGTGGTTGTCGCTCGGGGGTGATCGCCGGTGATCAAGGTGCGGACAGACCAAGCACTTCCGATGCGGGCGCTCTCCTTCCCGAGGACGTAGCACTTCTCCCATCCCTGCCCGGCTGAGCCGCCTTTCGGGGCAGTCAGGGCCGGAGATGTACGTCCGAGAAGGAGGAACAGTCATGAAGTCCGTGACTCGTGGCGGAACCAGATGGAAGCGGTTCGCCGTAGTCATGGTGCCGAGCGTCGCGGCGACTGCCGCGATAGGCGTGGCCCTGTCCCAGGGTGCGCTCGCGGCATCGTTCAGTGTGTCGGGTCAGTCGTTCAAGGTGACGGCGGACTCCCTCGACGGCAAGGGCTTTGTCCAGTACGGCGCCGTCGACTCCGGCAAGACGGGTACGCACCCGGTTGCCGTCGTCGGCATGAAGTCCGCGACGATCAACAACCTCTGCCAGTCGGTGGTTGTCCCCGTCCCGGTCTTCGGCGATGTCTCGATGAAGCTGTCGGCCGGTGCGGACAAGAGCGCCCCGGTCGAGGCCAAGACCCTCTACATCGACGCCGATGACCTGAAGGCCGATGCGACCTTCAACAACATCGACATCGGTGTGGCGGCGGGTGACGCCAAGAAGGGCCCCGGTATCCACCAGGGCGACAAGGCCGACCCCAACGCGTTCGCCCAGCAGGCCGACTCGGTGCACTTCGAGAACGTCCAGCAGCGTGCGTGGGCCACCACGGCCGGCACCTTCAAGCTCTCCGGCCTCAAGATGAAGGTCCAGAAGGGCAAGCACGAGTGCTACTAGGCCCACAGGGCCCGTGTACGGGCCGGGGTCTTGGCACTTGATGTGCTGAACGGCCGGGCGCGGGGGCACTCGCAGTGACAGGGTCCCCGTGCCCGTTTCCGGACAGCCACCATCACCACAGATCAACGCCTTTCCCGAGGAGCTGTACGACATGAGCGCCGAAGCGCACGCAGGGCTGGGCCCCAAGCTTGGTCAGATGCGCCAATCGTTCCGAGGGTGGCGCGGTCAGCGCCCGTTCTGGGGCGGCCTGCTGTCAATCCTCGGCGGCCTCCCGATCATGTACTTCCCGTACGCGAACCTCGCGATCGGCAACATGACGATCAAGATGGCGACCACGGCCGGGGCCGGTTCGCTCATCATCGGCATCTTGCTGGTCGTACTCGGCCTGACGATGTGGTTCCAGCCGCACTCCCGTGTGTTCGCGGGTGTCGCGGCCATTCTTCTCGCCCTGGTCTCCCTCGTGGTGTCGAACTTCGGCGGCTTCGTCATCGGTTTCCTGCTCTCCCTCGTCGGCGGTGGTCTGGGCATCGCCTGGGCGCCGGCGGAACAGCAGGACGACTCGGCCAAGAGGGGCGGTGACGACGTCAGGTCCACGGACCAGGCGCCGGTCGCGCCGCCCGTCGCGGGAGCCACCTATCAGGTCGCGGGCGTGAACGACGACGTGTCAGGGACGAGCCCGAACAACGGGACGAACGGGAGGCACCGTGCCGGCTGACGAGGTGCACCACGAGGGCTCCGAGGAGCCCCGTGCGAGAACCGGGCCGCGGCATGCGGCGCGGCGGCATGCGGCACCGAAGAAGCATCTGTTCACCAAGATGCACATGCCCGCGGGCAAGGCGGTGGCTCTCGCGGCCATGCCCACGGCAGTGCTGATGGGGCTCGGCCTGACGCCGACGCTCGCGTCGGCCAAGGACAACCCGACGAAGTTCTCGGTGGACGACTACAAGGCGTGCGCCGACGCCGTCGAGGCGAACCGGGACGGGTCCGACGCCGAGGCCAAGGACAAGGACAAGGCGGAGGAGTCGGCGAAGCCGACCCCGTCGCCCTCCGCGTCGGCCTCGAAGGACAGCTCCGAGGAGAAGCAGGAGAAGGCGACCCCGACTCCTACGCCCTCCGCGTCGGAGTCCACGAAGTCGGAGTCCACGAAGTCGGACGACGAGGCCTCGGACGAGGCGGCCACGCCTTCGCCCTCGGCCTCCGAGACCAAGAACCCGCTGGACCCGCTGGGCGTCGGCGACGCCCTGAAGAAGGCGTTCACGCCCGACGACAAGGAGTCCGAGAGCGCGACTCCCTCCCCGTCGGCGTCCACGTCCTCGAAGGACTCGGGCGGCCTCCTCGGGGGCACCACCGACAAGGTGGGGGACACGGTCAAGGACACGTCCGACTCGGTCAAGGACACGACCGACAAGGTCGGGGACTCGGTCAAGGACACCACCGACAAGGTCAAGGACACGACCGACAAGGTGGCGGACGCGGCCAAGGACGCGACCAAGAACGTGGGCGACCCGCAGGGCTCCGGCGATGTGCCGGAGAACTGCCCGGCGGCCACGGACGCGTCCGGCGCCGACGAGGACACCCCGGCCCAGCTGCCGAGCGACACCTGGAAGCTGGAGGCCAGCTCGCTCCTGCTCAAGGGAGCGGACTACAAGGGCCTGGTGGACGTGCGCATGGCCGACGGGTCGACCAAGCGCGTCATGAAGTACGTGATCTCCAAGGGCACGGACATCGGTGATCTGCACCAGATCGCGCCGGGCCCGAACGGGAAGTTCTTCCACATCCGCGCGGACAAGGGTTCCACGTCCACGATCCGCGGCGGGAAGACGACCATGTACACGGAGGAGCTCTCGGGCAATCTGCTCGGGCTCATCCCGCTGACGTTCAACGCCAAGAACCCGCCGCCGGTGAACCTGCCGACCCTGTTCTTCACGAACGTCAAGGTCACGCAGGCCTCGCAGTTCGGCGGGAACCTGCACGTGCCCGGTCTGCACACCACGATCGAGGACAGCTGACCTTTTATAGCTGACCTTTTTCGTAGAGGCAGCCTCAAGGCCCGTCCGGGAGCCGCACACGACAAAGGGCGCCCCCCTCAAGGGGGTGCCCTTTGTCATGCGCTCAGGCGGTGCGGTGTCAGTCGCGCTCGCCGCCGCCCAGGTGGTGCACCCGGACCATGTTGGTGGTGCCGGGGACGCCGGGGGGCGAGCCGGCGGTGATGACCACGGTGTCGCCGTCGTCGAAGCGGGCCAGCTTCACCAGCTCGGCGTCGACCAGGTCGACCATGCCGTCGGTGTTGTCCACGTGCGGCACGACGTGCGACTCGACGCCCCAGCTCAGCGAGAGCTGGTTGCGGGTCTCCTCGTCCGTGGTGAACGCCAGGATCGGCTGGGCGGCGCGGTAGCGGGACAGGCGGCGGGCCGTGTCACCGGACTTGGTGAAGGCGACCAGCGCCTTGCCGTCCAGGAAGTCCGCGATCTCGCACGCGGCACGGGCCACCGAGCCGCCCTGCGTACGCGGCTTCTTGCCGGGCACGAGCGGCTGCAGGCCCTTGGAGAGCAGCTCCTCCTCGGCCGCCTTGACGATCTTCGACATCGTCTTGACGGTCTCGATCGGGTACGCGCCGACCGAGGACTCGGCCGACAGCATGACCGCGTCCGCGCCGTCCAGGATCGCGTTCGCGACGTCGGAGGCCTCGGCGCGCGTCGGGCGCGAGTTAGTGATCATCGACTCCATCATCTGGGTCGCGACGATCACCGGCTTGGCGTTGCGGCGGCACATCTCCACGAGGCGCTTCTGCACCATCGGGACCTTCTCGAGCGGGTACTCGACGGCCAGGTCACCACGGGCGACCATGATCCAGTCGAACGCCGCGACGACGCCCTCCATGTTCTCGACGGCCTGCGGCTTCTCGACCTTGGCGCCGACGGGGACGCGGCGTCCCTCCTCGTCCATGATCTTGTGGACGTCCTTGACGTCGTTGGCGTCGCGCACGAAGGACAGGGCGACCATGTCGCAGCCCATCCGCAGGGCGAAGCGCAGGTCCTCGATGTCCTTCTCGGACAGGGCCGGGACGTTCACCGCCGCGCCGGGCAGGTTGATGCCCTTGTGGTCGGAGATGACACCGCCCTCGACGACGATCGTCTTCACGCGCGGGCCGTCGACCTCGACGACGCGGAGTTCGACGTTGCCGTCGTTGATCAGGACCTGGTCGCCCTTGGAGACGTCGCCGGGCAGCCCCTTGTAGGTGGTGCCGCAGATCGACTTGTCGCCGGGCACGTCCTCGGTGGTGATGGTGAACTCGTCACCGCGCACCAGCTCGACGGGTCCCTCGGCGAAGGTCTCCAGGCGGATCTTCGGGCCCTGGAGGTCGGCGAGCACACCCACGGCGCGGCCCGTCTTCTTGGCGGCGGCGCGAACACGGTCGTAGCGACCCTGGTGCTCGGCGTGGGTGCCGTGGCTGAAGTTGAAGCGGGCCACATTCATGCCGGCCTCGATCAGCGAGACGAGCTGCTCTTCGGAGTCGACGGCTGGGCCCAGCGTGCAGACGATTTTGGAACGGCGCATGGGGGCGATCCTATCGGTTTGTTTCGCTACGGAATATTCCGTCTGGTGGAATCTACAAATGGGCGGGTGGGCGCTCAGTCGTTGCGGTTCTGTACCAGGGCGTAGGTCTGCTGCGCGATCTCCAGCTCCTCGTCGGTCGGCACCACGGCCACGGCCACGCGGGCGTATTCGGGGGAGATGAGCCGAGGTTCGTCGGAACGTACGGAATTGAGCTCTCCGTCGACCGCGAGGCCCAGCTCCTCCAGGCCCGCCACAGCAGCCTCGCGCACCGGCGCCGCGTTCTCGCCGACCCCGGCCGTGAACGCGATCGCGTCCACCCGGCCGAGCACCGCGTAGTAGGCGCCGATGTACTTCTTCAGGCGGTGCACGTAGATGTCGAAGGCGAGCCTGGCCTCCTGGTCGCCCTCGTCGATACGACGGCGGATCTCCCGCATGTCGTTGTCGCCGCACAGCCCGATCAGGCCCGACTTCTTGTTGAGCAGATCGTCGATCTCGTCCGCCGACATCTTGCCCACCCGCATCAGATGGAAGATGACGGCCGGATCGACGTCTCCTGAACGCGTACCCATCACGAGCCCCTCAAGCGGGGTCAGGCCCATCGACGTCTCCACGCAGATCCCGGCGCGGACCGCCGACGCGGAGGCGCCGTTGCCCAGGTGCAGCACGATGACGTTGACGTCCTCCGGCCGCTTGCCGAGAAGTGCGGCGGTCTTGCGGGAGACGTACGCGTGCGAGGTGCCGTGGAAGCCGTAGCGCCGCACCCGGTGCTCGTCGGCGGTCTTCACGTCGATCGCGTAGCGCGCGGCCGACTCCGGCATCGACGTGTGGAACGCCGTGTCGAAGACGGCGACCTGCGGCAGGTCAGGACGGAGCGTCTGGGCCGTGCGGATGCCGGTCAGGTTCGCCGGGTTGTGCAGCGGCGCCACCGGGATGAGCCGCTCGACCTCCTTGAGCACCGCGTCGTCGACCACGGTCGGCTGCGTGAACAGCTTGCCGCCGTGCACCACGCGGTGACCGATCGCGGCCAGCTCGGGGGAGTCCAGGCCGAGCCCGTCCTCGGTCAGCTCCGCGGCGACCGCCTTCAGCGCCTCTTCGTGGTCGGCGATCGGCCGGTTCTGCTCACGGGTCGCGCCGCCCGTGGCCAGCGGCGTGTGCTTGAGGCGGGAGGTCTCCTCGCCGATCCGCTCGACCAGGCCCACGGCGAGGCGGGAGTGGTCCGCCATGTCGAGGAGCTGGTACTTCACCGACGAGGAGCCGGAGTTGAGGACGAGGATTCGAGTCGCTGTCACGGGTACTGCTTTCGGTGGTGGTGGGGGTCAGCTGGCGGGGGTCTGGGCCTGGATCGCCGTGATGACGACCGTGTTCACGATGTCCTGCACGAGCGCGCCGCGCGACAGGTCGTTGACCGGCTTGCGCAGGCCCTGGAGGACCGGGCCGACGGCGATCGCGCCGGCCGAGCGCTGCACGGCCTTGTACGTGTTGTTGCCGGTGTTGAGGTCCGGGAAGATCAGCACGCTCGCCTGACCGGCGACCTCGGACTCGGGCAGCTTGGTCGCCGCGACGGTCGGCTCGACCGCGGCGTCGTACTGGATCGGCCCCTCGATCTTCAGGTCGGGGCGGGCCGCCTTGACGATCTCCGTGGCCTCGCGGACCTTGTCGACGTCGGCGCCCGAGCCGGAGGTGCCGGTGGAGTACGACAGCATCGCGATCCGCGGGTCGACGCCGAACTGCGAGGCGGTACCGGCGGACTGCGTGGCGATGTCGGCGAGCTGCTGGGCGTTCGGATCCGGGTTCACGGCGCAGTCGCCGTAGACGAGGACCTTGTCGGCCAGGCACATGAAGAAGACCGAGGAGACGATCGCGGCGTCCGGCTTGGTCTTGATGATCTCGAAGGCGGGCCGGATGGTCGCGGCCGTGGAGTGCACGGACCCCGACACCATGCCGTCGGCGAGCCCCTCCTGGACCATCAGCGTGCCGAAGTAGTTCACGTCGGCGACCACGTCGTGGGCCAGCTCCGGGGTGACGCCCTTGTGGGCGCGCAGCGCCGCGTACGCGTCGGCGAACCGTTCCCGCAGTGCCGAGGTCTGCGGGTCGACGATGTCGCTGTCGGCGAGGTCGACGCCGAGGTCGGCGGCCTTCTTGCGGATCTGCTCGACCGGGCCGAGCAGGGTCAGGTCGCAGACGCCGCGGCGCAGCAGCACGTCCGCGGCCCGCAGCACGCGCTCCTCGGTGCCCTCGGGCAGCACGACGCGCCGCTTGTCCGAGCGGGCCTGCTCCAGGAGCTTGTGCTCGAACATCATCGGCGTGAGCCGGTCGGAGGACGGCGCCTGGATGGTCCGCAGCAGGCCGGCCGTGTCGACGTACTTCTCGAAGAGGCCGAGGGCGGTCTCCGCCTTGCGCGGCGTCGCGGCGTTCAACTTGCCTTCCATGGCGAAGAGTTCGGCCGCCGTGGGGAAGGAGCCGCCGGTCACCGCGATGACCGGGGTGCCGGGCGCGAGGCGCTCGGCGAGCTTGAGGATCGCCTCGCCGGGCCGCTCGTTCAGGGTCAGGATCACGCCCGCGATCGGCGGGGTGCCGGCGCTGTGCGCGGCGAGCGCGCCGACGACCAGGTCCGCGCGGTCGCCGGGGGTGACGACCATGCAGCCGGGGGTCAGGGCGTTGAGGAAGTTCGGCAGCATGGCGCCGCCGAAGACGAAGTCGAGCGCGTCGCGGGCGAGGCCCGAGTCGTCGCCGAGCAGCACCTTGCCGCCCAGCGCGTGGGTGATCTGGGCGACGGTCGGCGCGGCGAGCGCGGGCTCGTCCGGCAGGACGTAGCTCGGTACGGGCAGGCTGCTGGCGAGCCGCTCCGCGATGCCTTCGCGGTCGGCGGGGGCGACCCGGTTGACGACCATGGCGAGGACGTCGCAGCCGAGGCCGTCGTAGGCGCGGTAGGCGTTGCGGGCCTCGGCGCGCACCGACTCGGCGGTCTGCCTCCGGCCACCGACGACCGGGATCACGGAGGCACCGAACTCGTTGGCGAGGCGGGCGTTGATCGCGAGCTCGTCCGGCAGCTGGGTGTCGGCGTAGTCGCTGCCGAGGACGAGCACGACGTCGTACTCGCGGGCCACCTGGTGGAACCGGTCGACGAGGCGCGAGACCAGCTCGTCGGTGCCCTGCTCGGCCTGGATCGCGGAGGCCTCGTGGTAGTCGAGCCCGAACACCGTCGCGGGGTCCTGGCCCAGGCGGTAGCGCGACCGCAGCAGATCGAAGAGCCGGTCGGGGCCGTCGTGGACGAGCGGCCGGAAGACGCCCACCCGGTCGACCTGACGGGTCAGGAGCTCCATGACCCCCAGCTCCACGACCTGGCGGCCGTCGCCGCGATCGATCCCGGTCACGTACACGCTGCGCGTCACGCGTGCTCTCCGTTTCCCTCGTGGTTCTACGCGTCATGGTCCTACGCGTTCCAACCCGGCGTTTCCGGGTTGATTCGGTCTCTTTCGGGTCAAAAAAAGGCGCGCAATGGAAGCCGTGCCCTCTTGACAATACCTCCGGCGGTGGCTAGGTCGCCCGCCGGACGGAAGGCCTCTTTCCTTGGGACCAAGTGCCCACGCAGCCCCTTCCGAAGCTCCCTGCGCAGCCGCGAGCGAGCGCGGCGGCCCGGCGGGCGTGGAACAATCGACATCGCTCACCGACGTACCAGTAGCGAGCAGGAGACACAGCACGATGCGTATCGGAGTTCTCACCGCAGGCGGCGACTGCCCTGGCCTGAACGCCGTGATCCGGTCGGTCGTGCACCGCGCCGTCACGCACTACGGCGACGAGGTGCTCGGTTTCGAGGACGGCTACGCGGGGCTGCTCGACGGGCGCTACCAGCCCCTCGATCTGAACGCGGTCAGCGGCATCCTCGCCCGCGGCGGCACCATCCTCGGCTCGTCCCGCCTGGAGCGCGACCGCTTCCGCGCGGCCTGCGAGAACGCGAAGCAGCTCGCCGAGGAGATCGGCTTCGACGCCCTCGTCCCGATCGGCGGCGAGGGCACGCTCACGGCGGCCCGGATGCTGTCCGACGCGGGCCTGCCGGTCGTCGGCGTGCCGAAGACGATCGACAACGACATCTCCTCCACCGACCGCACCTTCGGCTTCGACACCGCCGTCGGCGTCGCCACCGAGGCGATCGACCGGCTCAAGACGACCGCCGAGTCCCACCAGCGGGTGATGGTCGTCGAGGTCATGGGCCGGCACGCGGGCTGGATCGCCCTGGAGTCCGGCATGGCGGGCGGCGCCCACGGCATCTGCCTGCCCGAGCGGCCCTTCGACCCGTCCGACCTGGTCAAGATGGTCGAGGAGCGCTTCTCCCGCGGCAAGAAGTTCGCCGTCGTCTGCGTCGCCGAGGGCGCCCACCCCGCCACGGGCACCATGGACTACGGCACCGGCGAGATCGACCAGTTCGGCCACGAGCGCTTCCAGGGCATCGGCACCGCCCTCGCCTACGAGCTGGAGCGCCGCCTCGGCAAGGAGGCCCGCCCGGTCATCCTCGGTCACGTCCAGCGCGGCGGCACGCCCACCGCGTACGACCGCGTGCTCGCGACCCGGTTCGGCTGGCACGCTGTGGAGGCCGTGCACCGCGGCGAGTTCGGCAAGATGACCTCGCTGAAGGGCACCGACATCACGATGGTGCCGCTCGCGGAGGCGGTCACCGAGCTGAAGACGGTCCCGAAGGACCGGATGGACGAGGCCGAGTCGGTCTTCTAGGCCGAGCGCCGCACGCGGGTCACGGATGGCGGATCCTGGACCAGAACTCGTCCAGGATCCGCTCCAGGAACTGCCGCCCCGCGTCCCCGGCCCCGGGCGACGTGCCACCGCCCCAGCTCAGCGTGGCCGCCATCAACGCCTGGTACTCCAGGTGCATTTCGTGCAGGACGTCCTCCAGCTCGCGGCGCGGCACCGGCACCAGCCGGGCGATCGGCCGCACGGACCCCTGCCAGCGGGTGCGCGCCGCGTCCCGCAGCAGCTCCGTGAGCTGCGCGTCCCGGCCGGTCACCGTCGCGAGCGCCCGCGGGGTGAGCCGCAGCGTCTCGGCGAGCGCGGTCGCCTGCCGGTCGTTGCCCTGCCAGTCGCCCGTCTCCTCCGTCCGCAGATACGAGTGGATCTCCATGCCGACGGCGCGGGCCACGTCCTCCGGGGCGAGCCCCAGCGTCAGCCGGTACTCGCGCAGGGTACGCGGCTCGCCGATGAGTTCGCTCTGCGAGCACCACAGCGCGCCCGCGAGCGCCGCGAGTTCCCCGGCGGTCGGCGACGCCTCGCCGCGCTCCCAGGCGACGACGAGGTCCGGGGTGATGTACGCGAGCCCGTACGAGGCACGCATGCCGTACGCGACATGCCCCGGCGCCATGCCGAGCGCTTCGCGCAGGCGGCGGGCGGCGGGGGCGTTGAACGGCGGGGTGGGCTGGTTCGGCATGGCCTCGTGGTGCACGGGCACAAAGTAGGGGGTCACGGGGCGTTTGGCTACGGTCTGTGCGTCCTACGTGACAAGTTGGTGTCTGTTGACGGAACTTGTGGTGTGCCGCGCTCATGCACAACGACGAGATCACTCAGCCCTTCACCGCGCCGCCCAGGGCGAAACCGCCGCCGAAGCGCCGCGAGACCAGCACGTACAGCAGGACCACGGGCGTCGAGTAGATGATCGAGAACGCGGCGAGCTGCCCGTACACGACGGTGCCCCGGTTGCCGAAGAAGTCGTTGATGCTGACCGAGGCCGGCATCTGGTCGGGGGAGAGCAGCAGCATGAACGGGACGAAGAAGTTCCCCCACATCATCGCGAACGAGTAGACGGTGACGACGGCGACGCCGGGCCCCATCAGCGGCAGCACGATGCGCAGCAGTCCCTGGAAGGTGTTCGCCCCGTCCGTCCACGCCGCCTCCTCCAGGTCCTTCGGCACGCCGTCCATGAAGTTCTTCATCAGCCATACAGCGAAGGGGAGTTGGGACGCGGCGAAGAAGTAGATCGTGCCCGACATGGTGTCGATCAGGTTCACCTGCACGAACAGCGCGTACACCGGGACCATCACCGCGGTGATCGGCAGGCAGGTCGCGAACAGCGTCGTCGTGAGGAACGGGGTGTTCAGGCGCGAGCGGTAGCGCGAGAGCGGATACGCGGCGAGCGCCGCGGAAGCGACCGTGAGGGCCGTCGCGCCGCCGCACAGGATCAGCGAGTTGAGCAGCGGCGTGAAGGTGACATCGGGCTTCAGGACGTCGTCGAAATTGCCGAACGTGAACCGCTCCGGCCACTTCACCCGCAGATTCGCCCCCGCGTCGACCGAGGACAGCACGACCCAGGCCAGCGGCAGCGCGAAGGCGAGCGCTACGAGGACGAGCGCCGCGTCCGCCGTCAGCCGTCTACGGATACGGGTCTTCACTCAGGCCTCCGTACGCAGCAGACGCATGTAGACCAGCGAGAACAGGGAGCCGACGACGAGCAGCAGCAGGGCGACCGCGGTGCCGTAGCCGATCATGGACTTCTGTAAGGCCTGCTCGTACATGAACAGGGGGAGGGTCTGGCTGTGGTTGCCGGGCCCGCCGCGGGTCATCACCCAGATCAGCCCGAAGACCGACAGGGTCTGAAGAGTGTTCAGCATCAGGTTCGTGCCGATGGAGCGGCGGATCATCGGCAGCGTGATGTGCCACAGCCGCTGCCAGGCGTTCGCGCCGTCCACCTCCGCCGACTCGGTGACCTCCGTGGGGATATCGCCGAGCGCCGCCGAGTACACCAGCATCGAGAAAGCGGTGCCGCGCCACACGTTCGCGAACGACACGGCCAGGATCGGCAGCGTGAACAGCCAGTTCTGGCCGGGCAGTTGCAGCCAGTCGAGGATCGCGTTGAGAGTGCCCTCACGGCGGAAGAAGGCGTACAGCAGGAATCCGGCGACGACCTCGGGCAGCACCCACGCCGTCACCACGACCGCCCCGGTGACGCTCCTGACGGGCTTCGACGCGCGCTGCATCAGCGCCGCGAGGGCGAGCCCCAGTGTGTTCTGGCCGACGATCGACGACAGGAACGTGAAGACCAGCGTCAGCCAGACGGCGTTCAGGAACGCGTCGTCCTTGAACGCCGCCGTGAAGTTGTCGAAGCCGACGAAGGACGACTCCGCCTGCCCGGTCAGCTGCAGGTCGGTGAAGGCGATGTAGGCGCAGTACGCGATCGGCCCCGCGAGGAAGAGCGCCATGATGACAGTCGCGGGGGCGATCGGTACGAGCCGGAACACGGTTCTGCGACGCGTCATGACGACGCTGCTCTCTCGCTCAACTCCGCCCCCTTCAAGGCTTCTTGACGACCTTGCCGTCCGCCGCCGCCTTCACCTGCTCGTCGTACGCGGACGCCGCCTTCTCGACCGAGGCGTCCCCCGTCGTCACCGACTCCATCGCCTCCTGGACCGCCGTGGAGACCTTCGGGTACGCGGGGTAGGCCGGGCGGTAGTGGGTGCTCGCCACGAGGTCCGTGAAGAACTTGATGCCGGGCTGCGCCTTCACGTACGCGGGGTCGGCGGCCACGTCCTTGCGGACCGCGATGCCGGAGTTGGCGATGTACCAGCGCTGCGCGTTCTGCTTGGTCTGCATCGTCCTGACGAAGTCGAAGGCGAGGTCGGGATTGGCGGACTTGGCGGGGATCGCCCAGGTCCAGCCGCCGGACATGGAGACCTTGCCGGGCGCCTGGCCCGTTTGCGTCGGCATGTGGGCGAGGCCCAGCTTCTTCGACCACTCGGGCCACTCGTGACCGCTGCCCTTGATCCAGTCCTGCGGCAGCCAGGAGCCGTCGAGGTTGATGCCGAGCCTGCCCTCGGGCAGCAGCTCACCGCGCACCTGCGTGGGGAAGTTCGGGTCGAGGGCGTCGGAGGTGTCGGGGCCGAGCTTCTCCTTGTAGACGGTCTCCACGAACCTCAGGCTGTCCTTGAACGCCTTCGAGCCCGTGACCCACTTGTTCGTGGCCTTGTCGTAGAGCGGGTCCGCGCTCCCGGAACCGGTCCCGTACAGGAGCATCTGGAAGCCCTGCATCGTGGAGGCCTCACCGGCCGGCTTTCCGGTGTAGACGTTCAGCGGGGTGACGCCGGGGACCTTCCGCTTGATGGTGCGGGCCGTGTCCAGGACCTCGTCCCAGTTCTTCGGCTGCCAGGGCAGCTGGACGCCGGCCTTCCGCAGGATCGCCTTGTCGTACCAGAGGCCGCGGGTGTCGGTGCCGTCCGGGACGCCGTACGTCTTCCCGTCGCGCGCCTTCGCCGCGGTCTTCGCCGTGCCGATGAACTGGTCCCAGTCCGACCACTTGTCCAGGTACGGGTCGAGGGGCTTGAGATAGCCGCTGGCGATGTCGGAGTTGATGAGGAAGGTGTCCTCGTAGACGAGGTCGGGGGCGGTCCTGGGGGAGCGCAGCATCTGCTGGAGCTTCGTGTAGTACTCCGCGTCCGGCGCCTTGATCGGGACGAACTCCACCTTCTTGCCGGGGTTCGCCTTCTCGAACTGCTTCTTCATTGCGGCCAGGTAGGTGTCCATGACCTTGACCTTGTTGTCCGTGGACTGCTTGAAGGAGACCTTGATGGTGTCCGAGTCGCTTCCTGAGCCGCCGCCGCAGGCGGTCAGCGTCGCGGCGGCCAGCAGGACGGTGGCGGTGAGGATCGGGGCGGTGGGGCGCACGGGCACGACCTCCTACGGAGCATCGCGGGCTTCGTTGCCTCGCGTGGCTGCCCGTGAACGTAAGGGCGGTACCGGACAGGGTCAATGGGGTGTGCAGGTTAGGTTAGGCTAAGCTAAGTTGGTCTTCGGGTGGCGTCACAACGCCCCCGTCCGCAAAGGAGATTGACGCAGCATGCCTCGAATCACCCCCCGGATCCGCCGTTCCGCCGCCGTCGCCGTGGCCCTCGTCGCGGGCGCCTCCGCGGCGCAGACCGGCACCGCCGCGGCCGCCACCGCCGATTCCGCTCCCGTCGCCAAAGGGCTCTACCAGTCGGCGTACTCGGAGCGGAACCACGCCCTGTGGACCACGTCGTCGGTGGGCCGTCCCCCGGTGACCGGCTCCGCGCTCACCAAGCTCGACCCGGTCACGCTCAAGGTCGAGGCGACGTACACCCCGCCGGTCACCGACGCCTCCACCGGAGCCGTCGAGGCGGTCTACGGCATCGCGGTCGACGACGAGCACAACACCGTGTGGGTCACCAACACCCGCGACAACTCGGTCGCCGTCTACAGCCAGCGCACCGGCGCCCACCTCGCCACGCTGCCGAACGTCGCGCACGCCCGCGAGATCGTGGTGGACGAGCGGCACGACACCGTGTGGGCGAGCGGCTTCGGCGACGGCAGCGTCGTGGGCTTCGACAGCCGCACGTTCACCGAGAAGAAGCGCGTCACCGTCGAAGGAGCGGGCCCCACCGGCCTCGCCGTCGACGAACGCACCGGCACGGTCTACGCCGCCGACCTCACCAACGACCAACTGATCCAGGTCACCCGGAAGTCCACGAAGCCGCGCCTCGTCCCGACCGGCGACGGCCCCCTGTCCGTCGCCCTCTCCAAGAACGGCCGCACCGCCTACACCGCCGACAACACCGCGGGCACCGTCTCCGTCGTCGACCTCGACAAGGGCCTCGTCACCAAATCCGTACCGACCGGCGGGGGACCCCTGTCCGTGGCCACCGACAACCGGTCCGGCGACGTCGTCGCGGTCAACCGCACCGACGCGACCGCCACCGTCGTCGACCCGCGCAAGGGCTCCGTCGTCAAAACGGTGAGCACGGGCGCCAACCCCAACCACGTCGAGATCGCGCGCGGCACCGCGTACGTCGTCGACAAGTCCGGCACGGGCCCCGCGGGCGAGGACACGCTGACCCGCTTCCGGGTCCGCTAGGACGGCGGGCCGGCTACTTCCAGGTGTAGATCAGCTCCGGGCGGCCCACCTGCCCGTACTGCGGACTGCGCACGGCCCGACCGGAGTCGACCAGATGCTCCAGGTACCGGCGGGCCGTGATCCGCGAGATCCCCACCACCTCCGCCGCCGACGCCGCCGTCATCCCCTCGGGCACGGCCTCCCGCAGCGTGTGCGTGACCCGCTCCAGGGTCGGCGCGCTCAGCCCCTTGGGCAGCGCGGCCGGCGCGGGCGAACGCAGCGTGGCGATCGCCCGGTCGACCTCGTCCTGCCCCGACGCCTCGCCGGTCGTCGCGCGGTACTCGGCGTAGCGCACGAGCCGGTCCCGCAGCGTCGCGAACGTGAACGGCTTCAGGACGTACTGCACGACCCCGAGCGACACGCCCTCGCGGACCACCGCCAGATCGCGGGCGGACGTCACCGCCACGACGTCCGCCTGATGCCCGGCGGCGCGCAGCGTGCGGGCGAGCGTGAGCCCGTGGCCGTCCGGCAGGTGCAGGTCGAGCAGGAGCAGGTCCACGGGGGTGCGGTCCAGGAACCGCCTGGCCTGCGCCGCCGAGTGCACCTTGCCCACGGCGGTGAAACCGGGAACCCGGCCGACGTACAGCGCGTGCGCGTCCGCGGCGACGGGGTCGTCCTCGACGACGAGGACCCGGATGGTGCGGTCGAGCTCACTCATGGGGTTCCTCTTCCTGCGGTTCCGGCCGTGTCGGCACTCTCGGCCCCGCCGGAGTCTGCCCTATCGGCCTCGCCGGCGATCGAGGCGCGGGGTCCGGGGCAGAGCCCCGCGGCCGTAACCCCCTCCGGGGCCGAGCACTCGGGGCTCCGCCCCGGACCCCGCTGCTCAATCGCCGCAGGGGCTTGATCGGCAAGTGGCACCCGCACCGTGAACTCCGCGCCGCCCTCCGGCGCGCGGCCCAGATCCAGCACCCCACCACACCGTGTCAACGCCTGCCGCACCAACGCCAGACCGAGCCCACGCCCACCCGCCCCCGACGGCTTCGTCGACCAGCCGCGGTCGAAGACGGAGTCGGCGTGCGCCGGATCGACCCCCGGTCCGGTGTCCGAGACCCGCAACAACAGGACGTCGTCATCGGTCCGCGCGGTCACCGTGACCCTCGCCCCGGGCGACCCCTGCGCCGCGTCGACCGCATTGTCGACGAGATTGCCGAGCACGGTGACCAGGTCACGCGCGGGCAGCGCCTGCGGCAGCAGACCGTCGTCGATCCGCGTGTCGGCCGACACCACCAGCTCCACACCGTGCTCATTGGCCTGCGCCGCCTTGCCCAGCAGCAGCGCGGCCAGCACCGGCTCGGCCACCGCACCCACGACCTGATCGGTCAGCGCCTGCGCCAGCTCCAGCTCGGCGGTCGCGAACTCCACGGCCTCGTCCGCCCGCCCCAGCTCGATCAGCGAGACGACCGTGTGCAGCCGGTTCGCCGCCTCGTGCGCCTGCGACCTGAGCGCCCGCGTGAACCCCCGCTCGGAGTCCAGCTCACCCATCACCGCCTGCAACTCGGTGTGATCGCGCAACGTCACGACCGTGCCGCGCCGCTCACCGCTCGCCACCGGCGACGTATTGACCACCACGACCCGGTCGGCCGTCAGATGTACCTCGTCGACCCGCGGCTCGGCGGCCAGCAGCGCACCGGTCAGCGGCGCGGGCAGCCCGAGCTCGGCGACCGACCGCCCCACCACGGCGTCCCCCTCTTCCACGCCGAGCAGCACCCGCGCCCCGTCGTTGATGAGCGCGACCCGCCGCTGCCCGTCCAGCATCACGAGCCCCTCGCGCACGGCGTGCAGCGCGGCCTGGTGATAGGCGTGCATCCGGCTCAGCTCGGTCGCATTCATCCCGTGCGTGTGCCGACGCAGCCGGGCGTTGATGACGTACGTACCGATGCCGCCCAGCACCAGCGCGGCGAGCGCGACGCCCGCCACGGCGAGCACCTGCCCCTGCGCCTGCGCGGTGATCACGTCGATCGTGATCCCGGCACTGACGAGCCCGACGACCCGGTGCCGCCCCTCGTCGTAGATCGGCGTGACCACCCGCACCGAGGCCCCGAGCGTCCCCGTGTACGTCTCCGAGAACGTGTGCCCCTTCAACGCGGGCCCGATGTGCCCGAGGTAGCGCTCCCCTATCTCCCGCTCGTCCGGATGCGTCCACCGGATCCCGCGCGGATCCATGATCGTCACGAAGTCGACGCCCGTGTGCTTCTGCACCTCACGCGCGTACGGCTGCAACAGCGCGGTCTGATCCCGGGCCCCCGAGGCCGCCTCGCGCACGGACCGCGCGTCGGCGACCGCCCGCGCCGTGGCCGTGGCCTGCCGCCGCGCACTGTTCTCCGCCTGCCCCCGGTCACTGACGTACGTGAAGAGGGCGCACCCCGCCACCACGACGGCCACCAGCACGACCTGCATCGCGAAGAGCTGGCCCGCCAGGCTGCGGGGACGGGGGAGACGCATGCGGAACAGTCTGCCTCTTCGTATAAGCGCGAACTAAATGAACGGAAGGGTGACGGTCCTCACCGGGGAGAGAGATAGTCGCCAGGATTCGCAGGACGTGAGCCGCACGACCTGGTACGCCGACGTCGTCGTCAGGAGGAACCGTGGCCGACACAGAGACCGCAGGGCCAGCCGCACCAGCGAAGCGGGACCGCACCCACTATCTCTACATCGCCGTGATCGTGGCCGTGCTGCTCGGCATCGCCGTCGGCTTCATTGCGCCCGACTTCGCCAAGGAACTCAAGCCCATCGGCACGGGCTTCGTGAACCTGATCAAGATGATGATCTCGCCCATCATCTTCTGCACGATCGTCCTGGGCGTCGGCTCCGTCCGGAAGGCCGCGAAGATCGGCAAGGTCGGCGGCCTCGCCCTCGGCTACTTCATGGTGATGTCGGTCGTGGCCCTCGCCATCGGCCTGCTCGTCGGCAACTTCCTGCACCCCGGCGACGGCATGCACCTCACCGAGGCGGTGAAGGGCGCCGGCCACACCGCGGCCGAAGAGGCCAACGAAGGCCCCGTCGACTTCATCCTCGGCATCATCCCGACCACCATGGTCTCCGCCTTCACCGGCGACTCGGTCCTCCAGACTCTGCTGATCGCGCTGCTCGTCGGCTTCGCCCTGCAGGCCATGGGCCGCTCCGGCGAGCCGATCCTGCGCGGCGTCGAGCACATCCAGAAGCTCGTCTTCCGGGTCCTCGGCATGATCATGTGGGCCGCCCCGGTCGGCGCGTTCGGCGCGATGGCGGCGGTGATCGGCGAAACGGGCCTCGACGCGCTCAAGGCTCTGCTCACGATCATGGTCGGCTTCTACGTCACGTGCGCCCTGTTCGTCGGCATCGTGCTGGCCGTGATCATGCGCCTGGTGACGGGCTTCAACATCTTCATGCTGCTGAAGTACCTCGGCCGGGAGTTCCTGCTGATCCTCTCGACCTCCTCCTCGGAGTCGGCGCTGCCGCGTCTGATCGCGAAGATGGAGCACCTGGGAGTCAGCCGACCGGTCGTCGGCATCACCGTCCCGACCGGTTACTCCTTCAACCTCGACGGCACCATGATCTACCTGACCATGGCGTCCATCTTCATCTCCGACGCCCTGGACCAGACGATGTCCGTCGGCGAGCAGATCGGTCTGCTCCTCTTCATGATGATCGCGTCGAAGGGCGCCGCGGGCGTCTCCGGCTCCGGCATCGCCGTTCTCGCGTCGGGCCTCCAGTCCCACAAGCCGGGCCTGGTCGACGGCGTCGGCCTGATCATCGGCATCGACCGCTTCATGAGCGAGGCCCGCGCTCTCACCAACTTCGCGGGCAACGCCGTGGCCACGCTGCTCATCGGCACGTGGACCGGTGAGGTCGACCGGGACCGGGTGAAGCGGGTCCTCGCCGGCGAGCTGCCCTTCGACGAGCGCACACTGCTCGACTCCGCGGGCTCCCAGTCCGACTCGGACCCGGACGTCCCGGAGCCGCGTGACGGCGGTACGAAGGAGCCGGTCGGGGCCTGACCCCTCAGCGGCTTCCGTGGGCGGGGCCCGGTGCGATGCGTCGCACCGGGCCCCGCTTTTGTGCCGCGGGGGCTGGTGGCGTAGAGTCCTGCGAGTTGCCCACAGGGCGGCACCCCCAACCACTCGCACGATCTCCCGGCCGGGATTCTATTCGGCATGCCCGAATTCAATTCCGAACCCCCGATTAGCTCGGGGACGGGGAATCCGCTAAAGTTTGGGACGTCGGAACGGCCCAACAGCCGCGAGGACAAGCCCCTCTGACTGGGAATCAGGCCCGAAAGGATCTGATAGAGTCGGACTCGCCGGAAAGCCGAAAGGCCGGAAAGCGGAGCGGGACCGAGGAAATCGGCCGGGG
>NZ_JBUEGE010000016.1:0-207799 GCF_054963755.1 Streptomyces sp. EDA2-14
GTGTCCGACTTCTTCGAGGAGGCCGACGAGGAACTGTCGGAGGCCTTGTCCTTGGAGTCGCTGTTGGAGCAGGCGGTCAGGGCCACGGGCAGCATGGCGGCGGCAGCAACGGCAACGGCGACACGACGGACGCGAGTCTGCATGGCAATCCCTCAACGATCAGAACCGTGAGGGCCATTCGCCCTCATCACCGGGAATCCGGTGCGCCCCGTGCCGCGGATTGGTCACCTCCCCAAAAGAGTGATCCGCGTGCGACCACAGCCTGCACGCGGTCGCCGCGATCACGTGCAGGCCGACGCCGGCCGCCAGTCGCTGGAGGGCGGCACCTCGAACGCCACCGTCCACTCCATCGACACCGGCCACACCCCCGACACGTTCCGGCGCGGTCTCGCGCCCTTGCGCGGCCGTGCCGGTTCAGGCCGGGAGGGACAGCAGGGCCACCGGCGCCGTGCTGGGCTGCTTCGAGCCCCCGGCCGGTTCGAGAGTGACGCCCATGCCCGAGGCGTCGCCGACGGCACCGGACATCAGGACGCTCTGATCGGGGCGAGAGGGGTTCATCAGGCCGGCCGGGCGCATGTGGTCACCGTCGGCGAACCACAACTGGTACACCTTGCCCTTAGGGGGAGCGGCCATACCCGAGGCGATGAAGACGGCCTTGTCGCTGTCGTGCGAGACGACCACCGAGCCGCGCGCGCCGCCCTCGACGGCCACCGAGGCCACCTTGGCATCCGGTGCGGCGAGCACGCGGGCTATCCGCTCGGCCCGGGCCTGCGTGGCTCGTGCTTCCTGGCGGGCCTGATCGGCCTGCTGGTGCTGCCACAGCGTTGTGCCGCCGAGCGCGGCAACGCCGGCCATGCAGACAGCGAGCGCCCAGCGTAGGGCGTGCCCGCGCCGGACATGACGGGACAGCACAGCCGCCGGAGTGTCCGGCGGGTCCTGCCGCACCTCGGTGATCTGCCTCATGACCTGAGCTTTCAGACGAGGCGGCGCCGGCAGTGAAGCGGCGAGTCCCAGCCGCCCCGCCGTCGCGGAGAGCTCGCGCACCTCTTGGTCGCAGGACTCACACTGGGCCAGGTGCTTCTCGAACACCCGGCGTTCATCGTCCTCCAGCGCGTCCAGCGCGTACGCGCCGGTGAGCGTGTGCAGGTCGGACGTGGCGGTCATGCTGTCACCCCCAAGCAGTCGCGAAGCCGGATGAGTCCGTCCCGCAGCCGCGTCTTGATCGTGCCCAATGGCGTGGACAGTGTGCTGGCGACTTCCTTGTAGGTGAGGCCCTCGTAGTAGGCCAGCGTCACGGACTGACGCTGGATCTCGCTGAGCGACTGCAGACAACGCCGCAGCTGCTCACGTTCGAAGCGGGCCTCCACCTGCTCGCTGACCTCGTCGAACTCCGGCGTGCGCGCCAGGAGCGCGTCCTTGTGGTCGCGGGCGGCCGCCGACTCCACGGAGCGGACGCGGTCGATGGCGCGCCGGTGGGCCAGAGTGAGAATCCAATTGATGACCGTGCCGCGCTCCGGGCGGTAGCCGACAGCGGTGCGCCACACCTCGACGAGGACTTCCTGGGCCACCTCCTCGGACTGCGCGTGATCGCGCAGGACCCTGCGCACGGTGCCGAACACGGGCCCAGCTACGTCGTCGTACAGAGCGGCGAAGGCTTCCCGGTCGCCCTGCCCTACTGCCGCCATGAGTTTTTCGAGGTCAGGTTTGCTCGCTGGGTTTTCTCCGACGTCGATGGTTTCCGTCATGTGCGGCCTTCCGGCTACCGCTGGGCAGCGGCTTGATGGGGTCGAAGCCCCCAGTAACTCATAGCCATGACGACGGCGGATGCCGGGGTTCGTCCGTGTGCGTTTCCTTGCGTCCGGCTCTAATCGACTGTGACAACAACTGAATGCCAGCCGGAGGCGCCGTCGGGGATGGTCGGGGCGCGCTTTTCGGTCTGCGTCTCGCCCGTACGGTCGGTCGCCCGGACCGTCAGGGTGTGGCCGCCCTTGGGGGCGTCCCAGGCATAGGACCACTGGCGCCAGGTGTCGCGGGTGTCTTCGACGGCGAGGCGAGCTTCCTCCCACGGCCCGTCGTCGACCCGTACTTCGACCTTGTCGATGCCGCGGTGCTGGGCCCAGGCGACCCCGCCCACCATGACGGCACCGGACTTGGGGCGGGCGAAGGGCTTGGGGGTGTCGATGCGGGACTGGGTCTTGATAGGGGCGCGCTGGGCCCAGTCCCGCTTGACCCAGTAGGGGTCGTAGGCGTCGAACGTGGTCAGTTCGATGTCCTGGATCCATTTGCAGGCGGAGACGTAGCCGTAGAGGCCGGGGACGAGCATGCGGACGGGGAAGCCGTGCTCGAAAGGCAGCGGCTGGCCGTTCATGCCGACGGCGAGCATGGCGTCGCGGCCGTCCATGACGTCGTCGACCGGGCTGCCGATGGTCATGCCGTCCACCGAGCGGGCCACCAACTGGTCCGCGGGGCCACCCTTGGACGGCGGCTGCACCCCGCACTCCCGGAGCAGGTCGGCCAGGTGGACGCCGATCCAGCGGGCGTTGCCGACGTAGGGGCCTCCTACTTCGTTCGACACACAGGTCAGGGTGATGTTTCGCTCGATGAGCGGCATCTTGAGCAAGTCGTCGAAGGACAGGGTCCGTTCGCGGGCGACCCCCTTGCCGTGGATGCGCAGCCGCCAGGAGGTGGCGTCGACCTTGGGCACCACGAGGGCGGTGTCGACACGGTAGAAGTCACCATTGGACGTCATGAACGGGCTGATGTCCTTGATCCTCAGCGCCGCGCCCTTCGGCACGGGAGCCGCCTTCGAGGACGGGGCGGGAAGCACGACGTCCTTGCGAGAGGCGACAGCGCTCTGGCCCTGGGAACCGTTGAGCGCGCGCCCGGCGAGGCCGGCGCCGGTGGAGGCGGCAGCCGCAGCGGTGGCCGCGAGGATGAAGCCACGCCGGTCCCACCCGGAATCGCCCAGGCCGTCCTCGGGGTGGGCGGACGTCGCGCCGCCGTCTGTGCGGGCGTCCCCTTCGACGGCGCCGGTGCCACCCGTATTCGTTGTCCTCGGCCCGTGCGCTGCCCGACCGGTGCGCCCCAGCCTTCCGATCAGCCAGTACAGCAAGCAGGCGCCAGCCACGGCACCTACGACGGAAGGCAGTGCGTCGCTGACGCCGCTCGAGTCGGGCCGGCCGGTTGCGGCGAGCGCGCCGACCACACCGAAGGCGAGGACACCGAGCGAGCCGATCAGCCGCCACCGCGTGGCCAGCATCCCCAGAACAAGTGCCAGCGCGGTCAGCACGGCGAGAATTCCGAGCTGGAGAACGAGCTTGTCGTTGGTGCCGAACTGCCGGATCGCCCAGTCCTTCACCGCGGGCGGGGTACGGTCGATCGCCGCACCACCGACCGCGATGACAGGACCGGACTCAGGGCGGACAGCCGCCGAAACCAGTTCCGCCACGGCAATGGCCGCATATCCTGCGAGCAGCCCGCTGAGCGCACCCAGCGACAAGCGTTTGATGCCGCGCAGCGGCTCGTGTCGTGCGTCGTCGTCCATGACCGGAATCCGTTCTGGTAGCGCGTCCGGATTGGTCCGTTCACGCCATTGGGGGCGTGGCGCGCTGTCTCGCAGCAACAGCAAGCAGACGCAACGGGTTCACCGCGGATGGAGACCAGCAGCTCGGGTGTCAGGTAGTAGACCCGGTAGTCCCACCACGACGGATCGGCCGGACTCCCGGTGTGCGGTTCCCCGGCATTCAGCATGAGGAAGCGGCCTACGGGCGGGTGCGCGCCCTCGCCAAGCCACCGGCCAAAAAGGCCGTCCTAGAACCCCTGACACACGCTGCTCTGCGAGAACGGGCCGGTGACCTCGCAGGTCGATCTGACGCTGCTGGCCGAACACCGCCGCGGTCACGGCGCCCACACTGAAGGAGGACGCCGCGGCCTACCCCCAGGGCGGTCGGCCGCCGAAGCACGGCAAGGAGTTCCGCTTCGCCAAGCCCGATACCTGGAGCGAGCCCGACGCCGAGACGGTGCAGGTCACCGACCGCTACGGCACCGCGCAGGCCATGGCCGGGGACCGCATCCACCCGAGGCTGACCACTCGCTCGGCCTGGATTCCCTCGCCCTGCCTCTTGGATCAGGTTCTCAGGGTGAGCGCGACGGTGACGATGGCTCCCACGTCGCCGAGTTCGATGTCGAGTTGGTCGGTCAGGTGCCGGGTCAGCCACAGGCCCCGGCCGCCTTCGTCTGCCTCGATCTCCGGCAGCTCGGACGGGATACTGTCCGCGGTGAAGCCGGGCCCCTTGTCGGTGATTTGGCAGTGCAGCATCCCGTCGCCGTTGTAGGTCACCAGGTGGCCTTCCCCACCGCCATGTTCGACCGCATTGGCCAGCACTTCGTGGACGGCGAGGACGAAGTCGTGCCGGCGGGACTCACACAGCCCACTGCGTTCGGCGCACTCTGCTACGCGAAAGCGCAATGTGGGCAGGTCGACGGCGGTGAAGCGAGCTTCGAGCAGGGGCGCTTGGAGCGACACGGCCACGTGATTGGTCGTCATGCCGGCACCTCGCACAGGAGCAGCCGGTCGAGCGTGTCGGCGCCGAGCAGGCGGAGCACTTTCGCCTGCGTGTGCCTGCAACGGATTTCCACCCGCCCGCAGCCTCTGTCCGCCGCTACCAGGCGCAGCAGCAGCGCCGCACTGTCCACGCCCAGGAAGCACAGGTGGGTGAGGTCCAGCAGGAAGCGGGGGGCCGTTTGGCTGTGCGCAAGCGCCGTACGTACTTCGGTCTGCAACTGCGTGCGGGTGGCCACGTCGGCATCACCAGCCAGCCGCAGCCCGTTGACCGTATGCGCGGCCTCCAGCGCGCCGAGACTTTCCAGCAACGCGACCGGGTGACCGGCCCGCATGGCCTCGACAACCTCGGGGGTGAAGCGCCGACGGTCGTAGGTGCAGATCTCGGCGTAGCGGTGGTCGGTGAACAGCGCGTCGGCGTGGGTCTCACGGTGCATGACGTCCTCAACGGCAGGGCCCAGATCTTGAACCCAGGCCATGTCGATGACCGACCTGAGGCCCGCATAGCCTTGCGCGCAGGCGCGATCGGTCTCCTTCCACAGTCTGCCGACCTGTCGTTCGGCCGTGAACCGGGTGTCGGGGAGGATCAGCTCGCGCATGCTGCTGAACTCCAGCTGCCCACGCGCGCGGGCTGCTTCGGTTACCGGACTGTGGGTGTGCATCCGCTCGTACACTTCGTCGCGCGGGACATCGGGGTCGGCGAGCATGACGACTTTCTCACCGCGGACCAACCCGTGGTGCGCGAAGGCGATGAGGATGCCCCAGCGCGCCTCGTCGTCTTCGTAGCTGGCGAACGCGTGGTCCCCCAGTCGCATCCGCTCCACGGGGAGGCCGAGAACTTGCGCGTGCATCGGCGGGGGCATTGCATCCCTCTTCTATCTCGTGCAGACGGGGTGCGGCTTGAGGGATCGACGTTAGTGACCCCCGTCGGGCAACGAACCGATTGCCCTGAACGGGGCGGACAATGACCGGTTGCGCCCTCCGGGCGGCCAGGTGGTGCCACATACAGTCCCGTAGCGGCCTGCCCCAGACGGCTTCATTGACGTGCCCTGTGCGGGATGGTCAGCCCACATCGACGTCGTCAGCCTGAGCAGTTGCCTCTCTTCCTCGTCGTCCTTCGGTGGGTAGTCATCACTGGTCGCTACCAGGAAGTGCTGTTCTCCCTGTGAGGGCGGTCCGCCATGCATGAGCGGACGTGCCCCCACAGCCCGTCACGCGGTAGACCCAGCCATCCAGCAATAGCTGTCTGACCAGGTGTTTCCGGACAATGAATCAGCGCCCGCGACCACCCAGCACAAGATCGCGGACACTTTCAATCCGTTGCATTTGGGTGTGGGCTCCACAGGAGTGTCGGGAAGTGGGCCGAGTGCCAGACCGTGACTTCAGATGCCGTCGGCCGCAGCGGACGTGCCCTGGTGCACTGCCGATTCCGTATCGTCTAGTGAGTCCGAGCAGCCGCCAAGCGCAGCGACCGCCTCTCCCGTCGGGGCCTTGTCCGCCGTCCATTTCGTCGAGCAGATCCGGGCGAGGTCCAGCACCCACTCCAGATCCCGCTCCGGCAACTGAGCTGCCACGCTGTCCAGCCATTCCTGCTCGGTCATGCTCCGACCCTCCCAGGGCAACCCGCATTAGGGGCACAAGTTCCGCCAATCTCTTGGGAGCACGAGCCCAACCGCGGCTTCCTGCGCGCGCTGCACGCCCTCGCGAGGGCCGCGGGCGAGATCGGCGAGCAGGCGGAGTACGAGCGCTGCACACAGTTCCTGAAGGACTCCTCGGAGTCGGCGGCGCAGACGCTGACCTGAGCCCTTCCTGCCCCGTCAAGGCCCGCCGGTCCGTCGTGATCGGGCGGGCCTTGCCGTTTGCGGGGACGATTACGGAGGATGCACGTGGGGACCGGGGCCCCGTGCCGGTAACGGCAGGGCGGACCGCTACCCGGAGTACACAACAGGAGACAGCGATGTCCCACGACGCGGATCACGAGGCCGAAGCGCCTGCCACCCCGCATCTCGACTTCGCGGGCACGACCCCGTACGAGGACTACGTACAGGCGGACGTGCTCACCCACCTCCAGCACCTTCGCTCGGACGATCCCGGCGAGATGGTCTTCCTGGTCACGACCCAGGTCATGGAGCTGTGGTTCACCGTCGTCGTGCACGAGTGGGAGACCGCGGCCCGCGCCCTCGGCACCGACGACGTGCCGACCGCGGTGGCGGCCCTGAAGCGTTCCGTGCGCGAGCTGGAGGCGCTCAACGCCTCGTGGCGGCCGCTCGCCCAGCTCACTCCGGCCCAGTTCAACTCGTACCGGTCCGCGCTCGGCGAGGGCAGCGGATTCCAGTCGGCGATGTACCGGCGCATGGAGTTCCTGCTCGGCGAGAAGTCGGCGTCGATGCTGGTGCCGCACCGCGGCGCGCCGCGGGTGCACGCCGAGCTGGAGAAGGCGCTGCACGAGCCGAGCCTGTACGACGAGGTGCTGCGGCTGCTCGCCCGGCGCGGCCACCCGGTGCCGCGCGCCGTCCTCGACCGTGACGTGTCGCTGAGGTACGAGCCGTCGCCCGAGGTCGAGGGCGTGTGGACGCGCCTGTACGCCGGGGACGAGCACGACGAACTCGCACGGCTCGGCGAGGCGCTGACGGACGTGGCCGAACTGGTGTGGCGCTGGCGCAACGACCATCTGGTGGCCACGCGGCGCGCCATGGGCGCCAAGACGGGCACGGGCGGCTCCGCCGGTGTCGCCTGGTTGGAGAAGCGGGCACGGAACAACGTGTTCCCCGAGCTGTGGACGGCGAGGTCCCATGTCTGATCTGTACGAGCGGGCGCGCGAACTGGACGCGAAGGACCCGCTCGCGGGCGTGCGCGGCGACTTCGTGCTCGACGACGACGGCGTCTACCTGGACGGGAACTCGCTGGGCGCGCTGCCCGCGAACGTGCCGGGGCGGGTCGACGACGTCGTACGGCGGCAGTGGGGCGAGCTGCGGATCAGGTCCTGGACCGAGTCCGGGTGGTGGACCGCGCCCGAGCGGATCGGCGATCTGATCGCCCCGCTCGTGGGCGCGGCGGCCGGGCAGATCGTGGTCGGCGACTCCACAAGTGTCAATGTCTTCAAGGCACTTGTGGGCGCGGTGCGTCTCGCGGGCGGTCCGGAGGCGGGGCGCGACGAGATCCTCGTCGACGCCGCGACGTTCCCCACGGACGGCTACATCGCCGCCTCCGCCGCCCGGCTGACGGGCTGTTCGGTGCGGGCCGTGGAGCCGGGCGAGGTGCAGGGCGCGCTGTCGCCGCGTACGGCGGCGGTGCTGCTGAACCAGGTGGACTACCGCACCGGGCGGCTGCACGACCTGCCGTCGCTGACGGCGGCGGTCCGCGCGGCGGGCGCGGTCTCAGTGTGGGACCTGTGCCACAGTGCGGGCGCGCTGCCGGTCGGGCTCGACGCGCACGGCGTGGACCTCGCCGTCGGCTGCACGTACAAGTTCCTGAACGGCGGGCCGGGTTCGCCCGCGTACCTGTATGTGCGCGGCGAGCACCAGGCGGCCTTCGACTCACCGCTGCCGGGGTGGAACTCGCACGCCGAGCCGTTCGGGATGCGCTCCGAGTACGAGGCGGCGGACGGTGTCGTACGGGGCCGGGTCGGTACGCCGGACATCCTGTCGATGCTGGCGCTGGAGGCCGCCCTGGAGGTCTGGACGCGGCCCGACGTGTCGGTCGACGCGGTGCGTGCCAAGTCCCTCGCCCTGACGGACTTCTTCCTGGAGTGCGTCGAGGCGTACGTCCCCGAGGGCCGGGTCGAGACGGTGACGCCCGCCGCGCACGGGGAGCGGGGCAGTCAGGTGGCGCTGCGGTGCGCGGACGCGGGGGACGTGATGGGCCGGCTGATCGCGGCGGGCGTCGTCGGCGACTTCCGGGCGCCGGACATCCTGCGCTTCGGGTTCACGCCGCTGTATCTGTCCTTCGCTGACGTGGAGCGGGCCGGGCGGGTCCTGGCGCGGGAGCTGGGCTAGCGGCCGGACACAGGCAACAGGACGGGTCGTCCGCCGCGTCGAGCGTCGCGGCGGGCGGCCCGTTCGCGCGGTCACTGTGCGTGTTGACGCACGTCACGGGCCTGGTAGCGTCCGCATACCCGCAACTCACCGGCTGCCCGCCGGTTCGTTCGCATTTCATCAACTTACGCACGATGTCGAGAGGTTGGAGCATGCCAGACCCCGACAAGTCGGGCGCCGCCCGCGCGGAGGCGGAGGAGGCGTCGGCCTTCTCGCATCCCGCGGCGCCGCCGGACGTCAGCGCCGCGTACGGCGATCACCCGGATCAGATCGTCGACTTCTACGCCCCGAGGGACGGGTCGACGGCGGCCCCGCTGATCGTGGTCCTGCACGGCGGCGCGTGGCGGGCGCCGTACGACCGGCAGTACATGACCCCGTTCTGCGACTACCTCGCCCGGCGCGGGTACGCCGTCGCCAACGTCGAGTACCGGCGGGGAAGCTCCGTGCCGCACCAGGGCGTCGAGGGTCCCGTCGCGGGGCGCTGGCCGGAGACCTTCGACGACGTGGCGACCGCGCTCGACTCGATGCCCGAGCTCGCCGCCGAGCACCTGCCGGCGGCCGACCCGCGGCGCACCGTCGTCACCGGGCACTCGGCGGGCGGCCAGCTCGCGCTGTGGGCGGGCGCCCGGCACGTGCTGCCGGAGGGCGCGCCGTGGCGCACCCCGGACTCGGCGGCGCTGCGCGGTGTCGTCGCCCTCGCGCCGCTCGTGGGCTTCACGCTCGCCGAGGAGCTGGGGGTCTGCGCCGGTGCGCCCGTCCAACTCCTGGGCGGCATCAAGGAGTTGTTCGACGAGCGGCGTCCGTACGCGGACCCCGCTGAGCTGCTGCCGACGGGTGTCGCGACGACCGTGGTGCAGGGGCGTACGGACACGACCGTGCCGTTCGCGCTGGCCGAGGCGTACGCGGACGCGGCGGCGAAGGCCGGTGAGGTCGTGGGTGTCACGTTCCTGGAGGACGTCGGCCACTTCCCGCTGATCGACCCGGCGGCGGACGCCTGCGCGGTGGTCGCGGAGGAGATCGCCCAACTGGCCTGGTGAGCCCGCGCGCCCGGCCCGGCGCGGGCGCATAGTACTTGCGACGGACGCCGTCGAACCCTCCTCCGTGCGGACGCGGCGGGCCACCGCCGCGACCTACCGTGAGGGCCATGACCGACACGACCACCATCGGGGCCCCGCGCGAGCGCAGCCCCGAGTTCAGTCTCGCCACATCGGCGCTGCGGGGGCTGCGCGAGGACCTGTTCCGGGACGTGCGCGCCTACCGGCCGCTGCCCCGGGCGGGCACCGACGGGCCGTGGGCCCGGCTGTTCCCGGACCGCGTCCGCGAGCACCTGGGTCTCTTCCCGCACGCCGTCGTGCTGGGCCTGGCCCTCCTCACGCTGATCACGGGCATGGCGAGCTACGGCGCCCTCGACGACAGCGTCTTCGCCGTGATCGCCGGGCTCGTGGTCGCGGTGCCGGTGGCGCTGACCCTGCTCCGGCCGGTCCTCGCCTGGTGGCTCTCGCTCCTCGCGGCCCCCGTCCTCGTGGTGGCGACGAGCGACGACCTCTACCCGTGGTCGGGCGGCAGCATCCTGGGCCACACGGTCGTGATGATGGTGGTCGCGGCGCGCACCCGGCCGCGTACGGCGGCCTGGATGTGGGCGCTGTCCACGCTGTACTCGCTGCTCTCCGCGGCGCTCTTCGGCGGTATCCAGGGCGGCATCGCGATCCCGATGGCGGTGCTCTCCGGCATCGCGGTCGCGATCGTCGCGCTCGTCCAGGTCAACCGCACGGCGCAGCGCCAGGTCGTCCAGGAGCGCACGGTCACCGCCGTCGAGCGGGACCGGCGCACGCTCCTGGAGGAGCGCACGAACATCGCGCGCGAGCTGCACGACGTGGTGGCGCACCACATGTCGGTGGTGGCGATCCAGGCGGAGGCGGCGCCCTACCGCGTCGAGAACCCGCCGCCCGAGCTGGAGCAGGCCTTCGTCACGATCCGGGAGAACGCGGTGGCGGCGCTGACCGAGCTGCGCCGGGTCCTGGGTGTCGTACGGGCCGAGGACTACGAGGCGCCGGACGCCCCGCAGCCGACCCTCGCCGACCTCGACAAGCTCCTGGAGAACGTGCGGGAGGCGGGCCTGACCGTGACCAGGACGGTGACGGGCGCGGTCCGTGAGCTGCCGCAGGGCGTCGAGCTGTCGGCGTACCGGATCGTGCAGGAGGCGCTGAGCAACACGCTGCGGCATGCGCCGGGCGCGCAGGCCGTGGTCGAGGTGAGTTACGTCCTCGGGGGCCTCGGCCTCCGGATCGTCAACGGCCCGTCGACCGGACTGGTGAAGCCCAGCCCCGGTGCGGGGCACGGCATTACGGGCATGCGGGAGCGGGTGTCCATGCTCGACGGCGAGATGACGGCGGCGCAGACGGCCGACGGCGGGTACGAGGTCACGGTGTTCATCCCCGTCGCCGCCGCTGCCACCGGAACGGAGGACGAGGCGTGATCAGTGTGCTGGTCGCCGACGACCAGATGATGGTCCGCGAGGGCTTCTCGGTGCTGCTGAACGCCATGCCGGACTTCGAGGTCGTCGGCGAGGCGGTCAACGGCGTGGAGGCGATCGCGAAGGTCCGTGAGCTGCGCCCCGACGTCGTCCTGATGGACATCCGCATGCCGGAGCTGAACGGCATCGAGGCGACCCGCGAGATCGTCGCGGCGGACGCCGGCACGAAGGTGCTCGTGCTGACCACCTTCGACCTGGACGAGTACGTGTACCAGGCGCTGCGGGCGGGGGCCTCTGGGTTCCTCCTCAAGGACGCCTCGGCCCGTGAACTCGCCGACGGCGTACGGGTGGTGGCGAGCGGGGAGGCGCTTCTCGCGCCGACCGTGACCCGCCGGCTGATCACCGAGTTCGCCAAGCTGGCCGAGGCGCCGAGGTTCCCGGCGTCGCGGCAGGCGGGCGCGTACGGGGAGCTGACCGAGCGCGAGACGGAGGTGCTCGTCCTGATCGCGCAGGGCCTGTCGAACATCGAGATCGCCGAGCGGCTCGTGGTCGCCGAGTCGACGATCAAGACGCATGTGAGCCGGGTGCTGGTGAAGCTGGGCCTGCGCGACCGGACGCAGGCGGCGGTGTTCGCGTACGAGGCACGTCTGGTCACGCCGGGGTGAGCGCGGTTAGCGTCCGTGCATGGACGCGCTCGTGGAATCGTTCGACCCCTGGTCCCAGGCCTTCGTCGCCGACCCGTACCCCGCCTACGCAGCCCTGCGCGAGGCCGGCCGGGTGCACTGGTTCGAGTCGTCGAACCAGTACCTGATCCCGCACCACGCCGACGTCTCGGCGCTCCTGCGGGACCGCCGCCTCGGCCGCACCTACCAGCACCGGTACGCGCACGAGGACTTCGGCCGCACGGCGCCGCCGCCCGAGCACGAGCCGTTCCACACGCTCAACGACCACGGCATGCTCGACCTGGAGCCCCCGGACCACACGCGCATCCGCCGCCTGGTCTCGAAGGCGTTCACGCCGGGCACGGTGCGGCAACTCCAGCGTTACGTCGAGAAGTTGGCGGACGAACTCGTCGCCGGTCTGGTGGCCGACGGCGGCGGCGACCTGCTCACGGCCGTCGCCGAACCGCTCCCCGTGGCCGTCATCGCCGAAATGCTCGGCATCCCCGAAGCCGACCGGGCGCCGCTGCGGCCCTGGTCGGCGGCGATCTGCGGGATGTACGAGCTGAATCCGGCGGAGGAGACGGCGCGGGCCGCGGTCACCGCGTCGCTCGAATTCACTGAATATCTGCGGGAGTTGATCGCCGGCCGGCGCGCCCGCCCCGCCGACGACCTGATCTCGGGGCTCATCGCCGCCCGCGACGACGAGGACGGGGCCCGGCTCACCGAGCAGGAGATGATCTCCACCTGTGTCCTGCTCCTCAACGCGGGACACGAGGCCACGGTGAACGCGACCGTGAACGGCTGGTGGGCCCTGTTCCGGCACCCGGAGCAGCTGGCGGCGCTGCGCGCGGACCACTCGCTGATCCCCTCCGCGGTCGAGGAGCTGATGCGCTACGACACCCCGCTCCAGCTCTTCGAACGCTGGGTGCTCGACGAGATCGAGGTCGCGGGCACCACGATCCCGGTCGGCTCCGAGGTGGCGCTCCTGTTCGGCTCGGCCAACCACGACCCGGCGGTCTTCACCGACCCGGACCGCCTGGACCTGACCCGCGCCGACAACCCGCACATCTCCTTCTCGGCGGGCATCCACTACTGCATCGGCGCCCCGCTCGCCCGGATCGAACTCGCCGCTTCCATGAAGGCGTTGCTCACCCGGGCGCCGACGCTGCGGCCTGCCGCCGAGCCGCGGCGCAAGCCGAACTTCGTCATTCGGGGTCTTGAGGGGCTGCGCGTCGAGCTCTGAGGAGACGGTGCAGCAGGACCCCGGCCAGGGTTCCGGCGAGCATGCCGCCGCCGAGGCACACCGGAAGCCCGACGTAGAGCACCCGCCAGTCCGGGCCCTGCTCGAACCGGTGGAGCCGCCCGTCCGCGAGGGCTGTCCAGACGGCGAAACCGGCGCCGAGCCCGACGAGGGCCGTGAGGCAGCCGAGCGCTCCCTGAGTGCGTTGTCCCATGTCGAGCAGGACGCACACGGTCCGGCGCCGGTTTCGGCCCGGGCGGTCGGCGCCTCAGGTGGACAGGTCCCGGCGGCGCAGCCCGATCAGGCCGACGACCACGAACACCACGGTCAGCGCGGTCTCCACCAGCACCGGCTGCCACGCCATGTCCCCGCCCGGCAGCTTCGGCAGATGACCGAACGGCGAGACGTCCATGACCGCCTGCGGCAGCTTCAGCGCCGGGCCGATCCAGCCGATGAGGAGCGCCGCGCCCGCCGCCGCCCACGCGGCGACGGCCGCCCGGGGCCACACCCCGTACAGCAGCACGGCCACCCCGCCGAGCGTCCAGATCGCGGCGAGCTGGACCAGGCAGGCGCCGACGACCGGGCCGAACTCCTTGCCGTACCCGACCGCGAGGCCGACCCCGCCGAGCAGCATGATCAGCGCGGCGCCCGCGAAGGCGATCACCAGGTGGCCGCCGGCCCAGGCGATCCGGCCCACCGCGTTCGCGAGGACCGGTTCGGCCCGCTGCGAGGTCTCCTCGCCGTTCAGCCGGAGCACCGCCTGCACGACGTAGAGCGCGGCGACCATCCCGAGCATGCCGACCATCGTGCCGAGGAAGGCGTCGGTGATGCCGGAGTGGCCGCCCATCCGCTCGATGATCTCCTTGGTGTTCGCGCTGTCGCCGACCAGATCGGCCGCCCCCTCGGTCATCCCGCCGAAGACGACACCGGCCGCGAGGAAACCGATCGACCAGCCGGTCACGCTGCCCCGCTGCAACCGCCAGGCCAGCGCGCCCGCCGAGCCGAGGCGGCCTTCGGCGGGTCCCGGCCGGGTCGGCAGGAAGCTCATGCCGATGTCGCGGCGTCCCGCCAGCTCGTAGCCCACCACGCCCTGGATCACGACGGCGGCGAGGAAGAGCCCCAGCACCCACCAGCGCTCGTCGGCGAAGGCCCGCATGTTCTCGACCCAGCCGATCGGCGAGATCCAGGTGAGCGGCGACGAGCCGTCGTTCGTGCCCGAGTCGCCCGCCGCCCGCAGCACGAAGGCCACGCCGAGCAGCGCGGAGGTCAGTCCGCGCGCGAGCCGCGCGCTCTCCGTGAACTGGGCGACGATCGCGGCCATCGTCGCGAACGCCATTCCGCAGCCGCCGATCGCCAGTCCGAGGGCGAGTGCCCCCGCGCCGCCCTGTGCGGACAGTCCGCCCGCGACGACCAGCGCGAGCACCCCGTTGGCGACCAGGGCCGCGAGCAGCGCGGCGGTCAGCGGTGCGCGCCGCCCCACCATCGCCGACGACACCAGCTCCTGCCGCCCGCTCTCCTCCTCGTCCCGGGTGTGCCGTACGACGACGAGCAGGCTCATGATCGCGGCGAAGACCGCGGCGAACGTGCCCCCGCGCCAGGCCGTGAGCGCGCCGAGCGAGTCCCCGAAGACCGGCCCGTACATGGCGCGCATCGAGCCGTTGGTGTTCATGGACGCCGCGATGTCGGCCCGCTCGGCGGCCGTCGGCCACACCGACTTCAGCGTGTTCGGCATCGACACGACCATCACGGCGGTGATGGCGATCCATACGGGCATCATCACGCGGTCGCGCCGCAGCGCGAGCCGCAGCAGCGTCCCGGTGCCCGCGAGGTGCCGGGCGCCGCCGGTCCGCGACACGTAGCGGCCGTCGCTCACCAGGGCGGTCATCGCGACACCGCCGCCTCGGGCGTGCGGACGTCCTCCTGGTAGTGCCGCATGAACAGCTCCTCCAGGGTGGGCGGGGTGCTGGTGAGGGACCGCACGCCGGAGTCCGTGAGCGAGCGCAGCACGGCGTCGAGCTTGTCGGTGTCGACCTGGAGCTTGACCCGGTTCCCCTGGACGTCGAGATCGTGCACGCCGGGCAGGCCGGCCAACCCGTCCGGCGGGCCCGCCAGTTCGGCGGTCACGCTGGTCCGCGTCAGATGCCGCAGCTCGGCCAGCGAACCGCTCTCGACGGTCACGCCCTTGCGGATGATGCTGACGCGGTCGCACAGCTCCTCCACCTCGCTGAGGATGTGCGAGGACAGCAGCACCGTCTGCCCGTGCTCGCGCGTGGCCTCCTCGACGTAAGCCTGGAAGACCTCCTCCATCAGCGGGTCGAGGCCGGAGGTGGGCTCGTCGAGGATGAGCACGTCGATGTCGGTCGCGGCGAAGGCGGCGACGAGGGCGACCTTCTGCCGGTTGCCCTTCGAGTACGTGCGGCCCTTCTTCGTCGGGTCGAGTTCGAAGCGCTCGATCAGCTCGGCCCTGCGCTTCTTGTCGAGGCCTCCCGCCCGTCGCCCGCCACCACCCCAACCGAAGCGCTTCGCGCTGCCCCCCTGATGCAGGCGCCCGTAGAGGTCGATGACCTCGCCGCCGCTGAGGTTGCGCCACAGCGTCACGTCGCCGGGTACGTAGGCGACCTTGCGGTGCAGTTCCACGGCGTCGGCCCAGGGGTCGCGGCCGAGCAGCTGCACGGCGCCGGAGTCGGCGCGCAGCAGGCCGAGCAGGACGCGGATGGTGGTGGACTTCCCCGCCCCGTTCGGACCGAGGAAGCCGTGCACCTCGCCGGCCTCGACGTCGAGGTCGAGTCCGTCGAGCGCGTGGGTCCTGCCGAACGACTTGTGCAGTCCGGAGACCGTGATTGCCTTCGTCATGATTTTGAAGCTACGCGCGCTTCACAAATTTGTGAAGTTAAGGAAGCGTATAAACTGTTCTCGCAGGCCGGGCAAGGGGAGAGGATCGGGACATGGGCACGCAGGGCAAGGACGAGGCGCAGGCGCGGGCGGCCGAGGAGGCCAGGTCCCGGTTCGTCGAGCGTTTCGCCGCCCAGCTCGTCGAGGCCGGCATGGCGCGGATGCCCTCCCGCGTCTTCGCGGCCCTGCTCGCCTCCGACTCCGGCGCCCTCACCTCCGCCGAGCTCGGCAGCAGGCTCCAGGTCAGCCCGGCCGCGGTGTCCGGGGCGGTGCGCTATCTGACCCAGCAGCACATGGTCACGCGCGAGCGCGAGCCCGGCACGCGCCGCGATCTGTTCCGGGTGCACGACAACCAGTGGTACGAGGCGCTCGGCAGCCGGGACAGCGTCCTCAAGCGCTGGGAGGACGCGCTGCGCGAGGGCCGCGACAGCCTCGGCCCCGACACCCCCGCGGGCCGTCGGATGGCGGAGACCCTGGCCTTCTTCGAGTTCGTCCAGGGCGAGCTGGCGGGGCTGATGGACCGCTGGCGCGAACACCGCAAGACGCTCGACCTGGGCTGAGCGCCCCGCTGCTCCGCCAAACGTAGGACCCTCCGGCCCCACCCGCAGGCGCTCCGGCCTCGTTGCTTGGGGGCGCGCCGCGAAAGCGATATGCCGTTTTTGACGGTAATCGCATCAGAGTATGGACAGGCGGGTGGAGCGGTATGTGCGTGGCGTCCCGGTCGGCGATCGCGCGGTGGGGAGGGCCGGCGCTCGGCGCGCTGTTGGTGCTCGCCTGCCTCCTGACGGCCCTCGGCCCCACCGGAGGGCGGGCGTCCGCGGCCGCCGCGCAGAACCCCCTGTCGGTCACCTTCGTGGCCCGCCAGTGCCCCGAGTACTCCGACGTCATGGCCAACAAGGCCCGCAACAACGTCCAGGAGTCGCTGCGCGACCTCGGCCCCGACTCCAACTACGCGTCGGGAGAAGCCGTCTCGGCGCAGAAGGAGGCATCCGGCACCCCGCTGCCGCCGTGCGAACCGCTGTCCGACTGGACCATGTCCACCGGCACCGGCATCACCGGCAAGTCCTCCGCCTCGCAGAACCTGAGCACGGTCACCAGCCCGATCCGGCAGAACATCACCACGAAGTCGAGCGCTCCCGAACTCGACGCCCAGGGCAATGACACCGGCCGCACCCTCGAAGGCGCGGTCACCGTGAACCTCAACAGCCAGGAGATCGGCGCCGGTTCGAGCCTGATCGCCCAGGGCGGCACCAAGTCCCAGCCGCTGAACGGGAAGCAGGAGCAGTACGGCTTCGGCGCGCTGCGCTGCGCGCAGGACTCCATCAACGGCGACAACGTCGAGTACGTGGCCTTCCCGTCCGGCACCCGGCACGTCTTCTGCTACTACTACGCGATCACACCCCCGCCGGACGCCGGCACCATCAAGGTGGTCAAGAAGGTGGCGGACGGCACTCCTGGCGAGGGCGACTTCCGCTTCGACGGAAACGTGTCGTACGGCGACACCAACAGCGACGGCACCAACGACTTCGTGCTCAACTCATCGGCACAGAAGTCGGATTCGGAGACCTTCGTACGGGCGGCGGGCAGCACACCCTGGACGTTCAAGGAGTTCGTCCCGTCCGGCAGCGGCTGGTCCCCGCCGACCATGCCCGACTGCACCATCGTGGCGGCCGACGGCAGCGAGGGCACCAGTCAGGTCACCCGGGACTCGGCCGGGGCCGCCAGCGTCGTGCTCGCTGCGGGCGACACCGTGACCTGCACGTACACCAACACCAGAACCACTGGGAAGGCGCTGATCGAGAAGGAGTCGATCGGCGGCACCGGCACCTTCGACATCGACGTGCGACCACCCTCCAGTTCGGAGCCACTGGCCGTGGGCCCCGTCACCACCAATCGTGAGGGCGTGCCCGTCACCGTCGTGCAGGCACCGGACGGCGCGACGCCGGGCCGGTACGCGATCGACGAAGCGATCCCGGACTCCGACGGCACCGGCAGCTGGGACCTGGTCGGCCTGAACTGCAACGGCAAGGACGTGAGGATCACCAAGGGCGACGCCACCAAGGACGCGCCCAACGGCACCTGGCACGCCACGTACGACCTGCCCTCCGTCGACGACTCGACGTGCCTGCTCACCAACAAGTTCACCCCCGGCGGCGCCATCAACATCGAGAAGGTCACCGAGGGCGGCACCGGCACCTTCGCCTACGGCGTCACCGCGCACCCGCTCGGCCGGCTCAGGGACGCCACCACCCACCGGTCCACCGCCACCACCGACACCGAGGGCGTCGCCGCGACCGCGCACCCCGAGGACGGCACGGGACCTGCCGCCGACGAGCTGACGGTCGACGACCGCACTCGGTACACCGTGCAGGAATTCCTGCCGCCGCCCACCGCCGCGGGGCACTGGGAAATGACCGATGCCGACTGCGGCGCGGCGGGCTCCGACGTGAATACCGACCAGGGCACCGTGCAGCTCGTGCTCACCGCCGGGAACCCGCGTCCCACCTGCCGGTTCACCAACCGCTTCGTGAAGATCGGGACCCTCGACGTCACCAAGCGCACCACCGGCGACCAGGGGCTGCGCCCCGACCCGGCGCACCTCACCCTCGTCTGCGCCGACGGCACCGAGGACGCGCTGGACGTCGCGGCCGGTGAGGAATCCGGCGCGCTGGAGCGGCACCGGTTCGACGCGGACACCACGTGCACCGTCGAGGAACCGCGCTCCGGAGCCGGTGACCAGGTCACCGCGCAGACCTCGGCCCAGATCACCGTGGACGGCGGGGAGCCGAGAACGGTCACGCTGGGCGAGCCGTTCCCGGTCCGGGAGGGCGAGTCCGCCGCGGTCGTCGTGACCAACGCCTTCGCGAAGACCCCGCCCACCTCGCCGCCGCCCACCTCTGCGACCCCGACCCCGACCCCGAGCGACACGTCGCCCCCGACCCCCACGCCCTCCGGCACGACACCCCCGACCGGAGGCGGCGCGTCCACGCCGCCCGGCGACCACCTCGCCGAGACCGGCAGCTCGAGCACCGCGCTGTGGGTGGCGGGCGGGGCCGCCCTGGCCGTGGCCCTCGGCACCCTTACGGTGACGGCGATCCGCCGCCGCAGGGCCTGACTCAGGGGAGCGCCAGCCGCCAGGCCCCGGTGCGCACCGTCCACGTACGTCTGCGCACCGGGCCGCCGATCGTCACCGAGTCCGCCCGGTAGCGGAAGTCGCTGCCGGTCACGGTGATCGTCCTGGCCCTGGCGGTCAGCGGGGCGACCGCCGCGTCCTCCGCCGCGGGCCGCACCTCCACCCGCGCCAGCCCGGTGCCGGTGGCGGGCCCCACCGAGACGCCCTCCACCGGCTGGTCCAGATCGACGAGCGTCACCCCGTCCGCCTCGACCCGGAGCCGCGCGGGCTGACCCGCCTCCTGGACCGCCGGGCGCGCGGGCCGCGCCGCGAGGCTGCGCACCAGCGACCGGCACGTCCGCAGCCACGGCGGACCGGTCCCGTCCGGGTCGGCGTCAATGGCCGAAACCGGTGGGATCCGAAGGTCCCCCAGCACCACTCCGTCGCTGTCGTCAACCAACAGATCGAGCCGTCGCTCCGTCCCGTCGAGCGCGGCGCGCGCCGCCTCGACCGTGCCGCCGGGCACGCCGAGTGACCGCGAGAGCGAGACCGCGGCGCCCACCGGCACCATCGAGAACACCGCCCCGGCCAGCTCCCGCTCCCGGTGGAGCAGCGAGACCGCGCGCAGCAGCGCCCGGTCGTCACCGACCACGACGGGGCGCCTCGCACCCCGTTTGGCCAGCGCTTTCGCGAATTCCGCGGGGCCTTCCGGAAGGCACACCTTCGCCGTGGAACCCGCGCACAACACGTCCTTGGCGATCCGCACGGACTCCCCGTCGGCGCGCATCGCGGCCGGATCGACGATCACCAACAGCTGTCGCGACAGCCCCTGGCTCGCGTCGTCCGCATGGTCAGATGGATGGTCCAAAGCCGCCACCTCGGCCTTGCCTCGCTTCCTCGGGTAGCATCTTTGTGCAAGAGCCCCTTGCGCTATTGCGCCAGGGGCTTCGTCTATTCCGGGGCACCCCAAGGCTTACGAAGGCACGCCGCACCGCCGCGGCCACGGCCCCTGACCTTGGACATGCCCCGCCCGGAAGGGGTGTACGCCTGTGCCCGCACTTGTGCTGCTCGGTGCTCAGTGGGGTGACGAAGGCAAGGGAAAGGCCACCGACCTGCTCGGTGGATCCGTGGACTATGTAGTGCGCTACCAGGGCGGCAACAACGCCGGCCACACGGTTGTCGTGGGCGACCAGAAGTACGCGCTGCATCTCCTCCCTTCCGGAATCCTCTCCCCGGAGTGCACGCCGGTCATTGGGAACGGTGTCGTCGTCGACCCGTCGGTCCTGCTCTCCGAGCTGAGCGGTCTGAACGAGCGCGGCGTCGACACGTCGAAGCTCCTGCTCAGCGGAAACGCGCACATCATCACGCCGTACAACGTGACGGTGGACAAGGTGACGGAACGCTTCCTCGGGAAGCGGAAGATCGGCACCACGGGCCGCGGCATCGGCCCGACCTACGCGGACAAGATCAACCGTGTCGGCATCCGCGTCCAGGACCTCTACGACGAGTCGATCCTCACCCAGAAGGTCGAGGCGGCCCTCGAGGTCAAGAACCAGCTCCTGACGAAGCTCTACAACCGCCGCGCCATCGAGGCGCAGCAGGTGGTCGAGGAGCTGCTCGGCTACGCCGACAAGATCAAGGGCTACGTCGCCGACACCACCCTGGTGATCAACGACGCGCTCGACGACGACAAGGTCGTCCTGTTCGAGGGCGGCCAGGGCACGCTCCTCGACATCGACCACGGCACGTATCCCTTCGTGACCTCGTCGAACCCGACCGCGGGCGGTGCCTGCACGGGTGCGGGCGTGGGCCCGACGAAGATCAGCCGCGTCATCGGCATCCTCAAGGCCTACACGACCCGCGTCGGCGCGGGCCCGTTCCCGACCGAGCTGTTCGACCAGGACGGCGAGGACCTGCGCCGGATCGGCGGCGAGCGCGGTGTCACCACCGGCCGTGACCGCCGCTGCGGCTGGTTCGACGCGGTGATCGCCCGCTACGCGACGCGCGTCAACGGCCTCACCGACTTCTTCCTGACGAAGCTCGACGTGCTCACCGGCTGGGAGCAGATCCCGGTCTGCGTCGCGTACGAGATCGACGGCAAGCGCGTCGAGGAGCTGCCCTACTCGCAGACCGACTTCCACCACGCGAAGCCGGTCTACGAGTACCTGCCGGGCTGGTCGGAGGACATCACGAAGGCGAAGACCTTCGCGGACCTCCCGAAGAACGCGCAGGCGTACGTGAAGGCGCTGGAGGAGATGTCCGGCGCCCCGATCTCGGCGATCGGCGTCGGCCCCGGCCGCGACGAGACGATCGAGATCAACTCGTTCCTGTAGGCCGCCTTCGGCCTGAGCGCCCCGGTCCGCTTCGGCGGGCCGGGGCGCTCGTGCGTCCGCCTCAGCCCGCCTTGTCGTACGTCAGTGGCTTCGCGCCCGCCATGGCGCGCCTCAGCCTGCCGTCGGACAGGAGCGTGACCGTGCTCGATTCGCCCGGGGTGCAGGCCGCGCTGGGCTGGGCCGTCGTCGGGACGGTGGGGCCGATCCGTATCTCGGCCGCGGTCGCCGACTCCAGCCGGCCCTGGAAGACGCAGTGGTACGGGGAGCCGTCGCGCTGGTAGCCGTCCGCCGTCAGGGAGAGGACCGTGTCGCCGGACGCGCCCTGCCGGAGCGTCATGATGCGCGGGTGGTGGCCCAGCGCGTTGTCGATCGCGCTGTTCCACGTGCCGAGGAACTCGGTGGGGACGTCGCCCGCCGCGAGCTTCGGGGACTCCTCCCGCGCCGTGGACGCCTCCTGGCCGGGAGAGGTCCCGGCGGGGGACGAGGGCGGCGCCGAGACCGCGGAGGCCGTGGGGGAGGCCTTGCCGTCGGTGCGTCCCGACGGCTTCTCCCCGCCCTTCATCAGCGCGTACACGGAGCCGCCCGCCCCGAGCGCCACGATCAGCGCGACCACGATGAGCGCGGGAGTGGAGCGGCTGCGGCGCCGGGGCCCGGGCGGCGGCGGGCCGTAGGGCGGGGTCTGGCCCCAGCCGCCGGGCGGATGGCCGTAGGCGGGCGGCAGGGGCTGCGACGGGTGCGGGTGCGGATAGCCGTACTGAGGCGGGGGCGCGGGGGCCGGCGGGGTCTCGTGGGCGACCACCGTCGGCAGGTGGTTCAGCGGCGTCGCGCCGGGGGTGCCGGGCGGCGGGGGAGCAGCGGGCGGCGGATCGGGCGGGGCGACCTGCGCCGTGCGCTCCGGGTTCTCCGTGTCGAGCAACTTGGCCGCGTGCCGCGCCAGTTGTGCGACGAGGGCCCCCGGCAGCCACGGGTCGCGGGTGCGGCCGCCGTCGCCCAGCGTGCCCTCCACGCCGGTGAGTTCCATGATCTCGTCGAGCGTGGGCCGGTCGCCCGGCTGCTTGTGCAGGCAGTCGCGGACGAGGTCCTGCAACCCCTCCGGCAGGTCCGTCAGCTCGGGCGGCTCCTCGGCGATCCGGTACATCAGGGCGTGCACCCCGCTGTTGGACGTACGGAACGGCAGCTGCCCCGACGCCGCGTACGCGAGCACGGAACCCAGGCAGAACACGTCGCACGCCGGAGTGATCCGGTCGCCGCGCACCTGCTCGGGCGCCATGAAACCGGGCGAGCCGACCAGCGCCCCGGTGCGCGTGAGCCCGCCGTCCGTGACCGTCTCAAGGGCGCGGGCTATGCCGAAGTCGATGACGCGCGGACCGTCGATGGTCATCAGCACGTTCGACGGCTTCAGGTCGCGGTGGACGATGCCCGCCGCGTGGATGTCCTTGAGCGCCTGCGCGAGACCGCCCGCGAGGATGCGCACCGAACGCTCGGGCAGCGCGCCGTAGTCGTGCGAGACGACCTGCTGGAGGCTGGGCCCCGCCACGTACCCCGTCGCCACCCAGGGAATGTCCGCGTCCGTGTCCGCGTCCAGCACCGGAGCCGTCCAGGCGCCCCCGACCCGCCGTGCGGCCGCCACCTCCTGCCGGAAGCGGTTCCTGAACTCCTCCTGCTCCGCGAGCTCTTCGCGCACCACCTTCACGGCAACCGTGCGCCCCCGCTCCGAGCGCGCCAGATACACCTCGCCCATGCCGCCCGCGCCGAGCCGGCCGAGCAACCGGTACGCGCCGATGCTCTGCATACCCTCCATGTCGCGCCACCCTCCCCCGGTATGTGTGCAACGAACTGAGAATAGTGCGGACATACGACAGAGAGGGGCCCCGCGGGCCCAACGGTTCCGTGCGTCTACCCAGGTTGACGAACGCCGGCGCGGGCCGGTGGACGCGGACCGGCGGGCGTGGATCGTTAACCGTCACCAAGCGCGGCGTTAACCCGGCCGTCCGTAGCGTCGAGGACATGGACAAGCTCCCAAACGTGGCGGGGCTCGGCGCGCATCTCGGCCTGGATCTGCTGGCCGTGACCCTGCTGACCTTCGGCATCTTCTATCCGCGACACCGCAGGCGCGAACTCGTGCCCGCGTACCTCGCGCTGAACGTCGCCCTGTTCGCGGTCGTCGCCGCGCTCGGCGAGGTCGGCAGGGGCGGCGGGCTCGCCCTGGGCTTCGGCCTGTTCGGGGTGCTGTCGATCGTGCGGCTGCGCTCCGACGCGCTGCGGCACCAGGAAGTGGCGTACTACTTCGTGACGCTGGTCCTCGGGCTGCTGTGCGGACTGCGCGCACTCGGCCTCGGCGTCACCGCCGCGCTCGCCGCGCTGCTCCTCGTGGTCGTCTACGTGGCCGACCACCCCCGCCTGTACGCCCGTGACCGCCGGGCCGTCGTCACCCTCGACGCCGTGCACGTCGACGAGGACGAGCTCCGGGCCGAACTGGCGAGGCGCGTGGGCGAGCCGCATGGTTGGACCGTGCAGGAGATCGACTACGTACGCGATCTGATGGTCGTGGAAGTTCGATTCCGGCAGCCGGAGGCACGGGAACGATCGGAGCCGCCCATACGTACCACTCGTACCCACAAGGGAGCTCATGACCTTCATGAGCCTCGCAGTACGACGAAGACCGCAGCCGCCTATCACCAGGAGACCGTGTGATCCCCGCCGTACGCGCCATCGGGCGCGCCGCACTCGCCGCCAAGCCGTTGTCGCTCGATGAACTGAACAACAGGGCAGAGCTGTTGGCCCGCTACGACAACAGCTATCTGGTGCCGGTGGACGTCTTCGAGGACTTCGCGGCGCTGCTGACCGACCCGCGCCGGGCCGGGGGTCCGTTCCGGGCCCTCTCGGTGAACGGCCGCCGCTGGTTCTCGTACAGATCCACCTACTACGACACCGCCGACCTGCGGACGTACCACGACCACCGGCAGGGACGACGGCTCCGCTACAAGATCCGCGAGCGGCTCTACCAGGACACGGGGGAGCGGCAGTTCGAGATCAAGCTCAAGAACGGGCGGGGCGAGACCGTCAAGCACCGCCGCAGGCTCGACGGCGAGGAGCGCCCGCTCGACGCCGCCCAGCAGGGCTTCCTCGCCGGGGTGCTCGGCGGGGCGTACGGGATCGAGGCACCGGACGGGCTCGAACCCTCGCTGGTCACGGACTACCAGCGGGCCACGTTCGTCGCCGACGGGCAGCGGATCACGTGCGACGCGGGGCTCGCGGTGCGGGACCTCTCCGACGGGCGGACGGTCCGCTCGGACGGTGGGCTCGTGCTCGTGGAGACGAAGACGCGGGGGCAGCTGACCGAGGCGGACCGGGTGCTGCACCGGTTCGGGGTGCGGGCGGCCGAGTTCACGAAGTACTGCGGGGGCTTTGCGGCGCTGCGGCCCGAGTTGGGGAACAACCGGTGGTCGCGCTCCGTACGGGAGGCGTTCCCCCGTTCCAGCCCCGCCGGCGTTTGAGGCGCGGGGTCCGGGGCGGAGCCCCGAGGCCGGGCGCCGGTGCCGGGCGACGTGACTAGCCGCCCCACCGCAGGGTGACCACGGCCCCCGGACCGCCGGATCCGAAGGAGACCGTTCCGCCGGACTCCTCCGCCGTGCGCCGCACGATCGACAGGCCGAGCCCCGTGGAGCCGCCCCCGCTGGAACCACGGGTCTCGGACTCCGGCGTGAGGCCGGGCCCCTCGTCCGCGACCACCAGCTCCGCCACGGGGCCGTCCGAGCGGACGGAGACCCGGAAGCCGACGCCCTGCGGGGTGTGGTCCAGTACGTTCCCGATCAGCGCGTCGAGCGCCGCGACCAGCTCGTCCTCCGGCACGGGCACCGCGACCGGCACGTCCGGCACCGACACGTCGAGGCCCCGCCCCTGATCGGTGGCGAGCGGCTCCCAGAAGGCGGCCCGGTCCCGGGTGACCGCCGCCAGGTCCGCACCGGCCGTGTCGCGGAGCGGCTTGCGCGCCTTGCGGATGACGTCGTCCACGCCCTGTTCGAGCGCCGCGACCCCCGCCGCGATCCGCTCGGCCTCCTCCGCGTCCCGCAGCCCCTCCGCGTCCAGGCGCAGCGCCGCGACGGGCGTGCGCAGCCGGTGCGCGAGGTCCGCCGCGTTCTCCCGCTCGGCGGTCAGCAGCTCGTCGATCCGGGCCGCGAGATGGTTCAGCTCGGCGGCCACGGAGCGCAGTTCCGGCGGCCCCTGCGGCTCGGCGCGGGCGGTCAGGTCGCCGCCGGCGAGCCGGTCCGCGGTCCCGGCCAGCGCGCGCGTCGCCCCGACGAGCCGCGCCCCGAGCCGGTCCGCGAGCAGCAGCCCGATGAGGACGAGGCCGAGCCCGATGCCGGCCAGCGTCAGCCACGACGAGAGCATCCCGTCGTACAGCTGCCGGTTCGTCAGCGTCACCTGGACGACGGCCGTGCCGCCCTCCGCGCCCTGCACCGGCACCAGGACCTGACGGCCGCCGCCCGGCGGCTCGTACGTGAAGGCGCGCCCCGCGCGTGCGAGGCGCACCGCGTCGGTGACGGTGGCCGGGGCGCCGATCACCTTGCCGTCGGCGAAGATCAGGGAAGTGTCGGGCCGCGACGTCGAGTTGACGCTCTCCACGGCCTGTTCCGCGCCCGCCCGTTCGCCCGCGCTGTGCAGCGTGGGGCCCATCGCGGCGGCCACCCACTGGGCGCGCGCCGTGGCCTCCGCGGTCGCCCGGTCCGCGGCGTGGCTGCGGGTGAGCAGGGTCAGCGGGACGAGCAGCGCGGTGAGGACGAGGGCGGTGGTGGCGGCCGTGAGCAGCAGCAGGGTGCGGCGCACTACGAAGCCGCCTGACCGTCGGGGGCCATCAGCTTCACACCCACCGTGCGTACGGTGTGCAGATAGCGCGGCGCCTGGGCCGTCTCGCCCAGCTTCCGCCGCAGCCACGACAGATGGACGTCCACCGTCTTGTCGGCGCCGCCCAGCGGCTGCTGCCACACCTCGGCGAGCAGTTCACGGCGCGAGACGACCTGTCCCGGACGGTGGGCGAGATAGGCGAGCAGGTCGAACTCGCGCGGTGTCAGATCGAGCGGCCGCCCGTCGAGCGTGACCTCGCGGGACGCCGGGTCGAGCACGAGAGCGCCGACCGTGAGCGGCTCGTCGACGTCGCCGGGCAGCCCGAGACGGCGCAGCACCGCCTTGATCCGGGCGTCCAACTGGGCCGCGCCGAAAGGCTTCACGATGTAGTCGTCGGCCCCGTCCCCGAGCACCGCGACCATCTCGCCCTCCTCGTCGCGGGCCGTCGCCACGATCACCGGTACGTCGCTCACCGCGCGCAGCATCCGAAGTATTCGGGCGCCGTCCACATCGGGCAGGCCCAGATCGAGCACGACGAGATCGGGGCGGTCGGTGACGGCCGCGTCGAGTCCGGCCATGCCGGTGGCCGCTGTGGCGACGGCGTGACCCCGGTCGCGCAGGGCGCGGACCAGGGCGTTCCGCAGGGCGGGATCATCTTCGACGACCAGGAGATGGGGCATTTGATCACCGTATGCCGGTGCGCCGGACACCCCCCGGCCGGGTCCTGCCGACGTCAGCTGTCCTCAGTCGTCATCGTCGTCGTCCGGGACCTCGGTGGCCCGGGGCACGCCCGAACCCGCCGCGCACCGGATCTCGTAGTGCCGGTCGTGGCCGTCGTCGTCGTCCGAGGGCTCCGCCTCCAGCTTGGCCACGCGCCCCGGACCGCGTACGACGTCGTCGTCATCGATCTCGAAGCCGTCCGACGGGCTCCACGCCACCAGGTACACGCTGCCGTCGGCCCCGCACTCGACCGTCGCGGAGCCGCCCGTGAAGCGGAGCGTGCGGCGCTGGTCGGCGGGGGCCGGGGCGGCGGAGGAGGCGTCGGCGCGGGGTGTCGTCGCCTGCGCCGAGGCCAGGGCGCGGTGCACCGCGGCGTCGTCGAGCGGATGGCCGTGCGTGCCGGTCCCGGCGTTCGCGTCGGAGCCCGCCAGCTGCCAGGCGCCGAGGGCGCCCGCCGCCGTTCCTACGGCGACCCACGCCGCGGTCACGGCCACGTTGCGCCAGCGGTGCGCGATCGGCTGTCTCATGCCGACCAGCGTGCCCGACGGTTTCCTAACGCCACGCTAAAAGCAGCTCAGGAAGGGGCGGCGAGAGGTGGGGCGACAGACTGTCGGGTTCGGCGGCGTCCCACAGACAGGACGCCGATGGTGTGCCGGTGCGCCGCCCCTTTACCCTCGGCCCCATGACCCCTCAGCCGAATCCCCAGGTCGGCGCCGCCGTGAAGGCCGCGGACCGCAAGCACGTCTTCCACTCCTGGTCGGCACAGGAGCTGATCGACCCGCTGGCCGTCGCCGGTGCCGAAGGCTCCTACTTCTGGGACTACGACGGAAACCGCTACCTCGACTTCACCTCCGGCCTCGTCTACACGAACATCGGGTACCAGCACCCGAAGGTCGTCGCGGCGATCCAGGAGCAGGCCGCGAAGATGACGACCTTCGCCCCGGCCTTCGCCATCGAGTCGCGCTCCGAGGCCGCACGCCTCATCGCCGAGCGCACCCCCGGCGACCTCGACAAGATCTTCTTCACCAACGCGGGCGCCGACGCCGTCGAGCACGCCCTTCGCATGGCCCGTCTGCACACGGGCCGCCCGAAGGTGCTCTCCGCGTACCGCTCGTACCACGGCGGCACCCAGCAGGCCATCAATGCCACGGGTGACCCGCGCCGCTGGGCCAGCGACACCGGCACCGCGGGTGTGGCCCGCTTCTGGGCCCCCTTCCTGTACCGCTCCCGCTTCTACGCGGAGACGGAGGAGCAGGAGTGCGAGCGCGCCCTGGAGCACCTGGAATCCACGATCCAGTTCGAGGGCCCGCAGACCATCGCGGCGATCATCCTGGAGACGATCCCCGGCACGGCGGGCATCATGCTGCCGCCGAAGGGCTACCTCGCCGGTGTCCGTGAGCTCTGCGACCGCTACGGCATCGTCTTCATCCTCGACGAGGTCATGGCGGGCTTCGGCCGTACGGGCAAGTGGTTCGCCGCCGACCTCTACGACGTGACGCCGGACCTGCTGACCTTCGCGAAGGGCGTGAACTCGGGGTACGTCCCGCTGGGCGGCGTCGCGATCTCGGGCGCGATCGCGGAGACGTTCGCCAAGCGCCCCTACCCGGGCGGCCTGACCTACTCCGGCCACCCGCTGGCCTGCGCGGCCGCGGTCGCCACCATCAACGTGATGGAGGAGGAGGGCATCGTCGACCACGCGGCGAAGCTGGGCTCCGAGGTCATCGAGCCGGCCCTGAAGGAGCTCGCCGAGCGGCACCCGTCGGTGGGCGAGGTGCGCGGCGTCGGCATGTTCTGGGCGCTTGAGCTGGTACGTGACCGGGCCACGCGCGAGCCCCTCGTGCCGTACAACGCGGCGGGCGAGGCGAACGCCCCCATGGCGGCATTCGGCGCCGCCGCCAAGGCCAACGGCCTGTGGCCCTTCATCAACATGAACCGCACCCACGTGGTCCCGGCCCTCAACATCACCGAGGCGGAGGCCAAGGAAGGCCTCTCGTCCCTGGACGCCGCCCTCTCCACGGCAGACGAACACGTGTCGTAACCACGGGTCCGGGTCGGGGGACCGGCGGACCGGCGGACCGGGGGGGACTATCCCGTCTCCCCGTCCCCCCCGTCTCCCCGTCGTCTCCCCGTCCCCCCGGCCCTCTCCCACCCGCCCGCCCCCTCCGGGGGCATCGGCCACACGGGGTGCCGCCACCAGCCCTGGCCAATCTGCCGCCACCCCGCCCCGGGCCCTCCGGTACCGACCGAGCCTTGGCCAATCTGCCGCCGAAACGGCTCCCCACCCGCGGCGGACGGGCCGCCTTCTCGCCTTGGGCAGTCGACCGCCACCGCCTTGGGCAATCTGCCGCCTTGGGCGGCAGGGTGGGCAAGGCGGCCCCCGGTGCCGCGCAACGGGTATTACGGGCGCCGACCCCGGTACAGGTGGAAACCCCGGTGCCGCGCAACGGGTATTACGGGCGCCGACCTCGGCACAGGTGGAAACCCCGGTGCCGCGCAACGGGTACTGCGGGCGCCGACCCCGGCACAGGTCGACCCCCCCCGGGCCCGCGCAACAGGCGGACCGTCACCACAGGCGTAACCTGACCAGCCACACCGAACCGCCCGCCCAGCCGAACCGGGGGACCCGACCCGTGCCCGCATCCGACGGCCCCGCCGTCACCCGCTCCACCCTGCGCCAGCAGATCGCGGACGCACTGCGCGACGAAATCCTGGCGGGCCGCCTCACCCCCGGCCAGGAATTCACCGTCAAGGAGATCGCCGACGGCTACGGCGTATCGGCCACCCCGGTCCGCGAGGCCCTCGTCGACCTGAGCGCCCAGGGCCTCCTCGACTCCGCGCAACACCGCGGCTTCCGCGTCCACGAGTACTCGTTCACGGACTACCGCGCGATGATCGAGGCCCGCAGCCTGGTCGCCGACGGAATCTTCCGCGGCCTCGCCGAGGACCCGTCCCGCGCCCCGCAGAAGGCCGCCGACCTCGCCGGCGTCCGCCGCCGCGGCGAGGAGGCGTCCCGCGCCGCGACGGCCGGCGACCTGAACGTCCTCATCGGCTACGACCTGCGTTTCTGGCGCGAACTCTCCGCCCTCTTCGGCAACCCGTACCTCTCCGACTTCTTCCACCGCCTGCGCGTCCAGTCCTGGATGTGCGCGGTCCCGCACCTGCGCTCCGCGGGCGATCTCAGGGGCCGTCTGTGGTCGGGCCACTGCGCCCTGGTCGACGCACTCGCGAACCACGACCCCGACGCCGCGCACGCGCTCATCGCCTCGTACAACGACGACTCGCTCTCCTTGATCGAGACTCTGACGGGCAGGTGAGCGGGTACGGCGGCGACAACGGGTCGGCGCAAGACAGGTCAACCCTGCCGCGCATCGCACTACCCTGATGACGACGCCGATACCGTCCACCGCGCCGGAGCACTCCGGAGCACTGAGGAGCCCCCTTGGCCTGTGACCTGTGGCTCGTCCCCCTGGTCGACGTGCTGTGCCACAGCCCCGACAATCCGTTCGCCGACGAACTCGCGCTCTACGACAAAGCGTTGAACGAGGCAGGACTGCCACCGGTGCCGGTCCACGCGTACATGCCGGGTCTGTCCGGGGACGTGGCGCCGATCGCGGGTTTCGACTACGACGCGCTGCACTTCCTGCGTCGCGCGTATCTCCTGCAGATCTGCGGGCTCGCGGTGACGCCGGTCGACGAACTGGGCGGCGATTACGAGCAACTCCTGGAGATGTTCGAGTCGACGGCCCAGAGTTCCCACCTGGTCTGGCATTACGACCACGCGGGTGCGTACGTTCCCGTGGACTTTCCCGAACCGCTCTCGAACGACGAACTCCTTGCGGGAGGCGGGCCGTTGGGCTCGTCGCACGCGCTGTTGCGGGAACTGGAGTTCGTGGCGCCGTCCATCGGTATCGACCCCGCCAATCCGCCGCAGCCGCCGGCGCCGCCTGCCGCACCGACCTCGTTGGAGGAACCGGCGGCGGCCGTTCCGCCGGACGACAGTCCGTTCGCCCGTGAGCGGCATGTCTGGTTGGGGCTTCACCAGGCGGCGACGCGCAGTCTCGCCCAGAGCTCCATGCTCATCTTCAGCTGACCGGACCCGTTGCGCCCACCCGTCCCCACGCCACGGGGCTCCACCCCGGACCCCACGCCTCAATCGCCGGCGGGGCTTGATCGGCTCACCCGCCGCCGGGCCTTGAGCAGCGGAACGGCGGCTACCGGGGCTCCGGCGGGCGTTGGCGGGGCATGTTGGGGCGGGTGCCAGGGGGGAGGGGGAAGCGGCTGCTGGGCTGGTCCGCGGGGCGGGACGCCGGGACGGACGCCTGCATCGTCAGCGGCGCGGGACCGGACTTGAACTCGACCATCCAGTCCGCCGTCTCGGCCCGCACCAGCTCCGTCACGTCGTCCGAGAACCGCCGCAGCACCCCGAGGCACCGCTCGGCGGCCTCACTGGCCGTCCCCTCGGTCGGGCCGAGCACCTCTCGTACGTTCTCCGAGGCCCAGTCGAACTGGAGCACCTGCAACCGCCGCTGCACGGCCTGCGCCGTGGCCACATCCCGTATCCACCCGGACGTCAGACCGAAATACCGGTCGCACCCGACGCACGCCACCGCGAGCAGCAGCGACAGATACCCCCAGGGGGCCGCCCCGGCGAGGACACCCGTCAGGTCGAGCAGCGGAAGCACCCCGCCGCAGACCGCCCCGAGCACGGTGCCGGTGCGCAGCGCCCGCGCGCCCCGCCGCTTCCAGACCCGGTCCGAGAGGTACCAGTCCGCCGTGCGCAGGGCGCCCTGCTCGACCCAGCGGTACAGCTCGTCGAGCCGCTCGGCGGGCTCGCCCCAGTCGCCGAGCGGGAGCGTGCGCCCGGTGAGATCGCCCTGCCGGGGGACCTTCTCGCCGTGGCCGCCCCGGTCGCCGTCCTTGCCCGCGCCCGACCCCTCCTGGGGTGCACCTTCGGGCTGCATCTCCGGCTGACTCACCCGGAACTCCCTCGACAGATCACGGCTGGGGCCAGGGCCCGCACTCGTCGTCAGGTCCTGATGTGCAGCATCTTCCTACCGCCCAATGGGTGGCCGAACCCCAGTTTTCACCGGATCTCCGCCCGGAAGTGGTCTCGCATCAGGTATAGAAAGCAACCCATCTCACTCGAAAGAGTGCAGACCGGAAATGAGGCCCCGCATGCCCCGGGAGGCTTCAGGTCGCCGGGGCGGGCGGCCCCACGACCACGTAGGCTCGGATCCAGGGGCAGCGGCGGACAACCGCGCACACAGGCCCCGCCCCGTCGTCGTGCAACGGACCGGAAGCGGACCGGAACAGGAGCTGATCGTGATCCCCGGTGGTGGCCAGCCCAATATGCAGCAGCTGCTCCAGCAGGCCCAGAAGATGCAGCAGGACCTCGCGCAGGCTCAGGAGGAGCTGGCGCAGACCGAGGTCGAGGGCCAGGCCGGCGGCGGTCTCGTCAAGGCGACGGTGACCGGCGGCGGTGAACTGCGGGGCCTCGTGATCGACCCGAAGGCGGTCGACCCGGAGGACACCGAGACCCTCGCCGACCTGGTGGTCGCGGCGGTCGCGGCGGCCAACGAGAACGCGCAGACGCTCCAGCAGCAGAAGCTCGGCCCGCTCGCGCAGGGCCTCGGTGGCGGCAGCGGCATTCCGGGTCTCCCCTTCTGACCCTGCCGCCAACTACCGTACGTACCAAGACACAGCACCAGCAGAGGACACCGGCGGACGGCGTATCTGTTGGCACAGGAAAGCGACGGAATCCGTGTACGAAGGCGTGGTCCAGGACCTCATCGACGAGTTGGGCAGGCTGCCCGGCGTCGGTCCCAAGAGCGCGCAGCGGATCGCCTTCCACGTGCTGCAGGCGGAGCCGACCGACGTACGGCGGCTCGCGCAGGCCCTGATGGAGGTCAAGGCGAAGGTCCGCTTCTGTGCGACGTGCGGCAACGTCGCGCAGGAAGAGCTGTGCAACATCTGCCGCGACCAGCGGCGCGACGGTTCCGTCATCTGTGTCGTGGAGGAGCCCAAGGACGTCGTCGCGATCGAGCGCACCCGTGAGTTCCGCGGGCGGTACCACGTGCTCGGTGGCGCGATCAGTCCGATCGAGGGCGTGGGCCCGGACGATCTGCGGATAAGGGAGCTTCTGGCCCGTCTCGCGGACGGCACGGTCACGGAGCTCATCCTCGCCACCGACCCGAACCTCGAGGGCGAGGCCACAGCGACGTACCTCGCCCGCATGATCAAGCCCATGGGCCTGAAGGTCACCCGCCTGGCCAGCGGCCTCCCCGTCGGGGGCGACCTGGAGTACGCGGACGAGGTGACCCTCGGCCGCGCCTTCGAGGGGAGAAGACTCCTAGATGTCTAAGACACCACAGAAGCCACCGCAGGGTTCGGACCCCGACGACTTCGCCGTCCAGATCTCGGACCAGATCGAGTCGTTCATCGTGGCCGTGACCGAGATCGCCAAGGGCGACGAGCCGGACTCGGCGGTGCCCTTCCTGCTGCTCGAGGTCTCCCAACTGCTGCTCGCCGGCGGCCGGTTGGGTGCGCACGAGGACATCCTTCCGGACGAGCGCTACGAGCCCGACCTGGGCGCTGAGCCGGACATGGACGACCTGCGCGAGCGGCTCGCCGCGATGCTCGACCCGGTCGACGTGTACTCCGAGGTCTTCGACCCGTACGAGCCGCGCAAGGCGCCGGTCGCCGCGCGGATCTCGGACGATCTGGCGGACGTCGTCTCCGATCTGCGGCACGGCATGGCGCACTACCGCGCGGGCCGGATCACCGAGGCGCTGTGGTGGTGGCAGTTCTCGTACTTCTCCAACTGGGGCTCGACGGCCTCGGCGACGCTGCGCGCCCTGCAGTCCCTGGTCGCCCACGTCCGCCTCAACCAGCCCCTCGACGACCTCGACGGCCTCGACACCGACGAGGACCTGTCGACGGCGGAGGGCACGCTGGAGGAGGAAGCGGGCCAGGTCATGGCGGAGGAGATCGCGGGTCCCCTGGGGCTGCGCCCGGTCAAGTAACCGTCTGTGACCCGCGCCACTTCCCCGGTTGCCCCGGCAGGGTCTGGGCATGCGACTGTCCGAGCGGCCGGATGTCGGCAAACGGAAACCTGGGTGATCAGGTCGTGGGCGGGACATCTCACGATGTGATATAGCCGGGGCGGATTTCGGCCGCTCGTTAAACTGAGCCGACCGCAGTGCGCATACGTACATGCGGTGACAGACGGACTGAGCGAGGAGCGCACGTGGGCCTTGTCGTGCAGAAGTACGGAGGCTCCTCCGTTGCAGATGCCGAGGGCATCAAGCGGGTCGCCAAGCGCATCGTCGACGCCAAGAAGAACGGCAACCAGGTTGTCGTTGTGGTGTCCGCGATGGGCGACACGACGGATGAGTTGATCGATCTCGCCGGGCAGGTTTCCCCGATTCCTGCCGGGCGCGAATTCGACATGCTGCTGACCGCCGGAGAGCGGATCTCCATGGCCTTGCTGGCGATGGCGATCAAAAACCTGGGCCACGAGGCCCAGTCGTTCACGGGCAGTCAGGCCGGAGTCATCACCGACTCGGTCCACAACAAAGCGCGGATCATCGACGTCACGCCGGGGCGCATCCGGACCTCGATCGACGAGGGCAACATCGCCATCGTCGCCGGGTTCCAGGGCGTCAGCCAGGAGGGCAAGAACATCACGACCCTGGGTCGTGGTGGGTCCGACACCACCGCTGTCGCCCTCGCCGCCGCGCTCGACGCCGAGGTCTGCGAGATCTACACGGACGTCGACGGCGTGTTCACCGCCGACCCGCGCGTCGTGAAGAAGGCGCGGAAGATCGACTGGATCTCCTTCGAGGACATGCTGGAGCTCGCCAGCTCCGGGTCGAAGGTGCTGCTCCACCGCTGTGTGGAGTACGCCCGTCGGTACAACATCCCGATCCACGTCCGCTCCAGCTTCAGTGGGCTGAAGGGCACGTGGGTCAGCAACGAGCCGATCGAGAAGAACCAGCAAGGGGAAAAGGGCGTGGAGCAGGCCATCATCTCCGGTGTCGCGCACGACACCTCCGAGGCGAAGATCACCGTCGTCGGGGTTCCGGACAAGCCGGGCGAGGCCGCGAAGCTCTTCCGGGCCGTCGCGGACGCCCAGATCAACCTCGACATGATCGTGCAGAACGTGTCGGCGGCGTCGACCGGTCTCACCGACATCTCCTTCACGCTCCCCAAGACCGAGGGCCGCAAGGCCATCGACGCCCTGGAGAAGCAGAAGGCCGCCGTCGGCTTCGACTCGCTGCGTTACGACGACCAGATCGCCAAGATCTCCCTCGTCGGCGCCGGCATGAAGACCAACCCGGGCGTCACCGCCGGGTTCTTCGAGGCGCTCACCGACGCCGGGGTGAACATCGAGCTGATCTCGACCTCCGAGATCCGCATCTCGGTCGTCACGCGTGCCGACGACGTGAACGAGGCGGTGCGCGCCGTGCACTCCGCCTTCGGTCTCGACTCGGACTCCGCCGAGGCCGTGGTCTACGGAGGCACCGGCCGCTGATGGCCGAGGCTTCCGCCGGGCGCCCGACGCTCGCGGTCGTGGGAGCGACCGGGAGCGTCGGCGCCGTTCTGCTGCAGATCCTTTCGCAGCACGCGGACATCTGGGGCGAGATCCGGCTCGTGGCCTCCGAGCGCTCGGCGGGGCGCAAGCTCACCGTGCGCGGTGCGGAGACCGAGGTCCTCGCCCTGACGGAGTCCGTCTTCGACGGGGTCGACGTCGCCATGTTCGACGTACCCGAGCACGTGTCCGCGCAGTGGGCGCCCATCGCCGCCGCCAAGGGCGTCGTGGTGGTGGACAACTCGCCCGCCTTCCGGATGGATCCGGACGTGCCGCTCGTCGTGCCCGAGCTGAATCCGCACGCCGCGCGCGTGCGGCCGCGCGGCATCATCGCCAACCCCAACTGCACGACGCTCTCGATGATCGTGGCGGTCGGGGCCCTGCACGCCGAGTTCGGCCTCCGGGAACTGGTCGCGTCCAGCTACCAGGCGGTGAGCGGGGCGGGCCGCGCCGGGGTCGAGACGCTGCGGGCGCAGCTCTCCCTCGTGTCCGGTTCCGAGCTCGGTACGACACCGGGCGATCTGCGGCGGGCCGTCGGTGACCGGACGGGCCCCTTCCCCGAGCCCGTGGCGCTCAATGTCGTGCCGTGGTCGGGCGTCCTGTGCGACGACGGCTGGTCGTCGGAGGAGATGAAGGTGCGGGACGAGTCCCGCAAGATCCTCGGCCTGCCTGACCTGAAGGTCGCGGTCACCTGCGTCCAGGTGCCCGTCGTCACCACGCACTCCCTCACCGTCCACGCCCGCTTCCAGAGCGAGGTCACCGTGGACCGGGCCCGCGAGATCCTCGCGACCGCGCCGGGCGTCGTGCTCTTCGACAATCCGGCCGCCGGAGAGTTCCCCACGCCCGCCGACGCGGTGGGCACCGATCCGACGTGGGTGGGGCGTGTCCGGCGCTCGCTCGACGACCCGGCCGGGCTCGAACTCTTCGCATGCGGGGACAATCTGCGCAAGGGTGCCGCTTTGAACACCGCGCAGATCGCCGAACTGGTCGCCGCCGAGCTCGCGGCGATGTGAGCTGCGGCTCTTTCCTCGCCCGTGATGCGGGCAGCCCCTTCCCAGCCACGGATCTGATCGTAAGATTCTGTGTGAGTTTTGTGTAAGACGTTTTCCCTCCCCGTCCTGCAACCACCCGCAGGGCGGGGAGCGTCTTTGCGGTCGCCCTACTGAAGCGTCGACCGGCATCGGGCATACGGGGCATGAGGGGGAAGTGGTGCGCATGTCGGGATTCGGTACGGCGTCGTCGGTGGGGACGACGAGGTTCGTCGCAAATGGGGCGCCGGACGCGTACAACCCTGACGGGGGGAAGCTTGTCCAACAGGCGTGGCAGAAGTACTGGACTTCACAGCGGTACGGGCGACGGGCGCGGCCCTTCGTCCGCCCCTCGCACCCCTCGGCACCCGGCGCGTCCGCGCAGCCGGCGGCATGCCGGTGATCGCTCCCATGCCAGCGGCACGCCCGGCGCGCGTTCCGGCACAGGCGCAGGGTGCTGACGAGTCGATGACGCAGGCCGGTACCTCCGTCGACCATCTCACCGAGACCTATCGTGCCCACTACCGCTCCCTGCTGGGGCTCGCGGCGCTGCTTCTCGACGACACCGCCTCCTGCGAGGACGTCGTGCAGGAGGCGTTCATCCGCGTGCACTCGGCGCGCAAGCGCGTCCGCGACCCGCAGAAGACGCTCGCGTACCTGCGCCAGACCGTCGTGAACCTGTCGCGGTCCACGCTGCGCCGCCGCATCCTCGGCATGAAGCTGCTCACCAAGCCGATGCCCGACATGGCGAGCGCCGAAGAGGGCGCGTACGACCTGCTGGAGCGGGACGCCCTGAAGAAGGCGCTGCGCGGGCTGCAGCGCCGCCAGCGCGAGGTCCTCGTCCTGCGCTACTTCGCGGACATGACCGAGGCGCAGGTCGCCGAGTCGCTCGGGATATCGCTCGGCTCGGTCAAGGCCTACGGATCGCGCGGAATCGCGGCGCTGCGCGTCGCCATGGAGGAGCCGGCATGAACCACCATCTCGACGGCGGCCCGGACCGGGCGGCCGACGAAGTGCGTGAGGCAGGCACGCACCCTCCGGAATCCCCGGATCCTGCCGAGCCCGGCGACGCCACCGAGGCGCCCGAAGCCGATGTGATCGGCACGGACGAGCTGGCGCTGCGGCGGATGATGCGGCAGGCCGTCTCGGAGATCGAGCCGTCGGACGAGGCCCTCGACGCGCTGCGGCGCGCCGTCCCGGCCCGCCGTGCGCGCAAGCGGCAGGCCGCCGTGGGCGCGATCGCCGTGGGTGTCTTCGCCGCGATGGCGGTGCCCGCGGTGCTGCACGTGACGAACCCCGACCCCTCCGGCGACCGGCCGTCCATCGCGGGCCACAGCGAGGCGACGCGCGGCGGGGCGACCTCGGGCACGGAGTCCGGCGGCACGGGACAGAGCGACGCGGGAAAGCCGTCCCGCTCGAAGGACAAGGACAAGGACGCCGAGCACGACAAGAAGGGCGACGGGCGCAAGGCCGGGGGCGGCGCCACCGGGGGACCCGACACCGGGTCCACCGCGGCCGCCACCTCGCCGACCTGTGAGGCGAGCGAGCTGGGCAGGCCGGTGGCGAGCGTCGGCGCGCCCGGGGCGGACGGCAAGGTCTACGGCTCGTTCCGCGTCGCGAACGTCTCGGGCGCCAACTGCACCGTCGACAACGCCGGATCCGTGGTCACCGTCGCGCAGGGCGCGGCCGACCCGGCCAGGGTGAGCGTCGTCGACCACACCTCCGGCGACGGCTCGGGGCTGCCCGACCCGTCGACCGAGCCGAGCCGGATGGTCCTCGAACCGGGCAAGGCGTACGAGGTGCGGTTCGCGTGGGTGCCCTCGGGATCCTGCTCTGCGCCGGGCGGCGGCAGCGGGGGCGGCAGCGTCGATCCGTCTCCCACGCCCACGGAGTCCGGGGACGGCACGGACAGCGGGGACGCGACGACCGGCGCCGAGAACCAGACGACGACGCAGCTGGGCTCCGAGGAGGGCGACGAGGGGAGCGTCGCGGTCTCCCACACCCCGGAACCGGGCTCCCCCACGGCAGCAGCAACCATCTCGGACACCTGCGCCGGCACCCTCTACCGCACGGGTTTGCTACCGGCGTCCTAGCTCAGGCCCTGCCGACGGACAAATCAAGCCCCTGCGGCGATTGAGCAGCGGGGTCCGGGGCAGAGCCCCGAGGCGTAGGGACGATTCCGCTAGACCAACGCCGACGGCTCCGGCTCCGTAATACCCAACTCCGCATCCCGGAGGGCCTCCGCCTCGCGCCGCACCAGCCGGAACCACATGAACACCACGAACCCCGCGAACACGAACCACTCACCCGTGTACCCGAGGTTCTGGAACGCCTTGAGGTCGAGCCCGCTCCCCTCCGGCGCGGAGGCCGGCACCGCGGTCATCCCCGAGTCCGCCTTGTCGAGCGTGACCCACCCGTCGTACACGTCGTACGGAACCAGGTTCACCAGCGACGCCGCACTGATCACGCCGACCTGCCCGGCCGGCAGGCCCCCGCCTGCGGACACCCCGCTGGAGGTCGCGGACTCCGAGGCCTGAAGCGCCCCGACGACCGTGACCTCGCCCTTCGGCGCGGCCGGCGCCTTCGCGGCGGACGCCTTCCCGGGCAGCCAGCCACGGACCACCGGCAGCGCCTTCCCGGAGCCCTCGACCTTGAGCAGCGTCACGACGTAGAAGCCGCTGCGGTCGTCGAGGTCCCGCTGGGGCACGAGGAGCTGCTTGCCGTAGTGCCCGGTCGCGGTGGCCCGCTTCCCGGAGGTCTTCTGGTCCACGGGCAGCAGCGAGGCGAGCGGCCGCGGCGCCGCCTTCTCGTTCACCTTGGACTGCTCGGCCGCGGACGCGTGGTCCTGCACCCGGTCCTCGAAACGACTGAGCTGCCACGAGCCCATGAAGATGCACACGGGGATCGCGAGCAGGACGAAGATGTTGATCCCCCACCAGCGCGGGGTCAGGAGGAACCGGTACACACCCCCACGGTACGGGGTCCGAAATAAAGACCCGTCCACCGGCCCCCGCCTGACCCGCTGCCACCGCTCACTTCGGCAAGTGGCGCCTCGCGAAGTCCAGTTCGAGCGCGACCTGCTTGATGCGCTCCTCGACGACGAGCGAGCCGTGACCCGCGTCGTACCGGTACACCTCGTGCGTCGCGTCGCGCGCCGCGAGCCGGTCCACGTAGTTGTCGATCTGCTGGAGCGGGCACCGCGGGTCGTTGACCCCCGCCGAGATGTAGACCGGCGCCTTCACGTCGTCCACGTACGTGAGCGGCGAGGACACCTGGTAGCGCTCGGGCACCTCCTCGGGGGAGCCGCCGAACAGCGTGCGGTCGAGGGCCTTGAGCGCCTCCATCTCGTCCTCGTACGCCGTCACGTAGTCGGCGACCGGCACCGCGGCCAGGCCCACGGCCCACGCTCCGGGCTGCGTGCCGACGCCGAGCAGCGTGAGGTAACCGCCCCAGGAGCCGCCCGCGAGGACGAGCCGCTCGGGGTCGGCGAGCCCGGAGTCGACGGCCCACTCGCGCACGGCCGCGATGTCCTCCAGCTCGATCAGGCCGACGCGGTGCTTGAGCGCGTCCGTCCACGCCCGCCCGTACCCGGTGGAGCCCCGGTAGTTGACCCGGACCACCGCGTACCCGTGATCGACCCAGGCCGCCGGGCCCGCCGCGAACGCGTCGGAGTCGTGCCAGGTCGGCCCGCCGTGGATCTCGAAGACGGTGGGCAGCGGCCCGCTCGCGCCCGCCGGCTTCTGCACGAGGGCGTGGACGCGGCCGCCGGGGCCCTCCACCCACACGTCCTCGACGGGGACGGAGGCCGGGGCCTTCATACCGGGCGGGTCGAGCACGACGTCACCCGTGGTGGAGCGCACGGCCGACGGCTCGGCGGCCGACGACCACAGGTACTCGACGCTGCCGTCGGGCCGCGCGGAGGCGCCCGAGACCGAGCCGACCGGGGTGTCGACCCTGGTCAGCGCGCCCGTCGCGAACTCGTAGCGCCACAGCTCGCCGCGGGCCTCGAATTCGTGCACGACCAGGAGCGCCGAGCCGTCCGGGTACCACTCCGCCGACACGTCGCCCGGCAGATCGAGCGCCAGGTCGGTCTCCTCGCCGGTGGCGACGTCCCACACCATCGGCTCCCAGCGGCCGCGGCGCTGATGCCCGACGAGCAGCCGGGTGTCGCCGGCCACGGGCGCGAAGCCGAGCACTTCGAGACCGAGCTCCTCGGTGCCGCCCTTGGAGTCGTCGAGCTCCGCGACCGTCGAACCGTCGAGCCGGACCACGCGCAGGGACCCGTGCATCGCGTCGCCGTGCTCGGTGTGCTCGATCGCGATCAGCGTGCCGTCGTGCGAGAGGTCGCCGACGCCCGCCGACTCGCGGTGCCGGTAGATCTCGGCGGGGGAGTCGGATCCGGGGCGCACGACGTGGATCGTCGTGCCGTCCTCGTCCGTGGAGCGGCCGATCACGACCGTGTGCCCGTCGCGGCCGAGGGCGAGCCCGGCGGGGTAGGACGGCGCGAGACCGGGAACCGCCTCGACGTCCTCGCCGCCCCCGAAGGGCTGGCGCAGCCAGGTCCCGAACTCGTCCCCGTCCGTGTCGTCGAACCACCAGATCCACGCGCCGTCGGGCGTGAGCACGCCGTCCGTCGTCCCGTTCGCCCGGTCCGTCGCGCGGCGCTGCTCGCCCGTCGCCCGGTCCCACGCGTACAGCTCGTACGTCCCCGTCGCGTTCGACACGAACAGGGAGCGGTCCGGTGCGTCCTCCGCCCAGTCGGGCAGCGAGACGCGCGGTGCCCGGAACCGCTTCTCCCAGTCGGGCATGGCCGCGTCGGGCGTGGGTGGCGTGGCTCCGTTGCTCTCAGTCATGGCCCCATAGTGCCTGGCTCCACCGACAATCGGCCGGGGAGCGGCTCGGCCCGACCGGAATGGTGCTTTCCGAGGGGAGCGGCCGGACCGAGCTTCGCAGGTGCTCCCGCTGGCTTGCGCCTGCTTGCCGTCTCCGGCGGCGCGCGAACGTGGGATGAACAGCACCGACGCAATTCATCCGTGCGACCGTGCGTGCTGCGACGGTGAAGCGAATGTACGCCCGCGCGCCCCGCCCCGGAACAGCACTCGCGCATATCCGTGGGAGCGGATCCGGCGGCCACGTCCAGGAGCCGCGACCGCCGTGGTCCCTACTTCAGCCCGTGCCTCCTGGCCACCATGCGTTCGGTCGCCGCGCGGGGCAGCGCCCGGCGCAGCGCGAAGACGAGGGGCGCGCCGCTGCCGACCGCGTAGAACGGCCTCGGCCGCCCCGCCTCGATCGCGGTGACGATCTTCGCGGCGACCTTCTCGGCCGAGATCCCGTGCGCCTCGTTGGAGTTGAGGGCGGCGAGCATCGTGTCGTAGGCGGCCCGGAAGGGCGAGTCCTTCGCCACGTACTGGGTGCGCCGCTCGCTGATACCGGTGGCGATGGAGCCCGGCTCGACCGTCGTGATCCCGACGCCGTACGGGGAGTACTCCCGCCGCGCCGCGCTCGCGAAGCCCTTGATCGCGGCCTTCGAGGCGACGTACGAGGAGCGGTACGCGAGCGGGAAGCTGGCCAGCATCGAGCCGACCATCACGACCCGGCCGCGCCGCCGCTCCCGCATCCCCGGCAGCAGCAGCTGGCTGAGCCGCACCGCCCCGAACACGTTGAGCTGGAACAGCCGCCGCACCGCGGCCATCGGCAGCTCCTCGAAGGGGCCGCTCTGCGATTCCCCGGCGTTGTTGACGAGCACGTCGACCTCGCCGGCCGCCCGCGCGCAGCTCTCGATGCTCTCCTCGTCGGCGAGGTCGAGCGGCAGGTACTCCACACCCGGCACCGGCGAGGCGATCTTCTGCGGGTCCCGGCTGGTGCCGTACACCTTGTAGCCGCGCCGCACGAGGGCCGCCGCGACCGCCGCCCCGATGCCCGAAGAGGCCCCCGTCACCAGGGCCGTGCCCCGCGTACTCATGCGAGGCTCCGCGCGAGCGCGCGCCCCGCGGCGCGTCCGGAGAAGATGCAGCCGCCGAGGAAGGTCCCTTCGAGGGCGTTGTACCCGTGCACGCCGCCGCCGCCGAACCCGGCGACCTCCCCGGCCGCGTAGAGCCCTTCGAAGACGGACTTGTCGGGCCGCACGACCTGCGAGTCGAGGTTCGTCTCCAGACCGCCGAGCGTCTTGCGCGTCAGTACGTGCAGGCGTACGGCGATCAGCGGGCCCTGCGCCGGGTCGAGGAGGCGGTGCGGTTTGGCGACGCGGGTGATGCGGTCCGGCAGGTACGAGCGGGCGTTGCGGACCGCCATCAGCTGGAGGTCCTTGGAGTAGCCGTTGTCGACCTCCCGGTCGCGCGCGACGATCTCCCGCTCGATCTGCTCGTAGGAGACGGGCGTCGACGGCGTCAGTTCGTTCATCCCGGCGACGAGGTCCTTCAGGTTCCGCCGAACGACGAAGTCCTCGCCCTTGTCGAGGAACGCCTGGATCGGGCCCGGCGCGCCCTTCTTCACGCGCTGGAGCACCAGCTTGAGGTCCTTGCCGGTGATGTCGGGGTTCTGCTCGCTGCCGGAGAGCGCGAACTCCTTCTCCACGATGGCGCGGGTGAGGATGAACCAGGTGTGGTCGTGCCCGGTCCCGGTGATGTGCTTGAGCGTGGCGAGGGTGTCGTGACCGGGGAAGAGCGGCGCGGGCAGCCGCCTGCCCTCCGCGTCCAGCCACAGCGAGGAAGGGCCGGGGATGATCCGGATGCCGTGGCCCGGCCAGATCGGGTCCCAGTTCTTCAGGCCCTCGGTGTAGTGCCACATCCGGTCGCGGTTCACGAGGGACGCTCCGGCCCCCTCGGTGATCTCCAGCATCCGCCCGTCGACGTACGCGGGGACGCCGGTCACCATGGACTCGGGCGCGGGGCCGCCCATCCGCTCGACGGGCCAGTTCTTCCTGACCAGTTCGTGGTTGCCGCCGATGCCGCCGGAGGTCACGATCACGGCTTTGGCGCGCAGTTCGAAGTCGCCGGCGGTCTCGCGGGACGAGGCGACACCGCGCGCGGCGGCGGAGGGTTCGAGGAGTGAGCCGCGCACGCCGACCGCGGCGCCGTTCTCCACGATCAACTCGTCGACCTGGTGCCGGTACTTGAACTCGACGAGCCCGCGCTCGGCGGCCGCGAGCACCGGCTCCCGGAACACGCGTACGACCTCGGGCCCCGTCCCCCACGTGATGTGGAAGCGCGGCACCGAGTTCCCGTGCCCGGTGGCGGTTCCGGAGCCGCGCTCGGCCCAGCCGACGTTCGGGGTGACCTTCAGCCCGAGCCCGTACAGGTAGTCCCGCTTCTCCCCGGCCGCGAACCGCACATACGCCTCGGCCCACTTGCGCGGCCAGTGGTCCTCGTCCTCGCGGTCGAATCCGGCGGAGCCGAGCCAGTCGGCGAGGGCCAGCTCGTAGGAGTCCTTGATGCCCATCCGCCGCTGCTCGGGGGAGTCGACGAGGAAGAGCCCGCCGAGCGACCAGTACGCCTGGCCCCCGAGGTTCGCCTCGTTCTCCTGGTCGACCAGCACGACGCGCTTGCCCGCGCGAGTGAGCTCGTACGTCGCGACGAGCCCGGCGAGACCGGCCCCCACGACGATGACATCGGCATTGGTGTCACTCATGCGCTCTCCAACGGTGTGCTGTAGGCGTCCAGTACGTTCATGAAGAGGGCCTCGCGACGGGCCCGTACGGCCGCGTCGTCCGGCTGCAGCAGAACCTGCACGGAGGTCCCGTCGTGCACGGCCACCAGGGCGTCGCCCAGGGCCCGTTCGTCGGTGACGCGGCGGCCGAGCCGGCCGAGGGCGGTCACGAACACCGGCAGGATCGCGTCGCGGATGGCCTCCTCGCGGGCGGCCATCACCCGGCGCAGGCCCGGATTGCGCAGTGCGTGCGCGGTGAACTCGGCGGTGATCCGGAACCAGGCGTCGTCGACCGGGGTGGCGTCGATCGCGGCGCGCACCGCGGTCTCGGGATCGTCCGGGTCGACACCGGAGAGGGCAGCCCGCACGTCATCGAGCATCCGCGCGGAGCGCTCCTCCCACAAGGCGAGAAACAGCTCGTCGAGCGAGGAGAAATTCGAGTAGAAAGCGCCGCGGGTGAAACCGGCGCGCTCACAGACCTGTTCGACGGTGGAGCGCCCGAAGCCCTCCGCGGCGAACACGTCGAGCGCGGCGTCGAGCAGCCGCTGCCGCGTCCGCGCACGCCGCTTGGTGACCGGCATCCTCGCCTCCCCGGTTGGATACGCGAACGTATTCGATACGTTCGTGTATCCACAAGGGGTGTGCGCGGGCGGTGCGTCAGCCGACGAAGATCTCCACGAACGACCACACGGCGAGCCCCAGCATGCACAGGCCGCCGATGCGCTGGACGGTCTTGAGCGGCACCCGCTTGGCGATGAACCGGCCCGCGATCAGGGCGAGTCCGGAGACGGAGATCAGCGCGGCGAACGAGCCGATGGCGGTCGACCAGGTGCCACTGGTGGCGGCGAGGTTGGCGGTGGTGATCTGGGTGAGGTCGCCCCACTCGCCGATGAAGACGGCCATGAAGGCGGTGCCGAAGACCGGCCAGAAACCGTTGACGGTCTTCGCGCCCGCCTCGTCGTTCTCGTCGTCGTCCCCGCCGCGCAGCAGCATGAAGGCGCCGAACAGGAACAGCAGGCCGGAGACCAGCTTCACGATCCAGCCGGGCAGCAGTCCGAGCAGCGATCCCGCGCCGACCGCGATCGCGACGTGCACGAGGAACGCGGCGGAGGTGCCGAACCAGACGTAGAGCGGCTTCATCCGGGTGCCCATGGCCAGTGAGGCGAACATGGTCTTGTCCGGGAGTTCGGCGAGGAAGATCAGCCCGAAGGCGGTGACGATCGCCAGGGGATCGAGATCCATGGGGAGGCTTTCTGTGTGGGCCGGGCCGACGCGCTCCCCACCCACTGCGACGGGAGGACCACTCGACCCGGCAGCGGACACACGTAGACGCACCACGTGTGCTGTGTACTGCCTGGTCGAAGGTCTCGCCCACCCGTACCGCCCCGTGGCGGTCCGAGCCCGGCCACCGGGAACCCTGGGGCTCCAGTGTGTCGACGACCGGTTTGCGGGGCTACTCCCCTTCGCTTGCTCCATTAAGGGTACACGGCGGGCGATCAACGCTCAGATTCCCGTCCCGTACGTCCTCTTTTGCGACAGTCGGTCGATGCGATGTGTACGACGGAACGGGACGAGGCGTACAGGGACGGCCACGGTCGTGACCGCGGTGCTCGCCGCACTGCTCCTCTCCGGCACGGGCACAGGACCGGCGGCCGCGGACGACGGGCCGGGCATCGGACGGCTCTCGGCCCGCGCGGACCGGCTGATGCGGGAGGCGTCGCACGCCGTCGCGGCGCACGAGAAGGCCCGGCACGCCGTGCGGACCGGCGAGCGCAGGCTCAAGGACGTCACCCGGCGCCAGGCCGCCGAACAGCGCCGCCTCGACGCGCTCAGGGCCACCCTCGGCCGCCAGGCCCGCAGCGAGTACCAGGGCTCCTCGGGCCTCGGCACGGTGCTGCCGCTGCTCACCTCCTCCTCCCCGCGGCGGGCCCTCGACGCGGCCGTCCGCGCGGGCCGCGGCGACCGCGCCGCCCGGCAGCTCACCGACCGCGCCACGAGGTCCAGGGACCGGATCGCCGAGCGGCGCGCCGAGTCCGCCCGCCTGGTGAAGGGCTTGCGGGAGCAGGCGCGGCGCCGCGCGACGGCCCGCGCCGACGTCGAGGCGAAACTGGCGAAGGCCGAGGCGGAGGTGCGGCGGGCCAGGGCCCGGTCGCTCGCCGCCGCCGGGCCGATGCCGACGGGGGGCGGCAACTGCGCGCGCGGCGACGTCGGCGAGCAGCAGCGGGCCGGCAAGGGACGGACCTGGGTGAAGCCGGTGAGCCCCGCGCCGCTCTCCGCGGGCTTCGGCTCGGGCGGGCACCTGTGGTCGCACACGCACACCGGTCAGGACTTCGCCGTGCCCACCGGGACGCCGGTGCGGGCGGTCGGCGCGGGCACCGTCGTCAGCACCGGCTGCGGCGACGGCTTCGGGAACCAGGTGGTCGTCCGGCACGCCGACGGCTACTTCACGCAGTACGCGCATCTGTCCCGGATCGGCGTCGCGGCCGGTGACCGGCTCGCCGCGGGCGAGGTTCTCGGCCTGTCCGGCGCGACCGGCAACGTCAGCGGCCCCCATCTGCACTTCGAGGTGCGGATCACGCCGCAGTTCGGCTCGGGCATCGACCCACTGCCGTGGCTGCGGGCCCGCGGGGTCCAGGTGTGACCGGTGGGCCGACGGGTGTTCGGGTCGATTGGACCTGACGGGTGGGCGCCCCGTGCCACCCGTATCCGCCGCCGCTCGGGCGCCGTTAACCGGACATGATCTCTACTCGACGAGCCCTCAGCGCCGTTCTCCTCGCCGTCGGGGCCGCGGCGGTCGCCACCCCCGCCGCCCAGGCCGCCGAACCCATCTCGCCCACCGGGACCCTCGACTCGCTGTCCACGATGGCGATTCCGGACGACCAGAAGGCGGAGCTGCCCAGCACCGCCGAGCAGCTCTCCGGGCTCAACCACCTGAACGACCTGCACCAGGCCACCGACCTCGTGGCACCGGTCACCGGACTGCTGCCGGCGATCCAGTAGCGCGAGCACCCGGCACGAAGGCATCCAACGCGAAGGTGCCCAACACGAAGGCGGTGGACCGGAATCGGTCCACCGCCTTCGTCGTGCACTGACGTACGGAATGCCGTACGGGCGAGGGGCGGCAGCCGCGTGGTGGCGACCGCCCCTCAACCGGCTCAGTGGTTGCCGGTGCCGTTCCCGGTGAGGACCGGGATGTCGCTCAGGATGTGCGAGAGCGGCTCGTCGCCCTTGGCCTGGGTCGAGTTCTCGGTGCACTGCTGGTTCTGCGGGGCCGACAGGATCGGGATGTCCTGGACCGCGACCGGCACGACGCCGACGATCGAACCGGCGTTGACCTTCGCCGGCAGGCCGACGCAGGGCTTGTTCAGCGAACCCTGGACGAGGCCGAGCTGCGGGCTCATGTCGCCGGCCGTCTCGGAGTTGCCGTACGTCTGCGACGAGCCGTTGCCGCTCGTCGAGGTCGTGCCCTGGTCGTCACCGATGGCGAGAGCCTGGGGCGCGGCCACAGCCGACAGACCGGCGACGGAAGCAGCGATCGTGGCGGCTGCGAAGAGCTTCTTCATGGGTGTTCCCTTTCGATACGCGCGCTCCGGATACGGAGCTACGTTTGGTCAACTGGATTGCATTCCGGGCAGTTGCGGACCGAAACCCGTTCGGACCATTTGCCCGGGAGCCAATCGCGGGAAATTCGGCACTGTGCGCGACCTCCCGAACATCCGGACGCAGCGGATCAAAAGGCTCGTACAGCTACCTATTTCCGGCACGGGCCGGGACAGCGGATCGGGCCGCCGGTTCGGGCGGCCCGACCGGTGCGTCGGATTCTCAGTTGTTGCCGACGCCGTTGCCCGCGAGGACCGGGATGTCGTCCAGGACGTGCGACAGCGGCTCGTCGCCCTTGGCCTGGGTGGAGTTCTCGGTGCACTGCTGGTTCTGCGGGGCCGACAGGATCGGGATGTCCTGGACCGAGACCGGCACGACGCCGACGAGGGAGCCGAGGTTGGCCTTGGCCGGCAGGCCGATGCAGGGCTTGTTCAGCGAACCCTGGATCAGGGCCATCTGCGGGCTCATGTTCCCGTACGTGGCGGAGTTGCCGTACGTCTGAGAGGCGTTGTTGCCGCTCTCGGACGTGGTGCCGCCGTCGTTGCCGACAGCCAGGGCCTGCGGGGCGGCGGCCGCCGCGATACCGACGAGCGACGCGGTGGCCGCCGCGGCGGCCATAGCCTTCTTCAGCATGAGGAATTCCCCTTCTTTTTCCGTCTGGGAGCACTTGTATCAACTGCCTGCCGCGCCATCGGTTGCTCAGGTTCACCCGGACGGGGAGGGATCGATTCCGATTCACGGCCGAGTTGGATGAAATGAAAATCTCGCCGACGCGGGCCCACTACCGGGGCACGGGTGATCGAGCGGCATTCGGTGGCTGTCCGAACGGGTGGATATGCGGAACTATTTCCGCCCGCCGCAGTTGCGCCCTGTGCAGTAACCGGTGCCTGTCAGAAAAGGAAACAGATCCATGCTCAAGAAGGCCATGTCCGCCGCGGCGATCGCCGCCTCCGTCGTCGGCGTCTCCGCCGCTGCCGCGCCCCAGGCGCTCGCCATCGGCGACGACCAGGGCACCACGTCGGTCAGCGGCAACGGCTCGTCGCAGTCCTACGGCAACTCCCAGACCGCCGGGAACCTGAGCCCGCAGCTCGGCCTGGTCCAGGGCAGCCTCAACAAGCCCTGCATCGGCCTGCCGGTCAAGGGCAACGCCGGTTCGATCGTCGGCCTCGTGCCGGTCTCGGTCCAGGACATCCCGGTCCTGTCCGCGCCGCAGAACCAGCAGTGCACCGAGAACTCGACCCAGGCCAAGGGTGACGAGCCGCTGTCGCACGTCCTCGAGGACATCCCGGTGCTCGCCGGGAACGGTGTGGCGAACGGCTGATCAGCCAACACACACAGCTCGGGCCGCCGGCTTGTCTCATCTGCCGGCGGCCCGAGCTGTGTCATGGGGGCGCGCCGTGCGGAGGAGTCACGGGCGCCCGGGTCGGATCCGGGGCCGCCTCCCAACGGCGTGGAGCCGACGGCTGAAGGGAAGACGGCGCGGCCATTCTCATGACGGCCCCAGTGGACCACCGGGGCGCCGCCCCGGGAGAACCGGTTCACCCGTTCGCCCACGACGTCACCCCAAAGGGTCCGGACGGCCGAAGTCCCCGACGGGCCGACGACCTTCACGTACTCCCTGGTGGCACGCCGTGCCGGGCCGCCACGACGGTCCGTCACCCGTTCGGAGCCGCAACCCCTTGCCCCGCCGTGACGTTGCACCACGAGCCAGGCACTCGCGCTGGCCGAACAGTTCGACCCCCAAGGAGCATGCTTCATGTCGCGTACCGCGAAGGCAGTCGTCTTTTCCGCTGTGGCCGCCGCTGCCATGGCCGGCTCGGCCGGCATCGCCGCCGCCGACTCCGGCGCGCAGGGCGCTGCCACCAACTCCCCCGGCGTCATCTCCGGCAACGCCGTGCAGGTTCCGGTCCACGTGCCGGTCAACGCCTGTGGCAACACCGTTGACGTCATCGGTCTGCTGAACCCGGCGTTCGGCAACACCTGCGCCAACGACTGACGGGCCCAGCCCGACTCTTCCGCAGCCGCCCCTCCATGAGGGGCGGCTGCTCCGTTTATTGGCTCTTTCCGGGGGTTTTGCCGAGATACGGCACAACCCATGGGCCCGGACGCTCGTTGAACAAATCGAAGTGGGACACACCGGGCATCAAAAAATGCCTTGAACGGTGCATATTCCAAACCGATGACGCAGGTTATCGAGGGAAGGCAGAAATAATGAAGGTTCTGAAGACCGCCGCTGTTGTCGCCGGATCCATGGCGATTGTCGGTGCCGCCGCCCCGGCATTCGCCTCGGACCTCACTCCGATGAGCCTCAACGGCGCGGTGAACACGATCACCAGCCAGCCGACGCTCGACGTCGCGCCGGTGGACAGCAACCTTCTCGACCCGAACAACGACCAGGGCGCCGTCAGCACCGTCAAGGGCGCCGTCGACGGCGTGAGCAAGAGCGCCTCGGGCGGCTCCGACGCCGCTGCCCCCTCGGGTCTGCTCGGCGGTCTCCCCGTCGGCTGATGGTCGCCGCGTGGGGCCGCCCGGCGGCCCCTCCGCGAAATTCGCGAATCCAAGCGATTGAACCGATCGAGTGAATTGTGGTCGGTCTGCGAAGCGCATATGGCTACGCTTATTCGGTGACTTCGACACTGAGCAGCGAGCCCGCATTCAAAGTAGCCGACCTGGGAACTCTGGCGGTCATCGCCTGGAGTGGGGAACACAGCGACGGGAATGGTGACATTCCCTTTCTCCTCGCATATTCCATGGGTGATTCCCCGGCGGGCCCCGAAGCCGCGGAAGCGGCCGTGCGGGGCCTCCTGGAGACCAACGGCCTGACGGTGGGCACCACCGTCCACGACGCGGCGAGCCAGCCCCGGTTCCCCGTGTCCCTGCTGGTCGAGGCCGGTCAGGCCGTCGTCTCCATGCCGCTCCTGAACGCCCAGTGCCCCGTGCCGCCCGAGTGGCTGGCGGCGGCGGAGGCCCGCAAGAGCGCGTACTTCCTGTTCACGACGCGCGTCTGGCCCAGCGCCACCCCCGGATCGCCGGTCACCGAGGAGCAGTTGGCCGAGTTCGCGGGCGCCGAGGAGACCCTCACCGCGGCCGCGCACTGCCTGCTGCCCATCCGGCGCGTGCGCGCGTAGCCGGGAGGGTGAAGTGAGCGTCGACCACCGGCGGACGTCCGCGCCCGCCGTGCCCCCGCCGGGGAACCGGCACCGGAGCGCCGGGAGCACGCGGGAGGCCCCTCGGGCCGGGGGCGACCGGGCCCTCGCGTGGCTCCTCGTCGTCACCGGTGCCGCCGGGGTGCTCGCGTCGTGGGTCATCACCATCGACAAGTTCAAGCTGCTCGAGGACCCGAACTTCACGCCCGGGTGCAGCCTGAACCCGGTGGTCTCCTGCGGCAACATCATGAAGAGCGAGCAGGCCGCCGCGTTCGGTTTCCCCAACCCGATGCTCGGCCTCGTCGCCTACGGGCTCGTGGTCGGCGTCGGCGTGGGCCTGCTGACCGGGGTCCGCTTTCCCCGCTGGTACTGGCTGACCTTCAACGCGGGTGCGGCGTTCGGCGTCGTGTTCGTGACCTGGCTGCAGTTCCAGTCGCTGTACCGGATCAACTCGCTGTGCCTGTGGTGCTGTCTGGCCTGGGTGGCCACCATCGCCATGTTCTGGCACCTGGTCGCGTTCAACGTCCGCGGCGGCTTCCTGCCGGCGCCCCGAGGCGTACGGACCTTCTTCACGGACTTCCCCTGGGTGGCGCCCGTCGTCCACACCGGCGTCGTCGGCATGCTGATCCTGACCCGGTGGTGGGATTTCTGGACGGGCTGACACGGCGGGCCCGCATTGGGCCGACAGCGGGCTGACACGCCCCCCGTTGGCTCAATTATCCCGGTTTGAGGGGTGACAGCTGTGTGATTGGCACGTCATATTCCCTCACCTCTCTAGGGAGCAACGATGCGTGTTCGCGCATTCGCGGCCGCCGCTGTGCTGGCCGGAACCGCTGTTCTGGGAACCGCAGGCATGGCCGCCGCGGTGGACGGCCCCGACGGCGCCAGCGCCACCGGCGTCGCCCAGAACAGCCCCGGCGTGCTGTCCGGAAACGTGATCCAGGTTCCGATCGACGTTCCGATCAACGCGTGCGGCAACTCGCTCAACCTGGTGGCCCTGCTCAACCCGGCCGCGGGCAACTCCTGCGTCAACAGCTGAGCATTCGGATTCGGTTCGGACCCCCGGTCCGGACGAGCGGCGCCCGGAACGGCTTCGGCCGGTCCGGGCGCTGTTCTGTTGCCGCTCAGCTGTCGTCGCCCGGTGCCAGATCCCGCAGGGCGCGGTCGATGAGCCCCTCCAGGCGGCCCTCGCGCTCCGGCAGCATCCGCTCCGTCCGGTCGAGGAACGTCCTCAACGCGTCGTACGTCAGCACGATCTGGGGTTCGCCGGGTGCGCTGCGCAGGTCCACGACGACCAGCCGGTCGCGGCCGGGCGCGGGCACGGAGTAGGGCGCCACGCGTACGTCGCCGTCGCCCGCGGCCCGTTCCAGCCCGTCGAACAGCAGGTCCCGCGACAGCGGCCACAGCACCGAACCGGGCACACCCGCCTCGGCGCCGCCCCGGGCGGTCACCGTGACGGCCAGCGGATCCGTCAGCCGGAACCGCAGCTCCACCTCCGCCGGGTGGAACAGATCGTCGCCCCACCGGGCCATCGCCTTGATGACACCCACCAGTTCGTCCGGGCCGTCACCGGCGCCGGGTGCTTCGCCGGAACCGGGTGTGATGTCGTCCGCATCCATGGATCGCCCCCGCCGCTTCTGAGCAACGCGGCGATTCTTTCCGCGCTCATTGGCCCCTTCAACCAGATGTCCCGGGGAAGCTCGGCCGAGATCTCAGACTCTGCAAACGCCCTGCTCGCCGCCGCCGTCCTCGTCCCCGCGGGGGCCCGAGAGGGCGCGGCAGAAGGCGGCGGCGCCGGGGCCGGCCCGGTAGTGGCCGTCCGCGTGCTCCAGCCATCCTTCGTGGACGAGCGTGCGCAGCAGGTGGTACGTCGTCGCCAGCGGTACGTCGAGGAACCGCGCGAGCCGCTTGGCGGTCAGCCCCTGCGGGTGACCGGCCACCTCCGTGAGGATCCGCAGAGCGCGCTCCACGGACTGCAGCCGGGTGCCGCCGGCGGACCGCGGCCGGGGCAGCGGCGCCTCGTACCCGCCCTGTTCCGCCATGTGTGTCCTCCTTCGGTGCCGCGCGGGCGTCGTGCGCGGGTGTCCGGCACGGCATCCCCGATCTTTGAAGATCCGGTACGTCCGTTCACCGGCCACCGGGCCGCGTGCTGCCAGCCGACCGGGTGCGAAACGGCGACCACTCGGCCGTGGACGGGCGGTTCCGGCAGCTGATAGGGGCACCCATGAGCGACGCGACGCTCGTCTCCACCGAAGAGCCGCCCGCGAGGAGTCCGGGCGGCGGTCCGGGCGCAGGGGGCGGGCTCGTGCGCCTGCTGACATCGCCGCTGCACGCCACGTTCCTGGTGCTGCTGATCGTCTGTCTGGTGCGGTCCGCCGTGGCGGGAGCGGAGAGCGAGCCGTGGCGCATCGGGGTGGGGGTGGCGCTCGGCGCCGTGTACTGCTTCGCGCCGGTCGCGGAGCGCCGTTCGGGGGCCGACCCCGGCGCCCTGCTGTGCGCGCGCCGGGCCGACCCGTTCACGCTCGGCTGGGTGGCGGTCCTCTTCGGCCTGTGGCTCTGGCTCGACGCGACGGGGTCCCAGTTCCGGCTCCTGGTCGCGGCGCTCTACTTCGTCGTCCTGACGTTCCTGCCCCGGCTCCGTACGCTCGGGGTCGCGGTCGTCGCCGTCGCCGCGGCGGTGATCACGACGCGGCGCGGGCTCGCGGACGCGGGGGACCAGGAGATGGTCGTCGTGGCCGCCGTCCTCGCTCTGCTCCTGGTCGTCCTCGCCTTCCGCAGGGAGGAAGGGCTGCGCGGCGCCGCCGACGACGTCGTGCGCCGACTGCGCGACGAGCGGGCGCAGTTGGCGACATCGCAGCGGCTCGCGGGGCAGGCGGACGAGCGGCGCCGGATGGCGGCCGAGGTGCACGACTCGATCGCCCAGTACCTGGCGGGCGTCAAGCTGCTCCTCGAAGGCGCGGAGCGCAGCCTGAGCGCCGCCCCCGCGAAGGCCGCGGAGGCGACGCACGCCGCCCTCGACCTGACCAACCTCGGCCTGCGCGAGGCGCGCGCCCTCATCGACTCGGCGCATCCGGACCACGCGGCGGACGGGCCCGACTGCACGCTCCCGGAGACCGTGGAGAACCACCTTTCGGCGGTGCGCCAGGCGCTCGCCGCGGGCTGGAAGGTGGACGCCGCCCCCGGCGCCGAGAGCCCCCCGAAGATCGCGTTCTACACTTCGGGCGAGCCCGGCCCGCTTCCGCCCGATGTGGAACACACCCTGCTGAGGCTCGCGCAGGAAGCGGTGTCCAACGCCCTGTGGCACGCGCGGCCGCACCGGGTCACCGCCGCCCTGACCTACGAGCCGCAGGAGGTGACCATGACCGTGAGCGACGACGGCCGGGGCTTCGACCCCGCCCGGATCCCCGCCGACCGGCACGGCCTGCGCTCCCTGCGCCACCGCGTCGAGGGCCTGGGCGGCACGCTCACGGTGACGTCGCGCCCCGGCGCGGGCACGGAACTGAGCGCGCGGCTGCGGCGGCCGACGGCGGACGGCGTGCATGAGTGACGCCTTGAGCGGCATAGCCGGGACCGGCCGTACCCGCGTCCTCGTGGTCGACGACCACCCCGCGCTGCGGATCGGCCTGCGCACCCTGCTGGCGACGGCCGACGACCTGGAGCCCGCGGCCGAGGCGGCGAACGCCGACGAGGCCCTGCGCGCGGCCCGCCGCCCGGAGGCCCCGGACGTCGCCGTCGTCGACCTCGACCTGGGCGAAGGCATCGACGACGGCGTCCGCCTCGTCCGCGCCCTGCGCGCACTGCGCCCCGCGCCCGCCGTCCTGATCCTCAGCGCCTACGTCACCGCGCAGACGGTGACCTCCGCGCTGCGGGCCGGCGCCGCCGGATTCCTCTGCAAGGACGCGTCCGCCGAGTCGCTGCTCGCCGCGGTCCGCGCGGTCGCCCGCGGCGAGACGGTCCTCGGCCCCGGCATCGCCCGCCACGCCCTGCCGGGCCCCCAGGGCAGCGCCCCGGTCCTGACACCGCGCGAGGCCGACGTGCTCCGCCTCGTGGCGGACGGCCTCGCCAACCGCGAGATCGCGACCCGCCTCAACATCAGCCCGAGCACGGTGAAAAGCGCCCTCAGCGCCGTCTACACCAAGCTCGGCACGGACAGCAGAGCGGCGGCAGTGGCCACAGCCTCCCAACAGGGCCTCCTGCCCGGCCGCCCGCAACCCCAGCGCTGACCCCGGCGGCCGACCCCATCGGCCCCCAAAGTGGCCCCCAACGCAAATCAGGCCCGGTACTGATTCCTCAGTACCGGGCCTGACCTGGTGTTTCAGCTGTCGGGGTGGCGGGATTTGAACCCACGACCTCTTCGTCCCGAACGAAGCGCGCTGCCAAGCTGCGCCACACCCCGATGTCGTTGTTCCGCCTCCTGCTGTCCTGCAGGTCGCGGCGACGTCGTTTACTTTAGCGGACTGTCGGCCTGAGACGAAATCCGGTTTTCGGCAGCCCGCTGTGGGGGGCCTCAGGGGGCCGCGGGAGCCAGTGTCAGCAGGGTCGCCTCGGGCGGGCAGGCGAAGCGGACCGGGGTGTAGCGGTTGGTGCCGCAGCCCGCGGAGACGTGGAGGTAGGAGGTGTTGCCCGCCGCCTCGTGCGTGGACAGGCCCTTCACGCGGCCCGTGTCCAGGTCGCAGTTGGTGACGAGGGCCCCGTAGAACGGGATGCAGAGCTGGCCGCCGTGGGTGTGGCCGGCGAGGACCAGCGGGTAGCCGTCCGCGGTGAAGGCGTCCAGGGCCCGCAGGTACGGGGCGTGCACCACGCCCATCGAGAAGTCGGGGCCGGTGAGCGGGCCGCCGGCCACCTCGGCGTAGCGGTCGCGCTTGATGTGCGGGTCGTCGACGCCGGTGAGGCCGATCTCCACGCCCGCGACCTTCAGCGAGCCCCGGGTGTTCGTGAGGTTCACCCAGCCCGCCTCGTCGAAGCCGTCGCGCAGGTCCTCCCACGGGTTGTGGATGGCGCCGACGACGGGCGCGTTGCCGTTCAGGCCGTGCTTGCCCGAGATCTGCTGCTTCAGGTAGCGGGCCGGGTTGAGGAGCTTGGGGCCGTAGTAGTCGTTGGACCCGAAGACGTACGCGCCGGGGAACTCCATCAGCGGGCCGAGCGCGTCGAGGACCTCGGGGACGCCCTCCGTGTCGGACAGGTTGTCGCCCGTGTTGATGACGAAGTCGGGGCGCAGCCCGGCGAGCGACTGCAGCCAGCGCCGCTTCTTGTGCTGCCCGCTGACCATGTGGATGTCGGAGACCTGGAGCACCCGCATCGGGCGCATTCCCGCAGGCAGGACGGGGACGGTGACTCGTCGCAGGCGGAAGGAGCGGGCCTCGAAGCCTGCCGAGTAGATCAGGCCCGCGGCGCCCGCCGCCGCGATGCCGGCCGTCACCTTCAGGGAGGTCTTCAGGGGATTCCCGTATCGAGCGCGCATGCCCACCATCGTGTCAGACCGGCACCGCCCCCGAAATCGGCGGGCGTTGGGCCTCGGGCACCTGCGACAATCAAGTCATGACCACGCTCAAGTCGAAGCTGCATGACGACCTCAACGCCGCGATCAGGGAGCGTGACGAGCTGCGCTCCTCGACGCTCCGGCTGACCCTCTCCGCGATCACCAATCAGGAGGTCGCGGGCACGGAGAAGCGTGAGCTGACCGACGACGAGGTCCAGAAGGTGATCGCCAAGGAGGCGAAGAAGCGCCGCGAGGCGGCCGAGGCCTTCGAGAAGGCGGGCCGCACCGAGTCCGCGGCCCGTGAGACGGCGGAGGGCGAGCTGCTCGCCGAGTACCTGCCGCAGCAGCTGACCGACGCCGAGCTGGAGCAGATCGTCGCGCAGGCGGTCGAGGAGGCGAAGGCGGCCGGCGCCGAGGGCCCGAAGGCCATGGGCCAGGTCATGAAGATCGTGAAGCCCAAGGTGGCGGACCGCGCCGAGGGCGGCCGCGTCGCCTCCACGGTCAAGCGCCTCTTGGCGGGCTGAATCTCCGGTTGTTCCGGGCTCCGGTTGCGTCGGGCCCCGGCTGCTTCAGGATGAAGCAATGATCATGGCTACGAAGAGGGACAGCGGTAGGCCGATGCAGCCCGCTGCCATGATCCAGCCCATTTTCGTCGATGTTCTCGCTCCGACTTTGACGCACAGTGGCGTCACAAGAAGGAGATAGAGGAAGAGCGGGACGATGATGAATCCCAGGCCCATGGTGATCCCTGTGTGAGGAGGAAGTGCGGGGCCCGCGACAAGCGGGCCCCGCACTTTTGAGGTTACGGCGTCACGTTGTCGGCGAAGTCCACGTAGGCCTCGTCGCAGTGCGCCACCTTCGTCGGCCGGAAACCGGGACCGTCACCGATGACCGGCACCGGCGCGTCCACGCCCCACGGGTTTCCGCCACTGCCGCGGGTGGGCACGTCACACTTGCCGAACGCGTTGCCGCCGATGCTGTTCGCCCCGGGGATGTTGGAGAAGTTCTTCCAGTCTCCCAGTTGGATGCGCTTGCTCGACGGGTTGCCCCGGTTGTCGGTCATCTTGTCGTCGATGTAGAGGTAGAGGTCCGGCATGTAGCTCTGGAAGACGATTCCATCGGCCGGGGTCGCGTCGAGGTTGTTGGCCTTGTGCGTCGGCTTTACGCTGCCGTCCGCGCAGAATGCGGCCGCGATGTCCTGCCAGATGGGCGGGGCATTACCGATCTGGCTGCCGAAGATGTTGTTGGTTCCGTCGTTCTTGAAGAACATCGAGTAGATGTCCCCGGCGAAGTTGCGGACGCCGATATTCGTCTTCGTGCTGGACTTCACCTTGTCGACCCAGGCCTTGACGTTGTCGTTGATGTACTTGTGCGCGACCATCGGCCGGTATCCGTGGACGCCGCCTCCGATGGCCCGGAAGTCGACACACGTGTTGTCGGAGTTCAGGTGCGCGCCCCTGAAGTGTGGGAAGTACGCCTGACCCGGGGTGTCTCCGGTCGTGTACGGCTCGACGCGTTCATCGCGTCCGTACTCCAGCGCGTCCTCGGTGAGGTAGCCGATATCGGGTTTCGCGATTCCGTAGTCCTCTTCGATGGCCTTCATGATGTCGGTCACGAAGTGCGGCAGGTGGGCGTTGCCGACACGGACGCGGTAGTCGCCCGATTCGCTGCCGGACACGATCTTCCCGGTGGAGTCGTCGACGATGAAGCTGATGTCGACCTCGCTCTTGATTTTGTAGCTGTTGTCGTCCTTCAGCGCGACGCTGGCCGACTGCGTCGGGTCGGGGCGTTCGTTCGCCATGGCCATCCAGCGGGGGATCGACATGGCGGGCACGGAGCCGTCGGACGTGGGCGTGTGCCCGCCGGCCTTGATGTCCTGGTACCACTTCGCGGCGGCGTCGTACGTCTTCTGCCCGCTGCACTCGCCCACCGGCGTCGCGGTCGTGCACCGTGCCGCGCCGGTGATGCCCATGGCGTCCGCGCCGCCCGGGTTCGACCACAGCGGCCCCTTGTAGGCCAGGCCGACGCCCCAGTTGTAGAGCGTCGTCATCGTGCGCAGCGGAGTCTGGATCTCAGCCGGCATGTTGGAGTTGAGGTCCTGGTTCGGGTCGAAGATCGCGGCCGCGGTCAGGGAACGGTCGACGAACCTGCCGTTGATCGGCTGCACGGCGACGGCGTCGTAGGCGACGTCCTTGTCCCCGGTGCCGTCCGGGGTGAGGGTCGACAGGGACACCTTGGGTCGGCCGTCGAACATGAAGGCTCCGATGGAGACCCATCTGTTCTTGCTGCCGTTCTGGTCGATCACCCGGGTCTTGACGCCCTTCGACGTGGTGATCTTGTACGCGGCGTACTTGGTCTGGGCGCCGTGGTCGGGCAGGTGCACCCAGATCTTCGCGGGGCCCGTGACGGTCTTGTTGAGGGTCCAGGACCCCGTTGCTCTGAGCCGCTGGCCCTTGGCGTTGTCCGACCGGGTGTGACCGAAGTAGAAGTGACCGCCGAAACCCGCGCCGAGTTGGTGCAGGTCGACCTTGCCGGGCCAGACCGTGGACACTGTCTCGTCGTGGGCCAAGCCGATTTCGCCCGCGCCGAAGTCGAAGCCGAACGTTCCCTCGTTGGTCCAGTCGCCGTTGCCGCACCCCGGTCTGATGCTGGGGGTTCCTTGCGGTACGTCGTCGATGATCATCGCGCCGGACGGCAGGCCGGAGCGTGAGCAGTTGGGCGGGTACGCGGTGCCGTCGGCCTGCTCGGCGTCGTAGTCGGGTGAGGTGAAGCGGAAGAACTCGTTGCCGCAGGAGTAGGAACAGTCGGTCTTCCACTGCACCGACTGGAACCACCAGCACTTGAAGTCGGAGCGGGTGCACGGGCCCTGGCCGGGCTCGTTGACCGCGCCGTCACCGATCTTCGACGGCTCGCACCAGTTGTACGGGCCGCAGAACAGGTCCTCCGGCGGCTTCACCTGCGCGCGGTTGTACTTCGCCGACCCCTTGAGGGTGGCGTCGCCGCTGCCGCCGTTCCACCAGGCGGCCCGGAACGCGGGCACCATGGTGCCGGGTGATTCGAGGAACGCCGGAGGGTGCGCGGCGAACCCGAGCACCTTCTCGGGGTAGGGCCAGTTCTGCGGGCGCGCGGCGGCCGAGGCGTCCTCGTCGCCGAGGCGGTTCTCCATGAACGCCGTACGCCCCGCGTCCCATTCGGGGTTGGCGGGGTTGTTGGCCCAGCCGACGCCCCACGGCTCGTTGCCGTTGACGTTCTCGTAGAAGCCGCTGTTGTAGGCCCACAGTGCGAAGAACCAGTTCTCCAGCTTGGTCGGGTCCCCGTCGTGCACCTGGAGCCCCGCTTTCCTGGTCTGGTTCCACTTGGAGACCAGGATCTGCAGGCCCGCGGCGATGTTGGCGGCGTAGTCGAGGGCCACGGCCCGCTGCTTCTGGTAGTCCCAGGCGCTGCCGCCCTTGCCGTGCTCCCGGCCCGCCAGGCGCATGTGGTCGGTGACCTGGGTGATGCCGTAACCGCAGTCGGCGTCAGACCAGTTGACGTCCCAGTCGTTGGCGTCGGTGCCGTCGTAGTAGTCGATGCCGTAGTAGTTGCCGATGAGCGGATTGCCCGACACGCCGGGCACCGCGGAGCGGGCGGCCTGCCACATGTTCGACTCCTGCGTGGTGATGCCGAGCATCACCTGGGCCGGAACCCGGCCGCCGCCGTCGAGGTCGGGGTAGGAGAAGAGGGACTGCGGCGCGTAGGCGGGCATCCCCAGGTTCTTCCAGTTCGCCGGGCGGGAGGCGCCGATGTTCAGCTTGTTGGTGATCGCTTTGTTGACGGCCCATTCGACCTGGCGCGGCTTGGGCTGCATGGCCTGGTTGCGCGGGTCGTTGCGCGGCACGGAGCAGGTCCGCTCCGACTCCACGATCTCCGTGGGAGAACCGGTGACATCGGTCGCGGAGGCGGTGGCCGTGAGCGGGGTCGACGACAGGGTCTGGGTACGCGCCCCGCCCTCCTCGCTCTTCTGGGACGCGGTCTTCCGGCCCGTGCCCAGAAGCGGCGACGGCGTACGGGACGTCTCCCACTCGGCGGACTTGGCCCGCAGCGGGGTGACGGTGAATCCGGCCCGCTCACCGCTGTCGCGCACGGTCGCGGTGATGTTGACCGCCCGCGCGTCCGTCGCCTCGTCCGGGTGCAGATACGAGGGCGAGCCCTTGCCATCCGCCCAGACCGTGTGCTGCACGAGGGTCGCGCCGTGCGTGGAGAGGGTGGCGTCCTTGTCCGCTCCCGCGAGGCGGGTCACGGTCTTCGGCAGGGTGCGCGACGTCGTGACGTCGCCGGTGAGGTAGACATGGCCGCCGCGCCGCGTCAGACCGGTGCCTCCGAGCGGCCCCGATCCCAGCTTCGAGAGCTTGCCGTCCGCCCAGCGGCGGACGATGGCGGTCTCCTGTTCCTTGAGGCTGTCGCGCTGCTTGCGCTCCAGGAAGACGTAACCGCCGTCGCTGTCCTTGCTGATGTGGGACGGAACGGTGCCGGCCGTGGCCCGCGTCGCCTTGTGCCCTTCGGCGTCGATCTCGACGAGCGTGCGCCCGGAGGCCGCCGCGATCTTGGTGTCGGTGGCCGGGACCGCGGAGGTGATCTGGCCGTTCACCACGACAGGCGTACTCACCTTGCCCGTGGCGGCGTTCACCCGGATCAGCCGGGTCTGCTTCTTGTCCTCGCCCGGGGACTGTGTCAGCACGGCTTCCTCACCAGTGCCGCAGCCGGGGTCGTAGTACGAGAGCGACGCGTTGACCTTCAGCTTGGTCACCGCGCCGGTGGCCAGGTCGACCACCGCGGAGAATCCGCCGCGTGCCATCAGCTTCGGGTTGTTCGTGAACGTACGCGGGGCGTACACGACCACGGCGCGCTTCCCGGACCCGGTCACGCAGGCGTTGCCGATCCACTGGTCGGCGTCGAAGCCCGGCTCGGCGAGCGAGGCGAGGGTCTTCCAGGCGTAGCCGCTCTGCTCGGTCGCGGTCAGCAGGTGGAATCCCTGCGCGTCACCCGTGGTGGTCCAGGCGACGTCCTTGGAGTTCTTGTAGTCCGTGCCCAGAACGTCGGCCCGGTCCCGCCGGGGCACCGAATCCGCGGCCGGCTTCACCGTGGCGGCCTTGTCGGAGGCGCGGCCCTCCACACTGTCGGCCCAGGTCAGGGACGGGGACAGGCCCGCTGCGAGCGCACTGGCCGTCACGACGACCAGAGACCTCTGTAAGCGTCTTCGTATTCGTTTTTGTCTTCGGCTTCTCACTGTGTCTCCTGTGCTCACGTGCACTCATGAAAAACCGCCGCATTCCGTCCGGGAGGACGGCGTGCGGGCGGTTTGGTGTGGGTTGTCGGTGGTGCTGAGATTGATCGATGTTCAAGTTTTCGTGGCGTGCCTGAAAGAAATGCGAACGGTCTTCAGCAGGACCGGATCCGCAGCCCGGAACAGGCCGAACTCCTGTGCTCGCGCGCCCAGGGCGACGCGCCCCTTGGCGTTCAGGCGCACCATGATTCTGTGGACGCGGCGCTGCACGGTTCGATGGCCTATCCGCAATCTTCGTGCGATCGCTGCGTCATCCATTCCCCGATAGAGCATTTTTAGAATCGACAGGTCGAATTCGTCAATATGTGGGCTATGCATGGGTGGATACCCCCTCTACGGGCCACAACCAGCAAACTCGATCAATGGCGATTTTGCATCGTATGCACCCGTGGGGCAAGCTCTCGATCTGTATCAATATTGGACAATACCGGCACCCCGCTTGGCGGGAATACGTCATTCAGGAACCCAGGGAAAGATCAAATCGTCATTCTCGGGTTGACATAATTCCGCCGGTTGTAGAGATGGGCCGCTGGGGCGTAATTACGTCAATGGGGCCTGGCGCATTGCGTGTGGCAATCTCGTCTGCGTAGCGTCGCGGTGATCGAGTGCACGCTCGAAATGGGTGGTTCGCATGTCATTCCCCGGAAGGCGTCCAGAAAGGCGTCAGGGGCGAAAGGGGATCCCTTTCCTGTTGCCGGCTCTTCTCCCTGTCCTGCTGGCGCTCTCGATGAGCATGGCCGGGTGCGGGAAGGGGTCGGCCTCCGAGAGGCATGAACCTTCAGAACGCATGAGAGTTTCCTCAGGCGGTTCGCTCTACGGGGCGATGAAGAAAACCGCGGACCGAGGTCTCGGGTTCTCGCTCCGCGAGGCCACGAAAGAGAAGAAGCCCATCGAGCCGGCCCGGGCCCGGAAGTACAGGGTGTGCTTCGAGCGCGATGTGCCGAAATACAGCGCCGTCGATCTATTTGCGGTTCCCCGTGGTGAGGGGTGTCCCAGAAGTGTGGCGTCCGGAGGGAGTCCGGAAGGCAAACAAGGCAGTCAGTGAAGCTGTCCGAGAGTTCAACTCGGCCAAAGTTCAGCTCAGCCAACGAGAGAGGTGGGCAGAAGCATGCGCAGGGTCGCGAAGGTCGGAGTGGTCGGAGCGGCGGCAGCGATGCTGTTCGGCGCTGTGTCCGGTGTTTCGTACGCGGACACCACTCGCAGTTGCGATGCGTCATGGGATGACGGGGGAGTGAACTGCACCATCCGACACTACGTCGAGGGAACCAGTGGCTCCCTGGCCTCTAAAGGCTCCTTCACTTCATACGACGAGATCGTGGCCGCGGGCGACTACTACGCCGACGGAAGGGGGGTGTACATAGAGGCGGTTGACGACACCGATCCTTATCGGACCTCCGTCGAAAAGTGGGTCACTGGAGGAAAGGGGGACAGCGTGCGGGTCAATGCCACATTCGCAGAGGGACAGAAGATCGACCTCATGGTCTGCCAGACGAACAGCGGGAATCTCTTGAACTGCGGATTCGCAACAGCTGAGGCTTGATCGGTCTCAGGCTCACGAAAGGAGAGGAGTGAAGGATGAAGAAGGCACTCAGGGTCGCAGTAGCCGCCATCCCTGTCGTGGCCCTGGTCACCTTCGGCGGAGCCGGCCCGGCTTACGCGGGGGACGACTGTACCGATGTGTCGGACAACGGTGGAGCCACTGTGACGTTCAAGTCCTACGGTGAGCATCTCCTGATCAGGGACAACTACAAGGACGGCCATTCCGCGGTCGCGCACCTTGAAATCACCAATCGTGCGGGGACGCACTACTGGTACTGGAACAGAAACGGTGCCGGCACCACCCGTGACGTGAACCTGCCGAACATCGAGGACGGGACGACGGGCGTTCTTGTCGGCGCGTACCTGGGGAACTGGCAGGGCGAGCCGACCAAGGGGATCGACTTCAATTCGAACGTGGTCGACGACAACTGCATAGGGGCACCCTAGGGGGCTCACGTGGACGCCACGCGTACGCGACAGGAGGGGCGCACCCCAAACGGGGTGCGCCCCTCCTGTCGCGTACGCGTGGGAGGCCTCAGCGGCCCCAGCGACCGCCGTGCCCGTTCCCGTTGTTTCCGCCGATCAGGTCCGGCGGGATGGAGATGCCGGGCAGCGGGTCGGCGTCGCCGTTGCCGCCGTCGTCGTCCCCGCCGTTGTCGGGCTTGCCCTTGTCCCTGCCCTTGTCCTTCTTCTTGTCCGGGTCCGGGATGTTCACCTTGTTGAAGGTGGGCGCTTCCTTGCCGGACAGCGCGCCGGTCATCGCGTCGCGCCAGATCGGGCCCGGAGTGTCGGCGCCGAAGACCTTGTCGTGGAACTGGCCGCCGATGGTGATGTTGGTCATCGGCACCGCCTGCGAGGCGCTGCCAACCCAGACCGCCCCCGACAGGTTCGGCGTGTAGCCCGCGAACCACGCGTTCTTACGGCCGTCGGTGGTACCGGTCTTACCGGCGTTGTCCCGGCCGGTGAGTCCGGCCGTCTTGCCCGTACCCGAGTCGATCACGCCACTGAGCAGCGTATTGATCTTGTCGGCGGTCGACCTCGACATCGCCCGCGAGCACTTCGACTTCGGCACGGAGAGCGCCTTGCCGTTGGGGTCGGTGATCGACTCGATGGCGACGGGTGTGCAGTACGTGCCGCGGTTGGCGAACGCCGCGTACGCGGAGGCCATCGTCAGCGGCGACAGACCGGTCGAGCCGAGGGTCATGGACGAGGGCACCTCGTCCACCTTCTTGCCGTTGCCCTGCACCACGCCCAACTTGTCGGTCATCTTCACGACCGGGCACATGCCGATGTCGCCGATCATCTGCACGAAGTACGTGTTGATGGACTTGGCCATCGCCTCCTTGAGGCGGTACGGGCCTACCTCCGACTCGTTCTCGTTCTCCAGCTTGTAGCCGCCGTCGTTGACCCACGGCTTGCCGCTGCACGTCTGGACCCGGCTCGGATACGGCATCTGGTACGGAGCCGGGTACTGCTTCGTCACCGGCGTGCCCTTCTCCAGGGCCGCGGCCGCCACGAACGGCTTGAACGTCGAACCCGTCGGGAATCCGAGGGTGGAGCCGCCGTCCCGGGAGTTGACGGAGTAGTTCATCTCCGCCTCGTTCTTGCTGGCGTCGGAGCCGTACGGCTTCGACTGGCCCATGCCGAGGATCTTGCCGGTGCCCGGCTCGACGAACGCGCCCGCCGCGTCGACCTTGTCCGACTGGTAGACGTGCCGCTTGATCGACTCCTGCACGGACTCCTGCGTCTGCGGGTCGAGCGTCGTCTTCACCGTCAGGCCGCCGCGGTTCCAGATCTTGGCGCGCTCCTCGGGCGTCTTGCCGAAGGCCGGGTTGTTCTTGAAGGCCTGTTCGACGTACTTGCAGAAGAACGCCGCGCCGCGCTCCGCGGTGATGCAGCCGTTCTGCGGCCTGCTGACCTTCAGGCCGATCGGGGTCTTCTTGGCCTCGGCGGCCTCGGCCTGCGTGATGTCGTGCGTCTCGGCCATCCGCTGCAGCACGACGTTGCGCCGCTTCTTCGCCTCGGCCTCGTCGTTGACGGGGTCGTAGCGGCTGGGGGACTGCACGATGCCGGCGAGCATCGCCGACTCCTGGATGTTCAGGTCCTTGGCCGGCTTGGAGAAGTAGCGCTGGGCCGCGGCCTCGACGCCGTACGCCTGCTGCCCGAAGTACGTGATGTTCAGGTAGTTGTTGAGGATCTTCTTCTTGCCGACCTCGTTCTCCACCTGGATCGCGTACTTCAGCTCCTTGACCTTGCGGCCGATGGTCTGCTGAGTCGCCTGCGCCAGCTTGGTCGGGTCGTCGCCCGCCTCTTCCATGAAGACGTTCTTCACGTACTGCTGGGTGAGGGTGGAGGCGCCCTGCGAGACGCCGCCGTTCTGCGCGTTCGCGTTGATCGCGCGCAGGATGCCCTTGGCGTCGACGGCGCCGTGCTCGTAGAAGCGCGAGTCCTCGATCGCGACGATCGCCTTCTGCATGTACGGCGAGATGTCGTCGAGCTTCACGACCGTGCGGTCGCGCGAGTAGACGGTCGCGATCTTCCCGCCCTGGTTGTCCAGGATCGTGGTGCGCTGGCTCAGCGGCGGAGTCTTCAGCGTCGCCGGGATCTCGTCGAATCCCTCGACCGAGCCCCTGGCCGCCAGGCCGAGGGCACCTGCTGCGGGCAGGGCGATCCCGGCCAGCACGGCTCCGGCGAGCACGCTGACTCCGAGGAACTTGGCGGCCTGTTGGGCCGGCGAAAGGCCGCCGCCACCGCCCGAGCGCTTCTTTCCCATACGGGGCAGCCTACGTGTCGATTCTCCGGACAGCCGTATATGCCTTGGCCTAAGCTGCACTCAACTGTCACAGCAGTGCGGTCTCGTATCAAGATGCGGGACGACCCCGAATCGTTCCCGGTACTTATGAAGTGCCTCTTGTAGTCATTTCCGGACCCGTGCGCGGCGCTTCGCGTAGGGCCCGAGGGGTGTCCGTATCCGCCTTGTGTGTCACTCGATGACCGTTGTGACCCAAGTGAACTGTCCTGGTTTGCCAGGGTTATTACGCATGTCCATCGGTCACTCCGTCGGGTGATCTCCCGCTCACGCATAGTCCGTTCGGACCATTCAAGATTGGGCCCGAAGGGGGTGTTGCGCTGTGCCCACCTTCCGTAACGTCCTCAACTGGCGGCGGTGAATATGCCGCTGCCGCCGTGGGGGAGCCTCGATTCGGGAGAGGACGGCGCCGGTATGGGCTGGGTAGTCGACTGGAGTGCGCAGGCGGCCTGCCGCACTACCGATCCGGACGAACTGTTCGTTCAAGGAGCAGCGCAGAACCGGGCGAAGGCGGTGTGCACGGGATGTCCCGTGCGGACCGAGTGCCTGGCGGATGCGCTGGACAATCGCGTCGAGTTCGGCGTGTGGGGTGGCATGACGGAGCGGGAGCGCCGCGCTTTGCTGCGCAGGCGTCCCACGGTCACCTCATGGCGCAGGTTGCTCGAGACGGCGCGTACGGAGTACGAGCGCGGCGCGGGCCTGCTGCCCGTGGAGCTGGAGAACGACGAGACGTACGAGAGGTACGCGGCCGTCGGCTAGACGGACCGCGCACCGCCGACCACCTCACGTACGTACGGCTCACGCAGCTCCGGCCGGAGTGCCACCGGCCGCGAGCCGTTCTCCGATGTCCCTGAGGCCTGTCAGGTCGTGTACGTCACCGGGCAGGGCCGCGACCTCGGTCACGGCGACCTCGGGGTGCAGCGCGGTGAAGCGGTCACGCGTGCGCTGCTCGCGGGCGACCACCTGCATGCGCTCCGCGTGCAACCGCAGCAGTCCCGCGGTCAGTTGTTCAATGGTCGGCTCGATCATGGGGTCGGCCTCGGAAGGCACGGGGGATGCCTCGGAAGAAGCCTCGGGAAGTGCCTCGGGAGTGGCACGACCCTCTTCCTTCCCGCCCGCCTGATCCACAATGCGGCGCTCGTCAAGATTTTCTGCGGCGGCGAGCGCGCGCTCGGCCGAGAGCCGGCCCGCGCCGCTGCCGTGCACCCGGTTCAGCACGAGCCCGGCCAGCGGCATCTTCTCCGCGGCCAGCCGCTCCACGAAGTACGCGGCCTCGCGCAGCGCGTCCCGCTCGGGCGCGGCGACCACCAGGAACGCGGTGCCGGGCGCCTGAAGCAGCTTGTACGTGGCGTCCGCGCGGGTGCGGAAGCCGCCGAACGTCGTGTCCATCGCGGCCACGAACGTCTGCACGTCGCGCAGCAGTTGACCGCCGAGCAGCTTGCCGAGCGTGCCGGTCATCATCGACATGCCGACGTTCAGGAACTTCATGCCCGCGCGCCCGCCGACCTTCGCCGGCGCCATGAGCAGCCGGATCAGCTTCCCGTCGAGGAAGGAGCCGAGCCGCGTGGGCGCGTCCAGGAAGTCGAGCGCGGAGCGCGAGGGCGGGGTGTCGACGACGATCAGGTCCCACTCGTCGCGCGAGCGCAGCTGGCCCAGCTTCTCCATCGCCATGTACTCCTGCGTGCCCGCGAAGCCGGCCGAGAGCGACTGGTAGAAGGGGTTGTTCAGGATCGCCCTCGCGCGCTCCTCGTCCGCGTGCGCCTCGACGATCTCGTCGAAGGTGCGCTTCATGTCGAGCATCATCGCGTGCAGCTCGCCGCCCGCGGCGTCGTCGATGTCCTTCACCCTGCGCGGCGTGTTGTCCAGCGAGTCGATGCCCATGGACTGGGCGAGCCTGCGGGCCGGGTCGATGGTGAGCACGACGACCTTGCGGCCGCGCTCGGCGGCGCGCAGCCCGAGGGCGGCGGCCGTGGTGGTCTTGCCGACACCGCCGCTGCCGCAGCACACGACGATGCGGGTGTCCGGGTCGTCGAGCAGCGGGTCCACGTCGAGCGTGCCCTCAGGGGTCAGCGTCATGAATGGCGTCCCGTCCTGGATGCGGTTCCCTGAATCCCTTGCTCTCGCAGTTCCTCGGCGAGCGTGTAGAGCCCGGAGAGGTCGAGGCCCTCGGTGAGCAGCGGCAGTTCGTGCAGCGGGAGGCCCGCCGCGGCGAGCTGGTCGCGCTGGGCGCGCTCCAGGGCGTAGCGCTCGGCGTACTCCCCGGCCTGGGCGAGCAGCGGGCCGACGAGCCGTTTCGCGCTGCCGAGTCCCGCGGCCGTCAGTGCCTCGGTGACCTCGGGCCTGATCTCCTTGTTGCCTGTCAGTGCCAGGGCGGGTTCCCCGAGAAGCGCGGGACGCACCATGTTCACCATGATCCGGCCGACGGGCAGCTTCGCGGCGCGCAGCTCGGTGACCCCGTCGAGGGTCTCCTGCACCGGCATCTCCTCAAGGAGGGTCACCAAGTGCACCGCGGTCTCGCGGGACTTGAGGACCCGCATCACCGCCTGCGCCTGATTGTGTATCGGGCCCATCTTGGCGAGCCCCGCCACCTCGTCGTTCACATTGAGGAAGCGGGTGATGCGGCCGGTCGGCGGGGCGTCCATCACCACGTAGTCGTACGTGTACTGCCCCTGCTTGTCCTTTCTGCGCACGGCCTCGCAGGCCTTGCCCGTCAGGAGCACGTCCCGCAGGCCCGGCGCGATGGTCGTCGCGAAGTCGATCGCGCCCAGCTTCTTCAGGGCGCGGCCCGCACCGCCCAGCTTGTAGAACATCTGGAGGTAGTCGAGGAGCGCCAGTTCGGGATCGATCGCCAGCGCGTACACCTCCCCGCCGCCGGGCGCCACGGCGATCTTGCGCTCCTCGTAGGGGAGCGCCTCCGTCTCGAAGAGCTGTGCGATCCCTTGCCTGCCCTCCACCTCCACGAGGAGAGTGCGCTTTCCCTCGGTCGCGAGGGCGAGCGCGAGCGCGGCGGCGACCGTGGTCTTTCCGGTCCCGCCCTTGCCGCTGACGACCTGGAGCCTGCTCACGTATTCGAGCCTAACCAGAAGGTGCGACATCCACGCAGCAGCCTCCGGAACGCTTCGGCCAAGCGCGGCGGATACAGTCGGCCCCATGGCAAAGAAGTGGGAATACGCGACCGTGCCGCTCCTCGTGCACGCGACGAAGCAGATCCTGGACACCTGGGGCGAGGACGGCTGGGAGCTGGTCCAGGTCGTGCCGGGGCCGAACAACCCCGAGCAGCTGGTGGCGTACCTGAAGCGGGAGAAGGACGCATGAGCGGGCAGGTGGAGGCGCGGCTCACCGAGCTGGGCCTGACCCTGCCGCCCGTCGTCCCCCCGGTGGCCGCGTACCAGCCGGCCGTGCAGTCCGGCGTGTACGTGTACACGGCGGGGCAGCTGCCCATGGTCGACGGCAAGCTGCCGCTGACCGGAAAGGTCGGTGACGAGGTCACCGACGAGCAGGCCAAGGACCTGGCCCGCACCTGCGCGCTGAACGCGCTGGCGGCGGTCAAGTCCGTCGCCGGTGACCTGGACCGCATCGCGCGTGTCGTGAAGGTCGTCGGCTTCGTCGCCTCCGCCACGGACTTCACCGGCCAGCCCGGCGTCATCAACGGCGCGAGCGAGCTGCTCGGCGAGGTCCTCGGCGACAAGGGCGTGCACGCGCGCAGCGCCGTGGGCGTGGCCGTGCTGCCGCTCGACGCCCCCGTGGAGGTCGAGATCCAGGTGGAGCTCACCGAGGCGTAACCGCTCCGCGGAGTCGTGGGCGGGTGGCTTGCGGGGGGCCTCCGCCCACGCCACGGGGCTCCGCCCCGGACCCCGCGCCTCAAACGCCGGCGGGGCTGGATAAAAGGAGCCCCTGCGGCGATTGAGCAGCGGGGTCCGGGGCAGCGCCCCGTGGCTGCCACCCCGGGTGGGCGGTGCCTCTCGAACATCTGGCCGTCACCGGTTAGCCTCCGGCCATGGCAAATGGGCAGTGGTATCCCCCCGAGTGGCCGGAACGCATCCGTGCCCTCGCCGCCGGCACGCTCACGCCCGCGACTCCGCGCCGCGCGGCGACGGTGATGCTGCTCAGACAGGACACCGCCGCCGAGGGCGTCGAGGTGCACATGCTCCGCAGACGTACGTCGATGAAGTTCGCGGCGGGCGCCTACGCGTACCCGGGCGGCGGCGTCGACCCCCGCGACGACGACCGGCTGGTCCGCTGGGCCGGTCCCACGCGCGCGGAGTGGGCCGAGCGGCTCGGCGTGCCCGAGCTGGAGGCCCAGGCGATCGTCTGCGCCGCCGTACGGGAGACGTTCGAGGAGGCGGGCGTGCTGCTCGCCGGGCCCACCCCGGACACCGTCGTCGACGACACGACGGGCGAGCGGTGGCAGGCCGACCGGCAGGCGCTGATCGACCGGGACCTGTCCTTCGCCGAGTTCCTCGACCGCCGCGGCCTGGTGCTCCGCTCCGACCTGCTCGGCGCCTGGGCCCGCTGGATCACCCCGGAGTTCGAGCCGCGCCGCTACGACACGTGGTTCTTCGTGGCCGCACTCCCGGCGGGCCAGCGCACCAGCGACGACTCCTCCGAGGCCGACCGCACCGTGTGGATCGGTCCGGGGCGGGCCGCGACGGCGTACGACGGGGGAGAGCTGTCGATGATGCCGCCGACGATCGCGACGCTGCGCACCCTGGAGGCGTACGACGACGTGCGCGGCGCCCTCGCGGGGGCCCGGGGGCGCGATCTCACCCCCGTACTGGCGCAGGCGCGCCTGGAGGAGGGCGAGTTGGTGCTGTCCTGGCCGGGACACGACGAGTTCACCAAGCACATCCCGACCGGCGGCAACGGCCGCGGCGGGCAGAACGGGGGAGCCTCCGCATGACCGAAGCCGCCGCCCTGCCCGGCCAGCCGCGTGGCGGGGTCCTCTCGGGATCCGCCACCACGCGCGCGTACAACGTCCTCGCGCCCAACCCGTCCGCGATGACGCTCGACGGCACCAACACCTGGATCGTCGCCGAACCGGACAGCGACCTCGCCGTCGTCGTCGACCCCGGCCCGCTGGACGACGCGCACCTGCGCGCCGTCGTGGACGCCGCCGAGAAGGCGGGCAAGCGGGTCGCGCTCACGCTCCTCACGCACGGGCATCCCGACCACGCCGAAGGGGCGGGCCGGTTCGCCGAGTTGACCGGGACGAAGGTGCGGGCGCTCGACCCGGCGCTGCGGCTCGGCGACGAGGGGCTCGCCGCCGGTGACGTGATCACCACGGGCGGCCTGGAGATGCGCGTCGTACCGACCCCCGGCCACACCGCCGACTCGCTGTGCTTCCATCTCCCGGCCGACCAGGCCGTGTTGACCGGGGACACCATCCTCGGGCGCGGCACGACCGTGGTCGCCCACCCGGACGGCCGCCTCGGCGACTACCTGGACTCGCTGCGCCGCCTGCGCTCGCTGACGGTCGACGACGGGGTGCACACGGTGCTGCCGGGCCACGGTCCGGTCCTTGAGGACGCGCAGGGCGCCGTCGAGTTCTACCTCGCGCACCGGGCCAACCGGCTCGCCCAGGTCGAGACCGCCGTCGAGGACGGGTTCGCGTCGGCCCCCGACGTCGTGGCGAACGTGTACGCGGACGTGGACAGGTCACTGTGGCCAGCGGCCGAGCTGAGCGTGCGGGCCCAGCTCGACTACCTGCGCGAACACGGGCTGATCTAGGGCCGCCTGAAAGCCGCCTGAAGGCCGCCCCACGGCCGTTTCACGAAGTCGGCCATGTGACGTCCAGTGCGGCGAGGCGCGGCGGGTCCGCGATGATGTCGACGCCGACGACCTTGCCGCCGCTGAACGTGAAGGCGAGCACCGCGACGACCTGGCCGCGGGGCACCTGGACGATGCCGAGGCTGTCGCCCACGAACGCCGGGTAGGCGGCCTGCGCCAGCTTTCCGTAGAACGCGGCCTGCTTGGCCACCGCCAGGCTCCCGCGCAGCAGCCCGGTGGCGGTGCCGCCGCCCGCGTCGACCCGCAACAGGACGTCCGGGTCGAGAAGTTCGAGCAGCGCCTCGAAGTCACCCGCGCGCGTGGCGGCCAGCCAGGCGCCGACGACCTCGCGCTGCCGGGCCGGCGGGGTGTCCTGCGGCACGGTCGCGCCCTGCACGCGGCGCCGGGCCCTGCTTGCCATCTGCCGGGTCGCCGCCGGGGTGCGCTCCACGATCGGGGCGAGCTCCTCGAAGGGCACCGCGAACATGTCGTGCAGCACGAAGGCGAGACGCTCCGCGGGGGCGAGGGTGTCCAGGACGACGAGCAGCGCGAGCCCCACGGAGTCCGCGAGCTCCGCCTCGTGGACGGGGTCGGCGGGGCGGATCACCGGATCGGGGACGCGGACCGCTGCGGGGCCGTCCTCCAGCGGGTCCTCACGGCGCGCCGTGCGGGCCCGCAGCATGTCCAAGCAGATCCGCCCGACGACGGTCGTCAGCCAGCCGCTCAGGTTCCGCACGTCGCCGCTGTCGGCCCGCTGGAGCCGCAGCCAGCCCTCCTGCACGGCATCCTCCGCCTCGCTCAGCGAACCGAGCATCCGGTACGCCACGGAGCGCAGCCGCCCGCGCTCCGCCTCGAAACGGGTGACGAGATCGGCCGGCTGTGTCATGAAGGGCTCCCCTTTGCGCCTCTGACTGCGTCTCTGCCCGGTGCCGTGCTGCGTGCTGCCTGCTGGGTGCTGCTACGTAGACGGGTCCCGCCACGAGGTGTGGCGGGACCCGTCTTACGTGGGTGTGGTGTCTGCTCAGCGCGAGCGCTTCGCGAGGCGCTCCACGTCCAGGAGGATCACGGCGCGGGCCTCCAGGCGGAGCCAGCCGCGGCCCGCGAAGTCGGCGAGCGCCTTGTTGACCGTCTCGCGGGAGGCGCCGACCAGCTGGGCCAGCTCTTCCTGCGTCAGGTCGTGCACGACGTGGATGCCTTCCTCGGACTGCACGCCGAAGCGGCGCGACAGGTCGAGGAGCGCACGGGCCACACGGCCGGGCACGTCGGAGAAGACCAGGTCGGACATCTGGTCGTTGGTCTTGCGCAGACGCCGGGCGACGGCGCGCAGCAGGGCCGTGGCGACCTCGGGCCTGACGCTCAGCCAGGGCTGCAGGTCGCCGTGGCCGAGACCGAGGAGCTTGACCTCGGTGAGGGCGCTGGCGGTGGCGGTGCGGGGGCCCGGGTCGAACAGCGACAGCTCGCCGATCAGCTCGCCGGGGCCGAGGACGGCGAGCATGTTCTCGCGTCCGTCGGGGGATGTGCGGTGGAGCTTCACCTTGCCCTCGGTGACCACGTACAGGCGGTCTCCGGGGTCGCCTTCATGGAACAGGGCGTCACCACGTGCGAGGGTCACCTCACTCATGGAGGCGCGGAGCTCCGCGGCCTGCTCGTCATCGAGCGCCGCGAAGAGCGGGGCGCGCCGCAGAACGTCGTCCACGAGTTTCTCTCCTATGTCGCCTGCATCGGGACCGGACCCGATCGACCTGACCGGATCGCCCCGGTTGTCGATCATTTCCACTGCCCATTTTGCTGGACGGTCCAAACAGTGTGATCAGTCACTCGTACACAAGTCTGCCGCACCCGCGCCACAACCCGAGGGGGAGGGGGCCAATCGTGGAGCGATCCGCTGGCTTCGGGGCGGATGTCAGTGTCGGGCTTTAGGCTGGCCGAGTGTTCAAAATGCCGGTGAGAGCGCAGGCGGAGGGGGTCGAGGCGGTGGCGAGCGACCCTGATTCCGCTGTGGGCGAACAGAGGCAGAAAGGTGCCCCCGAGGCCGTGACCTGGGGACCGGTGGCGGCTCCGGTGAGCGTGATCGGGGCCGTGCCCGTACTCCAGTCAGTGTCCGTACAGGGGAAGGCCGCCTAGCCGATGTCCGCGCCCGCGAAGAAGACCGCCGCGAAGAAGGCGCCTGCGAAGAAGGCGCCCGCCAAGCAGGCGGCCGCCCCGAAGCAGGCACCCGCGAAGAAGTCGGCGGCGCCCAAGAAGGCGGCGGCCCCGAAGAAGACGGTGGCCCCGAAGAAGACGGCGACCCCGAAGAAGGCAGCCGCGCGCCCCGAGTCGCACACCGCGCTCGTCCGTCGCGCCCGGAAGATCAACCGGGAGCTCGCGGAGGTGTACCCGTACGCCCACCCGGAGCTCGACTTCGAGAACGCGTTCCAGTTGCTCGTCGCCACGGTCATGTCCGCCCAGACGACGGACCTGCGGGTCAATCAGACGACGCCGGCCCTGTTCGAGCGGTACCCGACCCCCGAGGACCTGGCCGCGGCCAACCCGGAGGAGGTCGAGGAGCTGATCCGGCCCACCGGCTTCTTCCGCGCCAAGACGCGCTCGATCATGGGCCTGGCCAAGGCGCTGACCGAGGACTTCGGCGGCGAGGTGCCCGGCCGCCTCGAAGACCTGGTCAAGCTGCCCGGCGTGGGCCGCAAGACCGCCTTCGTGGTGCTCGGGAACGCGTTCGGGAGGCCCGGCATCACCGTCGACACGCACTTCGGCCGCCTGGTGCGCCGCTGGAAGTGGACCGACGAGACGGACCCGGACAAGGTCGAGAGGATCGTCGGCGAGCTCTTCCCGAAGAGTGACTGGACGATGCTCAGCCACCACGTGATCTTCCACGGCCGCCGTATCTGCCACGCCCGCAAGCCGGCCTGCGGCGCCTGCCCGATCGCCCCGCTCTGCCCGGCGTACGGGGAGGGCGAGACGGACCCGGAGAAGGCCAAGAAGCTGCTCAAGTACGAGAAGGGCGGCTTCCCCGGCCAGCGCCTCAAGCCCCCGCGGTCCTACCTGGACGCGGGCGGCCTCCCCGCGCCGCCCCTGGCCGGCCGGGAGGCGTGACGGACCGTATCGGAGGGCAGTCGGGGCTTGGCCCAGCACACCGCGAGGGGGCGGCGATGAAGCACGTGAGCGAGATCGACGGGACGGGCGGCGGGGCGAAGGGGCCGGCCGGGGCGCACGGACCGGGTGGGCCGCCCCCCTCGGACGTGACGCTCCGCACTGAGGGCCTGCCCGCCTGGCTGGATCCCGTGGCGCACGCCGCCGCCACCGTCCGCGGTGAGCAGCTCAGCCGCTTCCTGCCGCCGAAGGACGGGGCGGGGCGGCAGTCCGCCGTGCTGATCCTGTTCGGCGAGGGCGAGCGCGGACCCGAGCTGCTGCTCATGGAGCGCTCCGGCTCGCTCAGATCCCATGCGGGCCAGCCCTCGTTCCCCGGCGGCGCCCTCGACCCGCAGGACGGCGACCCGCTCGCCGAAGGGCCGCTGCACGCCGCCCTGCGGGAGGCGTGGGAGGAGACCGGGCTCGACCCGGCGGGCGTCCAGCTCTTCGGTGTGCTGCCGAAGCTGTACATCCCGGTGAGCAGCTTCGTCGTCACGCCCGTACTGGGATGGTGGCGGGTCCCCTCGCCCGTCGCGGCGGTCGACCCCGCGGAGACGGCGCGGGTCTTCACGGTCCCCGTGGCGGATCTCACGGACCCGGCGAACCGGGCGACGACGGTCCACCCGAGCGGCCACCGGGGCCCCGCCTTCCTGGTGGAGTCGGCTCTCGTCTGGGGCTTCACCGCGGGCGTGATCGACCGGCTGCTGCACTACGCGGGATGGGAGCTCCCCTGGGACCGATCAAAGACGGTCCCACTCGATTGGCGGTCGTGACAGGGTGGGCGCCGTGAATCAGGAGCACAGGCCGACAGGGGCGAGGCGAGATGCAAGGCGAGGCGTGAATCGGTGAACGTGCTGGACTTCGTGCTGCTCGCCGCGGCCGTGTGGTTCGCGATCGTCGGCTACCGACAGGGCTTCGTCGTCGGCATCCTGTCGGTGATCGGTTTCCTGGGCGGTGGCCTCGTCGCCGTCTACGCGCTGCCGCTCCTGTGGGACGCGATCACCAGTGACGCGGAGGTCACCACGACCGCCGCGGTCGTCGCCGTGGTCGTCGTGATCGTCTGCGCCTCCGTGGGACAGGCCTTCACCACGCACCTGGGCAACAAGCTGCGCCGGTACATCACTTGGTCCCCTGCCCGCGCGCTCGACGCGACGGGCGGCGCGGTGGTCAACGTGGCGGCGATGCTCCTGGTCGCCTGGCTCATAGGCTCCGCGCTGGCCGGCACCACGCTGCCCACGCTCGGCAAGGAAGTACGCAGCTCGAAGGTGCTGCTCGGCGTCTCGCAGGCGCTGCCCACGCAGGCCGACACCTGGTTCGCCGACTTCTCCTCGACCCTCGCGCAGAACGGGTTCCCGCAGGTCTTCAGCCCGTTCGCCAACGAGCCGATCGCCGATGTGAAGCCGCCGGACCCGGCGCTCGCGGGCAGTCGGGTGGCGCTCAACGCGAAGCGTTCCATCGTCAAGGTCGTGGGCCAGGCGCCCAGTTGCGGCAAGGTCCTCGAAGGCACCGGCTTCGTCTTCTCCGACCGCCGCGTGATGACGAACGCGCATGTGGTCGGCGGCGTCGACGAACCCACCGTCCAGATAGGCGGCGAGGGCGTGAAGTACGACGCGAAGGTCGTGCTCTACGACTGGAAGCGCGACATCGCGGTCCTGGACGTGCCGACCCTCAAGGCGCCCCCGCTCCAGTTCACGGAGACCGACGCGCAGCGCGGCGGCGGCGCGATCGTTGCCGGCTTCCCGGAGAACGGCGCGTACGACGTCCGCCCCGCGCGCGTGCGCGGCCGCATCACGGCGAACGGGCCGGACATCTACCACCGCGGCACGGTGCGCCGCGATGTGTACTCCCTGTTCGCGACGGTCCGTCAGGGCAACTCCGGCGGACCGCTGCTCACTCCGGGCGGCCAGGTCTACGGCGTGGTGTTCGCCAAGTCTCTCGACGACTCGGAGACGGGTTACGCGCTGTCCGGCGACGAGATCCGCACCGACATCGCGCGCGGCCGCGCGGCGAGCCAGCAGGTCGACACGGACGCCTGCGCGCTCTGAAGGGGGAGGGGCTCAGCCCCGACTGCCGTGCCTGATCCGCGCGGACACCCACCGGGCGCGGCGCCGCAGGATACGAGGAATGCCCAGCCGGGGGTCGTGCGCCGACCAATTGTCCGGCGCCCCCCTCTGGGGTGTGCCCAGCGTCATCGCCGGGCGGCGAGTGCGTGCTGCGTCACTGTAATCGTGCGTCCAGCCCATACCCCGACGTGTGCCCCTGCCCCATGGTCGGTAACCGCCCTCACCCTCCCCAAAATGGCCTATGCGCCAGGCAATTGGCCGTTCGAAGCACAGGCGTTCCCCCTGCCAGCCCCGCAACAAACAGGGCTCACCGGTCCGGTTCGGGGTCCTTCAGCCAGTTGACCAGTTCCTTGGAGAAGGCCGTCGGGTCTTCTTCGTGCGGGAAGTGGCCGAGGCCGTCGAAGAGGCGCCAGCGGTAGGGGGCCTCCACGTACTCGCCCGAGCCCGCCGCGCTGCGTGTGCGCATCACCGGGTCGAGGGAGCCGTGCAGATGCAGCGTCGGCACCCGTACGGGCCGCTTCATGCGCCGGTTGAACTGGATGCCGTCGGGGCGCGCGAGGGAGCGCACCATCCACCGGTACGGCTCGATCGAGCAGTGCGCGGTCGACGGAATGCACATGGCCTGCTGGTACGTCCGCACGGTCGCGTCGTCCGGCTGGTGGGGACCCGACCAGTCGCGGACCAGCTTGCCCACCAACTCGCCGTCGTTCGCAACGAGTTGCCGCTCGGGCAGCCAGGGGCGCTGGAATCCCCAGACGTACGAGCCCGAGCGCGACTGCCGGTAGTCCGCCAGCATCGCCGAGCGCCACCGGCGCGGATGCGGCATCGAGGAGACCGCGAGCCGGCGCACCAGCTTGGGCCGCATCACGGCCGCGGTCCAGGCGAGGTAGCCGCCGAGGTCGTGACCGACGAGCGCCGCGTCGGGCTCACCGAGCGAGCGCACCACTCCCGTGATGTCGAGCGCCAGGTTCGCCGGATCGTAGCCCCGCGGCGTACGGTCGCTGCCGCCGACTCCGCGCAGGTCCATCGCCACCGCCCGGAAGCCCGCGTCGGCGAGCGCGGCGAGCTGGTGCCGCCACGTCCACCAGAACTGCGGGAAGCCGTGCAGGAGCAGGACCAGCGGTCCGTCCCCCATCTCGGCGATGTGGAAGCGCGCACCGTTGGCCGCGACGTCCCGGTGGGTCACCTTGTGCCCGCCGGGTACGTCGAGGAGTACGAAGGATCCGGGTGGCTGGGCCGAAGGAGTGGCAGGGTCCGTCATGAAGACGAGCGTGCCACAGCCTCGATGGCCTTCGTGTCATGGCCGTCCGCGGTCACCTCACGGGGGTGCGGCTTGGCGTTCTGCAGTACGCCCGCCGTCTCCTTGAACGAGGCGGCCGTCTTCTGCGGGCCCTTGCCCTTCGCGGCCTTCTTGGCGAAGGCGACACCGACGAGCGCGAGCAGCAGCGCGATCACCACGCTGGCGGCGAACGACAGCAGGAAGCACCAGGCCATGTTCCAGCCGCCGTCGCCGTTGAACCCGCCGGTCCACGCGTTGATCCCGTACGCGAGCGCGAAGCTCAGCATCGGCAGCGAGAAGGTGAGAACCACCCCCGCCGCCGCCAGCGCGCCGCCGCTGACGGCGCCCCGCTTCACGTCCCGCTTCAGCTGCGACTTGGCCAGGGCGATCTCGTCATGCACCAGCGCGGACATCTCGGCCGTCGCCGATGCGAACAGCTGGCCGATGCTGCGTTCGGCGCCGACCGGGTTGTCGTCGGGTGCGCTCATCGCGTACTCCCCTGTTCTTCTGTGGCTGCTTCGTATCCGCTTCCGGCGCGGACTCTCCGTCAGATCATGCCGGACGGTCGTCCTCGCCGCCTGCCCCGGCCACCACTTCCGCAAGCCTGCGGTGTTCCGCGGCCTTCCGCTCGTATATCTCGGCCATCCGCAGGTGGTACTCCGGATTGTCCTGTTCGTAGATGTCGGGGATGCCGTCGAGGTCGTCGTCGCGGTTCTCGGTCTCGTACAGGGTCCGGTACTTGGCGTTCCGGATCTTCAGCAACACGCTGGCGATCACCGCCGCGATCAGCGAGCCCGTCAGCACGGACGCCTTGATCTCGTCCGTCAGCAACGGATCACCGGTGAAGGACAGTTCGCCGATGAGCAGCGAGACCGTGAAGCCGATGCCGGCGAGCGAGGCGACCGCGAAGACGTCGGGCCAGGCCAGTTCATCGGAGAGCGAGGCCTTGGTGAACCGGGCCGTCAGCCAGGTACCGCCGAAGATCCCGAGCGCCTTGCCGACGACGAGACCGAGCACGACACCCAGCGTCTCCGGCCGGGTGAATACGTCGCCCAGGGCCCCGCCCGACACCGCGACACCGGCGCTGAACAGCGCGAACAGCGGCACCGCGAGCCCCGCCGACAGCGGCCGCACCAGGTGCTCGATGTGCTCGCCGGGCGACTGCTCCTCGCCCTCCTCGCGGTGGCAGCGCAACATCAGGCCCATGGCGACACCGGCGATGGTGGCGTGGACGCCGCTGTTGTACATCAGTCCCCAGATGACCAGGGCCAGCGGTACGTAGACGTACCAGCCGCGCACCCGCTTCCTGAGCAGCAGCCAGAAGACGGCGAGGCCGAGGAAGGCGCCGCCGAGCGCGGCGAAGTTCAGGTCGTCGGTGAAGAAGATCGCGATGATCAGGATCGCGAAGAGGTCGTCGACGACCGCGAGGGTGAGCAGGAAGGCGCGCAGGGCGCTCGGCAGCGAGGTGCCGATCACGGCGAGGACGGCGAGCGCGAAGGCGATGTCGGTGGCTGTCGGCACGGCCCAGCCGCCGAGCGAGCCGCCGCCGACCGCGCTGACCACCACGTAGACGATCGCGGGTGTCGCCATGCCGCAGAGGGCGGCGACGACCGGCAGCGCGGCGGCCTTGGGGTCGCGCAGGTCGCCCGCGACCAGCTCACGCTTGAGTTCGATGCCGGCGACGAAGAAGAAGACCGCGAGCAGTCCGTCGGCGGCCCAGTGCTCGATCGAGAGGTTCAGGCCGAGCGCGGCGGGTCCCAGGTGGAAGTCGCTGACGGCCTCGTAGCTGTCGTGCAGGGCCGGAATGTTGGACCAGACGAGCGCGGTGACCGCGGCCACGAGGAGCAGCACACCGCCGACGGTCTCCGCGCGCAGCGCGTCGGCGACGTAGGTCCGCTCGGGGAGGGAGAGCCGGCCGAGTGCCTTGCGGACGGGCTTGTTCTTGGGCGCGCTCACGGGTGGGACCTCCAGTCGGGTACGGCTGACTGCATTGCCGACCAGACTTCCCGGCGCACCTTAGTGAATCCCTGTCGCGTCGTTGACGCGACTTTTACCCTACAGGGTGCTCCGGCGTGCTTGTTGATCATCACCTACGAGCACGGAAACGGGCACCCGGCGCGCTCGCCGGATGCCCGTTCCCATGGCCGCGTGGGTCGTACGCGGATCAGTCGGTTCAGTCCTCGCTCGACGCCGAGGGCAGCTCCGCCTGGATCAGGTCCATCACGGAGGAGTCGGCGAGCGTGGTGACGTCGCCCACCGCCCGGTTCTCCGCGACGTCGCGCAGGAGGCGGCGCATGATCTTGCCGGAGCGGGTCTTGGGCAGCTCGGCGACCGGCAGGATGCGCTTGGGCTTGGCGATCGGGCCGAGCGTGGCACCCACGTGGTTGCGCAGGTCCGCCACCAGCGAGTCGTCCTCGGCGTCCGCGCTGCCGCGCAGGATCACGAAGGCGACGATCGCCTGTCCTGTCGTCTCGTCGGCGGCGCCGACCACGGCGGCCTCGGCGACGGCCGGGTGCGCGACGAGCGCCGACTCGACCTCGGTGGTCGAGATGTTGTGCCCGGAGACGAGCATGACGTCGTCGACCCGGCCGAGCAGCCAGATGTCGCCGTCCTCGTCCTTCTTGGCGCCGTCACCGGCGAAGTACGTGCCCTCGAAGCGGGACCAGTACGTGTCGATGAAGCGCTGGTCGTCGCCCCAGATGGTGCGCAGCATCGACGGCCACGGCTCGGTGAGGACCAGGTAGCCACCGCCGCCGTCCGGCACCTCGTGCGCCTCGTCGTCGACGACGGTCGCGGAGATCCCGGGCAGGGCGCGCTGGGCGGAGCCCGGCTTGGTCTCGGTGACGCCCGGCAGCGGCGAGATCATGATCGCGCCGGTCTCGGTCTGCCACCAGGTGTCGACGATGGGGCACTTGTCGGCGCCGATGTTCTTCCGGTACCAGACCCAGGCCTCGGGGTTGATCGGCTCGCCCACGGACCCGAGCACCCGCAGGCTGCTCAGGTCGAACTTCGCGGGGATGTCGTCGCCCCACTTCATGAACGTGCGGATCGCGGTCGGCGCCGTGTAGAGGATCGAGACGCCGTACTTCTGCACGATCTCCCAGAAGCGGCCCTGGTGCGGGGTGTCCGGGGTGCCCTCGTAGATGACCTGCGTCGCACCGTTCGAGAGCGGGCCGTACGTGATGTACGAGTGTCCGGTGACCCAGCCGATGTCGGCCGTGCACCAGTAGACGTCGGTCTCCGGCTTGAGGTCGAAGACGGCGTGGTGCGTGTAGCTGGCCTGCGTCAGGTAGCCGCCGGAGGTGTGCAGGATGCCCTTCGGCTTACCCGTCGTGCCCGACGTGTACAGGATGAAGAGCGGCTGCTCGGCGTCGAAGGCCTGCGGCGTGTGCTCGGCGGACTGCCGGCCGACCAGCTCGTGCCACCAGACGTCGCGGCCCTCGGTCCACGCCACGTCCTGCTCGGTGCGCTGCACGACGAGGACCTTGTCGACGGATACGCGGGTCAGCGCCTCGTCGACCGCGGGCTTCAGCGCGGACGGCTTGCCGCGCCGGTAGCCGCCGTCGGAGGTGATGACGACCTTGGCGTCGGCGTCCTCGATGCGCTTGGCGATGGCGTCGGCCGAGAAGCCGCCGAAGACGACGGAGTGCGCGGCGCCGATGCGGGCGCAGGCCAGCATCGAGATGACGGCCTCGGGGATCATCGGCAGGTAGACGGCGACGCGGTCGCCCTGCTGGACGCCCAGCTCGGTCAGCGCGTTCGCGGCGCGGCTGACCTCGTCCTTCAGCTCGGCGTAGGTGATCGCGCGGCTGTCGCCGGGCTCGCCCTCGAAGTGGATCGCGACGCGGTCGCCGTTGCCTGCTTCCACGTGGCGGTCGACGCAGTTGTACGCGACGTTGAGCTTGCCGTCCTTGAACCACTTGGCGAACGGCGGGTTCGACCAGTCAAGGGTCTCGGTCGGCTCGGTGTCCCAGGTGAGTCGGCGGGCCTGCTCGGCCCAGAAACCGAGCCGGTCAGCCTTGGCCTGCTCGTACGCCTCGGCCGTGACGTTGGCGTTCGCGGCCAGGTCAGCGGGCGGCGCGAAGCGTCGCTCCTCCTTAAGAAGGTTGGCCAGGCTTTCGTTGCTCACGACGCTTCTCCCATGCAGTGTTTGTGTCGGAGGCGACCGTTGTGTCCCAGGCCACAGCTCATCAGACCGCGACCCCTGGTGACAAGGGGGGTCCGCCAACTGGTTTAGACCTGTTTCGGTAGGGCTCCCGACCTGGTCGGGAGCCCTACGGTCTCATCAATTGCACGGAGACGGGGAAGGGTTGGTTCAGGCGCGTGTGGCGCTGCCCTCGTCGTGGGTCTCGATGCGGGTGTCGTTGCGGGTCTCGTCCAGGGCGGTCGCCTCGACCTGCCCGAAGACGGGATCGGCCTCGGCGAGCAGATAGGCCTGCGCCTCGCCCACGTGGAAGTACATGCCGTGCAGTTCGAGCGTGCCGCGCTCCAGGGCGCGCGCCACGCACTCGTGCTCCCGCAAGTGCTCCAACTGCTGGACGACATTGGTCAGGCAGAGCTGCTCGGCCGCGTCGGCGGGCGCCCGCCCGGCGAGCCGCGCCCACGGCAGGCCCCCGTCGGCCATCCGCTCCAGGCTCGGCATCCCGTGCCGCAGCCAGCGCTTGAGCGGGGTCTGCGCGCCCGCGTCGGGCGGCGTGTTCAGCAGCGCCTGCATGGCGCCGCATCCGGAGTGCCCGCACACGGTGATGGACTGCACTTCCAGGACGTCCACGGCGTACTCGATGGCGGCCGCCACCGAGTCGTCCGCACGCTCGGCGCCGGGCAGCGGCACGAGGTTGCCCACGTTCCGTACGACGAAGAGGTCGCCGGGTCCGCTCGACGTGATCATCGAGGTGACGAGCCGGGAGTCGGCGCACGTCAGGAACAGCTGCGTGGGCTTCTGTCCCTCACGTGCGAGCCGCGCCAGCTCCTCGCGTACCAGCGGCGCCGTATTGCGCTGGAACGCGCTGATCCCGCTGGCCAGTTGGTGACCGCCGCGGCGCGGTGCGGCGGGCTCGGGCGCCGCCCGGTCGAGGACGGTTCCGTCGTGCGAGGGGCGGTCGCAGTGGTGGTTGCGCCACGGCGTCCAGGGGCGGCAGCAGGAGTGGCTCGCGCGCGCGGGTTCGGCGATCCTGCCGCCGTTCCGCCCGGTCATCTCGACGTCGCCGCCCTGCGTGGTGTGCGACTTCTGCCAGTCCTGCAACGCCTCGAACGCGGCGTGGTCCATGAACGAACCGTCCAACTCCACCACGCAGTCGGCACCTTGCGGGACCTGGTGCAGGACGCGGCTGAGCCGGGGCACCGCGAGGAACGTCAACTGGCCCCGTACGCGCACGTGGTGGACGCCGCGGGAGTCCGTCTCGTGCGTGATGCGGGTGCGCGCGAGGCGGTGCAGCGCGACGCCGACGGCGACCGCGACCCCGAGGCCGACGCCTTCGAGCACGCCGAAGACGACGACGCCGAGGGTGGTGACCGCGTACACCAGGACCTCACGGTGGCGGGTGACCGTGCGGATGTGGTTCAGGGACACCATCTGGATGCCGACCGCCATCACCAGGGCGGCGAGCGAGGCGAGCGGGATCAGCTCCAGTACGGGAACCAGCAGCAGCGTGGCCGCCACTACCCAAACGCCGTGCAGGATCGAGGAGTTCCCGCTCACGGCGCCCGCGTTCACATTCGCCGTGCTGCGCACCGCGACTCCGGCGACGGGCAGCCCGCCGAGCGACCCGGAGACGATGTTCGACGCGCCCTGGGCGAGCAGCTCCCGGTCCAGGTTCGCGCGGCGCATCGAGGGCGGCAGATCGGACCGCTTGGCGGTCATCTTGTCCACGGCGACCGCCCCGAGCAGCGACTGAACGCTGCACACGAGCGTGGTGGTCAGGACGGCGGCGGCGATACCGAGCACCGGCCCGTCCGGCAGCCCGGCGAGCGCGTGGCTGCTCCAGGAGGGCAGATCGACCTCGGGGAGGCTGAGCCCGAGCAGCGCGGCGGTGGTGCTCGCGGCGGTCACGGCGATGAGCGCGGCCGGCACCTTGCGCGTGATGCGGCCGACCCGGCCCGGAATGCGCGGCCAGGCGAGGAGCACGGTGAGGGTGAGGGCGCTGACACCCAGCGCGGCGGGCTGGACGTCGGCCAACTGCTGGGGCAGGGATGCCACGTTGGCCAGTACGGAGCTCTCGGGGTTGCCGCCGAGCACGATGTGCAGCTGGGCGACGGCGATGGTGACACCGATGCCGGCCAGCATGCCGTGGACGACGGCGGGGCTGACGGCGAGCGCGGTGCGTGCCACCCGTAGGCAGCCGAGGCCGAGTTGGGCGATTCCGGCGAGGACGGTGACGGCGCAGGTGGTCCGCCATCCGTAGCGCTGGATCAGCTCGGCAGTGACCACGGTCAGGCCCGCGGCGGGCCCGCTGACCTGGAGCGGCGCTCCGCCGATGCAGCCGGCGACGATGCCGCCGACGGCGGCGGCGACGAGCCCCGCCTCCAGCGGAGCGCCGGTCGCGAGGGCGATGCCCAGGGACAGCGGCAGGGCGATGAGGAAGACCGCGACGGACGCGGAGAGGTCTGCTCCCGCGATGCGGAAGCGGCGGGGCGTGGGTGGGGGACTGTGTGCGGTCCGGTCGGCGCCCGAGGGCTCGCCCGTCCGGTCGGATTCATTGGTGCGGGTGGGTACGCAGGCGGACATATTTCCCGTCTCCTCCGGGGTGCAGCGCGGTCGCGGAATGTGCGGAACCCCTGTGCGGTGGGTGGGGTCGATCGCGGCCGTGGTTCACGGCGTGCAGCGGCGGGATGAAATCAACGCTCGGTAAACGGATCGTAATGCAGAGTAAAGATTGGGGTCGGGCTAAAGGGTCAAATGGGTCACCAGTTCACGCTCAGTAGTGAATCAGCGCTGAATAAGGACCCCGGTCGGCTTGTCGGACTAATTCCGTTCGGCTCTCGTGCCACGGTGACGGCGGCGCCCGTACATAGCGGGCATTTCGCTCTTTTCATCGCCACACAAGCCGACCCAGGAAAGAAGGTGGGCGGAAGATGGCCGCCACCCACAGCACTGCCGTCAAGCGGCTCGCCGCGGGCATCACCGCCGCCGCGGCCTGCGCCGCGGCACTCGCCGGATGTGCCACCGGGGAGACCGCCGGATCCGGCGGGCACGGCCCCGCGAAGACCAAGCCCCACGAGGGCGCTCCCGGCCCGAAGCAGGCCAAGCCCGCGGCGCCGGGCACCGCGATCAGACTCATCGGCGACGGATCGACCGCGTACACCGGGCGACAGCCGAACCTGCCACGGGCCGAGCGCCTCAGACCGGGGCAGAAGCCACCGCAGTTCGTGGTCTTCTCCTGGGACGGCGCGGGCGAGGACAGCCAGAAGCTGTTCTCGCACTTCCGCAAGGTCGCCAAGGCGAACGACGCGACCATGACGTACTTCCTGAGCGGTGTGTACCTGCTCCCCGCGTCCAAGTCGGAGAAGTACCACGCGCCGCAGCACTCGGCCGGCCGCTCGGACATCGGCTTCAACGACTCCCGCGGAATCAAGGACACCGTCGAGCAGCTGCGCGGCGCCTGGCTCGAGGGCAACGAGATCGGCACCCACTTCAACGGCCACTTCTGCGGCAAGGGCGGCGGAGTGGGCCAGTGGTCGGTGGCCGAGTGGAAGAGCGAGATCCGGCAGGCCAAGTCGTTCGTGAAGGCATGGAAGACCAACTCGGGCCTCAACCGGTCGGCCCCGCTGCCCTTCGACTACGACAAGGAGCTCATCGGCGCCCGCACCCCCTGCCTCGAAGGCAAGGACAACTTCACGCGCGCCGCGAGCGAGCTCGGCTTCCGCTACGACACCAGCGGCGTCAACAACCAGGTCTGGCCCCAGAAGAAGAACGGCCTGTGGGACCTGTCGATGCAGCTCGTCCCGTTCAAGGGCCACTCCTACGAGCAGCTGACCATGGACTACAACTTCATGGTCAACCAGTCCGGCTCCGCGACCCAGGGCGACCCCGCCAGGCGCGAGCAGTGGGGCGACCAGATGCGCGACAGCCTGCTCGCGGGCTTCGACCGCGCCTACAAGGGCAACCGCGCGCCGCTCGTCATCGGCAACCACTTCGAGTCCTGGAACGGCGGCACCTACATGCGTGCCGTCGAGGAGACCGTCGAGCGGGTCTGCAAGAAGCGCGACGTCCGCTGCGTCTCCTTCCGGCAGCTCACCGACTGGCTCGACGCACAGGACCCGAAGACCCTGAAGAAGCTCAAGAGCCTCGGAGTGGGCGAGGCCCCGAAGCAGGGCTGGGACTCCTACCTCGGCGGCAAGCGGGCCCCGGCCCCGAAGGGAGTGCCGGGAGCCCCGGCCGCCACGTCGTAACCCGCGTCACGCGGTTGCCGCGACGCTCTCCCTCAGTACGAAGTCGGGGTCGACCTGGGACGCCAGGTCGGCCCCCGTCTTCTCGTTGCCCCAGCTCTGCGCGTTCTTCAGGTGGAAGTGGACCATCTGGCGCGTGTACCGCTCCCAGTCGCGGGTCTCGTACGTGGCGTTGGCCGCGGCCTGAAGTGCTTGCAGCGCCGTCCTGTTGACCTCCTCCAGGAGCTCGAAGCGCGGCGGGCGCCCCTTCTCCATGGCGCGCACCCAGTCCGAGTGCCCGACGGTGACGAGCAGGTCGTCGCCCACCTCGTCGCGCAGGAAGTCCAGGTCGTCCGCGTCCCGCACCTTGTTGCCCACGACCTTCAGGTCGATGCCGAAGTCCCGCGCGTACTCCTTGTACTGGCGGTAGACGGAGACCCCCTTGCGCGTCGGCTCGGCCACCAGGAACGTCATGTCGAAGCGGGTGAACATGCCCGAGGCGAAGGAGTCGGAGCCCGCGGTCATGTCGACCACCACGTACTCGCCGCGGCCGTCGACCAGGTGGTTCAGGCACAGCTCCACCGCTCCGGTCTTGGAGTGGTAGCAGGCGACACCGAGATCGGCCTCGGTGAAGGGGCCGGTGACCATCAAACGGACGGCTCCGCCGTCGAGTTCCACATCGCGCGCGCAGGCGTCGTACACCGGGTTGTTCTCACGCACCCTGAGCAGCCGCGAGCCCTCGCCGGGCGGTGTGGTCTTGATCATCGTGTCGGCCGAGGAGATCCGCGGGTTCGAGCCGCGCAGATAGTCCTTGATCAGCGGCAGCCGCGCCCCCAGTGCGGGCAGCTCGCCCGCGGCGCCCTCGTCGAGCCCGAGCGCGGCCCCGAGGTGCTGGTTGATGTCGGCGTCGACGGCGACGACCGGAGAGCCGGTCCCGGCGAGATGACGGATGAACAGCGAGGACAGCGTGGTCTTGCCACTGCCGCCCTTCCCCACGAAAGCGATCTTCATGTTCACAAAGGGTATCGGTGAGGTAGCTGTCCGTGTCGATCCGGCGTGAAGAAGACCACTCCTTCGTGGGGCGGCGGGCCGTGCCCCGTAGGGTCGTACTCATGAGTACGACAGCCGACCCCCTCGCGGCGCTGGCAGACCTGCCGGGCGTGGCCGATTCCGTGGACTCCGTGCGCAAGGCTGTGGACCGGGTCTACGGGCACCGGGTCATGCGGCGGCGCAGCAATGAGGTCACCTCCGAGGCGGCGCTGCGCGGGGCCCGTGGCAGCGCGGCGCTCTCCGGTGCCGACTGGCCGCTCGAAGAGGTGCGCAGGCGCACCGACTTCAGCGGCGCCGACGGCGACACCGAGGCGCCCACGGTCGGCGCTGCCCTGCGGCTCACCGCCGAGGCGGGGCAGCTGCTCTCCATCTGGCGGCAGTCGCCCCTGCGGGTGCTCGCGCGCCTGCACCTGGTCGCGGCGGCCGACAAGAGCGACGCGGTGGGGCGGCCGCGGCTCGCGGGCGAGACGGTCGACGAGCCGCTCGTCGAGCTCCCGGTGCCGGACGCCGAGGAAGTGGCGGGCCGCCTGGAGGGGCTCTCGCAGCTGATCATCGCCGAGAGTGCGGCGCCCGCCCTGGTGAGCGCGGCCATCGTGCACGGCGAGCTGCTCGCCCTGCGCCCCTTCGGCTCGCACAACGGCCTGGTCGCGCGCGCCGCCGAGCGCATCGTCCTGGTGGGCAGCGGCCTCGACCCGAAGTCGATCTGCCCGGCGGAGCTGGGCCACGCGGAAATCGGCCGTGCGGCCTACGCGGCCGCTCTCGACGGCTATGTCTCCGGTACGCCGGAGGGGATGGCGGCCTGGATCACCCACTGCGGCAAGGCGGTCGAGCTGGGCGTCAGGGAGTCGACGGCCGTCTGCGAGGCGCTGCAGCGGGGCGCCGCGTAACAGCGCCGCCTCACAAGAAGAGGCCCCGGAAAAGGGCCTCTGAAAAGGGTTGCGGCGGTACGAGTGCTCGTACCGCCGCTGGCATGTCCACTGGGTTACCAAGCGTCCTCGGTGTGTTGCCCATCAGGTCGGGTACTTTGCCCGTCGCCTGGTGCGGCTGGCCCGTAATCGACGGGTCGACGTCGCGTGGGTGCCCGGTGTTCATGCATCGGTCCGTGGGGCCTGATTGCGGTTGAAGGTGTTCCTCTCGGATGTCCTTGGTCTCGCGGGCCGTTGAATCCTTTGTACTCCTCCCCCGGGGGAAGCGGAAGACCCGGCCGCACTTCTTTACTTTTAGGTTCAAATAGGGCGGACCAATGGCGTCAGCGGGTGCCTGACGTCGTACGTCGCCGGTTCGCGTACCAGACCAGGCCCGCCGTCACCGCGGCCGCGCCGACCCCGGCCGCCGCGAGCAGCGCGGGCCGCGAGGGAGCCGACAGGTTCGGCAGGCGTTGCTTGAGCCGGACCGGCTTGTGGAAGTCGAGGATCGGCCACTCGCGCGCGAGGGCCTCGCGGCGCAGCGCCCGGTCCGGGTTGACGGCGTGCGGATTCCCGACCGAGCTGAGCATCGGCAGATCCGTGGCGGAGTCGCTGTACGCGTAACAGCGCGCGAGGTCGTACCCCTCCGAGCGCGCGAGGTCCTTGATGGCCTCCGCCTTCGTCGGCCCGTACGCGTAGTACTCCACCTCCCCGGTGAAGCAGCCGTCGTCGCCCACGACCATGCGGGTGGCGATCACCCGGTCCGCGCCGAGCAGCTCGCCGACCGGCTCGACCACCTCGGCGCCGGAGGTGGAGACGATCACCACGTCGCGGCCGGCGGTGTGGTGCTCCTCGATGAGGGACGCCGCCTCGTCGTAGATGATCGGGTCGATCAGGTCGTGCAGGGTCTCGGCGACGATCTCCTTCACCTGCCGCACGTTCCAACCGCGGCACAGCGCCGAGAGATACTCGCGCATCCGCTCCATCTGGTCGTGGTCGGCGCCGCCGGCGAGGAAGACGAACTGGGCGTACGCGGTGCGCAGTACGGCCCTGCGGTTGATCAGTCCGCCTTGGTAGAACGACTTGCTGAACGTGAGCGTGCTCGACTTAGCGATGACCGTCTTGTCCAGGTCAAAGAACGCCGCTGTACGGGGTGTCGAGTGGGGCAAGGAGTGGTTTTCCACGAGCCCGAGCATAGGCGCCAACCATTCGGCGTAAGCTGGGGCGCGTGGGTTTGCTTGAGAAGGCTCTCGGGTACACCATGGAAGTCACGGATCGTTCGCGACCGTGCTAACCCGGTCTGGCTCCTCCCCCCCCGAGTCGGACCGTGGGGACGACCCCCGCTCTCCCCCCCGGCGGGGGTCGTCGCATGTCCGGACCCGTTTTCGGGTCCTTTTTTCATGCCCGCGAAGCGGGTCTCCAGGGCTTGCGCGCCGAGGTGGGCGCCGCCGCGGCATCGTGACGCTGTGTGATCGTCGGGCTGCTCTGCGGAGGCTTTCATGCCGAGTTCAAGGTGTCACTGGTATGGGTGACGGGGATATTCACAAGCCTTCTCGCGTCCACAGTTATTGACCAAGATCCCCACGATTTCCGGGATCGCTGCACGGTGATTCCGCACACGAAGTTCAGATCCGTGTTCATGGCCGGTTTGTTATGCCCGGGCCGTGCCGGACGGGCGGTATTCGGCGCCTTGCGCCAAGCCGACTTCGCGTGCGGAACGGATCGTCCGCACGGGCGGACGGGTGCGGCGAGAGGGGGACCGGAGCATGGCGGAAGTCATCGAGTGCGACGCGCGGGACGTGCGGCGCGCCCCGCTGATCGTGACGGAGGACGTGGAGCTGCTGGACGACCTGCTGCGGCTGTGCGCGGCGGCGGGCGTGCGGCCCGAGGTCGGGCACGGGGCGCCGGCGGGCAGAGCGGGCTGGGGCGGCTGGGAATCGGCGCCTCTCGTACTGGTCGGGGACGATGCGGCGCGGCGGCTGCGCGGGGTGTCCCGACGGCGTGGCGTGATCTTGGTTGGTCGTGATCAAGACGATTCCGGGGTGTGGCGCCGGGCCGTGGAGATCGGCGCCGACCACGTCCTCGTCCTGCCGGACGGTGAGCAGTGGCTGATGGACCGGATCGCCGATGTCGTCGAAGGAGTCGGGCGGCCCGCCCTGACCGTCGGGGTGCTCGGCGGACGCGGCGGGGCCGGAGCCTCCACGCTCGCCTGCGCGCTGGCCGTGGCGTCCGCACGGGCCGGTCGGCGCACCCTCCTGGTCGACGCGGACCCGCTCGGCGGCGGGCTCGACGTGCTGCTCGGCGGCGAGGCCGTGGAGGGACTGCGCTGGCCGGCCTTCGCCGAATCGCGGGGCCGGGTCGGCAGTACGGCCCTGGAGGAGTCGCTGCCCCGGCTGCACGATCTGCGGGTGCTCAGCTGGGACCGCGGAGACCTCGCGGCGGTGCCCCCGGAGTCGGTGCGGGCGGTGCTCGCCGCCGGTCGGCGCAGGGGCGGAGCCGTCGTGGTGGACCTGCCGCGCCGGGTCGACGCCGGATCCGTCGAGGCCCTCGCCCAGCTCGACCTGGGGCTGCTCGTGGTGCCGCCGGAGCTGCGGGCCGTGGCGGCGGCGCGCCGGATGGCGGGGGCGGCGGGGATGGTGCTGCGGGACCTGCGGGTGGTGACGGCGCCCGCGCGCGGCGCGGGAGGCCTCGCGGCGGACGAGGTGGCGCGGCTCGTCGGGCTGCCACTCGCCGGTGAACTGCCCATGGACACCGACGTGTTGAAGGCGGGGCCGCTGGGGCGGTTCTGCGGGGCGCTCTGGCAGCGGCTGCCGGTGGCGGCGGTCGAGGGGGAGGCGGCATGAGTCGGGAGAGCGGACGGTCGGGTGTCGACGGCGTGCCCGTGGAAAGCGCGGTGACGGACGGAGCGCTCGGTGCGCTCGGTGCGCGGACGGTCGAGCGGTGGGCGCGAGGAGGGCTGTCATGACCGCGGTGGTCGGGGCGCGGATGCTGGACGGCGTACGGCAGTGGCTCGCCGAGAACGGGTCGGAGGCGACCCCCGCGCGCGTGGCCGAGGCGCTGCGGGCGCAGGGGCGGATCCTGGGAGACGCCGAAGTGCTCGGCGCGGCGGGCAGGTTGCGGTCGGAGCTGGTGGGCGCGGGACCGCTGGAGCCGCTGCTCGCCGACCCCTCGGTGACGGACGTCCTGGTGTCGGCGCCGGACAAGGTCTGGGTCGACCGGGGCGGGGGCCTGGAGCCGGCCGGCGTGGCCTTCGAAAGCGCCGCCGACGTACGGCGGTTGGCGCAGCGGCTCGCGGCCGTCGTGGGGCGCCGTCTGGACGACGCGCGGCCGTGGGTGGACGCCCGGCTGCCCGACGGGACCCGGCTGCACGCGGTGCTGCCCCCGATCGCGGCGGGCTGCACCTGTCTGTCCCTGCGGGTCGTCCGGCCCCGCGCGTTCACCCTCGCCGAGCTGGTGGCGGCGGGGACGGTGCCGCCGGGCGGCGACCGAGTGCTGCGGGCGCTGCTCGACGCGCGCCTGTCGTTCCTGATCAGCGGCGGTACGGGCACGGGGAAGACGACGCTGCTGAGCGCGCTGCTCGGCCTGGTGGGGCCGCGGGAGCGGATCGTCCTGGCCGAGGACTCCGCCGAGCTGCGGCCGGACCACCCCCATGTCGTGCGGCTCGAATCGCGTCCGGCCAACCAGGAGGGCGCGGGCGCTGTCGGTCTCGACGACCTCGTCCGGCAGGCGCTGCGGATGCGGCCCGACCGGCTCGTGGTGGGCGAGGTGCGCGGCGCCGAGGTCGTCTCCCTCCTTGCCGCGCTGAACACGGGACACGAGGGCGGTTCCGGGACGGTGCACGCCAACGCGGCGAGCGATGTCCCCGTGCGCCTGGAGGCGTTGGGGACGGCGGCCGGCCTCGACCGGGCGGCGCTGCACAGCCAGTTGGCCGCAGCGGTGTCCGTGGTGCTGCATCTCGTACGGGACCGGGCCGGGCGGCGGCGGATCGCCCAGGTCCAGGTGCTGGAGCGGGACGCGGAGGGCTGGGTGCGGGCGGTGCCGGCGCTGGAGTGGGGCGAGCGGGGGTTCGTGGAGGGCGTGGGGTGGACGCGGCTCGGGGGTTTGTTGGGGGTGCACCTGGGGTGAGGTGGGGCGGCCGCCTGAGGAGGGGCGGGGCCGGTGTGTGCGTGGGTCTGCGGGAGCCGGTGGATCGGTGGATCGGTGGATCGGTGGATTGGTTGATCGGTGGGTTGGTGGGTTGGTGGGTTGGTGGGTTGGTGGGTCGGTAGGGCAGTGGGTCGGTGGAGCTGTGAAGCGGGGTGCGTGGGTGTGAGTGGGGTCCTGGGTGGTGGCGGTCCCGGAGCGGTGGCCGCGTTGGGTGTCGTGGCCGTGGCGTGGGCGGTGTGGACGCGGCAGGTGGAGGCGCGGCGGGTCCGGGCGGTGTTGGGCGTCGGGCCGGGCAGCGGGGGCGTGTCGGGGTGGCTGGCCGCGGGGGAGCGGTGGTGGACGTGGGTGCGGGCGCGGCCCGAATGGTGGTGTGCGGTCGGCGGGGTGGTGGTCGGGCTCGCCGGTGCCTCGGTGCTTCCGGTGGTCTTCGGGGTGTGCGCCGTGCCCGGAGCGAGGCGGTGGCGCGGGGCCGGGGCGGCGCGGCGGGGAAAGGAGCGGCGAGGGGAGGCGGCGATCCGGCTGTGCGGGCTGTTGGCGGGTGAGGTGCGGGCCGGGCAGCAGCCGGGGGAGGCGCTGGTGGCGGCGGTGCGTGGTTCGGGGGCGTTGACCGGCGCGGGGAGTGCGGCCGTGGTGGCGGCGGCCCGGTTCGGCGGGGATGTACCGGGGGCCCTGAGGGCGGCGGCGCGTGAGCCGGGTGCCGAGGGGCTGAGCGGGCTGGCGGCGTGCTGGCAGGTGGCGGTGGACCGGGGCGCGGGGCTCGCGTCCGGTCTCGAACGGCTCGCGGACGCGCTGCGTGCGGAGCGGGACCAACGGGCGGACTTCAGAGCCCAGTTGGCGGGCCCTTCCTCGACCGCGGTGATGCTCGCCGGCCTGCCGGTGTTCGCGCTGCTGCTCGGGGCGGCCATGGGGGCGCGGCCCCTACGGGTGCTGCTGCACACGTGGCCGGGGATCGGATGCCTGGTGGTGGGCGGGGTGTTGGAGGCCACCGGGCTGTGGTGGGCGATGCGGATCGTGCGAGGGGCGGAGGGGTGAGGGGCGATGAACGTTGTCCACAGGCTGGGGGCGGTGCTGTGTACCGCGGTGGTGCTGGTGTGGCTGGTACGGGAGATCACGGAGCGGCGGGCCGAGCGGGCCCTGAGGAGGCGACTGCGCCTCGTGCTCGAGGTGGCCGCGGCGGAACCGGCGCGGCGGGCCGTGCGACTGCCGGTCGCGGTACGGCGGTGGGTGCCGGTCGCCGGGGCGGTGTGCGCCGGGTTCGTGCTGGTCGGTGGGGTTGCCGGGCTCGTGGTCGGGGCGGTCGGCGCGGAGGGGGTGCGGCGCTGGTGGTGGCGTCGGGAGGACAGCGGGAGAGCGGGGGCAGCGGCGCGGTCGGGTGCGAAGGGCGATGCCGTGCGCCAGTTGCCGCTGGCCTCGGACCTGTTGGCGTCGTGCCTCGCGGCGGGCGCCGGTCCTGTGGAGGCGGCGCGGGCCGTCGGTGAGGCGCTGGGCGGGCCCGTCGGTCGGGGGCTCGCGCGGGGCGCGGCGCAGGTGCGGCTCGGCGGTGAACCGGGTGTGGCGTGGCGGGAGTTGGCGGCGGTGCCGGGCGCCGAGGAGCTGGTGCGGCTGTTGGAGCGGGCGGGGGAATCCGGGGCTCCGGCGGCGGAACCCGTGGCGCGGTTCGCCGCGGAGTGCAGGGCCGAGCGGGGGCGGCGCGCGACGGCGGTGGCTCGTCGGGCCGCCGTGGCGATCACGGCGCCGGTGGGCCTGTGCTTCCTGCCCGCGTTCCTGGTGGTCGGGGTGGTGCCCGTCGTGATCGGGCTCGGGGGTGGTGTCTTCGGAGGGAGGTGAGGGGCGGGCTCGGCTGCGGCGAAGACAAAAGGTTGATCAGCAAGGGAGTTGGCATGAACGGAATGCGAGTGGGGCGGGCGTGCGGGTGGCTGCGCGCAGGAGTGCGTCGATGGGTGAGGGCGGTGCGGTCCGGGCGGCGGGACGCCGGGATGGTCAGCGCCGAGTACGCGGTGGGGCTGATCGCGGCGGTGGGCTTCGCCGGGGTGCTGTACCAGGTGGTGACGAGCGACGTGGTGCAGTCGGCGCTGCAGTCCTTGGTGGCGAAGGCGCTCCATGGGTCGTTCTGAGCCCCGCGGCGACCGGGGTTTCGTGACGGCGGAGGCGGCCGTGGTGCTGCCGGTGCTCGTGGCGTTCACGATGGCGCTCGTCTGGGTGGTGCTCGCGGCGGCGGCGCAGATCCGATGCGTGGACGCCGCGCGGGCCGGGGCCAGGGCGGTGGCGCGGCAGGAGCCGAGGGCCGCCGCGGTGGCAGCGGCGCGTGCGGCCGGGCCGCCGGGGGCGCGGGTCGTGGTGGGCCGGGAGGGCGATCTGGTGCGGGTGACGGTGCGGGCCAGGTCCGTGGGGCCGCGGGCGCTCGGAGTGGAGCTGAGCGCGCAGGCCGTGGCGGCGGCGGAGGAGGCGGTGGGGCGGACGTGAGGGGGAGAAGGCGTGACCGGGGCTCCGCGACCGTGTGGGTCGCGATGGCGATGGCCGTGGTGGGTGTGGTGTTCGGGGCGGTGCTGGCCATGGGGCAGGCGGTTGAGGCGCGGCACCGGGCGGGTGCGGCGGCCGACCTGGCGGCGCTTGCGGCGGCCGATCACTGGCTGGAGGGGAGGGCGAAGGCGTGCGCGGTGGCCGGGAGGGTGGCGCGGGCGCAGGGGGCGGGGGTGGTGCGGTGTGCGGTGACCGGAGAGGTGTCGGAGGTGACCGCGGTGGCGGGAGAGCGGGGGCTCCGGGCACAGGTCCGCGCGCGGGCGGGCCCGCCGGGTCCGGTATCTCAAGCGCCTGCGGCGCTTGAGCAGCGGGGTACGGGGCAGAGCCCCGATCTTTCAAGCCCCGTCGGCGATTGAGGCGCAGGGCCCGGGCCGTCGTGAAGAGTGCGCGGCACTGGGGGGCCGCCTTGCCCACCCTGCCGCCCAAGGCGAGTCGGCATCGGCCGGTGCCGACACATCAAGCCCGCCTTTCGGACGAGAGCCCGCGGGGGCCGGGGCGGAGCCCCGAGGCGTGGGGGCGGCTGACCGCAACAGGACGGGTGACTACCCCGCCGTCTCCTTCAGCAGCACCGACAGGAGCCGCACCGCCCCCCGCTTGTGCAACGGATCGTTCCCGTTGCCGCACTTGGGCGACTGGATACAGGAGGGGCACCCGGCATCGCACTCGCAGGACGCGATCGCCTCACGGGTGGCGGTCAGCCACTCGCGGGCGGTGTGGAAGGCCCGTTCGGCGAACCCCGCCCCGCCGGGATGGCCGTCGTAGACGAAGACCGTGGGCAGGAGCGTGTCGGGGTGGAGCGGGATCGAGACGCCGCCGATGTCCCAGCGGTCGCACGTGGCGAAGAGGGGGAGGAGGCCGATGGAGGCGTGCTCGGCGGCGTGCAGGGCGCCGCCGAGGATCTCGGGGTTGATGCGGGCGGCGTCCAGCTGGTCCTCGGTGACCGTCCACCACACCGCGCGGGTGCGCAGCGTACGAGGGGGGAGGTCGAGCTTGGTCTCGCCGAGGACCTCGCCGGTGATGAGGCGGCGGCGGAGATAGCCGACGACCTGGTTCGTCACCTCGACGGAGCCGTAGCACAACCGGCCGTCGCCCCAGGGGACTTCGACGTCGGTCTCCAGGATGGAGATGGCCGTCGTGTCGCGGGCGGTGGTGGAGTACGTGGGGTTGGCGGGTTCGACCAGGGCGACGTTGTCGTCGAGGTCCAGCTTCTTCACCACGTAGGTGCGGCCCTGGTGGAGGTGGACGGCGCCGTCGTGGACCGTGGTGTGGGCGGCGCCCGCGTCGACGGTGCCGAGGAGCCGGCCGGTGCCCGACTCGACGATCTGCACGGGCGAGCCGCCCTCGCCGCGGATGTCGGCCAGGTCCGCGGCGGACTCGCGGCGCGTCCAGTGCCAGGCCTTGGTGCCGGAGCGGCGGCGCAGCAGCTTCGCCGCCTCCAGTTGCGGGAGGATCTCGCCGGTCGTCGGGCCGAAGAGGTCGAAGTCCTGTTCCGTGAGCGGGATTTCCGCCGCGGCCGCGCACAGGTGCGGAGCGAGGACGTACGGGTTGTCGGGGTCGAGGACCGTCGACTCGACCGGCTGGTCGAAGATCGCCTCGGGGTGGTGGACGAGGTAGGTGTCCAGGGGGTCGTCGCGGGCCACCAGGACCGCCAGCGCGCCCTGGCCCGAGCGCCCCGCCCGGCCGGCCTGCTGCCACAGCGACGCGCGCGTACCCGGGTAGCCGGAGATCAGGACCGCGTCCAGGCCCGAGACGTCGATGCCGAGTTCGAGGGCGGTGGTGGCGGCGAGGCCGAGGAGCTCGCCGGAGTGCAGGGCCGCTTCGAGGGCGCGGCGTTCCTCGGAGAGATAGCCGCCGCGGTAGGCCGCGACCCGCCGGGCGAGCGAGCGGTCGACCTCGGCGAGCCGCTCCTGGGCGATCACCGAGATCAGCTCGGCGCCGCGCCGGGAGCGTACGAAGGCGACGGAGCGCACGCCCTGGACCGCGAGGTCGGTCAGGAGGTCGGCGGTCTCGGCCGTCGCCGTGCGCCGCACTGGTGCGCCCTTCTCGCCCTGCATCTCCGTCAGCGGGGGCTCCCAGAGGGCGAAGACCAGCTCGCCGCGCGGCGAGGCGTCGTCCGCGACCTCAAGGACCGGAAGGCCCGTCAGCCGCTGGGCGGAGACGGCCGGTTCGGCGGAGGTGGCTGACGCCAGCAGGAAGACGGGGTCGGATCCGTAGCGCGCACATATGCGGCGCAGTCTTCGCAGCACCTGCGCAACGTGCGAGCCGAAGACACCGCGATAGGTGTGGCACTCGTCGATCACGACGTACTTGAGCGCCTTGAGGAAGGAGGACCAGCGCGGGTGCGAGGGAAGGATGCCCCGGTGCAGCATGTCGGGGTTGGTGAGGACGTAGTTGCCGTACTGCCGTACCCACTCGCGTTCCTCGAACGGGGTGTCGCCGTCGTAGACCGCGGGGCGAATCGCCGTACCGAGCGGTTGTGAAAGTTCCTTCACGGATCGGCACTGGTCCGCCGCGAGCGCCTTCGTCGGAGCGAGGTACAGCGTGGTCGCGCCACGCCCGTTCGGCGCCTCCGCTCCGTCGAGCAGTGTGGACAGGACCGGGGCCAGGTAGGCGAGGGATTTCCCGGAGGCCGTGCCGGTGGCGACGATCACCGAGTCGCCGTCCAGGGCGTGCTCCGCCGCGAGTGCCTGATGGGCCCAGGGATGCGCGATTCCGGCGGCCTGCACGGCCGCGATGACCTCGGCCCGGATCCGATCCGGCCAGACGGCATGACGGCCCGGACGAGGGGGCAAGTGCTCCGTATGGGTGATGCGCGCAGCCCTGCTCGGACCCGAGGCGAGCCGGTCGAGGACCGCACCGGGAGAGGGGCGGTCTGCGGCGGCTGCCGAGGGTCGTTCGGATCGGAGATTCTTGGCCATCGGCACCGAGTGTGTCACTGGCGTGACGGACAATGCTCTCAAGGCGTCGTGCACGCCTGCCGGTAAGTGATTGAATGCCATCGCGGCTGGCGAACCGTCCCGGGGGATCAAGCCGAGGTGTCCCCGAGGGGCGACCGCTCGATAGCAAGGTGCTGGAGGATCCGTGGACCTGTCCCTGTCGACCCGTACCGTCGGCGATCGTACGGTCGTCGAGGTCGGTGGCGAAATTGATGTGTATACCGCGCCCAAGCTGCGCGAGCAGCTGGTCGAGCTGGTGAATGACGGCAGTTTCCACCTTGTCGTCGACATGGAGGGCGTGGACTTCCTCGACTCCACCGGGCTCGGCGTGCTGGTCGGCGGTCTGAAGCGCGTGCGCGCCCACGAGGGCTCGCTGCGCCTGGTGTGCAACCAGGAGCGCATTCTCAAGATTTTCCGTATCACCGGACTGACCAAGGTGTTCCCGATCCACACCTCGGTCGAGGAAGCCGTCGCGGCGACCGACTGATCCGGTCGATGCCGGTGGTGACACCGGCGGAGACAGGGGATCGGACGGCCCTGGCCGGCCGGTCCCCTGGAGCACGCTCGAACCACCGTGGGCCCGTCTGTCCGAGGGGGATGCATGGCCACTGTCGAACTGCGCTTCAGCCCACTGCCCGAGCACGTCAGGACGGCCCGCCTCGTGGCGGCCGCCGTGGCGCGCAGGGCGGGCGTGGACGAGGCCGTGCTCGACGAGGTCAGGCTCGCCGTCGGTGAGGCCTGCAGCCGCGCGGTCGGGCTGCACCAGAGCAGCGGCATTTCGGCGCCGGTGCGGGTGGCCCTGATCGAGGAGGAGAAGCAGTTCTCCATCGAGGTCGGGGACGAGGCGCCGCGCACGCCGCCACCGTCGGCCGCGGCCGGCGGCGCGGGCTCCGCCGAGGACCTGGCGGCCGAGGGCGAGGACGAGATGGGCCTCGCCGTCATCAGCGGCCTCGTGGACGATCTCGAGGTCACCGCGGACACGGACGGCGGACTCATCCGGATGAGTTGGCCGACCCTCCCCGCGACGCTTCCGTAGCGCTCAGCTCGCTCAGAGATCTTTTCCAGCGGCCCCGTTCACTTCCTGGTGAACGGGGCCGCTGTTGTGTTCCCCGAGGTCACGCAGCGTTTATTGAGATCATTTCTATCGGCCTCACCCGCTAATGGCTTGAATGCATTACGCATTCCTCTTCGCGTGTCTGGCCGAGGTTCACCGAACATTTGCTGGGTAGGAAACAATTCCGTTTGCCGCGCCCTGTTTTGATCAGGGTCCGCTCCCTACAATCCGTCCACATCTTGAGCTCAGTCCAAGCGTCAAGGAGGACGAATGGCGGAGCCCTCTACCCCTTCTACGTTCGCAGCCGCAGTTCTCACCGACGACAACAGATTGATCGTCGTCGTCATCGCCGTCGTCGCGCTCGCGGCGCTCGCCGTCGCCGGGGTCCTGGTGCGCCAGGTACTCGCGGCCGGTGAGGGCACGGACTCCATGAAGAAGATCGCGGCCGCGGTCCAGGAAGGCGCGAAAGCCTATCTGGGCCGACAGTTGCGCACGCTCGGCGTATTCGCCGTCGTGGTGTTCTTCCTGCTCATGCTGCTTCCGGCGGACGACTGGAATCAGCGCGCCGGCCGGTCGATCTTCTTCTTGATCGGCGCGGTGTTCTCGGCCGTCACCGGCTATATCGGAATGTGGCTCGCGGTGCGCAGTAATGTGCGCGTCGCCGCCGCCGCGAGAGAAGCGACCCCGGCGGAAGGCGAGCCGGAAAAGGATCTCACCACCGTCTCGCACCACGCCATGAAGATCGCTTTCCGTACGGGCGGCGTCGTCGGCATGTTCACGGTGGGGCTCGGTCTGCTCGGTGCCTCCTGTGTCGTCCTCGTCTACGCGGCCGACGCGCCCAAGGTCCTGGAGGGCTTCGGTCTCGGCGCCGCGCTGATCGCGATGTTCATGCGGGTCGGGGGCGGCATCTTCACCAAGGCCGCCGACGTCGGCGCCGACCTGGTCGGCAAGGTCGAGCAGGGCATTCCGGAGGACGATCCGCGCAATGCCGCGACCATCGCCGACAACGTGGGCGACAACGTCGGAGACTGCGCGGGAATGGCAGCCGACCTCTTCGAGTCGTACGCCGTCACGCTGGTCGCCGCGCTGATCCTCGGCAAGGCGGCCTTCGGCGACGCCGGACTGGCGTTCCCGCTGATCGTCCCCGCGATCGGGGTCGTCACGGCGATGATCGGCATCTTCGCCGTCGCGCCGCGCCGCTCCGACCGCTCCGGGATGAGCGCCATCAACCGCGGGTTCTTCATCTCCGCGGTGATCTCGATCGTGCTCGTGGCCGTCGCCGTCTTCGCCTACCTGCCGGGTTCGTACGGCGACCTGGAGGGTGTCACCGACGGCGCGATCAGCGGGAAGGACGGCGATCCGCGGATCCTCGCGGTCGTCGCCGTGGCGATCGGCATCGTGCTCGCGGCCCTCATCCAGCAGCTCACCGGCTACTTCACCGAGACGAACCGGCGCCCGGTCAAGGACATCGGCAAGACGTCGCTGACCGGCCCCGCGACGGTCGTGCTCGCCGGCATCTCCATCGGCCTGGAGTCGGCCGTCTACACGGCGGTGCTGATCGGGCTCGGCGTGTACGGGGCGTTCCTGCTCGGCGGTACGTCGATCATGCTCGCCCTGTTCGCGGTCGCACTGGCCGGTACGGGGCTGCTCACCACGGTCGGCGTCATCGTCGCCATGGACACCTTCGGCCCGGTCTCCGACAACGCGCAGGGCATCGCCGAGATGTCCGGCGACGTCGAGGGCGCGGGCGCGCAGGTGCTCACCGACCTGGACGCCGTGGGCAACACGACGAAGGCCATCACCAAGGGCATCGCCATCGCGACGGCCGTGCTCGCGGCCTCCGCGCTGTTCGGCTCGTACCGGGACGCGATCGTCACGGCGGCGCACGACGTCGGCGAGAAGGTCGGTGCGGGCGGCCCGATGAACCTGGTGATGGACATCTCGCAGCCCAACAACCTGGTGGGCCTCATCGCCGGAGCCGCGGTGGTGTTCCTCTTCTCCGGGCTCGCCATCAACGCCGTGTCACGGTCGGCGGGTTCCGTGGTCTACGAGGTGCGCAGGCAGTTCCGCGAGCACCCCGGAATCATGGACCACACGGAGGAGCCGGAGTACGGGCGCGTGGTCGACATCTGCACGAAGGACGCGCTGCGGGAGCTCGCCACGCCCGGTCTGCTCGCCGTGCTGGCGCCCATCGCGGTCGGCTTCACGCTCGGCGTCGGCGCGCTCGGCGCGTATCTGGCGGGGGCGATCGGGACGGGCACGCTGATGGCCGTCTTCCTCGCCAACTCCGGCGGCGCCTGGGACAACGCCAAGAAGCTCGTCGAGGACGGGCACCACGGCGGAAAGGGCAGCGAGGCGCACGAGGCGACGGTCATCGGTGACACGGTCGGCGACCCGTTCAAGGACACCGCGGGCCCCGCCATCAACCCGCTGCTGAAGGTAATGAACCTCGTGGCGCTGCTCATCGCGCCCGCGGTGGTCAAGTTCAGCTACGGGGACGATGCGAGCCCGGGCGTGCGGATCGCGGCGGCGGTCCTCGCGCTCGCCGTGATCATCGGTGCCGTGTACATGTCCAAGCGGCGCGGCATCGCGGTCGGTGACGAGGACGGCGACGCGGGCGGATCAGGGCGGGTGCCGGAACAGGCGGACCCCGCCGTGGTGTCGACCTCTCGGACATGAGCGGAGGTTCGTATCTGATCTGAGCGCACGTCAGTACGACAACAGGTGGGCGGACAGCCTCTTTTGACGGGCTGTCCGCCCACTCGTGTGTTCTGGCGTAGTTTTCCTACGTCTGCGCTGTGGAGCCCTCCGGTTCCAGTGAGCCTTCTCTCTCTTGGTGCAAATGGCTGCTAAAGGCCAATAAAGTGGTCGTATAGGACGCCCGGCGTGCGATTGTCGTGTGCGTGGCGTGTAAGTTCCGGGGCCGAGAGCCATGGAAGGGACCAATCCGGTGAACAAGAAGCTTGCTGCCGCACTGTCCGGCGGTGCGGTACTGGTACTGGCGTTGTCGGGCTGCAGCGACGACAGCAACGAGAAGCTGAACTCCTGGGCCAAGACGGTCTGCGACAAGGTCCAGCCGCAGGCGAAGAAGATCGAGGCCGCGAACGCCGCGATCCAGAAGGAGACCTCGGACAACAGCGAACCCAAGCAGGTCCAGAAGACGGACTCGCAGGCGTTCCAGGACATGTCCGACGCGTACAAGGCGATCGGTGACGCGGTCGACAAGGCCGGGGCTCCGCCGGTCGACGGCGGTGAGAAGAAGCAGACGAACGCCGTCAAGGAACTGGACAAGATCTCCACGTCCTACGCCGACCTGAGGAAGAAGGTCGACAAGCTCGACACGGGCGACCAGGCGAAGTTCGCCGACGGGCTCAAGGACATCGCCGGCCAGCTGGACACGCTGAGCCAGGACGGCAGCGATGCGCTCAAGAACCTCGAGGAGGGGGACGTGGGCAAGGCGATGGCGAAGCAGGAGAGCTGCAAGAGCGCTTCCGCCACGCCTTCGGGGTCCTAGGTCTCGCGGATCGTTTCGGCGCCTCCGGGGTTGCACTTTCTGTGCCGCACCGGGGGCGCCGTCGTGTTTTCGTGACACCGCGCCGTGGGCTGTGCCCACCCGTTCCGCCCTGCGGAACGCCTGCCCACAGCCGTGTGTGCGTTCACAATGGTGGGGTGAGTTCTTCCGTTTCTGTGCCGCTGCCCTCCGTTGATCGAAACGACGTCGCCCAGTCGCTGCGTGACGCCCTGCTCTCCGCCGAGTTCACTGCCGACGGGCTGCTCGAACTGCTCGGGGCGCCCGCCTACGCGGCGCTCGCGCGCAGTGAGACCGTGCCCGCGCTGCGGGCCACCCGTGGCGAGCGGCCCCTGGAGACGCTCGTACGACTGTTCCTGTTGCAGCAGCCCGCACCGCGCGAGCGGGTGGCCGAGGTGCTGCCGCTCGACGCCTGCCTGGAGAGCGGGTGGCTGCGGGCCGTCGGGGGCGACGAGGTCGCGGCGAGCGTCGACGTACGCCCGTACGGCGGACCCGAGGGCGAGGACTGGTTCATCGTGTCCGACCTCGGGTGCGCGGTCGGCGGCGCCGGGGGCATCGGCAGCCGCGAGGAGGGCGTCGTGCTCGGGGTCGGCGGGGCGTCCACCACGCTCGCCGGGATCACCGTGCGCGAACCCGTCGACTCGGCCCTCGACCTCGGCACCGGCTCCGGGATCCAGGCGCTGCACGCGGCGCGCCACGCCACACGGGTCACCGCGACCGACCTCAACCCCCGCGCGCTGCACATGACCGCGCTGACCCTCGCGCTGTCCGGCGCGCAGGAGGCCGAGCTGCACGAGGGCTCGCTGTACGAGCCCGTGGGCGACGCGACGTACGACCTGGTCGTCTCCAACCCGCCGTTCGTGATCTCGCCGGGGGCCCGCCTCACGTACCGGGACGGCGGCATGAGCGGGGACGATCTGTGCCGCTCGGTCGTTCAGGGGGCGGGGGAGCACCTGAACGACGGGGGATACGCGCAGTTCCTCGCCAACTGGCAGCACGTGGAGGGGGAGGAGTGGACCGAGCGGCTGCGCTCCTGGGTGCCGCGCGGCTGTGACGCCTGGATCGTGCAGCGCGAGGTGCAGGACATCGCGCAGTACGCCGAGTTGTGGCTGCGCGACGCCGGAGACCACCGTGACGACCCGGCCGAGTACGCGGCCCGGTACGACGCGTGGCTCGACGAGTTCGAGGCGCGCAAGGTGCGGGCCGTCGGCTTCGGCTGGATCACGCTCAGGAAGACCGGTTCCGCGGAGCCGTCGATCGTCGTCGAGGAGTGGCCGCACCCGGTCGAGCAGCCGCTCGGCGACACCGTGCGCGCGCACTTCGAGCGGGTCGACTGGCTGCGCGAGCACGACGACGCGGCGCTGCTCGGCGCGCACTTCAAGCTGGCCGGTGAGGTCGTGCAGGAGCAGGTCGGGCTGCCGGGCGCCGAGGACCCGGAGCACGTCGTGCTGCGGCAGGGGCGCGGGATGCGCCGGGCGACGAAGGTGGACACCGTCGGCGCCGGCTTCGCGGGCGTGTGCGACGGCTCGCTGAGCGCCGGGACGATCCTGGACGCCATCGCCCAACTCATGGGCGAGGACCCGGTGTCGCTGCGCGACCGTACGCCCGCGCAGATCCGCACGCTGGTCGAGCAGGGCTTCCTGGAGCCGTTCACGCCCGTCGACTGAATCGGCCGCCCGCTCTTTCCCTTGTCGCGTACGGGAGTTCATCCGGGGTTCGGCTGCCCGTGTCAGCGTCGCCCGCCTGGGTACCGGAATCGGCCCTAGGCGGGGAGGCAAGGCAATGGAGAGTGTTCCTGCGGTGTTCGCGGGCGCGGTGTTCGGGTTGTTCGGAGCGGGCTTGTTGACGTGGACCGGGGCGCGTGTCGCGCATCGTGAGCCGGTTGCGTACGGGGCGCGCCCTGTGACCGCGATGGTGCTCGCGGGGGTGACCGGCGCGGCGGCGCTGGCGCTCGCCGTGTGGTGCTTCGGCCGGGTCTAGCCCGGATCGGGAGGGGCTGCTCGGGAGGGGCCGCTCAGGAGGGGCCGCTGGGGAGGGGCGCTCGGGAAGGGCCGCGCCTCAGAGCGCGTTGCGCAGCACCGCCCAGACCAGCGCCCCGGCGAGGATCGCGACCGCGCCGCGCTTCCCGATCGGCGGCGCCCAACGGCGGCCGCGCAGCCCCTCGTACACCCAATGTCCCAGCAGGGCGAGGGCGAAGGGGGCGGCGAGCAGCAGCGCGCCGTTGTCGTGCCAGGCCATGACGTACTGGCCGTGCATCAGGTCGTACGCCATCCGCGTCCCGCCGCAGCCCGGGCAGAGCAGCCCCGTGGCGAGCCGGAAGGGGCAGCCCGGCAGGACGTGACCCGGTTCGTGCGGGTCCGTGCCGTACAGGTACAGCGCGGCCGCGGCGCCCGCCGCGAGCACCCCGAGCGGGGCCGCCGCAGGGGCGCCGAACGCGCTCCTGAAGCGAGCCATGAGGGTCGCGGCGTGCGGCACGGGTCAGGAGTCCCGCAGGAGTCGGCCCTGGGAGTCGGTGGCGTTGCCGCCGGCGAGCATCATGATGCCGTCGATCAGGCCCCAGATGCCGCCGAGCCCGCAGGTCACCACGGACACGATGAGCATGGCGACGGCCATCCCGGTGTGCCCGGTGTAGAAGCGGCCCGCGCCGAAGGAGCCGAGGAAGATGCCGAGGAGACCCGCGGCGAGCTTCGTCTTGTCCGAGTACGGACGGCCGTACGGGTCGTAGCCGTAGGGCGCGGCCGGGTCGTAGGGCATGCCCATGCCGGGACCCATGCCGGGGCCGCCCATCCCCGGGCCGCCCATGCCGGGGCCGGGCGGGGGCGGGTAGGCGCCGCCGCCGGCCGGGGCGGAGCCGGGGTAGGGGTAGCCGTACCCGGGCTGACCGGGCTGACCGGGCTGGCCCTGCGGCTGGCCGGGCTGACCGGGAGGCGGCGTGCCGTAGCCGGGCTGGCCGGGCTGGCCGGAGGGAGGCGGCGGCGTGCCGTAGCCGGGCTGCGAGCCCTGCTGCGGGTAGCCGTACGGGCTCCCGCCCTGCTGGCCCGGCTGGCCCTGCTGGTCCGCCGGGGGCTGGTTGTACGGGTTCCCGCCCGGCTGGTCCTTGGGGGACTGGCCGTACGGATTGCTGTCGGACATTCGGGAAGCTCCTGGATCGATGCCTTCGGGGACGAGCCGGAGGCTCCCCGCGGGCTCCCCCAGCCACGCGCCATCTTGTCAGGGACGCCACTCCGCGTACCCGGAGGGCATGCGTCCGCCAGGGCCCGTCCGACGGATCCTGCTGGAGTCGCAGGCCCTGGTGCGCGCATCTGCGGCGTTGTCGTCGGTTGCCAACTTCCCCAAGCTCTCGGCTTCGCTCGAGCAGGGGAGGCCCCATTCGCGTTGGCGCCCTCCTCCGCCCTGCAGCTGCACGCACCAGCCCCCGCTCGCCTGCGCCGATGGCTCTGCGGTCGCCCGAATCCAGCATGATCCGTCAGAAGGGCCCTAGCCGGTCCGGGGGCAGGATCACGAGGAGTCGGGTTACCGTTCCGAGTGGCTGCTGCGTGCTTTTCCCGTTTGACACACCGGCGGGAGGTACCGTCACACTCCGCAGCAGTGCCGCGAAAACGGCACGATCCCGCGGGAGCAAGCCGTCGACAAGGCCCCGAACCGCCGACCGGAGAGAAGAGCGAAGTTGTCCCCGACCAGCGAGACCGCACAGGGCGGCCGCCGACTCGTCATCGTCGAGTCGCCCGCCAAGGCGAAGACGATCAAGGGCTATCTCGGCCCCGGATACGTCGTCGAAGCGAGCGTCGGGCACATCCGCGACCTCCCCAACGGCGCGGCCGAGGTCCCCGAGAAGTACACCGGTGAGGTGCGCCGCCTCGGTGTGGACGTCGAGCACGACTTCCAGCCCATCTATGTCGTGAACAGCGACAAGAAGGCGCAGGTCAAGAAGCTCAAGGACTTGATGAAGGAGTCCGACGAACTCTTCCTCGCCACCGATGAGGACCGCGAGGGCGAGGCCATCGCGTGGCACCTCCAGGAAGTCCTCAAGCCGAAGATCCCCGTGCACCGGATGGTCTTCCACGAGATCACCAAGGACGCGATCCGGTCCGCCGTCGCGAACCCCCGCGAGCTGAACAAGAAGCTGGTCGACGCCCAGGAGACCCGCCGCATCCTCGACCGTCTCTACGGCTACGAGGTCTCGCCGGTCCTGTGGAAGAAGGTCATGCCGCGCCTGTCGGCCGGCCGTGTGCAGTCCGTCGCCACCCGCCTCGTCGTCGAGCGCGAGCGCGACCGCATCGCCTTCCGCTCCGCCGAGTACTGGGACCTGACGGGCACGTTCGCCACGGGCCGCGCCGGTGACTCCTCCGACCCGTCGTCGCTGACCGCCCGCCTGAGCGCGGTCGACGGCAAGCGCATCGCGCAGGGCCGCGACTTCGACTCGCTCGGTCAGCTGAAGGCCGGTTCGGCGAACACGCTGCACCTGGACGAGGCGAACGCGCGGGCGCTCGCCGCCGCCCTGGAGGACACGCGGTTCTCCGTCCGCTCGGTCGAGTCCAAGCCGTACCGCCGCTCGCCGTACGCCCCGTTCCGTACGACGACGATGCAGCAGGAGGCCTCGCGCAAGCTGGGCTTCGGCGCGAAGGCGACCATGCAGGTCGCCCAGAAGCTGTACGAGAACGGCTTCATCACCTACATGCGTACGGACTCCACGACCCTGTCGGACACGGCCGTCGCGGCCGCCCGTTCGCAGGTCACGCAGCTGTACGGCAGCGACTACCTGCCGGACAAGCCGCGTACGTACGCCGGCAAGGTCAAGAACGCGCAGGAGGCGCACGAGGCGATCCGCCCCTCCGGCGACCGCTTCCGCACGCCCGCCGAGACCGGCCTGACCGGCGACCAGTTCAAGCTGTACGAGCTGATCTGGAAGCGCACCGTCGCCTCCCAGATGAAGGACGCGGTCGGCAACAGCGTCACGGTCAAGATCGGTGGCACGTCCGCCGACGGCCGCGACGCCGAGTTCAGCGCCTCCGGCAAGACGATCACCTTCCACGGCTTCCTGAAGGCCTACGTGGAGGGCGCCGACGACCCGAACGCGGAGCTGGACGACCGTGAGCGTCGCCTCCCGCAGGTCGCCGAGGGCGACAGCCTGTCCGCCGAGGAGATCTCGGTCGACGGCCACGCCACGAAGCCGCCCGCGCGCTACACCGAGGCCTCGCTCGTCAAGGAGCTCGAAGAGCGCGAGATCGGCCGCCCGTCTACGTACGCGTCCATCATCGGGACGATTCTCGACCGTGGTTATGTCTTCAAGAAGGGGACGGCCCTCGTGCCCTCCTTCTTGTCGTTCGCCGTCGTCAACCTGCTGGAGAAGCACTTCGGCCGGCTGGTCGACTACAGCTTCACCGCCTCCATGGAGGATGACCTCGACCGCATCGCGCGCGGTGAGGCGCAGGCCGTGCCGTGGCTGCGGCGCTTCTACTTCGGTGAGGCCGGAGAGGGCGAGGCCGGCCAGGGCGGCGCCGCGGACGCCGGGAACGGCGACGGGGACCACCTCGGCGGCCTCAAGGAGCTCGTGACCGACCTGGGCGCGATCGACGCCCGCGAGGTCTCGTCCTTCCCCGTGGGCAACGACATCGTGCTGCGCGTCGGCCGCTACGGCCCGTACATCGAGCGCGGCGAGCGCGACTCCGAGAACCACCAGCGCGCCGACGTCCCCGAGGACCTCGCCCCCGACGAGCTGTCGGTGGAGTACGCCGAGGAACTGCTCGCCAAGCCGAGCGGCGACTTCGAGCTGGGCGCCGACCCCGAGACCGGGCGTCAGATCATCGCCAAGGACGGCCGCTACGGTCCGTACGTCACCGAGGTGCTCCCCGAGGGCACCCCGAAGACGGGCAAGAACGCGGTGAAGCCGCGTACGGCCTCGCTCTTCAAGTCCATGTCGCTCGACACGGTGACGCTCGCCGACGCGCTGAAGCTGATGTCGCTGCCGCGCGTCGTCGGCCAGGACGCCGAGGGCGTCGACATCACCGCGCAGAACGGCCGGTACGGCCCGTACCTGAAGAAGGGCACGGACTCGCGCTCCCTGGAGTCCGAGGACCAGATCTTCGGCATCACGCTGGAGCAGGCCCTGGAGATCTACTCCAAGCCGAAGCAGCGCGGGCGCGCGGCCGCCAAGCCGCCGCTGAAGGAGCTCGGCACCGACCCGGTCAGCGAGAAGCCCGTCGTGGTGAAGGACGGCCGCTTCGGCCCGTACGTCACCGACGGCGAGACCAACGCGACGCTGCGGTCCGCGGACTCCGTGGAGGAGATCACGGCCGAGCGCGGGTTCGAACTGCTCGCCGAGAAGCGGGCGAAGGGCCCGGCCAAGAAGACCGCCAAGAAGGCGCCGGCCAAGAAGACCGCCGCCAAGAAGACGGCTGCCAAGAAGACGACCACGGCCAAGAAGACCGCGGCGAAGAAGACGACGACGGCCGCGGCGAAGAAGACCACGGCCAAGAAGGCGCCTGCCAAGAAGGCGGCTTCGGCGGAGTAGTCCGCGCTCGTGCGGAATGTGCGCCTCCCCGTGGTGTTCACGGGGAGGCGCCCACACGGGGAACACACCTTCGGTGTGTCGGTGGGGCCCGATAGGCTGGACGAATGACCCGTGCCGAGCAGCCAACGGACCCCAACACGGCCCCAGACGACGCCCTGGTCGCGGACTCCCGGGAGCGCGCGGTGCGCGCCCTGTTGCGCGTACCTCAGTTGAAGCGACTGTGGTCCGCGCAGCTCGTCGGCGGAGTCGGCGATGTGATCGGGCTGCTTGTGCTCGTGGTGCTCGCGATTCAGACGGCCATCCCCGAGGAGTCCTTCGGCGGTGGATACCGCGGCGTCGCCTTCGCCGTCGCCGCCGTGTTCGGGGCGCGGATCCTCTCGACGCTGCTGTTCGGCGCCGTCCTGCTCGGACCGCTGACCTCGCTGACGGCGCCCGACGGCCCGCTCGACCGGCGCTGGACCATGGTCGGCGCCGACGGAGTGCGGGCCGCACTGCTCATCGTCGCCCCGCTGTGGATCGACTGGACGCCGGACAACGCGCTGGCGATGCTCCTCGTGACGGCCTTCGTCGCCGGGGTCGCCGAGCGGTTCTGGACCGTCGCCAAGGAGAGCGCGGCGCCCGCGCTGCTGCCCCCGCCGCCGCCCGAGGGCGCGGCCGTACGGCCGTTGCCCGACCACGGGGACGCGCTGCGGCGGCTCTCGCTGCGCACCGGATTCGTCGCCGTGCCGCTCGGCGCGGCCGGCCTCGTCGTCGTGACCCTGGTGCAGAACCTGATCGGCGCGGGCGTCGACTGGTTCGCCGCGCACCAGGTGGCGCTTTCCTCCTACGTGGGGGCCGGCCTGTTCGCCGCCTCCCTGTCGGTCGTCTTCTTCCTCGAACTGCCCGACACGCAGACCCCGCGCGCGCGGTCGCCGCTCGAGGGACTGCGCCGGCCCAAGAACGGCACGGGTGTCGACAAGGGACGCACGGGCGCGATCCGGCTGCTCGTCCTCGCCTGCGCCTGCGTCGCCGGGGCGATCTCGGCGGCCGTCGCCGTGTCCGTGCTGCACTCCAAGGACCTGGGCGGTGGCCCGGTCACCTTCGGCCTGCTCGTGCTCGGCCTGACCGGCGGCACCGGTGTCGGCATCCGCACGGCGCCCAAGGTGCTGCCGTCGCTCTCGCGGCGCCGCCTCTTCGCCCTCGCCATCGCGTTCACGGGCATCGGGCTTCTCGCGGCGGGCCTGGTGCCCGACGTGACGAGCGTGATCCTCCTCGTGACGCTCGCCGGGGTCACCGCGGGCATCGCGGCGAACACCGGGCACGCGCTGCTCGACCAGGAGTCCGAGGACTACCGCCGGGCGCGCACGACCGAACACCTGCAGGCCGTCGTACGGGTCTGTGTCGCGCTCGGGGCGCTGCTCGCGCCGGTGCTTGCCGCGCTCATCGGGCCGCACCACCTGGAGAGCGGAAAGTTCGTCTTCGCGCACGGGGGCGCCGCGTTCACGCTGATGCTGGTGGGCGCGCTGCTGCTGCCCGTCGCCGCGCTGGTGCTCGCCAAGGCCGACGACCGCAGCGGGGTGCCGCTGCGGCACGACCTGCGGGACGCGCTGCGCGGTGGGAACGACCCGGTGCAGGCCCCCGCCGCGACCGGCTTCTTCATCGCCCTGGAGGGCGGGGACGGCGCCGGGAAGTCGACGCAGGCCGAGGCGCTCGCCGAGTGGATCCGCGGCAAGGGCCACGAGGTCGTCGTCACGCGCGAGCCGGGCGCGACGCCGGTCGGCAAGCGGCTCCGCTCGATCCTGCTCGACGTGTCGTCCGCCGGTCTCTCGCACCGCGCGGAGGCGCTGCTCTACGCCGCCGACCGCGCGGAGCACGTCGACACGGTCGTCCGGCCCGCCCTGGAGCGCGGCGCCGTCGTCATCTCCGACCGGTACATCGACTCGTCCGTCGCCTACCAGGGCGCGGGCCGCGACCTGTCGCCGACCGAGGTCGCCCGCATCAACCGGTGGGCCACCAGCGGTCTCGTACCGCACCTGACCGTGCTGCTCGACGTCGACCCGGAGGCGGCCCGTGAGCGCTTCACGGAGGCGCCGGACCGGCTCGAGTCGGAGCCGATGGAGTTCCACGCGCGCGTGCGCTCCGGTTTCCTGACGCTCGCCGCCGGTGACCCCGGCCGCTACCTGGTGGTGGACGCCGGGCAGGAGCCCGAGGCCGTCACGACGGTCGTCCGGCACCGGCTCGACATGCTGCTGCCGCTCTCCGAGGCCGAGATCAAGGCCCAGGAGGAGGCCCGGAAGGCCGCCGAGGAAGAAGCGCGCCGCAAGGCCGAGGAAGAGGCCGCCCGCAAGGCGGAGGAGGAGCGCCTGGAGCGCGAGCGCCAGGAGCAGCTCGCCAAGCTGCGTGCCGAGGAAGAGGAGCGCAAGCGCCGCGAGCTGGAGGAGGCGCAGCGCCTGGAGGCCGAGCGGCAGGCCGAGGAGGCGCGGCAGCGCGCCGAGGAGGAGCGCCGCAGGGCCGAGGAGGAGCGGGCCCGCCTGAAGGCCGAGGAAGAGGCGCGCGCCGCCGAGCAGGAGCGGCTTCGCAAGCAGGCCGAGGAGGAGGCGCGGCTGCGGGCCGAGGCCGAGGAGCGCCGCCTGGAGAAGCAGCGCAAGGCCGAAGAGGCGCTGCTGCGCGCGGAGGAGGCGCGGCGGCTCGCGGCGCAGGCCGCGGAGCAGGCGCAGCGGAGCGCGGGCGCGCCGACCGCGAACCTCCGGAAGGTCGAGCTGCCGAGCGAGGCGCCGCAGGACGCGGTCCCGCAGGACGCGGCTCCGCGGGACGCGGCTCCGGAAGATGCGGTTCCGGACAACGAGACGACCGTGCCGACGCCGATCGTCCGGCCGGACGCCGAAGAGACGACCGTGCTGCCCAAGGTCGAGGGCGCGGAGGAGACGACGGTCCTGCCGCAGGTGGGCAACGACGCGGACGCCGAGGAGACGAGGCAGCTGCCGCAGCCCGCGCCCGGTGCGGCGGACGAGACGGCGGTCCTTCCGCAGGTGTCCGACCCGGCGGACCGGATGCCGCGCGGCTACTTCCGCGACGAGCGTCCCGCCTCCGGCCAGGAGGGTTCCAACGAACGCACGGCGGAGCTGCCGCAGATCGACGAGCACGGCAGGCCGCGGCGGCCGCGCTCCGACTGGGCGGAGGAGACGCCGCTGGACGACCTCCCGTCCCTGGCGGACGAACTGCTCGGCGGCCACGACGACGAGGACGACCGGGGCGGTCGGCGCCGCAGGTGAACCGTGGCCGGGGCCGGTGTTTCAAGCCCCTCCGGCGTTTGAGGAGCGGAGTCCGGGGCGGAGCCCAGGGTGCTCGGCCACGGTTCCGGTGATGTCAGTGGTGACCGGCACAATGGGTTGCGCTGGGGTCGGCAGGAGCAAGGGACGGTGGCCGCATGGCCGTGTGGGATGACCTGGTTGGCCAGGAGCGGGTGATCGCGGAGCTGAGCGCCGCCGCGCGCGACGCGGACGCCCTGGTGACGGCGGCCGCCGCCGACACCCCGCCACCGGCCGCGTCCAAGATGACGCACGCCTGGCTGTTCACCGGCCCGCCGGGCGCCGGCCGGGAGACCGCGGCCCGCGCCTTCGCCGCGTCCCTCCAGTGCGTGAGCCCGGACCGCGCCCTCGGCGGAGCCCCCGGCTGCGGATTCTGCGACGGCTGCCACACCGCCCTGCTCGGCACGCACGCGGACGTGTCGACGGTGGCCGCGGTCGGCACCCAGATCCGCGTCGACGACATGCGCGACACGGTCCGCAAGTCGTACACGTCACCGGCGAACGGCCGCTGGCAGGTGATCCTCGTGGAGGACGCCGAGCGGCTCAACGAGAAGTCGGCGAACGCGGTCCTCAAGGCGGTGGAGGAGCCCGCCGCCCGCACCGTGTGGCTGCTGTGCGCGCCGTCGGTGGAGGACGTACTGCCGACGATCCGCTCCCGCTGCCGCCTGCTGACCCTGAGCACTCCCGCCGTCTCCGCCGTCGCCGACATGCTCGTACGGCGTGACGGCATCGAGCCCGACGTCGCCGCCGCCGTCTCCCGCGCCACGCAGGGCCACATCGACCGGGCCCGGCGCCTGGCCACGGACCCGCGCGCGCGGGAGCGCAGGGCCGCCGTCCTGAAGGTGCCGCTGCGCGTCGAGGAGATCGGCGGCTGCCTCAAGGCGGCGCAGGAGCTGGTGGACGCGGCGGCCGAGGACTCCAAGCAGCTCGCCGAAGAGGTCGACACGAAGGAGACGGAGGAGCTGAAGGCGGCGCTCGGCGCGCAGAGCGGCGGGCGGATGCCGCGCGGTACGGCCGGCGTCATGAAGGACCTCGAGGACATGCAGAAGCGGCGCCGCACGCGCTCGCAGCGTGACAGCCTCGACCTGGCGCTCACCGAGCTGACCGGCGTCTACCGGGACGTGCTCGCGATGCAGCTCGGCTCGCGCGTGGAGCTGGCCAACACGGAGATTCAGGACACCCTGGAGCGGTTGGCCCGAGGCACGTCTCCCGAGTCGACGCTGCGGCGGATCGAGGCGATCGGGGCGTGCCGGGTGGCGTTGGACGGGAACGTGGCGCCGCTCCTGGCGGTGGAGGCGATGACGGTGTCCCTCCGCGCGGGCTAGCCACCGCGCCCCACGCCACGGGGCTCCGCCCCGGACCCCGCGCCTCAATCGCGGCGGGGCTGGATCGTGCAGCTACGGGTACGCAAGGTGACCATCTCGACGCAGAGCGTTACGCTCGCTCGATGTACTCCAGGCGCCACCCCCTCACCCCACGCCGCCGGTCCGCCGTGCTCGCCGTCGCTGTCGGAATCTCCCTCGCCGCCATCTCGGCCTGCGCGTCGGGCAGTTCGGGCACGCCGGGCGCCTCGCTCGCCGCGCTGCCCCGCTCCACGCCCGCCGATCTGGCCCCGTACTACGACCAGGCGCCGAAGTGGCACAAGTGCGGTGTGCCCGGCTTCGAGTGCGCCACCCTCAAGGCGCCGCTCGACTACGACAAGCCGTCCTCCGGCGACATCGACCTCGCCGTCTCCCGGAAGAAGGCGACGGGCCCCGGAAAGCGCCTCGGTTCGCTCCTGGTCAATCCGGGCGGCCCCGGCGGCTCCGCGATCGGCTACCTCCAGTCGTACGCGGGCATCGGCTACCCGGAGAAGGTCCGCGCCCGCTACGACATGGTGGCCGTGGACCCGCGCGGCGTCGCCCGCAGCGAACCCGTCACCTGCCTCAACGGCAAGCGGATGGACGCGTTCACGCAGACCGACGTCACCCCGGACGACGAGGCGGAGCGGGCGCGCCTGACCGCCGCCTACAAGGGGTTCGGGGCCGGCTGCGAGACGTCGAACCGCACCTCGGGCCGGGTCCTGCCGCACGTGTCCACGGTCGAGGCGGCCCGCGACATGGACGTCGTGCGCGCGGCGCTCGACGACGAAAAGCTGAACTACGTAGGCGCCTCGTACGGGACGTTCCTGGGCGCCACGTACGCGGGCCTGTACCCGGAGCGGGTCGGCCGGGTCGTCCTCGACGGCGCGATGGACCCGTCGCTGACCGCGCGCGAGATGAACAAGCAGCAGACCGCCGGCTTCGAGACGGCGTTCAAGTCCTTCGCGAAGGACTGCGCGAAGCGCTCCGGCTGCCCCCTCGGCTCCGGCACCCCCGACGCGTCGGGCAAGCGCCTCAAGAAATTCTTCACCACCCTGGACCGCACGCCGCTGTCCACCGGCGACGAGAAGGGCCGCAAGCTCGGCGAGGCCCTCGCCACGACCGGCGTGATCGCCGCGATGTACGACGAGGGGTCCTGGCCGCAGCTGCGCGAGGCCCTCACGTCGGCGATGAAGGACAAGGACGGCGCGGGCCTGCTCGCCCTCTCCGACAGCTACTACGAGCGCGACCCCGACGGCACGTACTCGAACATGATGTTCGCCAACGCCGCCGTGAACTGCCTCGACCAGCCCCCGGCCTTCACCTCGCCCGGCCAGGTCGAGAAGGAGCTCCCCGACTTCGAGAAGGCGTCCCCTGTCTTCGGCGAGGGCCTCGCGTGGTCCTCCCTGAACTGTGCCCACTGGCCGGTGAAGGCGACCGGCGAGGCCCACCGCATCACCGCCGACGGCGCGGCCCCCATCGTCGTCGCCGGCACCACCCGCGACCCGGCCACTCCCTACCGCTGGGCGAAGTCCCTGGCCTCCCAGCTCTCCTCCGGCCACCTCCTCACGTACGACGGCGACGGCCACACGGCGTACGGCCGCGGCAGCGACTGCGTGGACGGCGCGATCGACGGCTACCTCCTGACCGGCACCCCGCCCACCGACGGAAAGCGCTGCTCGTAGTGCGTGTCCCCTGGTCATAAAGGCTGTACGGAGCACCCCCGCGGAGCGTGTAGGATTGGCGACGTTGCTGACGCACTCCGGTGCGCGCGGCGGCGCCGCCTTAGCTCAGATGGCCAGAGCAACGCACTCGTAATGCGTAGGTCTCGGGTTCGAATCCCGAAGGCGGCTCAGACGGAAACCCCAGGACGGAACCGACTCCGACCTGGGGTTTTGTCGTGCCTGGGGTTTGTCTGGGGTTTTGTCGTGGGGGCGGGGGCTATTTGGCGTCCGCGTAGCACTCCACGACTGCCACCGTGAACGGGAAGCGCACCGGGGTTTCGCCGAAGGTGATGCGGCCCGCGAGGTCCGCTGCCGCCTCGATCGCCTTGCTCACCCGCTCCGTCTCCTCCTCGGGGCAGTGCACGATCACCTCGTCGTGCTGGAAGAACACCAACTCGGCCGCCATGGAAGCAAGGTCACGGCGCAGGGCGGCGAGGACGAGCAGGGTCCAGTCGGCGGCGCTGCCCTGCACGACGAAGTTCCGGGTGAAGCGGCCGCGGGCGCGGTGGTTCGACGAGGTGTAGCCGTAGCCGTACGTCAATGCGCCGGTTTCCGCGGTCTGTTCGGGCTCGTCCTGGGGAATGCCGGCCTCCTCGGGGTCGGCGGCGCCCACCGCGGGCGGGCAGGTGCGGCCCAGCCACGTGCGGACCAGGCGGCCCTCCTCGCCCGCGCGCGCCGCCTCGTCGACGTACGCGACCGCTTGCGGGAAGCGGCGCCGCAGCAGCGCCAGATTCTTCAGGCCGTCGCCCGAGGTCTGCCCGTATATCGCGCCGAGCACGGCCAGCTTGGCCTGGCCCCGGTCACCGGCGAACGCCCGGTCGGACACCGCCTGGTACAGGTCGGCGGCCTGGCCCGAGACCTCCATGAACGCGGGGTCGCGGGAGATCGCGGCGAGTACTCGGGGCTCCATCTGGTCGGCGTCAGCCACGACGAGCCGCCAGCCCGGGTCGGCGACGACCGCGCGTCGGATGACCTTGGGGATCTGCAGGGCGCCGCCGCCGTTGGTCGTCCACCGGCCCGAGACCGTGCCGCCCGGCAGGTACTCGGGTCTGAAGCGGCCCTCGCGCACCCAGTCCTGCAGCCAGGACCAGCCGTGCGCCGTGTAGATCCGGTACAGCTTCTTGTACTCGATCAGCGGCGGTACGGCCGGGTGGTCGATCCCCTCGATCTCCCAGCGGCGGGTGGAGGTGAGCTTGATGCCGGCGTGGGCGAACGCCTTGATGACGTCGGCGGGGAGGTCCGGGCGCACCGGTCTGCCGAATGCCGCCGACACCTCGTCCGCCAGCTCGGCCAGGCGGCGCGGCTCGCCGCCGCCCCCGTACCGCTCGCCCAGCAGCTCGCCGAGGACCGCGCGGTGCACGTCCGCCCGCCACGGCAGGCCCGCCGCGTGCATCTCGGCGGCCACCAGCATGCCCGCCGACTCGGACGCGGTGAGCAGCCGCATCCGGTCCGGGTGGGCGGTCGCCTCGTGGCGGCGCTGCTGCTCGGCGTACACCTCGACGAGGTCGGTCAGCGTGACGTCCACGGGCGGGCGCGGTTCGAACAGGGAGGACTGGGAGCCGGGGGCCGCGACGCGGGGCGGGGGATCGGGTGGGACCGGCGTGCCCTTGAGCCGGGCCAGCGCCGCCGCGGCGGAACGGGGCTCGCCGTGCCGGCCCTCGTGCGCGATCAGGAGGTTCTCGGCGGCCTCGATGTCGTAGCACCGCTCCACGCGGGCGCCTGCGGCGAGCAGCCGCGGGTAGACGGCGTGCGTGTCCCGCCACACCCATCGGGTGACCTCGGGCCGGGAGCGGACGGCTTCCGCGAGGTCCGGTTCGTGGACGACGGGGCCTGCGGGCAGGCCGTCCGGGCTCAGCGGCACCAGGTCGGCGCCGCCGTGCTCGGTGGGGGCCAGGGCCCAGCGTTCGGTCACGCTGCCGAGTTTCACACCCGGCACTGACAATGCGTGTCCTGCGACGGCGTTGCGGTCTCGGGGCGCTGCTCCGCCTAGCTGTCGCCGCCCTCGTCGATCAGGCGGCGGACCTCCCGGTCGATCAACCCGAGGCGCGCCTCCGCCACCAAGGGGACCGCCCTGCGCTGGCGGCGCGCCTCGTGCACGTCGATGTCGACCGTCACCAGACCCGGCTCCCACTGCGGCGCCTGCGCCACCACCGTGCCGCGCGGGTCGACGACGCGGGAGCCGCCCCAGAAGGACGCCCCGTTCTCGTTGCCGACGCGGTTCACGAAGACGACCCAGCACTGGAGCATCTTCGCCGTGTAGGAGAGGAGCGTGTCCCAGTACAGGGTCGTGTCCATGGCCTCCGGGTCGAGCGTCGCCGCGCTGTTCGCGGGCACGAACAGGACCTCCGCGCCGTCCTGCACCGAGACCCAGGGCAGCACCGGCTGCCACGCGTCGTTGCAGACCAGCGTCGCGGCCCGGCCGTGGTCGCGCGGCAGGTCGTACGCGCGTGCGTGCTGGCCGGGGCTGACGTGCTTGCGCTCCTCCCAGGCCAGGTAGTTCGGGAGGTACAGCTTGCGGTGAGCGTGCAGCAGGGCGCCGCCCGAGTAGTAGGCGGAGGTGTTGTACGCGCGCAGGCTGGTGTGTTCGTGCAGGCCCACCATGACGTCCGGGGAATGCGGGTCGTCCGGGGACGTGAGGCCGAGCAGGCGCGGGTCGTTCGTGGCGATCGACGTGTCCGACTTCAGGCCGCCCAGGTGATAGCCGTGCAGGCTCAGTTCGGGAAAGACGACCAGGTCCGCCCCCTGGCCCTTGGCCTGCGCGATCTGCTCGCGGGCCGTCTCCAGGTTGGCGTCCACGTCGCCGAGTTCGCAGTCGGTCTGCGCCAGTGCCACTCTCATGCCCCCGAGCCTCGCATGTCGCGGAGGCGTCCGGCATCTCGGCGGGGTGAGGATCGAGAGGCGTCGTCGTGAGGGTCGGGAGACCGTCGTCGTACGAGGTGAAGCTCGCGGCCGTACGGGGATGAAGCTCGCGGCCGTACGGGGGTGAAGCTCCGGCCGTACGGGGGTGAAGCTCGCAGCCGTACGAGGTGAGGGCTCGTCACCGTATGAGGTGCACGCACGCAACCGTATGGGGCGGAAAGATCGTCGTCGTACTCGTACGGGTCGGAAAGACCGTCCTCGCTCAGAAGGGGCCAACTCCCACCGTGTCCACCACCCGCCGCGCCATACTGACCACCGCGACCGCCCTCGGCGCCACCGCGCTCACCGGGACCGCCACCGCCCACGCGGCGACCGGCGCCGCCCGCGCCGAGTCCGCCGGTGGCCGCCGCTTCGCCGCCCTGGAGCGCCGGCACGACGCCCGCCTCGGCGTGTTCGCGCACGACCTCAGCACCGGGCGCACAGTCTCGTACCGCGCCGGTGAGCGCTTCCCGATGTGCTCCACGTTCAAGACGCTCGCCGTCGCCGCCGTGCTGCGCGACCTCGACAAGGACGGCGAGTTCCTGGCCCGCCGCGTCCACTACACGCAGGCCGACATCGACCGCGCGGTCGGCGCCCCGGTCACCGGGAAGCCGGAGAACCTCGCGCACGGCATGACCGTCGAGGAACTGTGCGGCGCCGCGATCTCGTACAGCGACAACACCGCGGCCAATCTCCTGATGGAGCACCTCGGCGGCCCCACCGCCGTCACCCGCTTCGTCCGCTCCATCGGCGACCGCACGACCCGGCTCGACCGCTGGGAGCCCGACCTGAACTCGGCCGAGCCGGGGCGTGTCACCGACACCTCCACACCCCGCGCCATCGGCACCACGTACGCGCGCCTGGTCCTCGGCCGCGCCCTCGCCCCGGCCGACCGCGAGCGGGTGACCCGCTGGCTGCTCGCCAACACCACCAGCGGCGAACGGTTCCGCAAGGCGCTGCCCGCCGACTGGCTGGTCGGCGACAAGACCGGCACGGGCAGGTACGGCACCGCCAACGACGTCGGCATCGCCTGGACGCCCGACGGGGCGCCGGTCGTCCTGTCGGTCCTGTCGACGAAGCCGGGCAAGGACAAGGACACCGAGGGCGACAGCCCGCTGGTGGCGCGGGCCACCGAGCTGATCGTGGAGTCCCTGACCTCGTAGGGCTGGGACGGGCTGGGATCATTGCCGTATGAGCGGTACGAGCAGTGACAGCACGGTCGAGCGGGCCTTCGCCGCCGCCCTCCACGACGGCGGCGACCTCGACACCGGTGCGTCACTGCTCGCCGCCGACCCGTCCGCCGACGCTGAACTCGCGCTGCGCGGGCGGGAGTTCGTGCGGCGCGCGTGGGAGCGCGGCTGGCAGCCGGCCGACGTGCTGCGGATGGTCGTACGGGACGAGGGCCTGGACGCGGCCCACGAACGGCTCGTGGCGCGACTGATCCGCACGGAGACCGAGCGTTACGAGCGCCTGCCGCCGCGCTGGACCGCCCAGCTCGCCGAGCTGCCGGCGGCGGAACCCGTGCGCGCGGACCGCTTCTCGTCCGCCACCACCGCCCTTGAGCTGTACCGGCTCCTTGCACGGCTGCCGGCGATCGAGCCGGTCGGCCCGGTGCCGGGGGAGTCGATCACCGTGCCCGTGGCGGGGGAGCCGCGGGCCCTGGCGCGGATCCGCGCGCTGCTCGCCAAGGCGGAGCGGACCGGGTACCCGCCGGAGGCGGAGGCGCTGTCGGCGAAGGCGCAGGAGCTGATGGCCCGGCACTCGGTCGACGAGGCGCTGCTCGCCTCCCGTACGCACGCGAAGGACGCGCCCGCCGCCTGCCGGATCGGCGTCGACGCCCCCTACGAGACGGCGAAGGCGGTGCTCCTCGACGCGGTGGCCACGGCGAACCGCTGTCGCGCGGTGTGGAACTCGGCGTTCGGATTCTCGACCGTGGTCGGCTTCGAGCCCGACCTGGAGGTGGTCGAGGTCCTTCACACGTCGCTGCTCGTGCAGGCCACGGCCGCGATGACGCGTGCGGAGGCCGAGCAGCGGGCGGGCGGCCGCAAGCGTACGAAGACCTTCCGGCAGTCGTTCCTCGCCGCGTACGCGCACCGGATCGGGGACCGGCTCGCCGCGGTCACCGAGCAGGTCACGGGCTCGGTGGGGGAATCGGCGGGGGAGGTGCTGCCGGTGCTCGCGGCGCGGGACGCGGCCGTCACGGGGCGGGCCGAGGAGATGTTCCCGGCGACCGTGACGACGCGGATGAGGGGCGTCACCGACGGCGCGGGCTGGGAAGAGGGCGTCGCGGCGGCGCAGCGGGCCCGGCTCGACGGGTGAACCCGGGCGATCCGGGAAGGAGCAATGCCCGTATTCTGGCGAAATGAGCTGGTTCCGGGCGTTGAAGGTGACCACGCGCTCGGGCCTGACCGTGGAGCGCAAGCGCCTCGAACCGTTGATCGCCCTGCGCGGCGCCGCGGGGCTCGCGATCGTGCTCGCCGTCAGCCTGTCGCTGTTCGGCCCGGCGGTGGCGGCCGGTTCCGCGTTCGGCGCGTTCCAGGCCGCGATCGCCACGTTCCAGCGCAGTTGGCGGCCGCGGCCCGAACTGGCGCTCGCCTCCGGCGCGAGCCTCGGCATCTCCACGTTCCTCGGCTATCTCACCGGCTCCCACCTGCTCCTCTTCCTGCCGCTGCTCGCGCTGTGGACGTATCTCGCGGGGCTCGCGTGGGCGGCGGGGCCGACCATCGGCATCATGGCGTCGTCGAACGTCGCGATGATGCTCGTCACCATCACCCTGCCGACGACGATCGCCGAGGCGGCGGGCCACGCGGCGATGATGGCCTTCGGCGGCCTGGTCCAGGCGGCGCTGGTGGTCCTCTTTCCCGTACGACGATGGGGAGCGCACCGCGACGCCCTCGCCGACGCGCTCGCCGCCGAGGCCGACTATGCGCGTCGGCTCCGCCATGATCCGGTCGCCGCGTTCGATCCCGAGCCGCTGATGCTGGCGCGGAACGCTGCCGCGCTCACGCCCCGCCAGGCGCGTACTCGGCCCGCGCAGCTGCACGGGGCGCGGGGGCTTGCCGAGCGGATCCGGCCGGTGCTCGCCTCGCTGGCCGATCCGGCGGTCGGGGTGCCGGAGGAGGGGCCCGAGCGGGATCGGGTGCGGGAGCTGCTCGCTGCCGCGGGGGCGATTCTTGATGCGGCGGCGCGGGCGATTCGGCATGGGTCGCCGGTGAAGGTTCCGCCGGATGCGATTGCCGTGTTCCGGACGCCGGATACGGGGGCGATTCTTTCGGGGCCGCCGCAGCGGGCGGCCACCCGTTTGGGGTCGCTGTTGCGGGATGTGCTGGAGACGGCGGGTGGGGTGCGGCCCTCCGACGACACGGGAGCCGTCCCCACGTCACGGGGCTCCGCCCCGGACCCCGCGCCTCAATCGCCGGCGGGGCTTGGAGATCGGCATCGGTCGGCCGCCCCCGTCACGTCTCGGGGCTCTGCCCCGGACCCCGCTGCTCAATCGCCGCAGGGGCTTGATTTGCCGGAGTCGGCCGACACGGGAGCCGTCCCGACGTCTCAAGCGTCGGCGGGGCTTGAGACGCTCACCCCGGCTCCGGCTCGGCCGTTGCGGCGGCCCAGTGTGTTTCATTTGCTGCCTGTGGCCGTGCGGGCCATTCGGCGGGAGGCGAGGCCGGGGTCGCCGGTGCTGCGGCATGCGAACCGGGTGGCCGCGGTGGCCGTCGCCGGGTATCTGTTCGGGGAGGTGCTGCCCTTCGGGCACGGTTACTGGGCGCCGATGTCGGCCGTGATGGTCATGCGGCCCGACTTCTCGCAGACGTACTCACGCGCGGTCGCCCGCTTCGGCGGCACGCTCGTCGGCGTCACCCTGGCGACCGCGATCCTGCAGCTCGCGCACCCCGGCACGTACCTCTCCGCACTGTTCGCCGTGGTGTGCGCCGCGCTGATGTACCTGCTGATGCGCACGGGACAGCTCGCGGCCCAGGCCTGCGTCGCCATGTACGTCGTGTTCCTGCTCGGCATGGGCGGCCAGGAGTGGAGCCAGACGGTCCCCGAGCGCGTCGTGCTGACGCTGGTCGGCGGCGTGCTGGCCATGCTGTCGTACGCCCTGTACCCGGCCTGGGAGACGCCGCGGCTGCGCACCCGGCTCGCCGACTGGCTCGTCGCGCTCGGCGAGTACGCCGCCGCGGTCGTCGGCCACTACGCGAGCCCGGCGGGCAAGAGCTGCCCGGACGTGCGCGAAGCCCTCCTGAAGGCCCGTGACGCGCACATCGCCTGGGAGCAGGCCGCGGCCCGCGCCAAGACCGAACCCGTACGCCACCGCGGCCTGTCCAACGCCGCGGCCGACGACGCCGCGCACGCGCTGCACCACATCGGCCGCGTCGTGATGCTGATGGAGGCGCACCTGCCGGAGCGCGGCGCGACCCCGGTGCCCGCGGCGGCCGCGCTCGCCGACGCGCTGCGCACCGCGACGCGCGACGGCGCCACCGCCATCCGCGAGCGCCGCATCCCGCGCTGGAAACCGGTCCGTGAGGCCCTCGACGCCTGGGACGGCGAGGGCGTCCCTGACCGGGTGGTGCGGCGCGGGGCGACCCTGTTCCTCGAAACGCTGGAGGAGCTCTCCGACGCGCTCGACACCGACGTGCCGCCGATGACACGGGAGTCCACCGACAGCCGGTGACGTCGTCGGCCCCGGCCCGCCCGTGGCCCGTGGCCCGTGGCTCAGTTCGTCGGGAGGCCGCTGGGCAGGTCGGTCGGCAGCTTGTCGCCCTTCGTCTTCTTGAACGTGTCCTGCCGGCCCGCACCCCACGAGATCCGCATGGTGCTGCCGTCGTTGGACTCGACCGAGCCCTTCGTCCGGTCCGTGTTCCCGTCCGCGCACCTGAGCGACAGCGCCGGTCTGCCGGAGCCGGCCACGGTCCCGGTGCACAGGTGCCCGTCGGAGGTGGTCAGCGCGGCCTGCTCGGCGCCGACGACGAGGACGACGGGCTTGCCGCCCGCGGACGCCTTCCAGACGCCCTCGGCATCCTTCACCGAACCGGACCCCGAACCGGACCCCGAACCGGACCCGGAATCGGACCCGGAATCGGACCCGGACCCGGAATCGGACGAGGCGGATGAACCGCCATCCGAGGGCGCGCCCGCGTCCCCGCCCGTTTCCGTGCCCTTGCTCCGGTCCTTGCCGTCGTCACCCCCGCCGCCGCTGCACCCGCTCACGGCGAGCGCCGCCACGACGGCCAGGGTTCCTGCGGCGATCCGTACGTTCCTGATGTGCACGACTTCCCCCACTAGAACGGGAACTGCGAGCGCCCCCGCTGCACCGATATCCACTTCTGCGCGGTGAACGCCTCCAGCGTCGCCTCGCCGTTGAGCCGGCCGACCCCCGACTGCTTCTGCCCGCCGAAGGCGACGAGCGGCTCGTCGTGCACCGTCCCGTCGTTCACGTGGAACATGCCGGTGTCGATCTGCTGGGCGAAGGCCACCCCGCGCTCCACGTCGCCCGTGTGCACGGCGCCGCTCAGCCCGTACGGGGTGTCGTTGACGATCCGCACCGCCTCCTCGTCCCCGTCGAACGGGATGAGGAGCGCGACGGGACCGAAGATCTCCTGGCGTAGGACGGGGGAGTCGGTGGGCAGCCCGGTGAGCACGACCGGCTCGACCAGGTTCCCGTCCACGCTGCCGCGCACGAGCGCGGTGGCGCCCTCCGCGACCGCCGTGGAGACGACGCCGGAGATCGCGTCCGCCTGCGTGGAGTTGATGACCGGGCCGATGACGGTGTCCGGGTCGCGCGGGTCGCCCGCCTTCAGCGAGCCGACCTTCGCCACGAACTTCGCCGTGAACTCCTTCTCCACCTTGCGGTCCACGAGGATCCGGTTCGCGGCCATGCAGACCTGGCCCTGGTGGACGTACCGGCTGAAGACCGCGGCGTCCACCGCGTAGTCGATGTCGGCGTCGTCGAGCACGGTCAGCGCGCTGTTGCCGCCGAGTTCGAGGATCGCCTGCTTGAACTGCGCGGCGCAGACCGTGCCGACGTGCCTGCCGACCTGGTCGGAGCCGGTGAAGGAGATGACCTTCGGCACGGGGTGGGTCAGGAAGGCGTCGCCGATCTCGGCTATGTCGGTGATCACCACGTTGAGCAGACCCGCCGGAAGGCCCGCGTCCTCGAAGAGCTTCGCGATCAGCGAGCCACCCGTGATCGGGGTGTTCTGGTGCGGCTTGAGGACGACGCCGTTGCCGAGCGCGAGCGCGGGGGCGACGGACTTCAGCGACAGCAGGAACGGGAAGTTGAAGGGCGAGATCACGCCCACCACCCCGACCGGCACCCGGTAGAGCCGGTTCTCCTTGCCGTCCACCGGGGAGGGGATCACGGTGCAGCGCGGGCGCAGCGTCAGCTGGACCGACTCGCGCAGGAACTCCTTGGCGAGGTGCAGCTCGAAGCCGGCCTTGACCCGCGTACCACCGAGCTCGTCGATGATCGCCTCGGTGAACTCGGCCTCGCGCTCCTCCAGGAGGCGCAGGGCGCGCTCGAAGACGGCGCGGCGCGCGTACGCGTTGGTCTTCGCCCAGTCCTTCTGGACCCGCTCGGCGGCGCGGTACGCCTCGTCGACCTCCTCGACCGATGCGACCGTTATGGAGGCGAGCTTGTCCCCGTTGTACGGATTGAAGTCGATGATGTCCCACGCACCGCGTCCGGGACGCCACGAGCCGTCGATGTATTGCCGGTCCAGTTCCGTGAAGTAGGACATGTAATCCCTTGCTGCAGCGCCGGGCACCTCTGATGTGACGTCATCGTACGGGCGAGTAGCACGAGGCGCGGCAAGAGATCCGTCAACTCACAGAATGCTCAACCCAATTCGGACAGAGCGTTGTGCAGCAGTCGCACACTGTCTTCGGGTGAAGGGCACTGGGAGGAGAGATCCGTCATCGCCTTCTCGTACTGCGTGACGTCCTCGCGCTTGTCCAAATACAGCGCACTGGTGAGCTGTTCGAGAAAGACGACGTCCGAAAGGTCGGACTCCGGGAACGTGAGAATGGTGAACGTGCCGGATTCGCCGGGGTGCCAGCCGTGGCTGAACGGCATGATCTGCAGGGTCAGTTGGGGAAGCGAGGCCAGCTCGATGAGGTGCTCCAGCTGCCCGCGCATCACCTCGGGTCCACCCTGCACGCGCCGCACGGTGGCCTCGTCGAGCACGATGTGCACCTCCGGCGCCCGCTCGGCGACCAGGAGCTTCTGCCGCTCGATGCGCAGTGCGACCCGCCGCTCGATGTCCTCGCGCGAGGAGCCCTTCATGCCCTGCTCGACGACCGCGTGGGCGTACCCCTCGGTCTGCAGCAGTCCGTGCACGAACTGGGCCTCGTAGCCGCGGATCTGCGTCGCCGCGCCTTCGAGGCCGAGGTAGGTGGGGAACCAGCCGGGCAGGATGTCGCTGTAGCTGTGCCACCAGCCCGCGACGTTGGCCTCCTTGGCGAGGGAGAGCAGGGCGGAGCGCTCGGCCTCGTCGTCCACTCCGTACAGCGTCAGCAGGTCGGCCACGTCGCGCGTCTTGAAGCTCACCCGTCCCAACTCCATGCGGCTGATCTTCGATTCGGAGGCGCGAATCGAGTAGCCGGCGGCCTCGCGGGTGATCCCGTGCGATTCCCTCAGGCGCCTCAGCTGTGAGCCCAGCAGGATGCGTCGCACCACCGAGCCCCCGCCAGAGTTCAGCGCCTGGGGCGACCCCCAAGCCTCCCCTGCCGTCACGTCTCTTCATCCTCCCCATTGGTCCACGGCCGAAGTCTGCCATCAAAACGCTCCAGCCTGTACTCGTTCGGTTACAGAAACGGAAAGATCGCGAAGTAGATGCGCAAGTATGCGTAGGAAGAAATGCACGAGAAGCGGTACGGGGCCCCTCAAGTCGGGCGCGTGCACGTGCATCTGCCCTTGCATCCGCCGTACGCATTCGGAACGATGGCGCCACCACCACCGCTCGCTGCTGTGTACTGCGAAACTGGGGAGTGTCTCGCATGGGGACGAATGGATCGACCATGCTCGAGCCGTTAAGAAGGGGCTTGCCGCCGGTCGACCCTTCGGCCGTTTCCAGTACCGCGTCCTGCGCTCTCCCCGCCCGCTACGAAGCGGTCCGCTGTGCCCGCGAGTTCAGTCGCAGGACGCTCGCCGACTGGGAGGCCCTGGAGCGTTTCGACGACATCTGTCTCGTCGTCTCCGAACTGGTCACCAATGCCCTGCGGCACGGCCTTCCCGCGGACACCCCACGCGGTTCGGAGCCGCCCGTGCGGCTGCATCTGATGCATTGGTCCTCGCGCGTGGTGTGCGCGGTCCGTGATCCCAGCGACGACAGTCCGGTCGCCCAAGAGGTGGATGTGGACGCCGACTTCTCCGACTTCTCGGCCGAGTCGGGGCGGGGTCTGTTCCTCGTCGACTCCTTTGCCGACAGCTGGGGCTGGCATCCCCTCGCCGGAGCGCCGTGCGGCAAGGTCGTCTGGGCGCTGTTCCGGTTGTGAAGAAGGCGTTTTGACGCCGCGTCAGGCCCCTGCCACGAGATGGTCGAATTCCCCGTCCTTCACGCCGAGGAGCATCGCTTCTATCTCCGCGGGCGTATAGACGAGCGCGGGACCCTCCGGAAAGTTCGAGTTGCGCACGGCGACCCTTCCGCCGGGCAACTTCGCGAACTCCACGCAGGAACCCTGTGAGTTGCTGTGCCTGCTCTTCTGCCAGACCACTCCGTACAACTCCGTGGCCGCCATGCCGTTGTACACGTGGTGCACGGTTCGCTCCCCGGTGGTGCTGTCAGTGCTCTAACAGTGAATGATTCTGTGGTCAATGTGAAAGCCGAGACAGCAGTGATCAACTGCCTCAACTGTCCAGGATCATAGCTGCGTTCAAATTCCCATGCATGGGCAGATGCACGTGCACGCGGGGTGTTCTCGCAGTTACAGCTCGGAAAGCGCCTGCCCCCGTGCCCGCATTACATGCGAGCGCCATCCACCGTCCACGTTTTTTCGAGCCATCGGCCGCGCCGGGCCGTCCGGATCGAATCCCTCGTGAACCAAGAAAAGAAGCATCCCGTGGCCTTCCGGGTGCGGCGCCCAAGTGATGATCCGGCCAGCGGAATTGGCCGAATCCCGATCGGCCCATCGCCCCGCGTCCAGGCCAGGATCCGACCTGGATGCCCCGTAGGTTCGTGCACACGACGACACGAGAGGTGGCACCCGATGGTCATGCATGTGAGTCCCGAAGCCCGTGGCGACGAGCGCGGAGCGCTGCTCGCCTTCATCGCCGAGCAGCGCGGCGGCATCCGCCGGGCCTTGCTCGGCCTGACCGACGAGCAGGCCTCGTCGAAGCCCAGCGCCAGCGCCCTCTCGCTGATCGGCATCGCCAAGCACGTCGCCGAGGTGGAGCAGGGCTGGATCGCGCTCGCCGGCGGCACCGCGCCCGACGTCGCGCGCACCCCGGAGACGTACGGCAAGGGGTTCGAGCTGGTGGACGGCGAGACGGTGGCGTCGGTGCTCGCCTACTACGAGGACGTGGCCCGCCGCACCGAGGAGTTCTTCCGGGCGGCGCCCAGCCTCGACGACACGTTCCCCCTGCCGGACGAGCCCTGGTTCCCCGACGGCCAGGAGGTCTCGCTGCGCTGGCTCGGCCTGCACCTGATCCGCGAGACGGCGCGGCACGCGGGCCACGCCGACATCGTCCGCGAGTCCCTGGACGGGAAGACGGCGTTCGAGCTGGTGGCACTCGCCCACCAGTGACGTCCCGCGGTTGCCGGGCTCTAGGCTGGAGTGCATGTCAGCGATCCGCCTCCTGGTTCTCGGAGCCGTGCGTCAGCACGGCCGTGCGCACGGCTATCAGGTGCGCAACGACCTGGAGTACTGGGGCGCCCACGAGTGGTCGAACGCCAAGCCCGGTTCGATCTACCACGCGCTCAAGCAGATGGCGAAGCAGGGACTGCTGCGCGCCCATGAGATCGCGCCCTCGACGGCCGGCGGTCCGCCGCGCACCGAGTACGAGCTGACGGACCAGGGGCAGGAGGAGTACCTCTCCCTGGTCCGTGCGTCGCTGACCTCGTACGACCAGCGGCCCGACATCCTCACGGCGGCGCTCGGCTGCATGGTGGACCTGCCCCGCGAGGAGGTCGTGGGCCTGCTCAAGGAGCGGGTGCGCGCCATGGAGGAGTGGCGGCGCTCCGTCACGGAGTACTACACGCCCGAGGAAGGCCCCGAACAGCTGGGCCACATCGGCGAGATCATGAACCACTGGGTCTTCTCGGCCGACACCGGCGCGCAGTGGACCAAGGGCCTGATCGCCCGCATCGAGGGCGGCGCCTACACCTTCGCGGGCGAGGGCGAACCCTTCGTCGGCGTGCTCGCGGAGGGGCAGGAGAACCCTTACGCGGCGGGGGAGCAGGCCATGAGGAAGAACCGCTAATCAAGTTTGACGAATGAAGGTGCCTCGGTTACCTTCGCCCACCTAGTCAAGTTTGACTACGACGGGTTTGGTCACGGAGGGAGCCGGATGACGGACGCGATCGTCGCCGAGGAAGTGCGGAAGCGGTACGGGGAGAAGGCGGCACTCGACGGGCTCGACCTGACGGTGGGCCGCGGCACCGTGCACGGCGTGCTCGGGCCGAACGGGGCGGGCAAGACCACCGCCGTACGCGTCATGACGACCCTGCTCAGGCCCGACGAGGGCCGCGTCGAGGTGGCGGGCCACGACGTGCGGAGCGCCCCGGACGAGGTCCGCCGCCGCATCGGCCTGCTCGGCCAGCACGCGGCGCTCGACGAGGAGCTGAGCGGTCGGCAGAACCTGGAGATGTTCGGCCGCCTGCACCACCTGGGCGCCCGGCGCGCGGGCGTACGGGCCGGCGAACTCCTGGCCCGCTTCGGCCTGGCCGACACCGGCCGCAAGGCCGTCAAGGCGTACAGCGGCGGCATGCGGCGCCGCCTCGACCTCGCCGCGTCGCTCCTCACCGACCCGGAGGTCCTCTTCCTCGACGAGCCGACCACCGGACTCGACCCGCGGGGCCGCGCCGAGGTCTGGGACGCGGTGCGCTCACTGGTCGGTGGCGGCACGACGGTGCTGCTGACCACGCAGTACCTGGAGGAGGCGGACCAGCTGGCCGACCGGATCTCGGTGGTCGACCGGGGCCGCGTCGTGGCGGACGGCACCCCGGACGAGCTGAAGGCGAAGCTGGGCGGCGGCCGGATCGACGTCGTGGTCCGGGACGCGGCGCAGCTGCCCCGGGTGGCCGCGATGCTGCCCGCGGGCGCCACGGTCGACGCCGACCGCCGCCTGGTGAGTGCCCCGGTGCACGACCGGATGGCCGCGCTCACCGACGTCGTACGCACCCTTCAGGAGACCGGCGTCGAGGCGGAGGACGTGGCGCTGCGCCGCCCGACGCTCGACGAGGTGTTCCTGCACCTGACGGAGGTGCCCGCATGAGTACGTCGCTGAGCTGGGCCGTCACGGACTCCTGGACGATGACCCGGCGCGAACTCGCCCACTGGGGGCGGCAGCCGGTGCAGGTCGTGGTCGGCCTGGTGTTCCCCGTGATGCTGCTCGTGATGTTCGGCTACCTGATCGGGGGCGGCAAGGGCGTTGAAGGGGACTATGTCGACTTCCTCGTCCCCGGCATGCTCGCGCTGACCATGGCGTTCGGCCTGGAGTCGACCATGCTGGCGATCACGCAGGACCTCAACAAGGGGGTGGTCGACCGGTTCCGGTCCATGCCGATGGCCAACGGGGCGGTCCTGGTGGGCCGTTCGGTGGCGGACATGCTGCAGTCGGCGGCGTCGGTCGTGGTGATGGCCGGGGTCGGCCTGGCGCTCGGCTGGCGGGTGCACGGTTCGTTCGGCGCGGTCCCCGGGGCCTTCGGGCTGCTGCTCCTGCTGCGCTTCGCGATGCTCTGGCTCGGCATCTGGCTGGCCATGGTGGCGGGCAGGCCGGAGCTGGTGCAGGCCGTGCAGATCCTCGTGTGGCCGGTCGGGTTCCTCTCCAACGCCTTTGCGGTGCCGCAGACCATGCCGGACTGGCTGGGCGCGGTCGTGGAGTGGAACCCGATGTCGGCCACGGCGTCCTCGGTCCGCCACCTCTTCGGCAACCCCGGCGGCGCGGACGAGGTGTGGCTCGCGGTGGCGTGGCCGGTGGGACTCGTGGCGGTGTTCTTCCCGCTGGCGGCACGGAGGCTCGCGGGGCTGAGCCGCTAGCCGGCGCCTCCTAGTGGTGGAACCCGGTGGCCGCACCTTTGTCCCGCGTACCGGGGTGCGGCTGGCTCCGCAGCTCCGGCAGGAGCCGGTCGATGTCCTCCACCAGGAGCTCCGCCAGGTCGGACGAGAAGCCGTTGCGGCACACCACCCGCAGCACCGCGAGATCCTCCCGGTGCGCGGGGAAGGTGTACGCGGGCACCAGCCACCCCTGCTCCCGCAGCCGCCGCGACACGTCGAACACGTCGTACGCCTTCACGTCCGGCGCCGTGGTGAACGCGAACACCGGCAGCTCGTCGCCGCGCGTGAGGAGGCGGAAGTCGCCCAGCGCCTCGATCCGCTCGGCGAGCCCCCGTGCCACGTCCCGCGTGGCCTGCTGCACCGCCCGGTAGCCCTCGCGCCCGAGCCGCAGGAACGTGTAGTACTGCGCCACGACCTGGGCGCCCGGCCGCGAGAAGTTGAGCGCGAACGTCGGCATGTCGCCGCCCAGGTAATTGACCCGGAAGACGAGCTCCTCCGGCAGGGCCTCCGCGTCGCGCCACAGCGCCCAGCCGACGCCCGGGTAGACGAGCCCGTACTTGTGGCCCGACGTGTTGATCGAGGCCACCCGCGGCAGCCGGAAGTCCCACACCAGGTCCGGGTCGAGGAACGGCGCCACCATCGCGCCCGAGGCCCCGTCCACGTGCACCGGGATGTCGAGGCCGGTCTTCTCCTGCAGCTGGTCGAGCGCCGCGCACAGATCGGCGATCGGCTCGTACGAACCGTCGAAGGTCGAGCCGAGGATGCCGACGACACCGATCGTGTTCTCGTCGCACAGCTCCGCCGCGGCGGCCGGGTCGAGGTGGAACCGGTCGCCCTCCATCGGCACCTGCCGGGCCTCCACCTCCCAGAAATTGCAGAACTTCTCCCAGCAGACCTGCACGTTCACGCCCATGACGAGATTGGGGCGGGCCTCGCGCGAGGGATAGCGGTCGGCGTTCCTCAGCGCCCAGCGCCGCTTGAGCGCCATCCCCGCGAGCATGCACGCCTCGCTCGACCCGGTGGTCGAACAGCCCACGGCGGTGGACGGGTCGGGCGCGTTCCACAGCTCGGCGAGCATGGCGACGCAGCGCCGCTCCAGCTCCGCCGTCCGCGGGTACTCGTCCTTGTCGATCATGTTCTTGTCCCGGCACTCGCCCATGAGGACGCCCGCCTGCGGCTCCATCCACGTGGTGACGAAGGTGGCGAGGTTGAGGCGCGCGTTGCCGTCCAGCATCAGCTCGTCACGGACCAGCTGATACGCGGTCATGGGCGCGAGCGGACCGTTCGGCAGCCGGTGCTTGGGCGGGGCGTCCGTCATCCCGGCCGTCGGGTTCGCCTCCCCGTAGAAGGGGTTGACGGCGATCGGGCGCTCGTCGGGCTTGCCGTAGCGGTCGGCGGGGCTCTGGTGCAGTGGTGACATGAGGCAACTCCTTTGCAGGGAAGGGAGGTTGTGCGGTTGTCGACACGCTCAGCGGATCGCCGATCCGTCCTTCGACAGTTGCATCTGCGGCCGTCCCGTCACCAGCAGCCAAGCGGGCAAGGATGCGATGCACATGAGCGCGATGATCGCGGGGGACGCGACCAGGACGGCCGCCGTGAAGAGGCTCACCCAGCCCTGCCGGGTGACCGCGAGCAGCACCCCGAGGACACCGGCCGCGATGCCGACCGACGGGTTCACGCCGGGCACGGCCGCGTGTGCGAACAGGCCGAAGGCCGCGCCCACGAACACGGCGGGGAAGATCCGCCCGCCCCGGAACCCGCAGGTCGCGGCGATGAGCAGCGCGGCCAGCTTCACCACGGTCATGACGGCGAACTCACCGGCCGACCAGCCGTCCGGCGACGCGGCGATCTCCTTGACCTCCGCGAGGCCCTTGAACAGCGTCAGTTCGCCGCCGAGCGCCCCGAGCAGGCCGAGCACGAGGCCGCCCAGCGGAAGCATCAGCATCGGGTGGCCGAGGCGGCCGAAGGCCCGGTGCGCGTAGGGGAAGGCGTACACGGCGGTCATCGCGAACACCGCGGCCGCGCACGCGACCACGATCGCGGCCAGGAGGTCCGCCCAGCCGGGATCGCTCAGCGGCGGCAGTCCCAGGTCGAAGGAGGGCGAGGCGATCAGGGCGGTGGTCATGGAGCCCGCGGCCGCCGCGAGAAGTGGCCCGAACATGTTGTCCCACAGCGAGCCCTTCAGCGGCATCGGCCGCCCGGCCAGCCCCTCGGAGACGAGCAGCGCTGCCGCGATCGGCGTACCGAACAGGGCGCCCACGGTCGCCGCCGTCGCCAGATTCACCCACAGCGTCGCGGGCGACTTCGGCACCAGCTTCTTGCCGAGCCAGAACGCGAGCCCCACGTTCACCGCGATGACCGGGTTCTCCGGGCCCAGGCTCGGCCCGCCGGCCAGCATCAGCGCGGCGGCCAGCGCGAGCCCCGGCAGCACGTACGGAGGCAGCGGCTCCTCGCCGCCGAGCCCCATCGTCGCCGGGTCGGGGCCCGCGTGACCGGGTGCCTTCCAGACCACGAGCCCGACGAGGACGCCCGTGACGGTGAGCATCACGATGATCCACAGCGCCGAGTAGCCGCCGATGCCGAGGGCGTCCGGCAGGTCCTCCCACACCAGGTCGGCCAGCTTCTCCGCGATCCAGTCGAGCGCGAGGAACAGCACGCTGCAGGCGACGCCCACCACCAGCGCGGGCAGCACGAGCGGCAGCAGCGTGCGGGCGGACACGGCGGGCGGGGGCGGCGTCTCGGTCTCCGTATGCGTGCTCACGGCGCCACTTTAAGCGGACATAAAACGCATAACACCCCGAGAAATCGCCGAAGCAATCGACTTGCACCTCACGTCACGTGAGGACCCAAGCTGAAGGACGTACGAGGAAGGAGGTACGGCGGATGAGCTACTCCGTCGGCCAGGTCGCCCGGTTCGCCGGGATCACGGTGCGCACCCTGCACCACTACGACGAGATCGGTCTGCTCGCCCCGGGCGAGCGCAGCACGGCGGGCCACCGCCGGTACGGCGAGGGCGACCTCGACCGGCTCCAGCAGGTCCTGTTCTACCGGGAACTCGGTTTCCCGCTCGACGAGATCCAGGCCCTGCTGGACGACCCGGACTCCGATCCGCGCGCACACCTGCGGCGCCAGCACGAACTGCTGACCGTCCGCATCGAGAAGCTGAAGAAGATGGCGGAGGCCGTCGAACACGCCATGGAGGCACAGAAGATGGGAATCCGGCTCACCCCCGAGGAGCGCTTCGAGGTCTTCGGGGACGAGGACCCCGCCCGGTACGAGGAGGAGACCCAGCAGCGCTGGGGCGACACGGACGCCTACGCCGAGTCGCAGCGCCGGGCCGCGACCTACACCAAGGAGGACTGGCAGCGCCTGCGGGCCGAGATCGACGACTGGAACGCGCGCCTCGCGGCCCTGGCCGCCTCCGGCGAGCCGGCGGACGGCGAGCGGGCCATGGACCTCGCCGAGGAGCACCGCGCGCACCAGTCGCGGTGGTTCTTCGAGGTCTCGTACGAGATGCATGTCTGCTTCGGCGACATGTACGTGGACGACGAGCGCTTCAAGGCGCACTACGACGCCCTGGGCGAGGGGGTCGCGGAGTACCTGCGTGACGCGATCCACGCCAACGCGGTCCGGGGCGTCTGAGCTGCCTGAAACGTCCGTACGACAGGTTTGCCACAGTTTCCGCACAGTGCATCCTGAGGGGACCACTGGAACCTGGCAGGGAAAATCGGCGTTGATAACTTTGCACCGCCATTGCTTTGCCCTGCCTTTGTCACCCAAGCCCCTCAGGAGTCCGGACCCGTGATGACGCTTGCTCTTGGACCAAGCTGGCTGGACCCGGACTATCTGCTGAACACGTTCGGCATCTGGGGCCTGCTGCTCATTGTGTTCGCCGAGTCGGGACTGCTGATCGGCTTCTTCCTGCCCGGCGACTCGCTGCTGTTCACCACGGGCCTGCTGATCACCTCGAAGCAGCTGGACTTCCCGCTGTGGGGGGCGATCGGGCTGATCTGCCTCGCCGCGATCCTGGGCGACCAGGCGGGCTACATGTTCGGCAAGAAGGTCGGACCGTCCCTCTTCAAGCGCCCCGACTCCCGCCTCTTCAAGCAGGAGAACGTCACCAAGGCGCACGAGTTCTTCGAGAAGCACGGCCCCAAGTCCCTGGTCCTGGCCCGCTTCGTGCCCATCGTCCGTACGTTCACGCCGATCATCGCGGGCGTCTCGGGCATGAAGTACCGCTCGTTCCTCACGTTCAACGTGATCGGCGGCGTGCTGTGGGGCGCGGGCGTCACCCTGCTCGGCTCCTGGCTCGGCAACATCGAGTTCGTGCACAAGAACATCGAGGCGATCCTGATCCTGATCGTCCTGATCTCGGTGGTGCCGATCGTGATCGAGTTCCTGCGGGCCCGCGGCAAGTCGAAGAAGGAGGCTGCCGGGTCCGCGCAGAGCGGCGAGGACCGGCCCGCGCCGACCCGTCGCCGGCACGCGAAGCGCTAGACCCCGAGGGCGGGGCGACAGGCCTTCGGGCCCGGCGCCCTAGAAGCCCCTCGTGCGCTTGGCCGCGCGCCGTCCCGCGGCGCCCGGCCCCTGGAGGAACAGGCGGGAGACCTCGCCACCGAGGTTCACCCCGATCGCGATGGCCAGGGCGAGCGCCGCCGCCTTGGCCAGGAACGTGAGCCCGCCGTTCACATCGCTGTGGGCGATCGCCAGCAGACCGAAGTACGTCGACGAACCGGGCAGCAGCGGACCGATCGCGGCCGTCACGTACGGCAGCGCCGACGCGAACTGGTACCGCGAGAAGAGCTGCCCGAAGAGGCCCACGAGCCCCGCCGCCGCGGCCGTGGCGGCCACCGGCGAGATCTCGCCCTGGTAGTGCAGGGCCCCGAAGATCGCGCCCGCGACGCCGCCGTTGAGCGTCACGGCGATCACCGTCGCCCGCTCCTGCTGAAGCAGCACGGCGAACGCGAGCGACAGCGACATCGACGCGAGGATCTGCCAGACCGGCCGGTCGACGCTCTGCAACGCCTCCTCCGGGTCGAGCTGGGCGTCCAGCTGCACACCCACGTAGAGCATGATCAGAACGCCGATGACGATGCCCACGAAGAAGTACATGACTTCCAGGAGGCGGGCGGCTGCCGTGATGTAGAAGCCGGTCAGCCCGTCCTGCACACCGGCCACGAGGGCCCGCCCGGGAAGCAGCGCGAACAGTCCACCGGTGATCACCGCGGACGCCTTCACATCCACGTAGTTGTGCGCGAGCGTCAGCGCGATGCCCATCGCGGCGGGCGGCATCGCGGCCACCGTGAACTGGTAGAACTCCGGGAACCCACGCCCCGCGCAGAGCCACGCGAGGCGGTCGCCGAGCATCGCGCCTATCGCGGCGACGACGAACACCAGCAGGTCACCGCCGACCAGGATGGAGGCGGAACCGGCGAGCAGCCCGCTCGCCGCGGTGAGCGCCCAGCCGGGGTAGGGGTGCCGGTTTCGGCGGATCTCCGCGAGGCGCCGGTAGGCGTCCTCCAGGGAGACCTCGGTCTCCTCGTCGCTGAGGTCGTCGACGAGCCGGTACACGGCCGCGAGGCGGGTGTAGTCGGTGCCGCGGCGCCGCACGGTGCGCGAGGCCGTCACCGGGTCGTCCACGAGGGACGGCTGGAAGCTGATCGACAGCAGGGTGAACGTCACCGTCGGCTCGCAGCGGTCGAGCCCGTAGGACCGGCACACGGCGAACATCGCCGCCTCCACGTCCTCGGCGCCCTCACCACCGGCGAGCAGCAGCTCCCCGATACGCAGCGTCAGGTCGAGCACGCGAGGAACGGCCGGGCCGGACTCCTCGTCGTGCTTCTGCACCAGTTCGGGGGCGGGCCGCTCGGCGACCGGCAACCGCAGCATCGTGCGCATCCGGTCCTGCCAGGGCGCCTCCTTGGTCAGCCTGACCATGGGGATGCCCTGCGGCGGCGTGAACGCGGGCGGCGACTCGCGGGCGCTGTACGTCCGCGGCGGCGTGAACGCCGAGCCCTCCGTGTCCACCGGCTCCGGTGCCTGCACGCTCAGCCCGTTGGGTACCGCGAACTCCGAAGTGGTCGACGACTCCTCGTCGGCCACCGGGGCCTGCGTGATGATCCCGATCGGCTGTGTGAACGCGCTGCGCGCCTCGTCGGACTGCGGCTTGCGGTCCTCGGGGGCCTCGGACTCCCGCTCCGTCACCTCTGTCGTTCCTCACCCTTCACATCGCTGCGTATCCATGTACCGCACGTACGCCTCAGTATGCGCACAGATACGCGAACGGGCCGCCCCAGGGGGGCGGCCCGCAGGTGAACGCAGGGGACTCAGTGGCCGCCGTTGTCCTGGAAGCGCTTGTAGGAACGCTCGATCTCGGCCTCGGCCTCGGTACGGCCGACCCAGTCGGCGCCCTCGACGGACTTGCCGGGCTCCAGGTCCTTGTAGACCTCGAAGAAGTGCTGGATCTCCAGGCGGTCGAACTCGGACACGTGGTGGATGTCGCGCAGGTGCTCCATCCGCGGGTCCGTCGCCGGGACGCACAGCAGCTTGTCGTCGCCGCCGGCCTCGTCCGTCATCCGGAACATGCCGATCGCGCGGCACTTGATGAGGCAGCCCGGGAACGTCGGCTCGTCCAGGATGACCAGGGCGTCCAGCGGGTCGCCGTCCTCGCCGAGGGTGTCCTCGACGAAGCCGTAGTCCGTCGGGTAGGCGGTCGACGTGAACAGGCGACGGTCGAGGCGGATGCGACCGGACTCGTGGTCGACCTCGTACTTGTTCCGCGATCCCTTCGGAATCTCGATCGTGACGTCGAACTCCACCGGTGGCTCCTCCATGATCAACACAAACGTCTGGTGGTTAAGTGTCCCCTACGCAGATGTGTGATCGCGAAAGGGGCTGGTCCACGGTGCCGGAGCCGAAGGCTTCGCAACTCGTGAAGAGTGCCGCGAAGACTGTTGCCGGATCCAAGGCCAAGCACGTCACGGTGGGCGCGACGGCGGTTGGTCTCGCCCTCGCGGCCGTCGTGGCGGTCGCGGCCGGTCCCTGGGACGCTTCCGGTCAGCGTAAGGCCGAGGCCGACCGGGCCGCCTCCTCGGAGGTCGGAGGTGGTACAGATCACGGCGGCGCCGCCGAAGCGGCGCCGAGCGCGCCCGCGGTGCTCGCGGCCCCCGGCGCGGCCGTGCCCGGCCCCACGAAGAGCGCCCTGGCCGACGTGCTCGACCCGCTCCTGAAGGCCCCCACGCTGGGCGGCCACCGCACGGCCGCGGTCGTCGACGCCGTCACCGGAAAGAGGCTCTACGGAAAGTCGCCGGACGACACCCTCACCCCGGCGTCCACGACGAAGCTGGCCACGGCGGTCGCGGCGCTCTCCGCCGCGGGCCCCGACCACCGCATCGCCACCCGCACGGCCCTGGAGAAGGGCGGCAAGAAGCTGGTCCTGGTGGGCGGCGGCGACCCGACCCTGACGGCCCGTGAGAAGAATCCTTACGGTGCCGCCGGCCTGCGCACTCTCGCCGAGAAGACCGCCAAGGACCTCAAGAAGCGGGACATCGACGAGGTCACCCTCACGTACGACACCTCGCTGTACTCGGGAACCGACATCCACCCCATCGGCCCCAACGAGAACCTCGCCCGCGTCACCCCGCTGATGGCCGACGAGGCCCGCACCGACGACTCCGACAGCGGACCGGCCACGCGCGAGGGCGATCCGGCCGCCGCCGCGGCCAGGAAGTTCGCGGACCTGCTCAACGACCACGGGATCAGGACCAAGGGCGGCGACCCCGCCTCCGGCAAGGCCTCCGCCACGGCACAGAAGCTCGCCAAGGTGTCCTCGCCGCCGCTGTCCGCGCTGGTCGAGCGGATGCTGACGCACAGCGACAACGACATCGCCGAGGCACTCGCCCGGCAGACCGCGATCGCCGCGGGGGAGAGCCACGACTTCGACGGCGCGGGCAAGGCCGTCAAGAAGCAGCTCGGAAAGCTCCGGCTGCCCCTCAAGAACACCCACTTCGCCGACGGCAGCGGACTCGACCGCGCCGACAAGATCTCCGCGGGTCTGCTCACAGGGCTGCTCGCCAAGGCCGCCGACCCGTCCCGCCCGGAACTGCGCTCCGTCCTCACGGGCCTGCCGGTCGCCGGCTTCACCGGAACCCTCGCGAGCCGCTACGAGGACGCGGCCGTCGCCTCCGGAACGGGCCTGGTCCGCGCCAAGACCGGCACCCTCACCGGCGTCAACACGCTTGCCGGAACGGTCGTCGACGCCGACGGACGGCTCCTCGTCTTCGCGTTCATGACGGAGGGCGCAGTCGACCCCAAGGCCGCCCAGTCGGGCCTCGACCGCCTCGCCTCCTCGGTCGCCAACTGCGGCTGCCGGTGAACCCCTAAGGGTTCACAGCGGTCGAATCGGGGGCCAAACCCCTCTCCAGGTGCGCAGAGCGTCACGTACCGTTGACGCATGACGAGCATCGGTGGTGCCGCATCTTCGGGGATGGTCGACTGGAACCTCGCGGTGGCGACCGCGACGCGCCTCGTACGACCAGGCCCCGAGGTCAGTCGGGACGAGGCACGGGCCGTCGTGGCGGAGCTGCGCCGGCACGCCAAGGCCTCCGAGGAGCACGTACGCGCGTACACGCGCATGGCCACCGAGACCGACCACGACACCCCGGTGCTCGTGGTCGACCGCCCCGGCTGGGTGAAGGCCAACGTCGCGGGCTTCCGCGAGCTCCTCAAACCCCTGCTCGACAAGATGCAGGACCGGCGCGGCTCAGGGCCGGGACCCGCGATGCTCGGCGCCGTCGGCGGCAAGGTCACGGGCGTCGAACTGGGCATGCTGCTCTCGTTCCTGTCCTCCCGCGTCCTCGGCCAGTACGAGACCTTCGCCCCTGCCACGCGTGAGCTGCCCGCCGCGCCCGACGGCGGCGGCCGGCTCCTGCTCGTCGCGCCGAACATCGTGCACGTGGAGCGCGAACTCGACGTGGAACCGCACGACTTCAGGCTCTGGGTCTGCCTCCACGAGGAGACGCACCGCACCCAGTTCACGGCCGTGCCCTGGCTGCGCGACCACCTGGAGGGCGAGATCCAGTCATTCCTCGCCGAGACCGAGGTCGACCCGTCGACGTTCCTGGAGCGCGTACGGGAAGCGGCCCAGTCGCTCGCCGGCGGGCGCCCCGAGGGCGAGGAGGACGACGGCGGCCGCTCGCTCGTCGAACTCGTGCAGACCCCGGCGCAGCGCGAGATCCTCGCCCGCCTCACCGCCGTCATGTCGCTGCTCGAAGGGCACGCGGACTTCGTGATGGACGGCGTGGGCCCGGCCGTCGTGCCGTCCGTCGAGGAGATCCGCGAGAAGTTCCAGCAGCGCCGGCAGAAGGGCGCCTCCCGGCTCGACCTGGCCCTGCGCAAGCTCCTCGGCCTCGACGCCAAGCTGCGCCAGTACCGCGACGGCGAGAAGTTCGTCCGGGCCGTCGTCGACGAGGTGGGCATGGACGGCTTCAACCGGGTGTGGACCTCGCCCAACACGCTGCCGACGAAGTCGGAGATCGCGAAACCGGCGGACTGGGTCGCGAGGGTGCACAACAAGTCGGACGGCGCTCACGAAGCCCCGTAAGGCACGCCCATAATTGCTCAGGATCACCCATCCGAGGGACCGTAGGCCGTGGGCTGGCGTGCAATGCTCGGGGAACGGCTCGGCTCTGTCACCATCGACACACTCTGCGTGACCGATCTCACCGGATCGCCGTTGAGTCTCCGGTAGCGCCCACCCCCCAAGACAACGGAATGAAGGGAACCGGACATGGGTCCCCATCCTGCGGTCGCGGCGATACGCCTGGCGGTCCGCCGCGTCCTCCACGACATCCTCAATGAGTCCTCGCCGAACACCGAGCCCGTGGTGCTCGTCGCCTGCTCCGGCGGAGCGGACTCCATGGCCCTCGCCTCCGCGCTCGCCTTCGAGGCCCCCAAACTCGGCATCCGCGCCGGTGGCATCACCGTCGACCACGGCCTGCAGCCCGGCTCCGATGCCCGCGCCGAGGACGTCGCCCTGCGCCTGACCGCCCTCGGCCTGAATCCCGTCGACGCCGTCGCCGTCGACGTGGGCCGCGACGGCGGCCCCGAGGCAGCCGCCCGCGACGCCCGCTACGCCGCCCTCGACGCCGCCGCCGAAAGCCACGGCGCCGCCGCCGTCCTGCTCGGCCACACCCGCGACGACCAGGCGGAGACGGTTCTGCTCGGCCTCGCCCGCGGCTCCGGCATCCGCTCCCTGTCCGGGATGGCCGCGACCTCCGGCGCCCGCGGCCGGTACCGACGCCCCTTCCTCGCGCTCGACCGGCAGACCGCCCGCAAGGCCTGCCTCGTCCAGCACCTGCCCGTCTGGGACGACCCGCACAACACCGACCCGGCATACACCAGGTCCAGGCTCCGCCACGAGGGCCTGCCCGCTCTGGAGAAGGCGCTCGGCAAGGGCGTCGTCGAGGCCCTCGCCCGGACGGCCCAACTGTCGCGCGACGACGCCGACGCGCTCGACACCTGGGCCCGCGAGGCCGCCGATTCCGTACGGGACGCGGCCGGGCTGCTCGAATGCGCCAAGCTGTTCGCCCTGCCGCCCGCCGTGCGCCGCCGGGTCCTGCGCCGGTCGGCCATCGAGGCGGGCGCCCCGGCCGGAGCGCTGTTCGCCCGGCACATCGAGGAGGTCGACCGCCTGATCACGGGGTGGCGGGGCCAGGGAGAGATCAATCTGCCGGGCAAAGTTCTCGCTCAGCGGCAGGGTGGCAGACTGGTCATCCGGCAAGGCTGACTACGCGGCTCACGTCGCGGCGGCCGGTGGGACGACCGAAAGTGATGCGGGTGGACGCGAAAGACATGGGCACCGACCTCCAGTCGGTGCTCATCACCAAGGAAGAGATCGACGCGAAGCTGGCCGAGCTGGCCGCGAAGGTCGACGCGGAGTACGCGGGCAAGGAGCTGCTGATCGTCGGGGTCCTCAAGGGCGCCGTGATGGTCATGGCCGACCTGGCCCGGGCCCTGTCCACCCCGCTCACCATGGACTGGATGGCGGTGTCCTCGTACGGCTCGGGCACCCAGTCCTCCGGTGTCGTGCGGATCCTCAAGGACCTGGACACCGACATCAAGGACAAGCACGTCCTGATCGTCGAGGACATCATCGACTCCGGTCTGACGCTGTCCTGGCTGCTCACCAACCTCGGCTCGCGTGAGCCCGCCTCCCTCGAGGTGTGCACGCTGCTGCGCAAGCCCGAGGCGGCCAAGGTCGACATCGACGTGAAGTGGGTCGGCTTCGACATTCCGAACGAGTTCGTGGTCGGGTACGGCCTGGACTACGCGGAGAAGTACCGGAACCTGCCGTTCGTCGGCACCCTCGCACCGCACGTCTACGGTGGCTGAAGAGCCGTCAGACCAGCTGGCGGGGGCGGGAACCCTCGCGGGATTCCCGCCGTTGGAGCATGCGAAGGGCAGATTCTCGGTCGTCCCCTGCGGCTTCGGGTGACAATGCTGGGGTACCGTCCGAAGAACAGTTCTTCAAACAGCTCCAACAGCAGCAACAGCTTCAAACAGCCTTATCAAACTCACTATGGCAGGAGGGACGGGGCGGCACCGCTCCGTATGGATGGACGTGAAGCGATACTTCCGTGGGCCGGTCATGTGGATCGTGCTGGCCGTCCTTGCCGTGGTCGTGTTGATGCAGGTCGTCGGTTCGTCCGGCGGCTACAAGACGGTGGACACCGGCCAGGTAATTCAGGCCATCAACGACAACAAGGTGACGTCGGCCAAGCTGACCACCGGCGATGAAGACACCATCAAGGTCGAGCTGAAGGACGGCCAGAAGGTCGACGGCTCGAACAAGATTCAGGCCAGCTACATCGGCGACCAGGGCGTCGACGTGGCGAAGAGTCTCCAGGCCAAGTTCGAGGACAAGCAGATCCCTGACGGGTACACCGTCTCCCCGTCGAAGCAGAACCCCTTCGTGAGCATTCTGCTCTCGCTGCTGCCCTTCGTTCTCATCGTCGTCGTGTTCCTGTTCCTGATGAATCAGATGCAGGGCGGCGGCTCCCGAGTCATGAACTTCGGGAAGTCCAAGGCCAAGCTCATCACCAAGGACACCCCCAAGACGACGTTCTCCGACGTCGCCGGCAGCGACGAGGCCGTCGAGGAACTCCACGAGATCAAGGAGTTCCTGCAGGAGCCGGCCAAGTTCCAGGCCGTCGGCGCCAAGATTCCCAAGGGCGTACTGCTGTACGGCCCGCCCGGAACGGGCAAGACGCTCCTCGCGCGCGCTGTCGCGGGTGAGGCGGGCGTCCCGTTCTACTCGATCTCCGGTTCCGACTTCGTCGAGATGTTCGTCGGTGTCGGTGCCTCCCGTGTCCGCGACCTCTTCGAGCAGGCCAAGGCGAACGCCCCGGCGATCGTCTTCGTCGACGAGATCGACGCGGTCGGCCGCCACCGCGGCGCCGGCCTCGGCGGTGGACACGACGAGCGCGAGCAGACGCTCAACCAGCTGCTCGTCGAGATGGACGGCTTCGACGTGAAGGGCGGCGTCATCCTGATCGCCGCCACGAACCGGCCCGACATCCTCGACCCGGCTCTCCTGCGTCCCGGCCGCTTCGACCGCCAGATCGCGGTCGACCGCCCGGACATGCAGGGCCGTCTGGAGATCCTCAAGGTTCACCAGAAGGGCAAGCCGGTCGCTCCGGACGTCGACCTGTCGGCCGTCGCCCGCCGTACGCCGGGCTTCACCGGTGCCGATCTCTCCAACGTGCTGAACGAGGCCGCCCTGCTGACGGCCCGCTCGGACCGGAAGCTGATCGACAACCAGATGCTCGACGAGGCGATCGACCGTGTGGTCGCGGGCCCGCAGAAGCGGACCCGGATCATGTCGGACAAGGAAAAGAAGATCACCGCGTACCACGAGGGCGGTCACGCCCTGGTCGCGGCGGCCTCGCCGAACTCCGACCCGGTCCACAAGATCACGATCCTGTCCCGCGGCCGCGCGCTCGGGTACACGATGGTGCTCCCGGACGAGGACAAGTACTCGACCACGCGCAACGAGATGCTCGACCAGCTCGCCTACATGCTGGGCGGCCGCGCGGCCGAGGAGCTCGTCTTCCACGACCCGACCACGGGCGCTGCGAACGACATCGAGAAGGCCACCGGTACGGCCCGCGCGATGGTCACGCAGTACGGCATGACCGAGCGGCTCGGCGCGATCAAGTTCGGCGGCGACAACTCCGAGCCCTTCCTGGGCCGCGAGATGGGTCACCAGCGCGACTACTCGGAAGAGGTCGCCGCGCTCGTCGACGAAGAGGTCAAGAAGCTCATCGAGACCGCGCACAACGAGGCCTGGGAGATCCTCGTCGAGAACCGCGACGTTCTCGACAACCTGGTCCTCGCGCTGCTCGAGAAGGAGACGCTGAACAAGGAGCAGATCGCCGAGATCTTCGCTCCGATCGTGAAGCGCCCGGCCCGCCCCGCGTGGACCGGCTCCAACCGCCGCACCCCCTCGACCCGCCCGCCGGTGCTCTCCCCCAAGGAGCTGTCGCTGACGAACGGGGCGAACGGAGCGACGCCCGCCATCGAGACCACCACCCCGGTGGACACGGTGAAGGAAGAGCGCCCCGAGAGCTGACCCGACCCTCACTGGGCAGGCCAGACCCGGAATGCAGGCCGCGTCCCCCACGCTTTACGGTGTGGGGGACGCGGCCTTTGCGCTGCCGCGCGCGAATGTAAGTAGAGAAAGAGGCACCAGATGACCGACCCGGTGACGCTGGACGGCGAGGGCTCGATCGGTGAGTTCGACGAGAAGCGGGCCGAGAACGCCGTGCGCGAACTGCTCATCGCGGTCGGCGAGGACCCGGACCGCGAGGGCCTGCGGGAGACGCCGGGGCGGGTCGCTCGTGCGTACAAGGAGATATTCGCGGGCCTGTGGCAGAAGCCCGAGGACGTGCTGACGACGACGTTCGACCTGGGGCACGACGAGATGGTCCTGGTGAAGGACATCGAAGTGCAGTCCAGCTGTGAACATCACCTGGTGCCGTTCGTGGGCGTCGCCCACGTCGGCTACATCCCGTCCGCCGACGGCAAGATCACGGGCCTGTCGAAGCTGGCCCGCCTCGTCGACGTCTACGCCCGCCGCCCGCAGGTCCAGGAGCGGCTGACGACGCAGATCGCGGACTCCCTGATGGAGATCCTGGAGCCGCGCGGCGTCATCGTCGTCGTGGAGTGCGAGCACATGTGCATGTCGATGCGCGGGGTCCGCAAGCCCGGCGCGAAGACGATCACGTCGGCCGTGCGCGGTCAGCTGCGGGACCCGGCGACCCGCAGCGAGGCCATGAGCCTGATCATCGGGCGCTAGGCCCAGGAGCCCTTCTAGGCCCGACAGGCCCTGTGCGGGCCTGTCCAGGGCGCCAGGGCGGCTGCGGGCCTTGCGGGCCTGTCTAAGCGGCTGACGCCGTCTCCTCCGGGTCCTCGTCGTCCGGGAGTTTGCAGATGCGCTCCAGGAAGATGGCCGCGGCGACCACGGCGATGCCGGTGACCACCGAGAGGCCGGCGTAGATCGCCTGGTCGCGGCGGGCCGGGACGTCCAGGGACTCCAGGAGGAAGGCGCCGGTGCCGCCGTACATGCCGGCCACGAGCGCCGCCACCAGGGCGCTGGCCTGGCCGAAGACCAGGGCGCGCGCCGCCATCATCGGGTCGACGCCCTTGGCCTCGGGCCGGCGCTCCCGCTGCGCGCGCAGCCGGGAGCGGATCGACAGGGCCGTCGCGAGCAGCACGACGGCGATCACGGCGAGCACGATGGGTGCGGCCAGCGGGACCTTCGGCAGAGTGCCAAGGGAGTCCCACAGGCGGGCGCCCGCCCAGGACAGCACTCCGGCGACGACGAAGAGGCCGACCAGCGTCCTGATGCGCAGTTGCTTCATCCCGGTTGGTCGCCCCTCGTCGTCATGGCCCTGCGGTCCGCCCGGCCGTTTTACCGTGCCCGGTAGACCCTAACGACTACTCCGGGAGCCGGAGTTCCAGGTCGGCGCGTGCCGCGACGCCCTCGCGGGTCACGCCGTCGAGCAGCTGGGCGATGCCGCCGCGTCCCGGAAGCTGGGCCTCCGGCTCCACGTCGAGCCAGGGGACGAGCACGAAGGCCCGCTCGTGGGCCCGCGGGTGCGGGAGCGTGAGGTGCGGGTCGTCCGAGACCACGTCGGCGTACGCGACGATGTCCACGTCGATGGTGCGGGCGCCCCAGCGCTCGTCCCGGACGCGGTCGAAGGCCTCCTCGACCGCGTGCGCCCGCTCCAGGAGCGAGGCGGGCGGGAGCGTCGTCTTCAGGACCACCACGGCGTTGAAGTACGAGGGCTGGCTGTCCGGGGCGACGCCCCAGGGCTCCGTCTCGTAGACGGGGGAGACGGCCTTGACGCGGACGCCGGGGGTGTCCTCCAGGGCGTCCACGGCGCCCTGGAGGGTCTCCAGGCGGTTGCCCAGGTTCGAGCCGAGGGAGATCACGGCCCGCTTGGGGTTGGAGAGCGTGGTGTCGGCCGCGTCGACCTGTTCCACCACGGAGGTCGGCACCGGCTGGACGGTCGGGTCGAACGGAGTTTTGTTCATACTCGGCTCCGGGTGATGGTGACGGTCACGTCGTCGAAGGGCACGGTGATCGGTGCATCCGGCTTGTGGACGCAGACCTCGACCTCCTGGACCCCTTCGTGCTTCAGACAGGTCTGTGCGATGCGCTCGGCGAGCGTTTCGATGAGATCCACGGGGTCGCCGGAGACCACGGCCACGACTTCCTCCGCCACGATGCCGTAGTGCACGGTCTTCGCCAGGTCGTCGTCGGCCGCCGCCGCTCGGGTGTCCAGGCCGAGCACCAGGTCCACGATGAAGGTCTGGCCTTCCTCGCGTTCCTCGGGAAAGACGCCATGGTGCCCGCGGGCCTTGAGGCCGCGCAGCGCGACACGATCCACGCGAATCACTCCTGCAGTCGTCGGTGAAGGCCGGTGCATCGATGTGCGGTCGATGTCCCGGCCTCGTTCGAATCTACCTTTGGGCACTGACAGCACCCGGCCGTGGGGGCTATGACGGATCCCACCCGGCACACCCGCCCCATGGTGCGCTCTCGGCTGGTAGCCGCCCATACCCGGGCGGTCGAGAGCCCAACCTCGCATCGGGATTTCGGGCTCTTTGGGGGCGCTTACCCACTCAGGCGGGTGATCCGCCGCCGTCGGTGTTGCCCATCTCGTCGGATTCGTCATCCGATTCGGCGAGCACGGGGGAGGCGTGGTGCGACCAGATCTTCCAGCCGTCGCGTGTGCGCCGGAACACATTGGTGGCGACGACGCGCTGCCCGACGAGCGGGCCCAACTCGTCGCCTTCCTCGGGGGCGGGGCCGCCGCTGAGGATGTTCTCCGTGCACGTCACCAGGGCGGTGTCGGCGACGACGCTGATGTGCACGTCGGTCAGGAAGAACTGGATGTACTCGGTGTTCGCCATGATCAGCGCGTAACTGCGGAGCACCTCGCCGCGGCCCGAGAGCACCGGCCAGCCGGGGTGCACGCAGCTGACGGAGGTGTCCTCGGCGTCGTCCGGGTCGGCGTCCTCGGCGTAGGCGACGTCCTCGGGGGCGAGCCACAGCGACGCCAGTTCCTCGAAGGCGCCGCGCTCCATGGCCTCGTAGTACGAGCGGTTGGCCGCGTCGACGGCCTCGGCGTCCGTGCCGGTCACTGGGCTCCTTCGACCGCGCGTGCCACGCGGACGGCGTCGGCGGTGGCCCGCACCTCGTGGACGCGCACGGCCCAGGCGCCCGCCCGGGCGGCGAGCGCGGAGACGGCGGCCGTGGCGGCGTCGCGCTCCCGCGCGGGCGGCGGGGCGCCCTGCTCGCCGGCCAGTACGTGGCCGAGGAAGCGCTTGCGGGAGGCCGCCACGAGGACCGGGTGGCCGAGCGCGTGCAGGCGGTCGAGGTGGGCGAGCAGCGAGAGGTCGTGCTCGGCGTTCTTGGAGAAGCCGAGGCCCGGGTCGAGGACGATGCGGTCGGGTGCGATGCCGCCCTCGAGGGCGGCCTCCACGCGCGCGTGGAGCTCGTTCACGACTTCGGAGACGACGTCCTCGTAGGTGCCGGGGACGTTGGTGCCCGCCAGGAGGCCGCGCCAGTGCATCACCACGAAGGGCGCTCCCGCGGCGGCGACGACCGGGACCATCTGGGGGTCGGAGAGGCCGCCGCTCACGTCGTTGACCAGGGCGGCGCCCGCGGCGAGGGACTGCTCGGCGACGGAGGCCCGCATGGTGTCGACCGAGATCGTCACGCCTTCGGAGGCGAGTCCGCGGACGACGGGGATGACGCGCCTGAGCTCCTCGTCCTCGTCGACACGGGTGGCGCCGGGGCGGGTGGACTCGCCGCCCACGTCCACGAGGTCGGCGCCCCGGGCGACCAGGTCGAGGCCGTGCTTGACCGCGGCGGTCGTGTCGAACCAGCGGCCGCCGTCCGAGAACGAATCGGGGGTCACATTGACGACCCCCATGACCGCGCAGCGGTCCCAAACGGGGAGGTTTGCTACGTGGCCCCGGCGGACCTGCGACGTGCTCATGGTCTCAAGCCTAGGCCCTTCGGGGCGGGCGGGATCTCGCGGCTTTGACGGCCCGCGCGGGTGGCGCCGCTTTCGCGGCGGGGCCGCGCGGCCAGGCCGGTCTCGCGGGTCCAGACCGCGCAGCCCGTCTCGGAGCAGTCGGTGACGGCCGGCGTCCAGGAGTGGGTCCTTGCCTCGTCCATGAAGCGCTCCATGGCCCCCGGCCATGCCTCCACGTCGCCCACGGGGTCGCCCTTGGCGAGCATCACGCCCGACACCACCCGGTAGCGGACGGCCGCCTTGCCGCTGGGCGAGAACACGATGCCCTTGTCGCGGCCCGCCGTGCCTTCGGGGCGGAACGCGAGGTAGAGCGTGCTGAGCGCGGTGACCAGGCCGAGGACGCCGAGCGAGAGGGCGACCGTGTGCGCCGTGCCGCCCGCGTAGACGAGCGGCCCCCGCATGCCGAGCAGTCCGCACAGGACGTGCTCCAGGCGGTCCACGAGGCTCGGGGCGCCGACGAGCCGCGCCGGGTGCGCGCTGACGACGACGAGGCCGATCAGCAGCGAACCGGCGCCCATCAGTACGAGGTTGGCCAGGGCGCGCCAGCGGCCGCGCGGGTCGGGCGGCGCGGTGAACTGCTGCCGCTCGCGTATCAGGAGCCACAGCGGCACCAGGGCGAGGGCGGCGCCGACGATTCCCGGGGGCGAGTGCCGGTACACGAGCTGTCCGCAGGCCCCGAGGGGCAGCAGCACCATCGCCGCCCACCAGGCCCGCCGCTTGCGCCGCCCCAGGACGTGCGCGAGCAGGACGAGCAGGACGCCGCTGCCGAGGGCGAGAGCCGCGGCGTACGGGCCGAGCGGGCCCGGCAGCGCCTCCGTGACGCCGCCCGTGGGGCCGCGCCTGAGCCGTGGCAGGACCCCGGCCGCGATGCCCACACCACCGGCCAGGAGGCAGGCGCCTGCGGCCGGGGGCGGCTGCACGGCGTCCGCGCGGGGGTGGGTTTCGTGGTCCGGGCGGGGCCCGCGCGGCATCCGCTTCATACGGCTCGGTGCCCTTCCGCTCGTTCTGCGAGATACGCGAATACGGTGCCGAATGGGGCATCCGTGACGTGCGTCCTCTAGGACGGCGGTGGAGCGGGGCGGGTTCATTCGCGGGGAGCGGGTTCGGTCACACGGGGTGGAGGGGCGGGGTTTTCGGGAGCTGCGGCTGCTTCGCGGGGGCGGCTGCTTACAGGAGTCCTGGCTGCTTACAGGAGTCCTGGCCCGGTTACTTCAGGAGTCCTGGCCTGGTTACTTCAGGAGTCCTGGCCTGGTCACTTCAGGAGTTGCTCCACCGTCTCCAGGTCGACCTCCGCGCGCGTGATGTCCCGTGCGTCGGCGGCCGTGGAGCGGCGCAGTGCCTCGTGCAGGCGGGCCGGGGTCAGCACGCCGAGGAAGCGCCCTTCGGCGTGCTCGTCGATGACGGCGATCCAGCCGGCGTCGTGCTGGAGCATCGTCGCGAACGCCTGCTTGAGCGGGGCGCCCACGGGCAGCCAGGCCTCCATGCGGCGCGCGTGGTCGCGCACGGTGTCGCCCTTGTTCGCGGCCACGCGCGCGTGCTCGGCGGAGATCCAGCCGTGCAGGTTGTTGTCGTGGTCCAGGACGACGGCCCAGCGGGCTTCGAGCTCCTTGGGCAGTGGGTCGTCGAGGTGCACGACGGGCGGCTGCTCCAGGTCGCCCTCCTCGATGGGGGTCACCGAGAGGCGCTTGAGACCGCGGTCGGCGCCCACGAAGTCGGCGACGTAGTCGGTGGCGGGCATGCCCAGGACCGCCGACGGGGTGTCGTACTGCTCGATGCGTCCTTCGCCGTAGACGGCGATACGGTCGCCGAGGCGGACGGCCTCCTCGATGTCGTGGGTGACGAACAGCACGGTCTTGCCGAGCGTCTGCTGCAGGCGCAGGAACTCGGTCTGCAGGTGCTCGCGGACCACGGGGTCGACCGCGCCGAACGGCTCGTCCATCAGCAGGACGGGCGGGTCGGCCGCCAAAGCCCTTGCCACGCCGACCCGTTGGCGCTGTCCGCCGGAGAGCTGCTCGGGGTAGCGCCCGCCGAAGACCTTCGGGTCGAGGCCCACCAGGTCGAGCAACTCCGCCGCCCGCTCGCGGGCCTTGGCGCGCTTGACGCCCAGCAGGTGCGGGACGGTCGCGGTGTTGTCGAGGACGGTCTTGTGCGGGAACAGGCCGACCTGCTGGATCACATAGCCGATGCGGCGCCGCAGTTGGACCGGGTCGACCCCGGATATGTCGTCGCCGTCGAGGAATATCCGGCCCGCGGTGGGTTCGATGAGCCGGTTCACCATCTTCATCGTCGTGGTCTTGCCACAGCCCGACGGGCCCACGAGCGTGACGAGTTCGCCCTCGGACACCTCGAAGGACAGGTCGTCGACGGCGGTGGTGCCGTCCGCGTACTGCTTGCTGACGTGCTCGAACCGGATCATGGGACCCCATTCTGCCGGGGCGGGGCCCGGTTGGGGATGCCCGGGCGAGGCAGTCATGTGAAGTGCGTGTTGCGTCCGGTGGCCGGGGCTCGGCCGTTGTCAGTGGTCGGGGCTAGGGTCGTCGGCAGTCGGAAACGTGCGTGCGGGTGCTCGGGCGGCTGACATACGTTCGGGGAAATCGGGGGAGGTGGCCGGCGTGAGCGAGCAGAACTGCTTGGTGGCCAATGACTGGGTGTGCGGCGAATATGTGCGCACCCGCGGCCAGGAGTTGGTCGACGCGACCGTCCAACACCTCGGCATCACGGTGGCGGCGGTGGCGATAGGCGTCCTGGTCTCGCTCCCGCTCGCGCTGCTCGCCCGGCGCGCACGCGCCTTCGCGGGGCCGGTGCTCGGCGTGACCACGGTGCTCTACTCGATCCCGTCGCTCGCGATGTTCTCGCTGCTGCTGCCCCTGTTCGGGCTCTCGGTCTCGCTGGTGGTCACGGGGCTCGTGCTGTACTCCCTGACGATTCTCGTGCGCAATGTTCTGGCGGGGTTGCAGGCGGTGCCGCAGGAGGCGAGAGAGGCGGCCCGCGGGATGGGGTACGGGCCGCTGCGGCTGCTGTGGGAGGTCGAACTGCCGCTGGCGCTGCCGGCCTTACTGGCCGGGGTGCGGATCGCGACGGTCTCCACTGTGGCGCTGACGACGGTCGGCTCGATCGTGGACTACGGCGGGCTCGGCACATTGATCGTCAGCGGCCTGCAGAGCGACTTCAAGGCGCAGGTGCTCACCGCGTCCGTGCTGTGCGTGCTGCTCGCGGTCCTGGCGGACCTGCTGCTGCTCGGTGTGCAGCGGTGGCTGACGCCGTGGACGAGGGTTACCCGGGCGGCGACGTCCGGACGGGAAGCGCGCGGACCGCGAATACCGGGGCTCCGCGGCCGTGACGACGCGGCGCGCGCAGAGCCGGAGAAGGTGGCATGAACGCGATATCGGGGGCCTGGGACTGGCTGGCCACGGGGGCCAACTGGCAGGGGGAGAAGGGGGTGTGGCACCGGCTCGGCGAGCATCTGTACTTCTGCGGTGTCGCGCTGGCCGTCTCCTGCCTGATCGCCCTGCCGCTGGCCCTGTGGCTCGGGCACAAGGGCAAGGGCGGCGCGCTCGCGGTCAACATCTCGAACGTGGGGCGCGCGGTACCGACGCTGGCCGTCCTGGTGCTGCTCACGCTCACCCCGCTCGGCCGGCACGGGGATGTGCCGACGCTGATCGCGCTGGTGCTGTTCGCGGTGCCGCCGCTGCTCACGAACGCGTACGTGGGGATGCGCGAGGTGGACCGGGCGGTGGTGGAGGCCGCGCGCGGCATGGGCATGAGCGGGCGCCAGGTCTTCGCCCGCGTCGAGCTGCCGCTGGCGTACCCGCTGGTGATGACCGGGCTGCGGTCGGCGACGGTGCAGGTGATCGCCACGGCGACGCTGGCGGCGATGGCCGGGGAGGGCGGGCTCGGGCGGATCATCACGGCCGGGTTCAACCTCCAGGACACTCCGCAGGTGGTCGCGGGGGCCGTGCTCGTGGCCGTGCTCGCGCTGGCCGCGGAGGGCTTGTTCGTCGCGGTGGGGCGGGTCTTCGACCCCATGAGGCGGCGGGCTTGACCGGCGGCCGCGATCGGCGGGCGCGGGTTTTGAGGCTTGGTTTTGTAGTCGGTTCCGGCAGTGCGACGAGGAGAGCGATGAACAGCAGAACGCGTCGAGTGGCCCTGGCGGCTGTGGCCGTGGGTGCGCTGACCGCGGGGGTCACCGCGTGCGGTGGCGACAGCCTGGAGGGCAAGGACGATGCGGGCGCGTCGGGCGGCGGGAAGGGCAAGGTCGTCATCGGCGCCGCGCGCTTCACCGAGGCCAAGGTGCTCGGCGAGCTGTACCGGCAGATATTGGCCGACGCCGGGTACGACGCGTCGGTCAAGACGGTGGAGAACCGCGAGATCTACGAACCGCAGCTCGCGAAGGGCGCCATCGACGTGGTGCCCGAATACGCGGCGACCCTCGCCGAATTCCTCAACCTGAAGAAGAACGGGTCGGATGCGAAGCCGGTCGCGTCGAGCGATGTCGACGACACGGTGGCCGCGCTGCGCAAGCTGGCCGAACCGCAGCTGAAGGTTCTGGACGCGGGAGAGGCCGTCGATCAGAACGCGTTCGCGGTGAGCAAGGACTTCGCCAAGAAGCACAAGCTCAAGACTCTTTCCGATCTTGGCAAGTCGGGCCAGAAGGTGAAGATCGCGGCCGGTGACGAATGCGAGACACGGCCGTTCTGCGCGCCGGGTCTCAAGAAGTCGTACGGCATCGATGTCACGGGAATCGATCCCAAGGGCGTCGGCACGACACAGTCCAAGCAGGCGGTGAAGAACGGTACGGATCAGCTGGTCCTGACGACCACGACCGACGCGACACTGGAGAACTTCGGACTCGTTCTTCTTGAGGACGACAAGAAGCTCCAGAACGCGGACAACATTGTCCCCGTGGTGAACGCCAAGGACGCGGGCGACAAGAAGATCGCCGATGCCCTCGGGAAGTTGACGAAGACGCTCACGACCGACGATCTCGTCGAGCTGAACCGGAAGGTCGACGCCGAGCGGCAGAAGGAAGGCGATGTCGCGAAGGAGTATCTGGAGTCCAAGGGGCTCGTCGCTAAATGATCTTGAACGGCGCGCGCCGGTGAGTCGCGGGGCGGACGGTATCCGTCGGGTTAAGTGACGCGGCGGTAAGTGACCTTGTCCGTACGGGGGTTAGGTGGTTTCTGTGACAGGTGTGTCCGAATATTGCCGGGCGGGGCTTCGGGATTCGCCTACGCGCGGTAAGTTTCTGGCCATGCCACGTGGACGCCACCGCCATTCTCCGCCCCTGCACCGCCTCCTGCCTCCGACGGTGATCGCCGGTGTGCCCCTCGTCTGCGCGGGGGCCGCCTGGCTGTCCGATGATCCGCTCGTCCTGCGGGGTGTCGCCGCCGCGGCCGCCGTGGCAGCGGTGGTCGGTGCCGTGGTGATGCGCCGCTGGGACCGGCTGGCCGGCAAGCGCGTCGCCGAGCTGACGCGCGGCGCCGCGAGCGAGCGGTGGCGGCACGAGGAGGCCGTGGCGGAGCTGGAGGGCGACCTCGAGGAGTCGCGCGAGCTGCGCACCCGCCTGGAGGTCAAGCTGCGGGCGAAGCGCACCGAGCTGGCCGGGCTGCGGGGCGAGCACGCGGCGTTGCTGCGGCGGTATGCGAACGCCGAGACGGAGCGGGCCAGCGCGCTCGAGGGCCGGCGCCGGCTCGCGATAGAGGCCGCCGTCCCGACGATGGAGCTGCCTCCGGCGCCCCCGGCGGTGCCGAGTCGGCCGACCCCGGAGATGTACCGGCGGGCCAATGCCGCGCTCAGGCGTCTCGCGCGGCCGGAGCCGACGGTGTCCAAGGCCGGGGAGGCCGATACCCCGGGGAAGTCCGGGGCGGTGGCGGGCCACTACACCGTGCCTGCTGCCGCGACGGTCGTCCCCGCGGCCCCCGCGCGGAAGGTGCCCCAGGGCGGATTCGACTTCTTCGGCGCGGGGCGCGCGGTGTCGCGGGACGAAGACCTGGCGGATGTGGTGGGCGAGGAGCTGGCGGCGGAGGCCGCGGCCGAGTCCCGGGTCGAGGTCCAAGCCGAGGCCGAGGCCGGAGCCGAGGCCGAGGTCAAGAACGGCGACAACACCGCCACCGCCACCGCCACCGCCGACACCGAGGCATCTGAGGCGTCCGAGGCCCCCGAAGCCTCTGAGTCCCCCGAGGCATCCAAGGCCCCTGAAGCCTCCAAGGACGGCGAAGCCCCCGAGCACGCCGAAGCCTCCGAGGACGCCGAGCGCGAGCAGCAGGTCATCGACCTGACCGCGCACGACGAGACGGAGCAGATCGACATGGGCGAGCTGAGGTCCGCGCTTCAGGCGTGACATCGAGCAGATGACGAGCAGATGAGGGGCGGGTCGGCTGCGTGCCGGCCCGCCCCTCGTTCGTTGTCGAGCTCAGGCCCCCGCCATCCACCGGTCGGGCCGCGCGTCCCGGCGCCCCGTGCGGGACCGGTCGGCCTGGGCCCGCAGCAGCTCCGAAGCCTCGTGCACGTCCCTCAGGCGGGCCGTCACCGTCTTGTTGGCGCCCGTGTCGAGGTGCAGGTCGGCGACGCGCCAGTGGCGCTCCCAGGGCCCCTGAGTGACGCGCACGCTCTGCACCTTGGCGTGCGGGACGAGATCGAGTCTGCGTTGCAGCAGTCCGTGGCGCGCGGCGAACACCGTCTCCGTGACCGCCACCCCGTAGCTGCGCCACCACACCGGCACGCACCAGCGCCCGCTCCGCGGCGCTCCGGTGAACTCGCCCGGCTTCGGCACCGATACGCCCGGCAGGATCCGCGCGACGACGTCCTCGGCGTCCTCGCGCGGCGCCACGGGGACGAGCACGGTGTTCGACGTCCCGGCGACGTGCAGCTCGACGCGGACCCAGCCGCGCCGCCGCCACAGCAGCGGTTCGACGATCCGTACGGTCTGCACCCGCCCCGGCGGCACCGTCTCGTGCACCCGGTCGAGCAGCCCGTGGTCGATGCGAAGGCCGTCCTGGGACTCGCCGACCGTCCAGTCGTACTCCTTGATGAACCGGCCCGCGCTGTTGGTGAACGCCCCGCCGACCAGCGGCACCGCGACCGCGATCACTGTCCACAGGTTGTGGGTGGCGAACCACAGGAGCGCGGGGACGGCGACCGCGGCGAGCAGCATCGCCCACGGCGCGCCCGTCAGGAGCAGCGCCACGGCGAGCATCCGCGGGGGCGTGTGCAGGATCGGGCGCGCCGGCGCCTCGCCCACCTCCTGCGCCGACTCGGGCGCGAATCCGGCGGCCCGTGCGAGAAGTTCGGCCCTTAGGTCGCGTGCTTCGCGCTCTCCCAGGAAGGCGAGCTCGTCCTTCTTGTCGGCTCCCACCACGTCGAGCTTCAGTTTGGCGACGCCTACGAAGCGGGCCAGAAGCGGCTGCGTGACGTCGACGGCCTGGAGGCGGTCGAGCCTGATGTGGGCGGTGCGGCGGAACAACAGGCCCGTACGGATGCGCAGTTCCGTGTCCGTCACCGCGAAGTGCGTGAACCACCAGGTGAGGAATCCGTACAGGGCGGCCGCGGGAACCAGCACGCCGATGCCGATCAGCAGGGTGGCGGTGGTGAGGTGCGACAGCTGGCGCTGCGCCTGGTCCATGTCGTGGACGGCCCAGCCGAGCAGGATCGCGATGGGCGCCCACGCGCGGCGCAGCGGCGTGACGGGGTGCAGGCGGCGCTCTCGGACGTCCCGGGCGGACTCCACGGCCGGGGCGTCGTCGGGGACGCGGGAGGCCGTCACAAGCCCGCCGATCGGGCCTCGCCGAGTTCGGTGAGGCGGTCGCGCAGCCGCTCGGCCTCTTCGGGCGCGAGTCCGGGGATCGTCGCGTCGGTGGCCGCGGCGGCGGTGTGCAACTGCAGGCTGGCCAGGCCGAACTTCCGCTCCAGCGGCCCGGACGTCACCTCGACGAGCTGCATCCGCCCGTACGGCACGATCGTCTCCTCGTGCCACAGGACGCCGCGGCTGATCAGCAGGTCGTCGGCCCGCTCCGCGTACCGCCACGAGTGCCAGTTGCGGCCGAGCAGCACCCAGCCCCACACCAGGACCCCGAGCGGCAGCACGGCGAACGCCGCCCAGCCGGGGCCCACGAACATGCCGAGCAGCACCCCGAGCGCCACCGTCAGCGGCACCAGCCACACGAGCAGCAGCAGGCGGCGCAGTCTCAGCAGACCGGACGGCAGTCCGGTCCAGTCGGGTCCTGTCGACTCTGTCGGCGCTGTCGCCCCTGTCTCCATGGATTAAGCCTACGTACGAGAGACTGTGTCCATGACGCCCACGACTCAGGCCACGGTCGGCATCGGTGGTGCCGCGGAGAGCACCGACATGGTGCTCAACATCGGTCCGCAGCACCCTTCCACCCACGGTGTGCTGCGCCTGCGTCTCGTGCTCGACGGCGAGCGGATCGAGCACGCGGAGCCGGTCATCGGCTACATGCACCGCGGTGCGGAGAAGCTCTTCGAAGCGCGTGACTACCGGCAGATCGTGATGCTCGCGAACCGCCACGACTGGCTGTCCGCGTTCTCGAACGAGCTGGGCGTCGTGCTCGGCGTCGAGCGGATGCTGGGCATGGAGGTGCCGGAGCGCGCCGTCTGGCTGCGGACGCTGCTCGCCGAGCTGAACCGGGTGCTCAACCACCTGATGTTCCTGGGTTCGTACCCGCTCGAACTGGGCGGGATCACCCCCGTCTTCCACGCCTTCCGTGAGCGCGAGGAGCTCCAGAACGTCATGGAGGAGGTCTCCGGCGGGCGCATGCACTACATGTTCAACCGCGTCGGTGGTCTCAAGGAGGACCTGCCGCTCGGCTGGACCACCCGCGCGCGGGAGGCCGTCGCGAGCGTGCGCTCCCGGATGGACGTCTACGACAACCTGGTCCTCGGCAACGAGATCTTCCGCGGCCGTACGCGCGGGGTGGGCGTGCTGTCCGCCGAGGCCGCGCACTCCTACGGGGTGAGCGGCCCGATCGCCCGCGCCTCCGGCGTCGACTTCGACCTCCGGCGAGACGAGCCGTACCTCGCCTACGGAGAGCTGCAGGACACCCTGAAGGTCGTCACGCGACAAGAAGGCGACTGCCTGGCCCGGTTCGAGTGCCTCCTGGACCAGGCGCACAACGCGCTCGACCTCGCCGACGCCTGCCTCGACCGGCTCGCGGACCTCCCGCAGGGCCCGGTCAACCAGCGCCTTCCGAAGGTCCTCAAGGCGCCCGAGGGCCACACGTACGCGTGGACGGAGAACCCGCTCGGCATCAACGGCTACTACCTCGTCTCCAAGGGCGAGAAGACGCCGTACCGGCTCAAGCTGCGCTCCGCCTCGTACAACAACATCCAGGCGCTGACCGAGCTGCTGCCGGGGACGCTGGTCGCCGACATGGTGGCGATCCTCGGGTCACTGTTCTTCGTGGTCGGGGACATCGACAAGTAGGGCCGCCCCTCCGGGCAGGTCCACCGGCTCGATCAGCCAGCCGAAGTCCCCGAGGCCGCCGCGCGCCGTCAGCTCCGCGGCCTCGCCCGCGCCCGCGAGCGCCCGGACGTACGCCGCCGGGTCCCGCGTCGCGAGGGCCAGCGGCGGTCGGCCGGCGCTCACCCCCAGGGCGCCCAGGGCGGCGCGCTGCGTGAGGAGCCGGGCCCCGGCAGTGGCGGTGCACGCGTCCAGTGCCACGTGCGCCGTGATGTCGCAGGAGCCGTCGGGCACGGGTGCCGTCTCCCGGCCCTCGCGAAAGCCCGTGAGCGTGCCGAAGAGCGGCCGGGAGGCGCGCGTGTGGGCGTAGTCCACCGCGACCGCGAGGCCGCGCTCCAGGGTCCGTACGGCAGCCGCCCAGGCCGCGTCGCGGGGCGACCCGACCTCGGCGCGCAGGCCCGGCTCCGGCGGCAGCGGCCACCACTGGAGGAGCCAGTTCGCGGACGTCTCGTCCAGGGGCGCCGCGTCGAGGGTCTCCGTGCCGTCCTCGCGGACGAGGACCAGCCGTGCCGTGCCGTCCGCGTCCCTCTCGACGACCTCCAGGGGCACGTTGTCGAGCCACTCGTTCGCGAAGAGGAGCCCGGTCACTCCGGTGGGCGGTTCGGCCCGCCACTCGATCCGGTGGTCGAGTCCGGCGGGAGGTTCCGCCTTCTCCACCGCGTAGGCACGCACGCGTGCCGCCACTTTTTCCGGCAGCACCTGAAGGAGGCGCGAAACCAGCTCGCCGCGGCCCGCCGCCATGTCCACGAACGCCAGCTCTGCGGGCTCGCCGAGGGCCGCGTCCACCCGGCACAGCAGCTCCGCCACGGCCCCGGCGAACAGCGGCGACGCATGCACCGACGTGCGGAAATGCCCCGCGGGGCCCTCGGGCCTGCGGTAGAAGCCGGCCGGTCCGTACAGCGCCTCTTCAGTGGCCGCGCGCCACCCGCGCGGGGCCACCTGTCGTCCGTTCTCCACGCCTGAAGGCTATGTGCGCCGGGCGCGTGCGCCGCTTGGGGTCTCCACCTTCAGGAGTACGCGCGCCGGGTCCGGATCGGCCCTCCGGTTGACCCCTGCACGCTGCACGCTTCCCTACTCTGGGTTACGTGCAGCGCGTCTACGACTTCATCCGCAGACACCCGACGTGGGTCGACGGCTTCTGGGCCGCGATCCTGTTCGGGATCACGGTCGTGAGCGCCGTCAGCATGGACGGGCCGACGCCGCACGGGAACGTGCCGGCGGCCCTCGTGAGCGCCGCCGTGCTGAGCGTGGTCGTCGCCCTGCGTCGCCTGATGCCCGAGCGGATGCTCGTGCTCGCGATCGTCGCGGGCGTGGGCCAGCTGGTCTTCGACGCGCAGGTCAATCCGGCGGACTTCGCCATGCTGGTGATCGTCTACACGTGCGCCGCGAACGGCGCGCGCTGGGCGTCCCGGCTCGCCCTCGTCGCGGGCCTGTGCGCGGCGCCGCTGTCGGAGCTGCGCTGGCCGTCCGCGCAGGGCTCCGCCTTCGCGCACTTCGCGGTCACCGTCTTCCAGATGGTGCCGTTCGCCCTCGCCTGGGTGCTTGGCGACTCGCTGCGCACCAGACGCGCGTACCTGGCACAGCTGGAGGAGCGCGCCAACCGCCTGGAGAAGGAGCGCGAGGCGCAGTCGAAGGTCGCGGTGGCGGCCGAACGGGCCCGCATCGCGCGCGAGTTGCACGACGTCGTCGCGCACAACGTGTCGGTGATGGTCGTGCAGGCCGACGGCGCCGCGTACGTCCTCGACCAGGCGCCCGAGCAGGCCAAGAAGGCCCTGGAGACCATCTCGGGCACCGGCCGCCAGGCGCTCGCGGAGATGCGCAGGCTGCTCGGCGTGCTGCGCACCGGGGAGCACGAGGAGGCGGGCGAGTACGTACCGCAGCCCGACGTCGAGCAGATAGAGGAACTCGTCGAGCAGGTCCGCACGTCCGGCCTCCCGGTCGACTTCAAGGTCGAGGGCACCCCGCGCCCGCTGCCCAGCGGCGTCGAGCTGACCGCGTACCGCATCGTCCAGGAAGCCCTCACCAACACCCGCAAGCACGGTGGTCCGAACGCGGGTGCCAGCGTCCGGCTCGTCTACTTCGACGACGGCCTCGGCCTGCTCGTCGAGGACGACGGCAAGGGCGCCCCGCACGAGCTGTACGAGGACGGGGGCGCGGACGGCCGCGGCCACGGCCTCATCGGGATGCGTGAGCGCGTCGGTATGGTCGGCGGCACGCTGGACGCGGGACCGCGCCCCGGCGGTGGCTTCCGCATCAGCGTGCTGCTGCCTCTCAAGCCCGCCCATTGACACGTACAAGTCCATTTCCACGGACAAGTCCACTGCCACGGACAAGTGAGGACCGCTCGATGTCGATCAAGGTCATGCTCGTCGACGACCAGGTGCTGCTGCGCACCGGTTTCCGGATGGTGCTCGCCGCGCAGCCGGACATGGAGGTCGTCGCCGAGGCGGGTGACGGCGTCGAGGCGCTGGAGGTGCTGCGCTCGACGGCGGTGGACGTGGTCCTCATGGACGTCCGCATGCCGAAGCTCGACGGGGTAGAGACGACGCGGCGGATCTGCGAGGCGGCCGAGCCGCCGAAGGTCCTCATCCTGACCACCTTCGACCTCGACGAGTACGCGTTCTCGGGCCTGCGGGCAGGGGCCTCCGGCTTCATGCTCAAGGACGTGCCGCCGGGCGAGCTGCTCACCGCGATCCGCGCCGTGCACAGCGGCGACGCGGTGGTCGCCCCGTCCACGACGCGGCGGCTGCTCGACCGGTTCGCCCCGATGCTGCCCAGCGGCCCCGACCAGCCGCAGCACAAGCGCCTCGAGCGGCTCACCGAGCGCGAGCGCGAGGTCATGGTCCTGGTCGCCCAGGGGCACTCGAACGGCGAGATCGCCGCGCGCCTGGTGCTGTCCGAGGCCACCGTGAAGACCCATGTGGGCCGCATCCTGACCAAGCTCGATCTGCGCGACCGGGTCCAGGTCGTCGTCCTCGCCTACGAGACGGGGCTCGTGCGCGCGGGCGGCGCCGGGGCCTGAGGTCCCGGCCGGACGGTCAGCGCAGGACGCCCTCGATGAAGTCCCCGCCGAGGCGCGAGACCACGCTCAGGTCCAACTGGTGCTGCACGTAGCGGCCCTGCCGCCGCGTCGTGATCAGGTCCGCCTTCTTGAGGACCGAGAGGTGCCGGGATATCTCCGGCGCCGTCATCCCGTGCGCGTCGACCAGCTCGCTCGTCGTGTACGAGCCGCGGGCCAGGTGCCGGCACAGGCGCATTCGGACCGGGTGGGCCAGCGCGGCCATCCTGCGCGTCAGCAGCTCCACGGAGGGCGGGTCGGTCGGGCCCGGCGCGGCGGCCGGGTAGAGGATCACCGGCTGCCAGCCGTGCCGGTGCACCACGAACAGATGCGGCCACCCCAGGCTCGTCGGCGCCAGGAGCAGGCCGCCGTCCTCCGTCGCGGTGTGTCCTTCGGAGATCTTGTCGACGACGACGGCGTCGCCCGCCTCGTTCAGCGCGACGGCCCCCGACACCTCCTTGAGCGCTTCGCGCAGGCCCTTGTGGCGCACCAGCTCCGTCTTGTGCCGTGAGTCGGCGGCCAGCTGGGGACGCACCCGGTCCCAGACGTCCGCGAAGAACGCCTCGTCGCAGTCCTGCAGCAGCTCGCGGAACCAGGACCTGATGGCCGGCGGGTCGTCCAGCAGGCGCTTGGTGAAGCGCACTTGGTGGGCCCCGCGGGTGGCCGCGAGCTCCAGCGCCCGCTCGCGGTTGCCGCGGTCGGAGAGCCGGTTCGCATCCCGCGTCGCGTAGGTGTGCTGGCAGGTGAACTCCAGGGCCGCGTCCACGAACTGCTCGTCGGACAGCTTGTCGAGGAGGTCCAGCTCCTCGGCGAGCGTGGCACCAGGGGGTGTCCGCCGCCCCGGCATCCCCGCGAACGGCACGAACACGTCCGAGAACGTCGAACGCCACAGGAAGTCGGCCTCGCACAGCCGGTCCGCCAGGCACGGGTCGAGGCACGAGGACACGCTCGTCGTCCATCCCCGCAGGCGGGGGTGGTGCGCGGGCTCCGACAGGGCGTGCAGTGCCATGCCGAGCTCGGCCAGCGGCGACGGCCGCACCTCTGTCCGCTCGGGCGCCAGGCCCGTGATGTCGATGCTCACGCTCATGACCCCATGGTGCACGCCGGCACTGACAGTCGGACCGTCGATTGACGGCTTCCGTCAATCGACGTGACCGGGTGACGGCGCCCGGCGCAGTCTCGTATTCATCGGCCCCGAAAGCCAGCAAACAGGCCGATTACGGGGCACAGCGCGACAATCGAGATGAAGAGCGAGGTGTTCGACATGAGCGTCACCCAGCAGTACGCCCTCGACCTCTACCGCGCCGCCAAGCGCGGCGACGCGGCTCCGCCGGCGCCCGGTCAGCACGAGATGGCCGTCTACCGGGAGCTGCGCGACTACCGCCGGTTCAAGGCGGTCGTGGCCGGTCGCCCGGCCCGCGGCCGGATCCGGGCGGCCCTGACCCGCCGACTGCCGGGCCACCGCTTCTCGGGGCGCCGCGGCCACCCGGCCGGTTGCTGACCCCGCAAGCCCCCTGCGAGGGGATCCACGAAGGGATTCGACCCGCTCACGAAGGGATCCGTCCCGCTTACGAGGGGATCCGCCCCACGAAGTCCGCGACGGCCGCGCGGACGTCGGCGGCGCTCCACTCCAGGCCCGGCCCCGCGACCGTGACCTCGGTGCGCGCGAGCCCCGGCGCCTCGTCCGCGGCGGTCCAGCGCCTGAACAGGGCCGTCCTCGTCTCCTCGGCCTGCGTGATAGCCGCCTCCGTGAGCGCGTCCGCGTCGTACGGCAGCCAGACCCGGAACTGATGCGTGTGCGGCGTCCCGGGATGCACCCGGGCCCCAAGGACCCCGGCCTCCGTGAAGCCTTCCCGCAGGGCTTTCGCGACCACGCGCGCGTGCGCCACGTACTCCGGCAGCCTCGGCAGCTCCGTCTCCAGGCCGCTCAGCGCAGCGATCACCTGGGGGAACTGCTGGAAGACCTGGCCGCCGTAGCGGTGCCGCCAGGCCCTGGCCTCGTCGACGAACGACTGCGGGCCCGCGAGCGCCGCGCCGCTGAGCCCGCCGAGCGTCTTGTAGAACGACACGTAGACGCTGTCCGCGAGGTCCGCGATCTCGTCCAGCGGGCGCCCGAAGTGCTCGGTGCACTCCCACAGGCGGGCCCCGTCGAAGTGCACGACGGCGTCCCGCGCGCGTGCCGCCCCGCAGATCTCCCGCAGTTCCTCCCACGTCGGCAGCACGAACCCGGCGTCCCTGAGCGGGAGTTCCAGCATCAGCGTCCCGAAGGGCTCGTCGAGGGTGTGCACCTCGTCGGCGGTGGGCTGGCGCGGCGCCTGTGTGGGGTGCACCGTGCGCAGGCCGCTCACCGCGTGGAAGGCGCCGCGCTCGTGGACCTCCGGGTGCGCCAGCGGGTGCAGGGCCACCGTGGGGTTGCCGGTGCGCCCGGCCCAGCAGCGCAGGGCGACCTGCTGCGCCATCGTGCCGGTCGGGAAGAACGCGGCCGCTTCCTTGCCGAGCAGAGCGGCGATCCGCGCCTCCAGCTCGGCGACGACCCCGCCTCCGTAGAAGTCGACCTCCCCGTCCGGGTCCGTCACGGTCCGGGCCGCCTCGGCGAGCCGGGCGAGACGCTCACCCACGGTCTCCTCGTCCGCCCCGCGCGCCAGGACGCGCTGCGCACCTCGCCAGGCGGCGAGCCGCCGCGCGGCCAGGGAGTCTTCCTCGGTGTCGTACGTTCCGCTCATCCTTGGATCATGTCGCACGCGCGTGCGCTTGCCCACAGCCTGTGGACAGCCGGGCCGCGGGTCCACAGATAGCGTTAACATGACGAGAAATCGTCCGGTACCCCGAGCGGACTGGAACGGAAGGCCATCGCCTCGTGACAACACCTCCTCCGAACCCGCGATCCGAACCCATGGACCCCAAGGACCGCCCCGCCCGCCTCACCGTGGGCGTCGTCGGCGCGGGCCGTGTCGGTCCCGCGCTCGCCGCGTCCCTGCAACTGGCCGGGCACCGCCCCGTCGCCGTCTCCGGAGTCTCCGAAGCCTCCGTACGGCGCGCCGCGACGCTGCTGCCCGACGTGCCCCTCATGCCGCCCGCCGAGGTCCTCGGCCACGCCGACCTCGTGCTCCTCACCGTCCCCGACGACGTCCTGCCGGGCCTGGTCGAGGGCTTCGCCGAGACCGGCGCCGTGCGCCCCGGACAGCTGATCGTGCACACCTCGGGACGGTACGGCACGAAGGTGCTCGAACCGGCGCTGCGCGCGGGCGGGTTGCCGCTCGCGCTGCACCCCGCGATGACGTTCACCGGCACCCCTGTCGACGTCCAGCGCCTGGCGGGCTGCTCGTTCGGCGTCACCGCGCCCGAGGAGCTGCGGCTCGCCGCCGAGGCCCTGGTCATCGAGATGGGCGGCGAACCCGAGTGGATCGCCGAGGAGAGCCGCGCGCTCTACCACGCGGCCCTCGCGCTCGGCGCGAACCACCTGGTCACCCTGGTCGCGGAGGCCATGGAGCTGCTCCGCGAAGCGGGCGTCGGCGCCCCCGACCGGATGCTCGGCCCGCTGCTCGGCGCGGCGCTCGACAACGCGCTCAGGTCCGGCGACGCGGCCCTCACGGGCCCGGTGGCGCGCGGCGACGCGGGCACCGTCGCCGCCCACGTCACGGAGCTGCGCAAGCACGCCCCGCAGACCGTCGCCGGTTATCTCGCGATGGCCCGTGCGACCGCCGACCGCGCGCTCGCGCACGGCCTGCTGAAGCCGGAGCTCGCCGAGGACCTGCTGGGCGTCCTCGCGACCGGCGCGGAGGAGACCCGATGAGCCCCACGAAGACCCCGACCCCCACGAAGCCGGCACACGTGCGGCTGCTTCACAAGGGCGCGGACATGCGGGCACGCACGCGTACCGGCCGGCGCTTCGTCGTCATGACGATGGGCGCCCTGCACGAGGGCCACGCCACCCTGATCCGCGCGGCCAGGGCCCGCGCAGGGGCCGACGGCGAAGTGGTCGTCACCGTCTTCGTGAACCCGCTGCAGTTCGGCGCGGGCGAGGACCTCGACCGCTACCCGCGCACCCTCGAAGCGGACATGGAGATCGCCGAACAGGCGGGCGCCGACGCCGTGTTCGCGCCGTCCGTCGACGAGGTCTATCCGGGCGGGCAGCCCGAGGTCCGCATCACGGCGGGCCCGATGGGGGAGCGCCTCGAAGGCGCCTCACGCCCCGGCCACTTCGACGGCATGCTCACCGTGGTCGCCAAGCTGCTGCACCTCACGCGCGCGGACGTGGCCCTGTTCGGCCAGAAGGACGCGCAGCAACTGGCCCTGGTGCGCCGCATGGTGCGCGATCTGAACTTCGACGTGGAGATCGTCGCCGTGCCCACGGTCCGCGAGGACGACGGGCTCGCGCTCTCCTCCCGCAACCGCTACCTGTCCCCGGCCGAGCGGCGCACCGCCCTCGCGCTCTCCGACGCCCTGTTCGCGGGCCGCGACCGGCATGCCGCGCAGGAGGCGCTGCGCGCGCGTGCCGCCGAGAGCCCGACCCCGCGCGCGCGGGCCAAGGCACTCGGCAAGATAGGCGAGGCCCGGGCCGCCGCCGACGCGCATGCCGTCGCCACCGCGTCCCCGGGCCGTCCCTCGGCCGTCCTCGCGGCGGCCCGCCTGGTCCTCGACGAGGCGGCGCGACTCCGGCCGCCCGTGGAGCTCGACTACGTGGCGCTGGTCGACCCGCGCGACTTCACCGACGTGACCGACGGCTTCGAGGGCGAGGCCGTGCTCGCGATCGCCGCGCGCGTGGGCGCCACCCGTCTCATCGACAACCTGCCCCTGACGTTCGGAGCCCGACAGTGACGAGCACAGGCATACGACTGCACGCCCCCGCCCCCGGCTGGTCCGTCGAGGCCGACGTCGTGGTCGTCGGCTCCGGTGTCGCGGGGCTCACCGCGGCGCTGCGCTGCCACGCCGCGGGTCTGCGCACGGTCGTCGTCACCAAGGCCAGCCTCGACGACGGCTCCACGCGCTGGGCGCAGGGCGGCGTCGCGGCGGCGCTCGGCGAGGGCGACACCCCCGAGCAGCACCTGGACGACACCCTGGTCGCGGGCGTGGGACTGTGCGACGAGGCGGCCGTGCGCACCCTCGTCACCGAGGGCCCCGGCGCCGTACGCCGACTGATCGAGACCGGCGCGCACTTCGACGAGTCCGCCGAGGGCGACCTCCAGCTGACGCGCGAGGGCGGCCACCACCGCCGGCGCATCGCGCACGCGGGCGGCGACGCGACCGGAGCGGAGATCTCCCGCGCGCTCGTCGAGGCCGTACGCGCGCGTGGCCTGGAAACCGTCGAGAACGCCCTGGTCCTCGACCTGTTGACGGACACCGAGGGCCGCACGGCCGGCGTCTCCCTGCACGTCATGGGCGAGGGCCAGCACGACGGCGTCGGCGCGGTCCTGGCCCCCGCCGTCGTCCTCGCGACCGGCGGCATGGGCCAGGTCTTCTCGGCGACCACGAATCCGCACGTGTCCACGGGCGACGGCGTCGCGCTCGCGCTGCGCGCGGGAGCCGAGGTCAGCGACCTGGAATTCGTCCAGTTCCACCCGACCGTGCTGTTCCTGGGCGCGGACGCCGAGGGCCAGCAGCCGCTGGTCTCCGAGGCCGTGCGCGGCGAAGGCGCACACCTGGTGGACGCGGACGGCGTGCGCTTCATGGTGGGCCAGCACGAACTCGCCGAACTGGCGCCCCGCGACATCGTCGCCAAGGGCATCACCCGCCGCATGCAGGAGCTCGGCACCGAGCACATGTACCTGGACGCACGGCACTTCGGCGCCGAGATGTGGGAGAACCGGTTCCCCACGATCCTCGCCGCCTGCCGCGCCCACGGCATCGACCCGGTCACCGAGCCCGTCCCGGTCGCCCCCGCCGCGCACTACGCCTCCGGAGGCGTCCGCACCGACCTCTCGGGCCGCACCACGGTGCCCGGCCTGTACGCGTGCGGAGAGGTCGCCTGCACCGGCGTCCACGGCGCGAACCGGCTCGCCTCCAACTCCCTTCTGGAGGGCCTGGTCTACGCGGAGCGCATCGCGGACGACATCGAGCGGCAGCACGCGCAGAACGGCCTCCACGCGCGCGTACCCGCCCCCGTGGAGCACCCGTCGCCCCCGGCGCACCCGCTGCTTCCCGCGGAGGCACGGTTCGCCGTCCAGCGCGTGATGACGGCGGGCGCGGGCGTCCTGCGCTCCGCCGACTCCCTCGCCGAGGCCGCCACCCGGCTCGACCGCATCCACGCCGAAGCGGTCGACTCCCTCACGGAGAACGGCAAGACGGCCGAGCCGGGGGTCGACACCTGGGAGGCCACGAACCTCCTGAGCGTGGCCCGCGTCATGGTCGCCGCCGCGCGCCGCCGCGAGGAGACCCGCGGCTGCCACTGGCGCGAGGACCACGCGGACCGCGACGATGCCACGTGGCGCCGCCACATCGTCGTACGCCTGCATCCGGACGGAACTCCGGCCACGTACACCACACAGACCGCCGACTTCCCGGAGACCACGAATCTCCCGGAAGCGGCAACCGATCCGGCAACCGCAACGACTCAGGAGCAGTGACCGACGTGAGCGCCACCCCCGACCTCCCCCTCGCCGACACCGGCGGCTGCGGCGACCACTGCGGCTGCGCGCAGGGCAGCGACGAGAACGGCACCGACGTCATGGAGTGCGGCCTCGACCCGTCGCTCGCCCAACTGCTGCTCGACGCGGGCCTGCACCCCGTCGAGATCGAGGACATCGCCCACATGGCGATCACCGAGGACCTGGACGGCGGCGTGGACGTCACCACCGTCGCCACGATCCCCGAAGAGGCCGTCGCCACCGCCGACTTCACGGCCCGCGAGGCGGGCGTCGTGGCGGGCCTGCGCGTCGCCGAGGCGGTCATCTCCGTAGTGGCCGCGGACGAGTTCGAGGTCGAGCGGCACGCCGAGGACGGCGACCGGGTCGAGGCGGGCCAGAAGCTGCTCTCCGTCACCACCCGCACCCGCGACCTGCTCACCGCGGAGCGCACCGCGCTCAACATCATGTGTCGCCTCTCCGGCATCGCGACGGCCACGCGCGCGTGGGCGGACGTGCTGGACGGCACGAAGGCGAAGGTCCGCGACACCCGCAAGACGACCCCCGGACTGCGCTCCCTGGAGAAGTACGCGGTCCGCATGGGCGGCGGCGTCAACCACCGCATGTCCCTGTCGGACGCGGCCCTGGTCAAGGACAACCACGTGGTCGCGGCCGGCGGCGTGTCGCAGGCCTTCCAGGCCGTGCGCGAGCGCTTCCCCGGACTGCCGATCGAGGTCGAGGTCGACACCCTGCACCAGCTCCGCGAGGTCCTCGACGCGGGCGCCGACCTGATCCTCCTGGACAACTTCACGCCGGGCGAGACCGAGGAGGCCGTGGCGATCAACGACGGCCGCGCGCTCCTGGAGTCCTCCGGCCGCCTCACGCTGGAGAACGCCGCCACGTACGCGAAGACGGGCGTCGACTACCTCGCCGTGGGCGCCCTCACCCACTCCTCGCCGATCCTCGACATCGGCCTCGACCTGCGCCCGCCCGTCTCCCACCACCACCCTTCTGAGGAAGCGCTTCGCGCCTCGTCTTCTGGAGCGGACGCCTGATGCTGCTCACCATCGACGTGGGCAACACCCACACCGTCCTCGGCCTGTTCGACGGCGAGGAGATCATCGAGCACTGGCGCATCTCCACGGACGCGCGCAGAACCGCCGACGAGCTCGCCGTCCTGCTCCAGGGCCTGATGGGCATGCACCCGCTGCTCGGCGACGAACTCGGCGACGGCATCGACGGCATCGCGATCTGCTCGACCGTCCCCTCGGTCCTGCACGAGCTGCGCGAGGTCACCCGCCGCTACTACGGCGACGTGCCCGCCGTCCTGGTCGAGCCCGGCATCAAGACCGGCGTGCCGATCCTCATGGACAACCCCAAGGAGGTCGGCGCCGACCGGATCATCAACGCGGTCGCGGCCGTCGAGATGTTCGGCGGCCCGGCGATCGTCGTGGACTTCGGCACGGCCACGACCTTCGACGCGGTGTCCGCGCGCGGCGAGTACGCGGGCGGCGTGATCGCGCCCGGCATCGAGATCTCCGTCGAGGCGCTCGGCATGCGCGGCGCCCAGCTGCGCAAGATCGAACTGGCCCGGCCGCGCAGCGTCATCGGCAAGAACACGGTCGAGGCGATGCAGGCGGGCATCGTGTACGGGTTCGCGGGCCAGGTCGACGGGGTCGTGAACCGGATGGCGCGGGAGCTCGCGGACGACCCGGACGACGTGACCGTGATCGCCACGGGCGGGCTCGCGCCCATGGTCCTCGGCGAGTCCACCGTGATCGACGAGCACGAGCCGTGGCTGACGCTGATCGGGCTGCGCCTGGTGTACGAGCGGAACGTGTCGCGGCTCTGACGCACAGGCGGCCCGGGGCGGTTCAGGGCGCGCCCGGAAATTGACGGTTAAGCCGATTTGTCCGCAATAGGCCGTACTGTCATTTCATGCCCACGCCCTACGGAAACCGCGGCGGCATGGCGTTCGGTGCAGAAGAGCTGCGTGTGCTCCGACGCGCCCTCGCCCTCGCCCTCCACCCCAGCCCCGCCTCGGACGAGGACGTCCGGGACTGTCTCCGGCTCGCGGAGTCGGTCGACGAAGCGACCCACGAGGGCGCCCGTCTGCGCGCCTTCCTCCGCTCCGACCTCGACCGCTACCGGGCCGCCCTGCCCGGCTCCGCTCCTGGCTATCTGAGCCTCCTCCAGGAGGCTCTGGCGGCGGGCCACAGGCCCGGCGTCGACGACCTCGCCGCGCTGCGCGCGCTGCCCGCCAATCCGGCCGCGGTGGCCCTCCTGGACCGCTGCCTGCGCCTGGCGGAGCAGGGCGTACGGGAGAAGTTCGACGCGCGGTACCGCCCCCGCGTCCCGGCCTCCCGCACCCACCTGCTCGCCCTGCCCGGCGGCCTCGCGGCGGCCGACGGCGACAAGGCCAAGCCCGCCGGGCCGCAGCCGCAGGCGCCGCAGCGCCCGGTCCCCACCCCGGCCGAGGTCTTCCCGCCGAAGCGCCGCCCCGCCCAGCCCCCTGCCCCGGCGCAGCAATTGGCGGCGGGGTAGCTACTCTGGAAGGCATGGACTACGTCTCCGCGCTCGTGCCCCCGGTAGTGATGGCCGCGTTCTTCATCGGTCTCATCGTGACCATCGTGAAGTCGCAGGGCGGCGACAAGAAGGCCAAGGAGGACGCGGCCGTCGACGCCGCCATCGCGCGCGCCGAGGCCGCCCAGCAGGGCAACGGCGTGCAGCCGGGCGCGAGCGCCTGAGGGTACGCCGACCGGTACGCGAACGACAGTGAGGGGCGCCCGTCGGGCGCCCCTTTTGTCATTGGTTGCCGACCGTCGCCACGTCCGGCGCTGAATTACCGACTTCTCCCACTATTGTGCTTCTCGTGCCGCGCCCCTTGGGAGAACTCGAAGACGCAGTGATGACACGGGTGTGGAAGTGGAACCGCCCTGTCACGGTGAGGGAAGTCCTGGAGGACCTTCAACAGGAACGGTCCATCGCCTACACGACCGTCATGACCGTATTGGACAATCTCCATCAGAAGGGCTGGGTGCGCCGTGAAGCGGAAGGCCGGGCCTATCGATATGAGGCGGTCTCGACGCGTGCCGCGTACTCGGCCGCGCTGATGAACGAGGCCTGGGCGCAGAGCGACAACCCCGCCGCCGCGCTCGTCGCGTTCTTCGGGATGATGTCGGCGGAGCAGCGCGAGGCGCTCAGGGATGCGATGCGGATCGTATCGCCCGAACTGCCGGCTGAAGTCCCCTCCGCCCCCGCGGAAGCGGTCGACGAGACCGGGCGATAGCGTCCGGACATGCCAGCAGAGCTCCCCGAAGTCGGGTCAACCGTCGAATCGACCGCAAAAGCAGTCACCGTGCGCAGGGCGAGGACGGCCGATGTCCCGGAGGTGCGTCGCCTGCTCGACGCGTACAGCAGGCAGGGGATCCTGCTCGACAAAGCCACCGTGACGCTTTACGAGGACATCCAGGAGTTCTGGGTCGCGGAACGCGACGACAACGCCGCGGTCGTCGGCTGCGGAGCGCTGCACGTCATGTGGGAAGACCTCGCGGAAGTCCGCACGCTCGCGGTGGACCCGCAGGTCAAGGGATCCGGCGTCGGACATCTGCTGCTGGAGAAGCTGTTGCAGACCGCGCGCTGGATCGGTGTTCGGCGAGTTTTCTGCCTCACCTTCGAAGTCGAGTTCTTCGCCAAGCACGCCTTCGTGGAGATCGGTGAGACGCCCGTCGATACGGTCGACACCGATGTCTACAGCGAGCTGCTGCGTTCCTATGACGAGGGTGTAGCAGAGTTCCTCGGTCTCGAACGAGTGAAACCGAACACCTTGGGCAACAGCCGGATGCTTCTGCATCTGTGATCGCCGTCGAGCGATATTCCGGCATGCGTGCTGGCAACGGTGCCCTATGTCCGAATCGCGCATGTTTTTGGTCCCGGTGGGCAGTGTTCAACTCCGGGATCTCTCCCTGATCTCAGCCAGGGGTTTGTGTTTTTCGGGCAAAAGCGGTTTGCTTTCCGACGTACTGCAGTACTGCATATAACAAGGGGACGGCGAAACAGCGGCCGTGGTCGCGGGGGCCGCCCTTCAGATTTCGATGAAAGGAAATCCGGTGGCACAGAAGGTTCAGGTCCTTCTTGTCGATGACCTCGACGGTGGCGAGGCGGACGAGACCGTGACGTTCGCGCTCGACGGGAAGTCGTACGAGATCGACCTCACCACCGCCAATGCGGACAAGCTCCGCGGCCTCCTCGAGCCGTACCTCAAGGGCGGTCGTCGCACCGGTGGCCGCTCGAGCGGCCGGGGCAAGGCGCGCGCCACGTCCGGTGGCAACCAGGACACCGCGCAGATCCGCGCGTGGGCGAAGGAGAACGGCTACGAGGTCAACGACCGCGGCCGTGTTCCCCAGTCGATCCGTGAGGCCTACGAGAAGGCCAACGGCTGACTCGACGACCGTACGGGTCGTCGTGGCGACGGGGTCGCCGTCGCCGTCGCACCGCGACGCAGTCGGGCCCGGTGGCAGTGGGTCGCCGCCGTGTCCACGAGGCGTACGAGATCGGGGGCGCCCCCACCGCCCCCCACGACCGACCAGGTCGAGACGGCCGTCAGGCTCGTCAGGGCCGGGAGCACAGGTTCCACCTCGCAGCCGGGCTCGGGAGGCCGCACCCAGACAGCGGCCTCCTGCGAGCCGGACCACCCCGGCGGCGTCGGCGCGTCGATGACGCCGCCCGCCCCGACGGCGACGAGGTCGAGGGGCAGTGCCCCCCACTCCAGCCAGTCGAGCAGCCCCGGCAGTTCGTCCGCGCTGCCCGCGGCGACCAGCAGCCGCATCGTTTCCCCGCGCACGGCCACCGGTGACCGGGGATCGAGTCTGCGCAGCATCGCGAAACCGGCGTCGGCCGGCACCTCCAGGACGTCGAAGCGCACGCCGGTGTGCAGCAGCGCCCCGTCGGGCCCTGCCGCAGTCGCCCAGCCGAGCTCGTCCTCGTACCAGCGCCGTACCGGATCGCGTCCGGTGTCGGCCGGGTGTCGAGGAGCGGGAACGGTCGTGCCGGAAGTGGTGACCATGCCAGGAGCAACAGCCAGCGGCGCTCCGGGGTTACGCACTGTCGTCGGGCGTGTGCGTAGTGTGTCCGGAAAAGCGGCGTACGGGAGCGTTCGGCGGCGCAAAGATGTTCGCCCGTAGCGGAGGGAACCGGCGTGCGCCGCATGGAGTGTCAGTCCGTACGGGTAAGACATCCCTAGTGGGAGGGGCGACACGTGCAGGACGGGCAGTCTGCGTTCGCCATCGGCGTACTGATGGTGGGGGTATCTGCCTGGCCTGCGGGAACATCGTCTCGCACCATCGGGTTGGAGCAGTTGTCGGCGTTCGGGGCAGGAGACCATGAACGGGTGTCGGCAGATGGAATGAGCGGTCCCCGCTTGCGGGACTAAGCTGCGGAAGGACAGGGAGGGGACCGACCCCTAACTGCCTGACCGCTCTGAGGAGCGATTAACGATGTTCGAGAGGTTCACCGACCGCGCGCGGCGGGTTGTCGTCCTGGCTCAGGAAGAAGCCCGGATGCTCAACCACAATTACATCGGCACCGAGCACATCCTCCTGGGTTTGATCCACGAGGGCGAGGGTGTCGCCGCTAAGGCCCTGGAGAGCCTCGGGATTTCGCTCGAGGCGGTCCGCCAGCAGGTGGAGGAGATCATCGGCCAGGGCCAGCAGGCCCCGTCCGGCCACATCCCCTTCACCCCCCGTGCCAAGAAGGTCCTGGAGCTGTCGCTCCGCGAGGCCCTTCAGCTGGGCCACAACTACATCGGCACGGAGCACATCCTGCTCGGCCTGATCCGTGAGGGCGAGGGCGTCGCAGCCCAGGTCCTGGTCAAGCTGGGCGCAGACCTCAACCGGGTGCGGCAGCAGGTCATCCAGCTGCTCTCCGGTTACCAGGGCAAGGAGACCGCCACCGCCGGCGGTCCTGCCGAGGGCACGCCCTCCACGTCCCTGGTGCTCGACCAGTTCGGCCGCAACCTGACGCAGGCCGCTCGTGAGTCCAAGCTCGACCCGGTCATCGGGCGCGAGAAGGAGATCGAGCGCGTCATGCAGGTCCTGTCGCGCCGGACCAAGAACAACCCGGTCCTGATCGGTGAGCCCGGCGTCGGCAAGACGGCGGTCGTCGAAGGACTGGCCCAGGCGATCGTCAAGGGCGAGGTGCCCGAGACGCTGAAGGACAAGCACCTCTACACGCTTGACCTCGGCGCGCTGGTCGCCGGCTCCCGCTACCGCGGTGACTTCGAGGAGCGCCTGAAGAAGGTTCTCAAGGAGATCCGCACCCGCGGCGACATCATCCTGTTCATCGACGAGCTGCACACGCTGGTCGGTGCGGGTGCCGCCGAGGGCGCCATCGATGCGGCTTCGATCCTGAAGCCGATGCTGGCCCGCGGTGAGCTGCAGACCATCGGTGCGACGACGCTCGACGAGTACCGCAAGCACCTGGAGAAGGACGCGGCCCTCGAGCGCCGCTTCCAGCCGATCCAGGTCGCGGAGCCGTCGCTGCCGCACACGATCGAGATCCTGAAGGGCCTGCGCGACCGGTACGAGGCCCACCACCGGGTCTCCATCACGGACGAGGCCCTCGTCCAGGCCGCGACGCTGGCCGACCGGTACATCTCGGACCGCTTCCTGCCGGACAAGGCGATCGACCTGATCGACGAGGCCGGTTCCCGGATGCGCATCCGCCGGATGACCGCGCCGCCGGACCTCCGCGAGTTCGACGAGAAGATCGCGGGCGTGCGTCGCGACAAGGAGTCGGCCATCGACTCCCAGGACTTCGAGAAGGCGGCCTCTCTCCGCGACAAGGAGAAGCAGCTGCTCGCCGCGAAGGCCAAGCGCGAGAAGGAATGGAAGGCCGGCGACATGGACGTCGTCGCCGAGGTCGACGGCGAGCTGATCGCCGAGGTCCTCGCGACCGCCACCGGCATTCCGGTCTTCAAGCTGACCGAGGAGGAGTCCTCGCGTCTGCTGCGCATGGAGGACGAGCTCCACAAGCGGGTCATCGGTCAGAAGGACGCCGTCAAGGCGCTCTCGCGGGCGATCCGTCGTACGCGGGCCGGTCTGAAGGACCCGAAGCGTCCCGGTGGTTCGTTCATCTTCGCGGGCCCGTCCGGTGTCGGTAAGACCGAGCTCTCCAAGGCGCTCGCCGAGTTCCTCTTCGGTGACGAAGAGGCGCTGATCTCCCTCGACATGTCGGAGTTCAGCGAGAAGCACACGGTGTCGCGTCTCTTCGGTTCCCCGCCCGGATACGTGGGTTACGAAGAGGGCGGTCAGCTGACCGAGAAGGTGCGGCGCAAGCCGTTCTCGGTGGTTCTCTTCGACGAGGTCGAGAAGGCCCACCCGGACATCTTCAACTCGCTGCTGCAGATCCTTGAGGACGGTCGACTGACCGACTCCCAGGGTCGTGTCGTGGACTTCAAGAACACGGTCATCATCATGACGACCAACCTTGGAACCCGTGACATCTCGAAGGGCTTCAACCTCGGCTTCGCGGCCCAGGGCGACACGAAGTCCAACTACGAGCGCATGAAGAACAAGGTGTCGGACGAGCTCAAGCAGCACTTCCGTCCCGAGTTCCTCAACCGTGTCGACGACGTGGTCGTCTTCCCGCAGCTCAGCCAGGGCGACATCCTCGAGATCGTCGACCTGATGATCTCGAAGGTGGACGAGCGCCTGAAGGACCGCGACATGGGCATCGAGCTCTCGCAGTCCGCCAAGGAGCTGCTCTCGAAGAAGGGCTACGACCCCGTGCTCGGCGCGCGTCCGCTGCGTCGCACGATCCAGCGCGAGGTCGAGGACAGCCTGTCGGAGAAGATCCTCTTCGGTGAGCTGCGGCCGGGCCACATCGTGGTCGTGGACACGGAGGGCGAGGGTGAGAACAAGACCTTCACCTTCCGCGGCGAGGAGAAGTCGGCGCTGCCCGACGCCCCGCCGATCGAGGACGCGGCCGCCGGTGGCGGACCGAACCTGAGCAAGGACGCGTAACCCCTCCGGGGCGAGCCTGATACGGGTGGGCCCGAACTGTTCCTGACGGAACGGTTCGGGCCCACCCGTTTTTTCAGGTCGGGACGACGGTGACGTCGGCGTGGTGGAAGAGGCCGGCGTAGGGGGCGGTGTCCCGGGGCGTGTGGCGGCCGGTATAGATCCTGACTGTGCGGACGGCGGGGAACAGGCGCACGTGGTCGGTGAACTGGCTGGGGCCGTGCGGGAGACGGAGGCCGAGGTGCTCGATGCGGGGGAATTCGGGAAGACGGCCCGTCGGCAGGTCGTCCGTGAGCAGGTGCAGCGACTTGAGGGCGGGGTGTTCGGCGATGCGGTGCCAGTCGGCCGTCTCCAGTGGGCCCACCCCATTGTTCAGGGTCAGGTAGGACAGCCCTGGCAGTGTGTCGAGGGCGCGCAGGCCGGTGCGGGTGATCGCCCCTTGGCCGAGGAAGAGAGTGTTCAGGAGGCCGGACGTCGGGAGGCCGTCACTCAGTGCGTCGCCCGGGAGTGGGTGGCTCACCGTCAGGGACCGCAGCCTGGTGAGCTCGCGCAGCCCGTGTGCCTCCGGCATGCCGGTCACGGCGAGGTGCCGCAGGGGCAGTCTGGCGAGAGGCGCGAGGTCGCGTACGTTCGGACAGTGGCTCAGGGCAAGCAGGCGCAGCCGGGACAGGTTCGCCAGCGGGGCCAGGTCGTCGACCAGCGGGTTGCCGATGAGGAGGAGTTGGTCGAGTTCGTCCGGCTCGAGGCCTTCGAGGAGCTCCGCGAGTGCGTAGGCGCCGCGCATGTCCAGGCGACGCCAGCCGGGCATGCGCCGTGCCACCGCCCACTCCTCGCGGCTCTGGACGGTGAGGTCGAGCCCGTCGCGGTCGAGGTGTACGAGGACCTCGTCGGCGTATTCCTGAGAGTCGAACCGGCGCCAGGTGCCCACCAATTGACGCCGAACGTTGAGCGCGGCGTGCGTACGGAACTTCTTCAGAACCGGGAGCGCGCCCGGCCCACCGAGACGAGACGCCGTGGCTACCACCGCGTGAGCCGAGTCGTCCGTCAGGCCTTCGGGGCCCGGCAGCAGTTCCAGTACGAACGGGCCCGCCTGGGCCAGTTGTTCCGCTTCTGCGAAGGTGCGCGGCGGAATCAGTACCGCCGCCCGCGCCCGCACTTCCTCCACCACCTCCTGGTCGACGGAAGTCGCGTCCTGGAGGCAGGCCAGCGCCAGCAGGGTCAATCGCGGCACGTCCGCCGCCAGCAACCCCCGCAACAACCGACCCCGCTCCCGCGTACGCGCATGCGCCACCGCCATCCGCAGCACGTCCTCCCACTGCGTGTCCTCGGCCCGGCCGAGCAGCACGTCGAAGTGGCCCTCCTCGACCGCGTACCGGGCGCCCAGGTGGTCGAGGAACGTGCGGTGCGCGAAGTCGACGACGCCGGGGGCCGGGCTGCGCAACACTCCGCTGCGCAGCAGGAGATGGCGCAGGATCGCCGTCGCGTCGCCCTGCGCGGACGCGGCGGGGACCGAACGCAGGGAGCGCTCCAGGAGTGAGAGCGCCGTGTCCTCGTCCATTTCGGTGCGGCCCGCCAACACCAGGGAGTACGCCAGGCGTTGGAGGAGCTCGATCTGGTCCTCGGTCTCGAGGTCGATGCCGTCGAGGCCGCTCATGCCGCGCTGCCGGTCCCGTTCGGTGAGGATCATCTGGAGTGCGGCGTCGTAGAGGGCCTTGCGGCGGGGCGGCAGGTAGCCGCGGCGGGCCCGGTGCAGGGCGCAGATCAGGCCGCACATCAGAGGGTTGGTGGCCAGGCGCGCGAGGTCCGGTTTGGTGCGCAGCGCGTCGAGCAGCGGCTCCTCGTGCTCGGGGGCGTGCGCCGCGGCGTGCCAGCGGCGTACGAAGGCCGTGACGCGTGGGCGGTCCATCGGGGCGAGGGCGAGTTCGGTGAAGCCGTCGCCGGCCAGCCAGTCGGGGCGTACGGCGGTGGGGCGGGCGGTGAGCAGCCAGCGGTTGCCGGGGTAGCCACGGACCAGGGCCAGCAACCAGTCGCGTACGCGGGGGCGGTCGGCGGACGGCACCTCGTCGAGGCCGTCGACCATGACGAGCGCGCGGCCGTCGGTCAGGACGCGCTCCGCCCAGCCGTCCGGCGGCGAGTGCGGGCAGTCGGTGCCGTTGAGGAAGTCGGCGGGGGCCGGAAGCCGGGCGGTGCGGATCAGGGTGCGCAGCGGCAGGACGTAGGGGATGCGCTCCCGGGAGGTGATGGCCAGCCACTGGATCAGCGTCGTCTTGCCGGAGCCGGCCTCGCCGCGCAACAGGACCTGGTCGTGCCCCGGGCCGGTGAGTGCGTCCTCGGCGGCGAGCCGCACGGTGACGGGTGCGGTCGCGCCGGGGTCGTCGCCGGGCTCGGGGGTGGCGTCCCGCGTCGCGTCGAGGCTCAGGTAGGCGACGTCCAGGGGCCAGCTGTCGGCGGTGTCGTGTGCGTCGAGGCCGAAGATCGTCAGGTGGTTGTGGCGGATGGCCAGATAGTGCCGGTAGCGCTCCTCGAAGGCGCGGTCCTGCCCCGGCTCGTTGCCGTGCGCGAGCAGCGCGTCCAGCTTGGTGAGGGTCTCGGCCTGCCCCCTACTCTGCTCCACCAGTGTCCGCGCCACAAAGGTCGACCGCTGCGTGAAGAAGTGCAGGATGTGCAGGCAGGACCACTCGGTGAGCGAGTCGAGAAAGTACGTGGCGTCGGCCGACAGTTCGGATGCGGGGGCCGCGCGGCGCAGGGCGTGGGCCAGAGCGCGGGGACCGAGGCGGACCGCTTGGACATCGTCCATGGTCAGATCGCCGAGCGCGCCCAGTGTGTGGGTGAGCGCGAGGACGACCGGCTCTGTCTCGTCGTACGGGAACGGGGGCTCGCCGGGGCCGCCCACAGCCGCGTCGACCAGCTTTCGGGCCAGGCGTTCGAGGTCGGACTCCGTGAGGGTGCGCTTCTCGCCGCGAAAGGAGACCAGACCGGATATGCGTACCGGCCCGTCCGTCAAGCCCGCTCCCGGGCCTTCCTGGACGAGGAGTTTCTTGAGCGCCGGGGCGATCACGCTCGATGCCAGACGGGTGCCGAGGGCCGCGGGATCCATGGTCGGGAGCGTAGCCCCGGTCACATCCGGGCGGGATTGGATCTTGCCGACCGGTGACATGCCGCACAGGACGTGGATCACGTACTAACGGAAATAGTGGTGCGATGGCGTTCTGGCCGGGTCGTTACACAGTCGACGGGTTTCGGTGATTTGCCCGTTCGGGTGGGAAGGGGCGGCCGCCGTGCCCGTATCGCCTGGCCTTGCATTGATGAAGTGGGGTTAAACCAAGGATGAGGCCATAAATCGGACTACTTTGGGTCGGGCCTGACGGCGGTCCGGGCGGGGTGGTTCTCGGGGTGGCGCTACGAAGACATGTCGTAGATGGGTGTTTTGGGTGGTGATGGGGGGTGGGGTTACCAAGGTATGGCCGGCCCGGCAGCACGAGGCAGTGCGCCGGGTCGCTCCATGTCCCAGTTCGAAAGGTCTGCCATATGTCGAAGCGCACCCAGCCCCACCGCCCCGGTACGTCGATGCTCCGTAAGCGGGCTGCCGTCGTGGCCGCCGGATTCGGTGTGTCGGCGCTGCTCGGGACCGGGGCCGCGGTCGCCGACACCGCAGACGCCGCCGCCCTGCCCGGTATCGCCGCGACGTCCGTCAAGGCGCAGGCCACCGCCCAGGCCAAGGCCGCCGACCACGCCGCGAAGGTCAAGAAGGAGGCCGAGGCGAAGAAGAAGGCGGCCGAGGCCAAGAAGAAGGCCGCCGAGGCGAAGAAGGCCAAGTCCTGGATCGACCCGGTCAAGGACTACAAGCTCTCCGCCGGCTTCGCCCAGGGCGGCGGCATGTGGGCCAGCGGTCACCACTCCGGCCAGGACTTCGCGGTGTCGACCGGCACCAACGTGATGGCCGCGCACGGCGGCACCGTCGTCAAGGCCGGCGGCAACGGCGCCGGTGACGGCGCCGCGTACGGCAACGCCATCGTCATCAAGCACAGCAACGGCACGTACTCGCAGTACGCGCACCTGTCGAAGATCGACGTCAAGGTCGGCCAGAAGGTCACGACGGGCCAGCACATCGCCCTGTCCGGCGACACCGGCAACTCCAGCGGCCCGCACCTGCACTTCGAGATCCGCACGACGGCGGACTACGGCTCGGCGGTCAACCCCGTCTCCTTCCTGAAGAAGGAGGGCGTGAGCGTCTGACGACGCCCGCCGTGGCGGCCCGTCAGTCCTGATGGGCCCGCGTGACCAGGTCGGAGGCGACCTCGAGGATGGCCTTGCGCTTCTCCTCGGGGTCGCCTTCGACGTCTCTGAGGATGAACATGCCGGCGTGCATCGAGACCAGCGCGCTGAGGCAGCGGACCCGGTCGGTCAGCGTGACGTCCTGCGGCAGCAGATGGTCGAGCAGTGACGTCATCCGCTCCTTGAAGTTCTCGCCGATGCTCAGCTCGCGCATCGTCGCCTGGTTCTCCTGCATGAAGCGGAAGAGCGGGGCGGCGTCGGCGAGCGCGGCCGAGTAGTGGCGCAGGACCTCGAGCTTGGCCTCCAGCGTCGGCGGCTGCTCGGTGGCCCACGCGATCACGTCGTCGATCGGCTTCATCAGGTCCGTGAACAGGCTGACGAGGATGTCTTCCTTGGTCTTGAAGTGGTAGTAGAGCGCGGCCTTGGTGACGCCGAGGCGCTCGGAGATCTCCCGCAGAGATGTCTTCTCGTAGCCCTGCTCGGCGATCAGCTCCAAGGTCACGTCCTGGATGCGCTGGCGGGTGTCCCCGCGGCGCTGCTGCGGCTTGCTGCTGCCCGTGACCATCGGCGTGCTGCCCTTCGTGCCCTTGGAGAAAAACTTACTTGACGCCCGGCTAGTTGGCGCTCTACTTTCCCCATTGTAGGTAACTAGCCGGGCGACAAGTAAGTACCGGGGTGAGCAGGGGGAGTGGGGACCATGACGCAGGCAGCGGCACAGCCGGCCATAGCGGATCAGGAGCCGGTGAAACAGCCGCGCAGCGTACGGGTGGTGCTGCTCGCGCTGATGCTCGCGATGCTGCTGGCCATGCTCGACAACATGATCGTCGGCACCGCGATGCCCACCATCGTCGGTGAGCTGGGCGGGCTCGAGCACTTGTCGTGGGTCGTCACCGCGTACACGCTCGCGACCGCCGCCTCCACGCCGATCTGGGGGAAGGTCGGTGACATGTACGGCAGGAAGGGCGCCTTCCTGACCTCCATCGTGATCTTCCTGCTCGGCTCCGTGCTCAGCGGGATGGCACAGGACATGGGGCAGCTGATCGGCTTCCGGGCCGTGCAGGGGCTCGGCGCCGGCGGACTGATGGTCGGGGTCATGGCCATCATCGGCGACCTGATTCCGCCCCGTGAACGCGGCAAGTACCAAGGCATGATGGCCGGCGTGATGGCGCTCGCCATGATCGGCGGTCCGCTCGTCGGCGGCACCATCACCGACCATCTCGGCTGGCGCTGGGCCTTCTACATCAACGTCCCGCTCGGCATCGTCGCCCTCGTCGCGATCACCGCCGTGCTGCACCTGCCGAAGAAGCGGGCCGCGCACTCCATCGACTACTTCGGTGCCGCGCTGCTCACCGTCGGGATCACCTCGATCGTGCTCGTGACGACCTGGGGCGGGACCGAGTACGCCTGGGACTCCGCCGTGATCATGGAGCTGATCGGGATCGGCGTCGCCGCGCTCGTCGGGTTCGTGTTCTGGCAGACCAAGGCCGCCGAGCCGATCGTGCCGCTGCACATCTTCCGCAGCCGGAACTTCACGCTGATGTCCGTGATCGGCTTCATCACCGGCTTCGTGATGTTCGGCGCGGTGCTCTTCCTGCCGCTGTACCAGCAGTCCGTGCAGGGCGCGTCCGCGACCAACTCCGGTCTGCTGCTGCTTCCGATGCTGCTCGCGATGATGGTCGTCTCGTTGATCGCGGGCCGGGTCACCACCAACACCGGCAAGTACAAGGTGTTTCCGGTGGTGGGCAGCGTCCTGATGATCGGCGGTCTGTTCCTGCTCGCGCAGATGGACACCGAGACCTCGCGGTTCACGTCCGGGCTCTACATGGCCGTGCTCGGCGCGGGGATGGGCTGCCTGATGCAGATCACGATGCTGGTCGCGCAGAACAGCGTCGAGATGAAGGACATGGGCGTGGCGTCCTCGTCGACGACCCTGTTCCGTACGCTCGGCTCCTCGTTCGGCGTCGCCATCATGGGCGCCCTGTTCAACAACCGGGTGCAGGACGTCATGGTGGAGAAGGCCGGGGCGCTCGGCGGGAAGTTCACCGGACAGACGGCGCAGCTGGACGCGAAGGGCATCGCGAAGCTGCCGGCGCAGGCGCGGGACGCCTACCAGTACGCGGTCTCGTCCGGCACGCACTCCGCGTTCCTGCTGGGCTCCGTGGTGGCGCTCGTCGCGCTGCTCGCGGCGGTCTTCGTCAAGGAAGTAATGCTGCGGGGCGCGGGGCCGAAGGACCAGGAGCCCGTGGACGCGGCTCCCGCCGCCTAGTCGGGCAGCCGCACCATCGGGAAGCTGCCCGTGTTCGTCGGGGCGTGCTCCGGCAGCCACAGCACCGCCACGGCGCCCTCGGCGGGGGCGTCGTGGTCCGCTCCCTGCGGGCGGATGTTGCGGAACGTGAGGCGGGCGCCGAGCACCCGGGCCTGGCCCGCCGCGATCGTCAGGCCCAGGCCGTGGCCGTGCCCCGCGCGGTCGGCGGCGCCGGTGCGGAACCGGCTCGGCCCGTCGTCCAGCAGGTCCTCCGGGAAGCCGGGGCCGTGGTCGCGCACCCGCAGGACCCGGCCCTCGACGCTGACCTCGATGGGCGGGCTCGCGTGCTTGGAGGCGTTGGCCAGCAGGTTGAGGAGGATGCGCTCCAGGCGGCGCGGGTCCGTCGTCACCTCCGACTCGTGGATCACCCGGACGGTGACGCCGTCGCCCGCGCGGGACGCGACGCGGCGCTCCACGAACTCGCCCAGCATGATGTCCTGCAACTCGGCCCGCTCGGCGGCGCTGTCGAGCCGGGCCACTTCGAGCACGTCCTCGACGAGCGTGCGCATCGCCTGCGCGCGGTCCTTGACGAGTTCGCTGGGGCGGCCCGGCGGCAGCAGTTCGGCGGCGGTGAGCAGCCCGGTGACCGGGGTGCGCAGCTCGTGCGCGATGTCGGCGGTGACCCGGCGCTCGGCCTCCAGGCGCTGCTTGAGCGCGTCGGCCATGGCGTCCACGGCCTGCGCGAGATCGTCCGTCTCGTCGCGTACGACACCGCCGATGGCGCGGCGCACACGCACGTCGCTCTGGCCCGCGGCGACATCGCGGGCCGCGCTCGCCGCCTTGCGCAGGCGGCGGGAGAGCTGGCCGCCGATGAGGACGCCGAGCGCGCTGCCGCCGAGCACGACGGAGATCGAGCCGATGAGCAGCGCCTTGTCGAGGTCCTTCATCACGGTGGCGCTGCGGTCGGCGAACCGGGTGTGCACCGAGAGGATCCCGCCGTTGCTGAGCGGGACCGCGGCCCAGATGTCGGGCACGCCGCTGGCCGACTCCGTCACGTAGGTCACGCGGCGGCCCTCGCGGGCCTTCGCGCGCAGGTCCTGCGGCAGCATCGGGTCGTCGACCTTGAAGCCGACGGGCAGATTGCCGCCGCGCGCCTCGTACTGCCGCTGCACGAACTGGATCCGCTCGTCCTGCACGTCCCGCGCGTTGTCCAGCATCGAGACGCGGGCCGCGTTGTGCACCACGAGACTGAGCGCCACGGCGACGAGCGCGCCGACGAAGGCGATCGCGACGCTGATCTTCCAGCGCACGCCGGTCCGCAGCCCGTGCGGGATCCAGGAGCGGGCGGGCTTCGGCGCGGCGGCCGGCCGCCCGGCGGCACCGGAGTGCCCGGCGGCGTCCGACCGCCCGGCGGCCGTGGCGCGGGGCGCCGGTACGGCCGTCTCCGACGGGGTCTGCGTGGTCCCCCTTCTCATATGCCCTGTCCCATCAGCCCGGTCAGGCCTTGAGCTTGTAGCCGAAGCCGCGGACCGTCTCGATCCGGTCCTGGCCGATCTTCGTACGCAGCCGCTGCACATGGACGTCGACGACGCGGGTGTCGCCGCCCCAGCCGTAGTCCCACACCCGCTCCAGAAGCTTGTCGCGGGACAGGACCGTGCCGGGCGCAGAGGAGAACTCGAGCAGCAGGCGCATCTCGGTGGGCGTCAGGCCCACCGGCTCCCCGGCCTTCCTGACCTCCATGCCGTCCGTGTCGATCTCCAGATCGCCGAAGCGCAGCGTCCCGTGGTCGGGCGCGGGGCCCTCGTCGGCCGTACCGGAAGCGGCCGCCGCACCGCCCGCGTGCCCGAAGCGGCGCAGCACGGCGCGGATCCGGGCCACCAGCACCGCCCCGTCGAACGGCTTCGTCACGTAGTCGTCGGCGCCGGCCTCCAGGCCGAGCACGACGTCGATGGAGTCCGCGCGCGCGGAGAGCATGATCACGGGAACGGTGGACTCGTCCCGGATGCGGCGGCACAGGGAGACCCCGTCGAGCCCCGGCACCATCACGTCGAGCAGCGCGATGTCGGGCCGGTCCGACCGGAACGCCTCCAGGCCCTTGAGCCCGTCCGGCATCGCGGTCACCACGAAACCGTCGCGCTCCAGGGCCAGCTGGGTGGCCTCGCGGATGACGTCGTCGTCCTCGACGAACAGGACGTGCGTCGGCTCGCCCTTGCGGTCACCACCCATGACACCCATCCGTTCTCTCCTCCACCGCGTGGCTCAGCCGTCGTCCGACGGCGCCGGGCTCTCCCCGTCCACCGCGTTGCTGTAGTCGTTGTGCGTGCGGCTCTCCCGGGTGAATCCGTGGCCGCTCCAGCGGTACGTGATGATCTCCTCGCCCGAGGGGGAGGCGACCGAGTCACCCTTCTCGTACACCTGCTTGGTCACCACGAGATCACCCCGGTCGATCTCCGCGTACACCGGGGGCTCTTCGTCCTTGAACACATTCTTGTACGTGCCACCCTCGTCGCGATACACGTACGTGCCGATGCCGACCGCGTCGCCGCAGGTCATCACGTTGACCACGATGTCGCTGCGGGAGCTGCCGGTCAGCGTTCCGTAGCTCACGTCGACCGGGTACTCGTCCGCCACGCACGGCTTCAGATCGCGCTTGATGTCGGCGCCGACCTTCGGGTCCTGCTTCACCATGCGGACCGCCGTGGTCGTGTTCGGGGCGCTCGGCGAGGCGGAGGGCGAGGGGCTCGCGCTGTCCGCGGTCGAGCCGACCGGGTCCGTGCGGGCCGGGCCCTCGTCGCGGGGCCCCGTGCCGCCGGTCGAGCACGCCGCGAGCACGCCGGCACACAAGCCGAGGGCGGCGAGCCCGGCGATCACCGCGCTCCCCGCCTTCATTCCCCGTATCAAGAAGGAACGCCCCCGCATCAGGGACGTACGAATCCCAGAGGCACGTATGCCTAGGCCGCGCAACGCTCCCGCTCCTTAACGTCGAGCGCGCGGGCGACCAGTTCCTCGCGCTCCCGCTTCTCCAGCTCCTCACGGAGCCGGGCGAGGGCCCGGTGCAGCGTGCTCTTCACGGTTCCGGCCGACATTCCGAGAGCGGCGGCCGTCTCCTCTGTGGACATCTGCTCCCAGTGTCGCAGCACCACGACGCTGCGCTGCTTCGGTGCGAGCACCTTCATGACGTCCATCAGCAGCGCGCGGTCCGCGTGCTGCTCCGTCGAGTCGTCGACCGAGGACTCCGGCAGCTGCTCGGTGGGCACTTCCTCCAGCTTGCGCGCCCGCCACCACTCGGTCCGCGTGTTGATCATGACGCGGCGCAGGTACGCGTCGGCCAGGCGCTTGTCGGCTATGCCGTCCCACCGCCCGTACGTCCGCACCAGCGCGGTCTGCAGCAGGTCCTGGGCGTCGACCGGGTCGGGCACCAGCCGCCGGGCGCTGCGCAGCAGGGCGTCCTGCCGCGTCCGCACGTACTCTTCGAACTCGAGCACCTCACCGCCGTGCGCCATGATCAACTGCCTCCCGCTTCCTGCACATCCCCGTGGTCCGCACAGGCTCTGTGCGGTTACGGGAAAGAAGTTACGGAGGAGTTGTCACGGCGTTGTCCGTTCCGGCCAGCGGCCAGTGCACGACTACCCGTCGGTTGTGTAACGAACGGAACGGCGGCCCCGAGTTGTGCCCGGATCAGCCCTGCGGAAGCCGGTAGAGACCGCCCGCGAGCGGCTCCACGAGACCGTCGTCGACCAGCCCGTCGAGCGCCCTGGCCCGCTGCACCGGATCGTCCCAGACCCGGTCGAGCACGGCCTGCGGCACCGGGGCGACGGCCTCCCGCAGCACGGCGAGCAGCTTGCCCCGCACCTGGCGGTCGGTGCCCGCGTACGTCTGCCCGCGACGCGGCGGACCCTCGTGCGCGGGCTTGCCCGCGAGCCGCCACGCGCACATCGCGGCGATCGGGCAGCGGTGGCACTCCTCGTTCTTGGCGGTGCACACCAGGGCGCCCAGCTCCATGGAGGCGGCGGCCCACCTGGCGGCGGTGTCCTCCTCCTCGGGCAGCAGCGCGCGGGCCAGCTTCCGCTCGGCGGCGGTCGTCGCGTTCGGCGGGTACTGCACACCGCCCACGGCGCGGGCGAACACCCGCCGCACGTTCGTGTCGAGCACCGCGTGCCGCTGCCCGTACGCGAAGGAGGCGACGGCGGCCGCCGTGTACTCGCCGATGCCGGGCAGCGCGAGCAGCTGCGCGTGCTCGGTCGGAACGTCGCCGCCGTGCCGCTCCGTTATGGCGACGGCAGCGCCGTGCAGGCGCAGGGCGCGGCGCGGATAGCCGAGCCGCCCCCAGGCGCGGACGGCCTCGCCGGGCGCCTCCGCGGCGAGATCGGCGGGCCGCGGCCAGCGCGCGAGCCACTGCTCGTACACCGGGAGCACCCGGCTGACGGGGGTCTGCTGGAGCATGAACTCGCTGACCATCACACCCCACGAGCCCGCTTCGGGGCGGCGCCAGGGCAGGTCGCGGGCGTGCTCGCTGAACCAGTCGATGACCGGTGCGTGGAGATCGGCGTTCTCGGGGTTCTTCGTGAGCGCAGTCATGGCACATCCGATCCTGCCATGTGCCAGGGCCGGGGCGGGGGAGCACGGTGGGCGGCGCCGGTTCTGTCGTGCGGGGCGGGTTTCCGGGGCCGTGCCGGTACCCGGTCGTCCGCCCCCGCCCGGTGGGGGACCTGACGATCGGCAGGGGCGCCCCGGCCCGGCCCGCTTGTAGCGTCGGTGGAGTGAAGCCCCGACGACGTGCCCTGCTGGTCGATCTGTCGCTCTGGGGAGCGCTCGCCGTTCCCGTGCTCGCCGTCGAGTGGCTGCATCTGCACGAACCCGACGGCACCTGGCAGCAGCTCGCCGGGATCGCCGCGCTCGGCGCCGCCACCGCGCTGCACCGCCGGTTCCCCGCCACCGCCTTCCTGCTCGCGGCCGCACCGGGCATCGCCGTCGCGTCGTCCCTGTTCACGCTCTCGTACGGGTGCGCGCTCGCGGCCTTCGCGTACCTGATGGGGCTGCGCTCGCCGACCGTGCGTCCCTCGCTCCTCGCCTTCGGGGCGCTCGCCGTCGCCGGCACCGTCAAGATCAGCATTCGGCAGGTCGACCCGGCCGCCGAGTGGCTCGTGCTCATGGGGACGCTGCTGTTCGGTGCGGTCTTCCCGTGGCTCATCGGCCGCTACTGGCGTCAGAGCAGGGAGCTGACCGCCGCCGGCTGGGCCAGGGCCGAGCAGCTGGAGCGCGAGCACCTGATCGTCGCGGACCGCGCCCGGCTGCGCGAACGGGCCCGGATCGCGCAGGACATGCACGACTCCCTGGGCCACGAACTCAGCCTCATCGCCCTGCGCGCCGGCGCCCTCCAGGTCACCCCCGGCCTCGCCGAAGCGCACCGCACGGCCGCCGCCGAACTCCGCTCGGCCGCCTCCGACGCCACCGACCGGCTGCACGGCATCATCGGCCTGCTGCGCGAGGAGGACGACGAACAGGCCCCGCTCGCGCCGCCCGGCGAGACCGTCGCGGAACTCGTCGAGCGGGCCGCCGGGTCGGGTCTCGCGGTGCGTCTGGTGAACGCCCCGGAGAACGCTCCCGAGACCGAGGACCGCACCGCCTACCGCGTCGTTCAGGAAGCCCTGACGAACGCCGCCAAGTACGCGCCGGGCGCCCCCGTCACCGTGGAGACGCGGCAGGACGGCACCACCACGACCGTCACCGTCACCAACGCCCGCCCGGCAGATGCGGCCGTCGCGCCGTCCGGCAGCGGCACCGGGCTGCTCGGCCTGCGGGAGCGGATCACCGCGCTCGGCGGCAGCTTCGACGCCGGTCCGCACGACGGCGGATTCCGGGTGAGCGCCCGCCTTCCCGCGCCCGGCGCCCCGCGCGGCAACCCCGCCGACGCCGGATTCGTGCACGCCCGCCGCACCGCCAGACGCCGGGTGGGCCTGGCCTTCGGAGCCGCCGCGGTCGCGGGAACCGTCCTGATCGGCGGGGCGTTCACCTGGTACGCGTACACGAAGACGCACGCCGTCCTCACGCCGCAGGCGTACGTGCAGTTGCGGGTCGGCACGCCGCTCGCCGACGTGGAGTCCAGGCTGCCCGAGCGCACGATCAGCGATCCGCCGGTCGAGCGCGCGCCCACGCCACCGCCCGTCCGGGCCGACTGCCGCTACTACCGGGCGAGCGGCGAACTGTTCGTGACAGTCGAGCACTTCAGGCTCTGCTTCGCCGACGACGCCTCGCACACGCTCGTCGACAAAGCCGTGATCCCCAAGGCGGGCACCGCCGACCAGGTCCAGGAAGAGGAGCGTGAATGGGCGCGCTGAGCGAACCGGGCAGACGGATCCGGGTGCTGCTCGCCGACGACGAGGCGATGATCCGGGCCGGCGTCGGGGCGATCCTCGCTGCGGGCGGCGACTTCGAGATCGTCGCGGAGGCCGCCGACGGACGGGAGGCCGTGCGCCTCGCTCAGGCCCACCGCCCGGACGTGGCGCTCCTCGACATCCGCATGCCCCGCCTGGACGGCCTGGCGGCGGCGGAGGAGATCACGGCGACGGTGCCCGGCACGGCGGTGGCGATGCTGACCACGTTCTCCGAGGACGCGTACGTGGCGCGGGCCCTCGGCGGCGGCGCCACCGGCTTCCTGCTCAAGTCCGGCGACCCGCACGAGCTGATGGCGGGCGTACGGGCGGTGGCGGACGGCGCCGCGTTCCTGTCGCCGAAGGTGGCCCGGCATGTCATCGACGGGCTCGGCGGCGGCCGGCTGACCCGCGAGGCCGCGGCCCGGCAGCGCGTCGGGGCACTCACCCCGCGCGAGCGCGAGGTGCTCGGCCTGGTCGGCGCGGGACTGTCGAACCCGGAGATCGCCGAGCGGCTGCATCTCGTGGAGGGGACGGTGAAGGCGTACGTCAGCGCGGTCCTGGAGCGGCTGGAGGTCAAGAACCGCGTGCAGGCGGCCATCGTGGCGTACGAGGCGGGTCTGCTGACGTAGACGTAGACGTAGACGTAGGCGGGGCCACTGACGTGGGCGGGCCCCGACACGCGTCGGGACCCGCCCACGTCAGCAGAGGGTCAGCGCCGGTGCGCGCCGCGCCGCGAGCGGGCCTCGGCCGCCGAGCCGTACCCGGCCCCGGCGGGCCCCGGACCGGCGAACCACCGCACCAGCCCGTTCCCCGACCCCCGCATTGCCTCGGTCACCCGCGCCCCCGGCCGCGTCAGAAGGCGTACGACGAGGAACGCGACGAGGGTGCCGAGCAGCAGGCCCACCGCGACGTCGTGCGGATAGTGCACGCCCACGAAGACGCGCGAGAACGCCATCAGGATCGCCATCGGCACCGTGAGCCAGCCCACCTTCGGCCAGGCCAGTGCCAGGCCCACGGCCGCGGCGGCGGCGATCGTGGCGTGGTTGGAGGGGAACGACCAGTCTCCGTAGGCCGGGCAGTCGATCAGTGGGGCCAGTGCTCCGGAGACGGCCCGACAGGGCCGCTCCTCGTCGATCCCCGACTTGACCACCTCGCTGATCACATACGCGACCGCGGTGCCCAGCGGCGCGAGCACCGCGACGGCGAATGCCCTCGGGTCGTTGCCCCGTGCCCGCCACCAGGCGACGACGAAGAGCACGGCGAACAGCAGCAGTCCCAGTTCCGTCCACACCTCCATGAGGTGCTGAAACCACGACGGGGTGTCGTGGGCGAAATCGAGGATGCCGCGATACAGGTCGGAGTCGATGGTTCCCATGGTGACGGACAGTATGCAATACCCAAGGCTTGTCACATCCAGCGATGGTCGCGGGCCCCACCTGACGATCGACAGGGGTCCGGAAGCCCGTCTGGTGGCCCGCGCATGATGATGATCCGGAAAACTTGGTGTGCGAGGCGGCGGGTGACGCCGGACAACGGCCCGTTCTCTCGTAAGGTTTGAGCCGTGGGATCTCTGCGCAATCCGATCGGGCCGCTTCCCTCCTCCATCTATTGGCGACGGAGGGCTGTTCTGCTGTCCGTGGTGGCGCTGCTCGCGCTGCTGATCGTATGGATCGTCAACTTGGGCGGGGGCGGCGGGAACAACGGCGCCGGCGGCTCGGGCGGCAAGCAGCCGACCGAGTCCATCACGCCAGGGCCCTCCGGCTCCGGGCCCGCGATCAGCGAACACCCCGGCGGACGCGACGAGTCGGGCGGTACGGGCGGTGGTTCCGGCGGCTCGGGCTCGGGTTCCGGCTCCGGTTCCGGTGCGGGGTCCGGTGGTTCGGACGATGCCGCGGGCGGCGACTCCGGTGACGGCGGCGGCAGCGGGGGCACGTCCTCCGGGGACCAGGTCCCGGCCGGCTCCAGCCTCCCGGACTGCACGGCGGGCGGCGTGACCCTGAAGGTGAGCAGCGCCCACAACTCGTACGCGCCGGGGGACAAGCCGAAGCTTCGACTCGTCGCGAAGAACACGGCGGACAAGTCCTGCAAGATCGACCTCGGGCCGAAGACCGCCGTGGTCACGATCACCAAGGCGGAGGACGACAAGCCGTTCTGGTCGTCCGACGACTGCCCGGCCGGAGCGGGCAGCGCGGTGCTGCGAGCCCCTGCGGGCGGCTCGGTGCAGCGTGAGTTCACGTGGGACCTTCGGCCGAGCGCGCCGCAGTGCGCGACGCCCTCTGCGGGATCCGCGAAGCCGGGGACCTACCTGGTCGAGGTGAAGGCGGCGCAACTCCCCGAGGCGCAGACCTCGTTCGTCCTGAAGGAAGACTAGGTTCAGCGCCCTCCGGCTCGGCGTCTCGGGGCTCTGCCCCGAACCCCGCTGCTCAAGCGCCGCAGGGGCTTGTTCGGCTACACGTATCGTTCGAGGATCGACGACTCGGCCAAGCGCGACAGGCCCTCACGGACACTGCGCGCACGCGCCTCGCCGACACCGTCCACCGTCTGAAGGTCGTCCACGCTCGCGGCGAGCAGCTTCTGAAGGCCGCCGAAGTGCTCCACGAGGCGGTCGATGATGGCGCCGGGAAGCCGCGGCACCTTGGCGAGGAGCCGGAACCCGCGCGGGGACACCGCCGAGTCGAGCGCCTCGGGGGAGCCGGTGTAGCCCAGGGCACGTGCCACTATCGGCAGTTCGAGCAGCTCGGCGTGGCTGAGCGAGTCCAGCTCGGTCAGGGCCTCCGCGACCGTGCGGGAGCGCTTGGCGGTGGGCTCGGGCACGTAGTCCCGCGCGACCAGCTCGCGCTCCGGCTCGACGCCCGCGATCAACTCGTCGAGCTGAAGCGCCAGAAGCCGCCCGTCGGTGCCCAACTCGACGACGTACTCGGCGATCTCCGTGGCGATGCGGCGCACCATCTCCAGGCGCTGCGCGACCGCCGTGACGTCCCGGACCGTGACCAGGTCCTCGATCTCCAGGGCGGAGAGCGTGCCCGCCACCTCGTCGAGGCGCAGCTTGTAGCGCTCCAGGGTCGCAAGGGCCTGGTTGGCGCGGGACAGGATCGCCGCCGAGTCCTCCAGGACGCGGCGCTGACCGTCCACGTACAGCGCGATCAGGCGCATCGACTGGGAGACGGAGACGACGGGGTACGACACCTGCTTGCTGACGCGGTCCGCCGTGCGGTGCCGCGTGCCCGTCTCCTCCGTGGGGATCATCGGGTCCGGCACCAACTGCACGCCGGCCCGGAGAATCTTGTCCAGGTTCGAGGAGACGACGATGCCGCCGTCGAGCTTGCACAGCTCGCGCAGGCGCGTGGCCGTGAACTCCACGTCGAGGATGAAGCCGCCCGTGCACATCGACTCGACCGTCTTGTCGGAGCCGAGGACGATCAGCCCTCCGGTGTTGCCGCGGAGGATGCGCTCCAGGCCGTCGCGCAGGGCGGTTCCGGGCGCGACGGCGCTCAGTGCGGCGCGCATGAGACTGTCCGCACCGGAGCTTCCGCCGGACTTGCCGGGAGTTGCCGCCCGGTCGTTGGCTGCCACTGCACTCCTCCGGATCGCAGACTTTGGGGTGCCCTGGGGCTCGGTGTCCTCGTCCCTCGCGTTCGTACGCACAGGCGAGACCAGGGCAAAGTCTACCGGCGCTGCTCCGGCTCCCGTGGGGCCTCTCGGCGACGACCCGTCGGCAGCACCCGCAGAGCATCCCCTATATCGGCGACTTCCAGGACCTTCATACCGGCCGGAATCTTTCCGGGATCGGCCGGGACCAGCGCGTGCGTGAACCCGAGCCGGTGCGCCTCGGCGAGCCGGCGCTGCACGCCCGTGACCCGCCTGACCTCGCCCGCGAGGCCCACTTCTCCGATCGCGACGAGGTTCTTGGGCAGCGGGGTGTCGCTCGCCGCGGAGGCGAGGGCGAGGGCGATGGCCAGGTCGGCGGCGGGCTCGGAGAGCTTCACTCCGCCGACCGTCGCGGAGTAGATGTCCCGCTTGCCCAACGCGCTGATCCGCCCGCGCTGTTCGAGCACGGCCAGCATCATCGAGACGCGGGAGGTCTCCAGCCCGGACGTCGTACGCCGCGGGGAGGGGATCTGGGAGTCGACCGTGAGCGCCTGGACCTCGGCGACCAGCGGGCGGCGGCCCTCCAGGGTGACGGTCAGGCAGGTGCCGGGCACCGGCTCGTCGCGCCGGGTCAGGAACAGGCCGCTGGGGTCGGCCAGGCCCGTGATGCCCTCGTCGTGCAGCTCGAAGCAGCCGACCTCGTCCGTCGTCCCGTAGCGGTTCTTGACGCCGCGGACGAGGCGCAGGCGCGCGTGCCGGTCGCCCTCGAAGTTCAGGACGACGTCGACCAGGTGCTCCAGGAGGCGCGGGCCCGCGATGGCGCCCTCCTTGGTGACGTGACCGACCAGGAGCGTGGACATGCCGCGCTCCTTGGAGGCGCGGATCAGCGCCCCGGCCACCTCGCGGACCTGGGCCATGCCGCCGGGCGCCCCGTCGATCTCCCCGGACGCCACGGTCTGTACGGAGTCCAGGATCAGCAGCGACGGCTTCACCGCGTCCAAGTGGCCGAGGACGGAGGCCAGGTCGGTCTCGGCCGCCAGGTACAGGTGGTCGTCGATCGCGTGGATGCGGTCGGCGCGCAGGCGGACCTGGGAGGCGGACTCCTCGCCCGTCACGTAGAGGGTCTTGTGCTCGTCACTGGCCGACTTCGCCGCCACGTCCAGCAGCAGCGTGGACTTGCCGACGCCGGGCTCGCCCGCGAGCAGCACCACCGCGCCGGGCACCAGGCCGCCGCCGAGGACCCGGTCCAGCTCGGGCACGCCGGTGGTCCGGGCCGTCGCCTGCTTGCCGTCGACCTTGCCGATGGGCAGCGCCGACGTGGTGACGCGGCCCGGTGCGGTGGTGCGCACGGCGGGCGCGCCGTACTCGTCGATCGTCCCCCACGCCTGGCACTCGGGGCAGCGGCCCAGCCACTTGGCCGTCTGCCAGCCGCATTCGGTGCAGCGGTAGGACGGACGGTCCTTGGATTTCGTACGGGCAGCCATGGACGAAACCGTAGCGGGCAGCACTGACAACGCGGCGGGCACCGCCGTTGACGTCGTCGTTCCCGTCGGCATGTGCCTCTGGCGGTCGCCCCGCGTAGCCGCGCTGGCCACGGAATGGCGGATTCCTGTCCTCTTTTGAGGGATCGTTTCACCCGTAAGGATTAAATGTGCTCAAGGGGGAGGAAGCCCCCGTGTGCTGCGCCTACGGTCGCACGGTGATGAGCAGCAGGCCGGAAACTCCCACACAGACCACCGGCGCGCACCGGGCGCACCGCACCGGGGCGAGGCGGCAGGGGCCGCGCACCGCCCCGCAGCGTCCGCCCGCCCGCTACGAGTCCTGTCTGGACGGCCTGTTCACCTACTGCCTCTCCGTGCTCTGCGACCACGACGAGGCGACCGAGGCCCTCGGTGACGCCCTCGCGCTCGCCGAGCGGCGCGGCTCGCGCGCCCCGGCAGGCGATTCGCCCGCCGAGCGCAGGGCCTGGCTCTACGCGCTGGCCCGCTGGTCCTGCCTGCGCAGGCTGGCCGAGGCCAATCGGCGCAGGCAGGGGGCGCACGCCAGCGGCCAGCGCGCCTCCGAGCCCGCGAAGAACGGTGGCTCCGAGGGCGGCCAGGAGGACGGGCTCCTCCAGGAGGAGCGCAGGCGGCAACTGGCCCAGCTCGCCTGGCCGGAGGCCGCGGGCACCACCCCCGAGCAGCGCGAGGCCCTGGAGCTGGCCGTGCGCCACCAGCTGTCCCCGCGCGAGGTCGCCGCCGTCCTCGGCAGCGACCCCACCGCCACCCGCGAGCTGCTCTCGGCCGCGGCCTGCGAGGTCGAGCGGACCCGCGCCGCCCTCGCCGTCGTCGAGACCGGCACCTGCCCCAGCGTCGCCCGCCTCACGGGGGACAACCAGGTGCTGCTCTCGGCCGCCCTGCGCCGCGAGCTGGTCCGGCACGTCGACAACTGCCCGCGCTGCCGCCGCACCGCGGAGCGCGCCGCGCCCAGCGCCTGGCCCGGCACGTCGGTGAAGCCCGCCGCGCTGCCCCTCGTGGAGGCCCCGCGCCCGGCCCTGCACTTCGCGATGCACAGCCGGCGGGCCGGCGGCGCCCCGCGCTTCGACCGGCGCGGCTACCCGATGGACCCCAAGGACCGGGCGGCCCGCCGCGACCGGCTCCGCTCGCGTGCCGTGACGACGACCGTGGTCGCCACCGTGGTCGCCGCCCCGGTGCTCGCCCTGTGGGCCGCCTACCGGGGCGCGCCGCTGACCGGCGAGGCCGCGGACGGACGCTCCGTGACGGCCAGCGAGGAGGGCGGGCCCGACCACCTCGACGGCGAGCGCACCGGCGGCGCGTACGAGAACGCGGGGAACGCGCAGACGAGCCCCGACCCCGGCTTCACCGCGGGCAGCCGCTCGCCCGACGTCTCCGTGGAGGTCACGTCGCCGCCCGCGCACGCGGGCCGCGGCCCCGGCCGCATCACGGTGGAGGCCCAGCCCAGTGGGAACGCGACGGCGATCACGCTCACCGCGTCGGGCCGCTCGCCCGTCGACTGGAGCGCCTCCACGGACGCGTCGTGGCTGTACCTGAGCCAGGCATCGGGGACGCTGCGCCCCGGCGAGTCGCTGACGATCCACGTCTACGTGGACCAGCGGCGCGAGCCGCGCGGGCACTGGACCGCCCACGTCGGGATCGACCCCTCAGGGGCGGTCATCTCCCTTGAGGGGTACGGGGGTTCCGGTTCCGGCGGTGGAGGCGGCACCTCGCGGCCCTCGCCGTCCCACTCCTCCCCGTCGACCCGGCCCACGCCGACACCGACGCGCACCTCGCCCGACCCGACGACGCAGCCGACCGAGAACCCGACGCCGAGCCCGAGCGACCCCGAGCCCACCGACTCGGGATCGCCGACCGACTCGCCGTCGCCGTCCGAGACCGACGGGTCCGGGACGGGATCGCCGTCCCAGACCCCCTGACGCCGGACTCCGGACCGCCGGGTGAGTGCGTTACGCCGGGTCGGCGGGGTGCGGGGCGACCAGCGGCAGCCCCTTGGGCGCGGCCGCGAGCCGCTCCTCGCACAGCTCGACCAGCTTGTCGTAACCGGCCTTGCCCATCAGCTCGGTGAGCTCCGGCCCGTAACTGACGTAGACCGGGTCGCCCGCGCCGTGCGCCGAGGTCGCCGACGTGCACCACCAGTGCAGGTCGTGGCCGCCCGGACCCCAGCCGCGGCGGTCGTACTCGCCGATCGAGACCTGGAGGATCTTGGTGTCGTCCGGCCGCTCGATCCACTCGTAGGTACGGCGGACCGGGAGCTGCCAGCAGACGTCCGGCTTCGTCTCCAGGGGCTCGCGGCCCTCCTTGAGCGCCAGGATGTGCAGCGAGCAGCCCGCACCGCCCTTGAAGCCCGGCCGGTTCTGGAAGATGCACGAGCCCTCGTACGGGCGGGTCTGGCGGTCCCCGTCCTCGTCCGTCGACACCCAGCCGGTCTCGGTGCCGACGTCGTGGTGCTGCCAGATGTCCGGCGTGAGGCGTGCCACGTGCTGCGCCACCCGCTTCTCGTCGTCCTCGTCGGAGAAGTGGGCGCCGAGCGTGCAGCAGCCGTCGTCGGCGCGGCCCGCCTGGATGCCCTGGCAGCCGCTGCCGAAGATGCAGCTCCAACGAGAGGTCAGCCATGTCAGATCGCAGCGGAAGACCTGCTCGTCGTCCGCCGGATCCGGGAACTCGACCCACGCGCGCGGGAAGTCGATGGGCTTCTCGTCCGGCTCGGCCGCCGGTCCGGCCTTCTGCTTCCGAAGTTCTTTCTGGTTCTTCAGCTCCTGCTTTGCCGACTTCGTCTTCTTGTCGCTCTTGTCGGCCTTGGCCTTTTTCGTCTTTGGCACCGTTCCAGAGTAAGCGCGCAAGGGGCTTCACTCCGACCTCCCGGACCGGGCAAGCCGTCCGGAGCAGTAGCGTTCTTTACATGAGACTCGGTGTCCTCGACGTGGGTTCGAATACGGTCCATCTGCTCGTGGTGGACGCGCATCCGGGCGCCCGCCCCCTGCCCGCGCATTCGCACAAGGCCGAATTGCGCCTCGCCCAACTCCTCGACGACCGCGGGGCGATCGGGCCCGACGGCGTGGACCAGCTGATCGGGACGGTCAGCGAGGCGCTGGAGGCCGCCGAGGACAAGGGCGTGGAGGACCTGCTGCCGTTCGCGACGTCGGCGGTGCGCGAGGCCAGCAACGCCGACGACGTCCTCGCGCGGGTCAAGGAGGCCACGGGCGTCGAACTACGGGTGCTCAGCGGCGAGGAAGAGGCACGGCTCACGTTCCTCGCGGCCCGGCGCTGGTTCGGCTGGTCCGCGGGCAGGCTGCTGGTGCTCGACATCGGCGGCGGTTCGCTGGAGATCGCGTACGGCATCGACGAGGAGCCGGACGCCGCGGTGTCGCTGCCGCTCGGTGCGGGGCGGCTGACGGGCGGCTGGCTGCCGGGGGACCCGGCGGATCCGGACGACGTGAAGGCGCTGCGGCGGCATGTGCGGGCGCAGATCGCGCGCACGGTCGGGGAGTTCAGCCGGTTCGGCGCACCGGACCACGTGGTGGCCACGTCGAAGACGTTCAAGCAGCTGGCGCGCCTGGCCGGGGCGGCCCGCTCCGCGGAAGGGCTCTACGTACAGCGTGAGTTGAAGCGCAAGTCCCTGGAGGACTGGGTGCCCCGGCTCGCCGCGATGACCGTGGACGAGCGCGCCGAGCTGCCGGGCGTCTCGGAGGGCCGCGCCGGTCAGCTCCTCGCCGGGGCGCTGGTGGCGGAGGGTGCGATGGACCTCTTCGGCGTCGAGACCCTCGAAATCTGCCCCTGGGCCCTCCGCGAGGGCGTCATCCTCCGCCGCCTCGACCACCTGCCGACGACCTGACCCCAGGCGGTACCGGTGCCGGTATTTCAAGCCCCGCCGGCGATTGAGGCGCGGGGTCCGGGGCGGAGCCCCGATCTTTTCAGCCCGCCTTTCGGACGAGAGCCCGCGGGGTCCGGGGCGGAGCCCCGAGGCCTGGGAACGGGTGGGCGCACGGCGACGGACGGAGCCCCGTACCCTGTCCCCGTGGCAGAACCAGTGGTGCGCATCCCGGATGCGAAGGTCGCCCTGTCGACGGCCTCTGTATATCCGGAGTCGACCGCGACGGCCTTCGAGATCGCCGCGCGCCTGGGCTACGACGGCGTTGAGGTCATGGTCTGGACCGATCCCGTCAGCCAGGACATAGAGGCCCTGCGCCGCCTCTCCGACTACCACCGCATCCCGATCCTCGCCGTACACGCGCCATGTCTGCTGATCACGCAGCGCGTGTGGTCGACGGACCCGTGGGTGAAACTGCAGCGCGCGCGGTCCGCCGCGGAGAAGCTGGGCGCGTCGACCGTGGTCGTGCACCCGCCGTTCCGCTGGCAGCGGCAGTACGCGCGGGAGTTCGTGCAGGGCGTCTGGAGAATGGCGGACGAGACCGATGTGCGGTTCGCCGTCGAAAACATGTACCCGTGGCGCTACCGGGACCGCGAGATGCTCGCGTACGCGCCGGACTGGGACGTGACGAAGGACGACTACCGGCACTTCACGGTCGACCTCAGTCACACCGCGACCGCGAGGACCGACGCGATGCAGATGATCGACCGGATGGGAGACCGGCTCGGCCATGTGCATCTCGCCGACGGCGGCGGGTCGAACAAGGACGAGCACCTCGTGCCCGGCCGCGGCACCCAGCCCTGCGCCGAACTCCTGGAGCGCCTCGCCGTGACCGGCTTCGACGGCCACGTCGTCATCGAGGTCAACACGCGGCGCGCCATGTCCAGCGCCGAGCGCGAGGCCGACCTGGCGGAGGCCCTCGCCTTCGCGCGGCTGCACCTGGCGTCGGCGGCGCGGATCCCGCGTTCATGACCGAGCCGGTACGTCGCCGGGGCCGCCCCGCTCGTACGGAGAGCGGGGACACCCGGGCCCGGATCCTCGACGTGGCCCGCGAGGAGTTCGCCGCGCGTGGCTACGACAAGGCCTCGGTGCGCGGCATCGCGAAGGCCGCCGGGGTGGACTCGGCCCTGGTCCACCACTACTTCGGCACCAAGGAGCAGGTGTTCGCCGCGTCGATCGAGGTGGCGCTCGCCCCGGCCCTGGACGCCCCCGCCGCGCTGGCGGACGGCCCCCTGGACGGGGTCGGCGAGCGCATGACCCGGTTCTTCTTCGGTGTGTGGGAGGCGCCCGCGACCCGCGCCCCGCTGCTCGCCATCGTGCGCTCCGCGCTGAACAACGAGGCGGCGGCGGGCGTCCTCCGCCGGCTCGTCGCCACGCAGCTGCTCGCCCGGATCGCCGAGCGCCTCGACCTGCCGGAGGGCGAGGCCGAACTGCGGGTCTCGCTGGCCGCCGCCCAGCTCATGGGCACCGCGATGATCCGGTACGTGATCAAGGCGGAGCCGCTGGCCTCCGCGGACCCGGAGCGGATCATCGCGCGGCTCGCCCCCGTGGTGCAGGGGCATCTGACCGGGCCGTGAGGCCCGCCCGCGTAGCAGCTCGTGAGACGGGTGTCCCGTCATTCGGACACCCTGTCCGGGGCTCGGATCGGCGGCGTAGTCTCGGGAGACAGTCTTCATCCCTCTGAAGGAGCGAGCGACGATGCCCGAGCTGAGGTCCCGCACAGTCACCCACGGCCGCAACATGGCGGGCGCCCGCGCCCTTATGCGTGCCTCCGGTGTACCCGGTGCGGACATCGGCCGGAAGCCGATCGTCGCGGTCGCCAACTCCTTCACGGAGTTCGTGCCCGGTCACACGCACCTGTCGCCCGTGGGCCGCATCGTCAGCGAGGCCATCACGGCCGCCGGCGGCATCGCCCGCGAGTTCAACACGATCGCGGTCGACGACGGCATCGCGATGGGCCACGGCGGCATGCTCTACTCGCTGCCCTCCCGCGACCTGATCGCGGACTCGGTCGAGTACATGGTCGAGGCGCACTGCGCGGACGCGCTGATCTGCATCTCGAACTGCGACAAGATCACGCCCGGCATGCTGAACGCCGCGCTGCGGCTCAACATCCCGACGGTCTTCGTCTCCGGCGGCCCCATGGAGGCCGGCAAGGCCACGCTGGTCGACGGCACGGTCCGCAAGCTCGACCTGGTCAACGCGATCAGCGACGCGGTGAACGAGAGCGTCTCGGACGAGGACATCCTCCGCATCGAGGAGAACGCCTGTCCGACGTGCGGCTCCTGTTCCGGCATGTTCACCGCCAACTCGATGAACTGCCTGACCGAGGCCATCGGCCTCTCCCTGCCGGGCAACGGCTCGGTGCTCGCCACGCACACCGCCCGCAAGGCGCTGTACGAGAAGGCGGGCGCCACGGTCGTCGAGATCGCCAAGCGCTACTACGACGGCGACGACGACTCGGTGCTGCCGCGCAACATTGCGACCCGCGCCGCCTTCGACAACGCCATGGCGCTCGACATCTCCATGGGCGGCTCCACGAACACGATCCTGCACCTGCTGGCCGCCGCGCAGGAGGCCGAGCTCGACTACACGCTGGCCGACATGGACGCCGTCTCGCGCCGCGTCCCGTGCCTGTCCAAGGTCGCCCCGAACGTGGCGCCCGGCGGCACGTACTACATGGAGGACGTGCACCGCGCCGGCGGCATCCCCGCGATCCTCGGCGAGCTGTACCGCGGCGGTCTGCTCCACGAGGACGTGCACACCGTCCACTCCGCGTCCATCAAGGAATGGCTGGACGCCTGGGACATCCGCGGCGGCGCCGCGACCGACGAGGCCAATGAGCTGTGGCACGCGGCCCCCGGCTGCAAGCGCTCCGCCGAGGCCTTCTCGCAGTCCGAGCGCTGGGACTCCCTCGACACGGACGCGGCGGGCGGCTGCATCCGCGACGTCGCCCACGCCTACTCGGAGGACGGCGGCCTCGCCGTTCTCAAGGGCAACCTCGCCGAGAACGGCTGCGTCGTGAAGACCGCCGGTGTCGACGAGTCCATCTGGACCTTCGAGGGCCCGGCCGTCGTCTGCGAGTCGCAGGAGGAGGCCGTCGAGAAGATCCTGCTCAAGCAGGTCAAGGAGGGCGACGTCGTCGTCATCCGCTACGAGGGCCCCAAGGGCGGCCCCGGCATGCAGGAGATGCTCTACCCGACCTCGTACCTGAAGGGCCGCGGCCTCGGAAAGGCGTGCGCGCTCGTCACGGACGGCCGCTTCTCCGGCGGCACGTCGGGCCTGTCCATCGGCCACGCCTCGCCCGAGGCCGCCGCCGGTGGCACGATCGCGCTCGTCGAGGACGGCGACCGCGTGCGCATCGACATCCCCAACCGCGGCATCGAACTCCTCGTGAGCGAGGAGGAGCTGGCCGCGCGGCGCGAGGCACTGGGCGGCGTCTACGCCCCCAAGGCCCGCGAGCGCAAGGTCTCGGCCGCTCTGCGCGCGTACGCCGCGATGGCGACCAGCGCCGACACGGGCGCGGTCCGCGACGTGTCGCAGCTCGGCTGACGAGTCCCTAGCGGTCCTCCGTGGCGGCACCGAACACGGTGCCGTCCGGAGCGCTGCCGTACACCCGGCCGCCGCTCACGACCGGTGCCGGGAGATCGACGACCACCCGGTCCGAGCGGCCCGCCGGCCGGGGGCTGCTCTGACCGACCGGGGCCCCGGTACGCCGGTCCACGGCGAGCAGCCGCCCGTCGGGCGCCGATACGTACACCCGGTCCGACGCGGGGTCGACGGCGGGCGCCGAGCCCCGGCTCACCGAGGTCTCCGAGCGCCACAGCTGCTTGCCCGACTTCAGGTCCTGCGCCACGAGCCCGCCACCTGAGGCGAGCAGATACGCGGTGTCGCCGTGCAGCGCCGCCGTCGCGGCGGTCAGCGGCAGCGAAAGCCGTACGCGGCGCGCGACCGCCCCGTCCGTGAGTCGGTGGCCGACGAGGGCGACGGTGTCGCTCGACGCGTTCTGCTCCGTGCACCAGACGACACCGCCGGACACCCCGACCGGGGTCGCGCTGCCCGGCGAGCTGTGCTGCCAGCGGATGTCGCCCGTCTTCGGATCCACCGCGCTCACCAGCGTGTTCGTCCCGTCGGGCGCCGGAGTCGTCACATAGGCGAGGCCCCCGCCGACGTCCGAGAGGACGGGCTGGGTGGTCGGCGCACCGGGCAGCCGGCGCTGCCACTCCTGTCTCCCGGTCGCCCCGTCGAGCGCGCTGAGCGTGCCGTCGGGCGCCGCGAGGAGCACCCGCCCCGCCGCGTGGCCCACCTGCCCCTGGAACCGCGAAACGTCCTTCGACCAGCGCGACGTGCCCGTACCGGCGTCCATCGCGACGAGCCGGGACCCGTCCGGGGTGAGCGCGTGCACCAGCCCGCCCGACACCACGGGCGCCGCCCCGCCGACCTCCCCCGGGGCGCCGGACGCCTTCCGCTTCCACAGCACCGAACCGTCCCGCGGATCCAGCGCCACGGCCAGCGCGCCCGGCACGGCGCAGTGCAGACTCCCGGCCCCGTACGAGCAGGCGGGCGCGGTGTCGGCGCCGAGCTTGCGCTGCCAGGGGTGGAACGTGGTGGGGGACCCGGCGGGCGCGGTGCGCGTGCCGGTGCCGTCGCCGCCACTCGTGAGGAGCGGCACGGTGAGCGCGCCGCCCAGCGCCAGGACCCCGGCCAGGGTGATCAGGCCGCGGTGGCGCACGCGCCTGCGGGCGGCCGGCTCCGGCGCGACCACCGCCTCGCCGGGGGAGTCGAGGTATTCGGGCGAGCCGGTGTGGTCGGAGGAGCCGACGACCTCGAAGGCATCGACGGCCCCGGGCGCGCCGACAGGGCGGGACTCGACCGGCGACCGCTGCGCCGGTATGAACGCGGGTGCCGCCTCGCGCGTCCGCGTCCCGTACGCCTGCGTGTCGTACCGCGCCGCGATGTGCCGCAGCCGCGCCATCAGCTCGTCCGGTGTGGGCCGGTCCTCCGGCTCCTTCGCCAGACAGTCGAGGACGAGCGGCGCCAGCTCCTCGGGCACGCCGGACACGTCCGGTTCGTCGTGCACGACTTGGTACGCCACCAGGTAGGGGCTGTCGGAGTCGAACGGGCCGCGCCCCGTCGCCGCGTGCACCAGCAGCGAGCCGAGCGCGAACACGTCGGCGGCCGGGCCGACTTCGCGCGGACGGCGGAACTGCTCGGGCGCCATGAACGGCGGCGTACCGATCAACTTGCCCGTCTCGGTGCGCAGTTCGCTGTCCTTGGGCCGGGAGATCCCGAAGTCGATGACCTTGGGGCTGTCCTCGGCGAGCAGCACATTGCTCGGCTTCAGATCGCGGTGCACGACACCGGCACGGTGGATGTCGCGCAGCGCCTCCGCGAGGCCCGCCGTCAGGTGCCGCAGCTGCGCGGGCGTCATCGGCCCGTTCCGCTTGACGTGGTCGGCGAGCGTCGGGCCGGGGATGTACAGCGTGGCCATCCACGGCCGCCCGGCCTCCGGATCGGCGTCCACGACCGGCGCGGTGAAGGCCCCGCTGACCCGCCGCGCGGCCGCCACCTCCTGCCGGAACCGCCCCCTGAACTCGGGGTCCTCGGCGAACTCGGCGTGCACTACCTTCACCGCGAGCGGCAGCCCCGCCGCCGACCGCGCCAGATGCACGACACCCATGCCGCCCGCGCCCAGGCGCTCCGTGAGCCGATAGTTCCCGGCGTACTCCGGGAGTTCCGCTTCCGCGCCGGACCCGATGCTGTTGTGTGACGGCATGTCCACCCCCGTGGATGACGTCGCGATCTTTCGTGCACGCGCGACGCTCGGAGCCTAGTCGATGGTTCGTACGACACGAACGAGCCTTGCTAGCCTGCGTGTTCGACAGTTCAGCAGAGACGTTTCAACGGGCCCTCAATGAACGCTGAACGGGGCCCGTCCGACGGGGAGAGACAGGAACCGTGGCAGTGGACGAGCAGTCGGCTCAGCAGTCGGTGGAAGCGGCGGCAGCGTCGATGAACTACCCGGTGGCACCGGGCTACAACGTGAACGTCCGCAGCGGCCCCGGCACGCAGTACCGCGTCGTGCGCGTGCTGCCGCTGGGCGCGCGCGTCTCGGTCTTCTGCCAGAAGCCGGGCGAGACGGTCGCGGGCCCGTACGGCACGTCGAAGGTCTGGGACAACATCGGCGTCGGCGAGTACGTCTCCGACACCTACGTGAAGACGGGTAGCGACGGCTACGTGGCGCCCCGCTGCGCCTGAGCCGCGCGCACCCCCACCGGACCGGGCTGCGGGCCCCGCACCCCGGTCCGGTGATAATCGGGGGCGTGAGCGACGAAACCGGCACCCCCAGCACCTCCCCGGCCCCGGGGCCCCAGCCCGAGGAGATCCGCTTCTTCGGCACGACCTGGGTCGACCACAGCGGCAACTACGGCCTGCGCCGTGCCGCGGTCGGCGTGGGCGCGCTCGCCCTGGCCGTCGCCGGCTGCTTCGTGCTCCGCTTCGCCTACGAGGGACTGGCGATCGCCGACGTCGGATCCCTGGTGAACGTGCTGCTCGTCGTGATGTTCGCGGTGTGCAGCGCGCTCGCCTTCGCCCGCACCCGCACCGGCTTCACCGAGCGCCACGACCCCGAGAAGCAGGCGTCGCTGCGCGGCTTCATGGCGATCGGCTTCGTCGGCGTCCTGCTCGCGTACGCAATGCGCTGCCTGGTCGAGGCCCCCGGCGAGAAGCTGCGCAGGCAGGAGTACGAGACGGCCCGCGACCAGTACGTGCGCCGCTCGGCCCGGCGCACCGGCAACCCGTCGAAGAAGAAGCGCAAATCCTGACAACCCGGCGGGGCGCGGGCACGATGCCCCCATGCCCTCAGAAGCCGACTTCGCCCGCTCCTTCGACTCGGTGGCCCACCAGTACGCCACCGCCCGCCCCGGCTACCCTCCGCAACTCTTCGACGCGGTAGCGGAGTTGGCGGACCGCCCGCTGCACGGTGCACGCGTCGCCGACGTGGGCGCGGGCACCGGCATCGCGACCACCCTGCTCGCCGGGCGCGGCGCCGAGGTCGTCGCCGTGGAACCGGGCCCCGGCATGGGCGCCGAACTGCGCCGCGCCCACCCCGGCATCCCCCTCGTCCGCGCCGTCGGCGACGCCCTCCCGTTCGCGGACGCGAGCCTCGACCTGATCACGTACGCCCAGTCCTGGCACTGGACCGACCCGGCGCGCTCGGTCCCTGAGGCGCTGCGCGTGCTGCGCCCCGGCGGCGCGCTCGCCCTGTGGTGGAACGTGCCCGACCCCGACGTCGAGTGGACCGCCGCCCAGGAGACCCGCCTCAGGGAACGCCTCCCCGGCTACCACCGGCACGGCGTCGGCTCCGACGCCCCGCGCCTCGTCACGGCGCTCGGCCTCGACCCGGCGCCCGTCCCCGTCCACCGCCGACTGCACTGGACCCGCCGCATCCCGGTCGACACCCACCTGGGACACCTGGCCAGCCGCTCGTACTTCGCGGTCCTCGGCCCCGAGCGCTCCGCCCCCGTCCTCGCCGACGAGCGCGCCCAGCTCCTGCGCACCTTCCCCGACGGCATCGTCGAGGACGCGTACGCGGTGGAGCTCACGGTGGTGCGCCGCCCCTGACCTCCGTATGCCTTGACGGCGCGAGAGGCCCGGAGGATTATTCATCGTGTGATGAATAAAACGCAGTCGCCCGCCGTGGACGCCGCCGGACTCACCGTCGTCCGAGGCCCCCGCACCGTGCTGCGCGGCCTGGACTTCACCGTCCCGCGCGGCCAGATCACCGGCCTGCTCGGCCCCTCGGGCTGCGGCAAGTCGACCCTCATGCGCGCCGTCGTCGGCACCCAGGCCAAGGTCACCGGCACCCTCACGGTCCTCGACCACCCGGCAGGCCACCCAAAGCTGCGCTCCCGCGTCGGCTACGTGACCCAGGCCCCCTCCGTCTACCTCGACCTCACCATCCGCCAGAACCTCGACTACTTCGCGTCCGTCCTGCTCCCCGGCAGGTCCGCGGCCGACCGCCGCCGGGCCGAGGCCGACCGGGTCCTCACCGACGTGGACCTCGCCTCCCACGCCGACGCGCTCGCCGGCACCCTCTCCGGCGGCCAGCTCAGCCGCGTCTCCCTGGCCGTCGCCCTCCTCGGCACCCCCGAACTCCTCGTCCTCGACGAGCCGACGGTCGGCCTCGACCCGGTCCTCCGCCGCGACCTGTGGAACCTCTTCCACGACCTCGCCGCCCGCGGCGCCACGATCCTCGTCTCCTCGCACGTCATGGACGAGGCCGAGCGCTGCCACCGCCTCCTCCTCATGCGCGAGGGCGAACTCCTCGCCGACGACGGCCCCGACGCCCTGCGCGAGCGCACCGCGACCGCCACGGTCGAGGAGGCCTTCCTCCACCTGGTCGACGAGGCGAACGCGAGCGCGCCCCGCCCCACGACGCACTGACGTACGTACCGACGCATGCACCGACGCACCCACTGACGCCCCGGGAAGCCCGCCATGAACACGTACCGCACCACCGCCACCGCGCTCCGCGTCCTGCGCCAGCTCCGCCACGACCCGCGCTCGATCGCCCTGATGCTGCTCGTCCCGTTCGTGATGCTCTTCCTGCTCCGCTACGTGTTCGACGGCAGCCAGGCCACCTTCAACGCCATCGGCGCCTCGCTCCTCGGCATCTTCCCGCTGATCACGATGTTCCTGGTGACCTCCATCGCCACACTGCGCGAACGCACGAGCGGCACCCTGGAACGCCTCCTGTCCATGCCGCTCGCGAAGGCCGATCTGATCGGCGGCTACGCGCTCGCCTTCGGCACCGTGGCGATCATCCAGTCGCTCCTGGCGACCGGCCTCGCCCTCTGGGTCCTGGACCTCGACGTCACCGGATCGGCCTGGCTCCTCCTCCTGGTCGCCCTCCTCGACGCCCTGCTCGGCACGGCCCTCGGCCTCTTCGTCTCGGCCTTCGCGGCATCGGAGTTCCAGGCGGTCCAGTTCATGCCGGCGGTGATCTTCCCGCAGCTGCTGCTCTGCGGACTGTTCACCGCCCGCGCCAACATGCACCCGATCCTGGAGGCGATCTCCGACGTGCTCCCCATGTCGTACGCGGTCGACGGCATGAACGAGGTCCTCAAGCACACCGACCTCACCGCCACCTACGTCCGCGACGTCGTGATCGTCGCCGGCTGCGCGGTCCTGGTCCTGGGCCTCGGCGCGGCGACCCTGCGCCGCCGCACGGCGTGAGACCCGGCCGCCCGTACCGGAGCCCCGGCCCGTTCCGCCCACCGGACAGCCGCGAACGGCGGCCACCACCGATGCGAGGATGCCTGCGGACGGACGGACGCACACGGAAGGCCCCGCTCATGAGCCAGCACTCGCGCCACAAGGTCGCCGTACTCGGCACGGGCAAGATCGGTGAAGCCCTGCTCAGTGGAATGATCCGCGGCGGCTGGGCACCGAGCGACCTCATGGTCACGACCCGCCGACCGGAACGGGCCGAGGAACTCCGCGACCGGTACGGCGTCACTCCGGTCACCAACGAGGAGGCGGCCAAGGAGGCCGACACCCTGATCCTCACGGTCAAGCCGCAGGACATGGGCACGCTGCTCACGGAACTCGCCCCGCACGTCCCGGCGGACCGCCTGGTCATCAGCGGCGCGGCCGGCATCCCCACCACGTTCTTCGAGGAGCGCCTCCCCGAGGGCACCCCGGTGGTCCGCGTCATGACGAACACCCCGGCCCTGGTCGACGAGGCCATGTCCGTCATCTCCGCAGGCACCCACGCGACGAGCGCGCACCTGACGCACGCCGAGGAACTCTTCGGCTCGGTGGGCAAGACCCTCCGCGTCCCCGAGTCCCAGCAGGACGCGTGCACGGCACTCTCCGGCTCGGGCCCGGCCTACTTCTTCTTTCTCGTGGAAGCCATGACGGACGCGGGCATCCTGCTCGGCCTCCCGCGCGACAAGGCCCACGACCTCATCGTCCAGTCCGCCATCGGCGCGGCCACGATGCTGCGCGACAGCGGCGAGCACCCGGTCAGGCTCCGCGAGAACGTGACGTCCCCGGCCGGCACGACCATCAACGCCATCCGCGAGCTCGAAAGCCACGGCGTCCGCGCCGCCCTCATCGCGGCCCTCGAAGCCGCCCGCGACCGCAGCCGCGAACTGGCCTCCGGCAACAACAGCTGACCGCCGTACGACCCCGGGGCGCGAAGTTGACACGCCCCGGGCCCATCCGTAGTGTTCTCCGAGTTGTCCGCCGTGAGCGCCGACCCCGGTCGGTCCCCGGACAGCCACTCCGCAAGACCATTCAACGCTCGACGACTGACTTCTGATCGGTCGTCGTCTGCGTTTACGTGTGCTTTTGCGGAATGAGGAATCCACGTTCGAAAGGACGGGGCCCCGATTAGCTCGGGGGCCGGGAATCCGCTAAAGTCTCACTCGTCGGAACGGCCCAACAGCCGCGAGGACAAACCCCT